>NZ_JAIUGP010000002.1:0-649382 GCF_020164655.1 Mesorhizobium sp. AD1-1
CTACTCCCCTACTCCCCTACTCCCCTACAACTTACCCTCCTCCACCTCCGTATCTTCCCCCATGAACCTGATCTACGCCGCCCTTGCCTTCCTGATGGCGCTTGTCTTCGGCTTTGTCGGCGTCACCCGGGTCGGCTCATGGCTGATCGAGCGCCGCAATCCGCCGATCGGCGAGTTCGCTGACATCGACGGCGCCCGCATCCACTATGTCCATGTTCCGGCACCCGCCAACGCCGAGCTGCCGCCGATCGTCTTCATCCACGGCGCCAGCGCCAATCTCAGGGACCAGATGCTGCCGCTGCGTCCCTTGCTCGAAGGCCGCGCCGAAATGCTGTTCTTCGACCGGCCAGGCCACGGCTGGTCGGGTCGCGGCACCAACAACGAGAACCCGTCGGCGCAGGCCAACACCATTGCCGCATTGATGGACCATCTCGGCATCAGGAAGGCTGTCATCGTCGGCCATTCCTTCGGCGGCGTGGTGACATCGGCCTTTGGCCGCGAGCATCCAGACAAGACACTTGGACTGGTCTTCCTCGCACCGGCGACCCATCCATGGCCGGGCGGCGCAACCGCCTGGTACTACGATCTGACCACCATGCCGGTGCTCGGCTGGCTGTTTTCCGAAACGCTGACCTATCCGGCCGGTACACTGCAGATGGCCGACGCCACCACCTGCGTTTTCTCGCCCAACAAGGTGCCGGACAATTATCTCGTGATGGCCTCTATCCCGCTGGTGCTGCGACCAAAAGCCTTTCGCGCCAACGCCACCGATGTCGCCGGGCTCTATCGCTATGCCCTCGACGCCGCACCGCGCTACAACGAGATCAAGGCGCCAACCGTGGTCATTTCAGGCGATCGCGACAAGGTGGTCTATGCACATATCCATTCGGTCGATCTGGCGCGCGACATTGCCGGTGCCGAACTCGTCTGGGTGCACAATCTCGGTCACAAGCCAGACTGGATCGCGCCCGACCTGACCGTCGGCGCCATCGAGAAGGTCGCCGGCAAGAATATAGACCTGCAGGCGATGGCCAGGACCGTGGAGGCGCGCATCGCCGGCGACGCCTACGGCGCCGGCAGATGCGCCGATATCAAGGTACCGCAGGCCGAACTCGCGCCGACCTGAAGCCGGTCGCCCGAACCGTTCAGAAGCGACACGCTTTAGGAATCTAGCGGCTGACTTGTGTGTCCGACCCGATATAGGCGATGCGCAGCATGTTGGTCGAACCCGGTGTCCGCAGCGGTACGCCCGCGGTGATGATGACGCGGTCGCCCGGCTTGCCGAAGCCTTCGTCGAAGGCGATGCGGCAGGCGCGGTTGACCATGTCGTCGAGGTCGACGGCGTCGGGCGAGACAACGCAATGCGTGCCCCACAAAAGCGACAGCCGCCGCGCCGTGTTGAGGATCGGCGACAGCGCGATAACAGGCACTTGCGGCCGCTCGCGGGCGGCGCGCAGGCCCGTGGTGCCTGATGCGGTGTAGGTGATGATCGCCGACAGCTTCAGCGTTTCGGCGATCTCGCGCGCGGCCAGCGAAATGGCGTCGGCGCCGGTCGCTTCCGGCTCGGAGCGCTGGGCGTTGATGATGCCGGCATAGGTCGGATCGGTCTCGACCTTGGTGGCGATACGGTTCATCATTGCCACGGCCTCGACGGGATAGGCACCCGCCGCCGATTCCGCCGACAGCATGATGGCATCGGCGCCTTCGAAGACGGCGATCGAAACATCGGACACCTCGGCGCGGGTCGGCACCGGTGCCGTGATCATCGATTCCAGCATCTGCGTTGCAACCACCACCGGCTTGCCGGCGCGGCGTGCGGCGCGCGTGATCTGCTTCTGGATACCGGGCACCGCCTCGAGCGGCATCTCGACGCCGAGATCGCCGCGGGCGACCATCAGCGCGTCGGACAGTTCGATGATTTCGGCCAGCCGGGCGACAGCCTGCGGCTTCTCGATCTTGGCCATGATCAGCGCCCGGCCGCGTGCGATCTTGCGCGCTTCGGCCAGATCCTCCGGCCGTTGCACGAAGGACAGCGCCACCCAGTCTACGCCTGTGGCCAGCACGGCATCGAGGTCCTTGCGGTCCTTCTCGGTCAACGCGCCGACCGGCAGGTCGGTGTCAGGCAGGCTGACGCCCTTCTTGTCGGAAATCGTGGTGCCGGCGACGACGGTGCAGACGATCGACTTGCCGTCGCTCTTCACCGCCTTCAGCTCGAGCTTGCCATCGTCGATCAGCAGGCGATGGCCGGCTTCGACCGAGCTCAGGATTTCCGGATGCGGCAGATAGACCCTGGTCGAAGTGCCGGGCTCGGGATTGTCGTCGAGCGTGAAGGTCTGGCCTTGCGTCAGCACTTCCTTGCCGTTGGCGAACTTGCCGACGCGCAGCTTTGGCCCTTGCAGATCGGCGAGGATGCCGATCGGCCTGCCAACGGCTTCCTCGACAGCGCGGATGCGTCCGACCAGCGTGCGCATCAGTTCATGGTCGGTATGGCTCATATTGATGCGGAACACATCGGCGCCCGCTTCGAACAGTTTCTTCAGCATCTCCTCCGAGGAGGAGGCAGGACCGATGGTGGCTAGGATCTTGACCTTGCGGCTACGTCTCATTGACTGTTTGTTCCCGGGGTGGCTGGAGCGCCTCCCGTTGTGGACTCATCGGTCAGCTGGACCATCCAGCTTGCCTGTTCGCCCGTGTCATATTCCTGGAATCCGGCGCGCTGAAAGCCCCGGGCGACGCAGTCGGTTACGCCTGCGATCTTGAACTCTTTTTCAGCCACGCACATGTTGATCGGGCCGTCCCAGCGTCCACCGCGTTCGGCGTCTTCTGCATAAAGATAGTAAAACCTTGATGACAGCGGCCCTTCGATCAGCGTCTTGCAACTCGATCCTTCGATGTGCCACCAGCCTTCGGTGATCCAGCCGGCCTTGGCGCGATAGCCAATGCCGACGCCAACCAGGTTCTGCGTGGCGTTGCAGACGCGGAAATCGGCACGCGCCGGCGAAGCCACGACCATGGCCGACAGGCCGATGGCAAGAGTGAGGAGCGGCATGGCAAAGGCAGAGCGCATGCGCTGCCCGCCGGCGGAACTCATCCGAAAACCCCTCAAAAACCACATCAGCATCTCTCTGCGCCCCTTTTCGGAAAAGTCCGGGCGCATGTCAACGCACCGTTTTGTCCAATTCCAATCGATTTAGAAAGGCTCCGGCGCACAATTCGCCGACTTGTGCCAGATTTCCCGGGAAACCTTGGCCAAACAACGGCATTGCGCAAGCGTCGTCTTCGTGGAATGACGATAGCATCCTCCCCGGAAGCCAGCGAACAGACCATTTCCCGCCAATGACCCGATCCACAGTTTTCGCGCCTTTCGACATCATCGAGGGCGACCGCAAGCGAGGCATCGTGCTGTTGGGCGATCATGCCCGTCGCGACCTGCCCGACGACTATGGCAGCCTCGGCCTGCCCTCAGCGGAGTTCGACCGCCACATCGCCTATGACATCGGCGTCGAGGGCGTGACGCGCGAACTGGCTGCCCTGCTGGGCGTGCCAGCGGTGCTCGCCAATTTTTCGCGGCTGCTGATCGATCCCAATCGCGGCGAAGACGACCCGACGCTCATTCGCCAGCTTTATGACGGCACGGTCGTACCTGGGAACTACCCCATCGCTGCCGAGGAGCGCGAGAGGCGGCTCGACGGGTTCTATCGGCCCTATCACGACGCCGTCAGCGCCATGATCGCCTCGGTCGCACAGGCTTCCGCCCAGGCGCCCTTCATCTTCTCGGTGCATTCCTTCACCCCGGCCATGCAAGGAATCCAGCGTCCTTGGCACGTCGGCATCCTGTGGGACCTCGACGACCGCGTGGCGCGGCCGTTGATAGACATGCTGGCGCAGGACAGGAACCTCGTCGTCGGCGACAACGAACCCTATGACGGCGCGCTGCGCGGCGACACCATGTACAAGCACGCCATCGTCAACGGCTTCGCCCATGCGCTGATCGAGATCCGACAGGATTTGATATCGGACCAGAAGGGCGCGCTCGCCTGGGCCGAACGGCTGGCGCCGATCGTTGACGCCATCGACCGCCGTCCCGATATACATGTGGTGAAGATGTTCGGCTCGCGCACCGGGCCGCTATGACGGAGGTTTCGATGACCGAACTCAGCGACGAGCAGCAACGCGATTTCGAGGCGGCCGCCTTCCGCCGGCTGGTCGAGCATCTGCGCGAACGCAACGACGTGCAGAACATCGACCTGATGAACCTCGCCGGCTTCTGCCGCAACTGCCTGTCGAACTGGTATCGCGAGGCAGCCAATGCCGAGGGCGTCGATCTCACCAAGGATCAGTCGCGCGAGATCGTCTACGGCATGCCTTATGCGCAATGGCAGGCGCTCAACCAGACCGAGGCCTCCGACGCCAAGAAGGCCGAATTCGAGGCAAGGCGCCCCAAGGACCATTAAGGCCGGCGATCACTCAAGGCTGTGTTTGGCTCAAAAAATGCTTCCCGAAAGAGCCTTGACTGAAAATTGAATCGATCTAATTTGCCGCGCGAAGCCATTTCTTGCGGGATTCGCCTCATGAACGCGTCAACTGCCAAGCTGACTGCCATTCGCGGCCGATGGGCGCTCGCGGCCATTTTCCTCGCCAACGGCTTCCTGACGGGCAGCTGGGCGCCGCAGATTCCGGTGTTCCTGACCCGGCTGGAGATTTCGAAGTTCACGCTCGGTCTGCTGATTCTCTTGTTTGGGGTCGGCGCCGTCGTCGCGATGACCTGGTGTGGCCATTTGATCTCCAGACATGGTTCGCGCACCGTACTGCGTTGGTTCGCCCTGTGCGGCAGCCTCGGTCTCATGGTCGTGGCGCTGGCGCCCGACGTACCCTTGGCGGCCGTTGCCATGATCATCTTCGGCGGCTCGATCGGTGGCATGGACGTTGCGATGAATGCCAACGCCGTGGTGGTCGAACGGCGGCTCTCCCGCGCCGTCATGTCGTCTTCGCACGGCTTCTGGAGTCTCGGCGGTTTTGCCGGTGGCGGCCTCGGCGGCTTTGCCATCCAGCATTACGGCCACCTCGTCCACGCGGCGGCGGTAACGGCGTTTGCCTTCGCGGTGATCGCGGTGGCCGTTCGCCATCTCCTCGCCGAAGACAGACCGCAGGCGGCCGAGCACCACAAATTCGCACTGCCGGCAAACCCGCTGGTTTATCTGATCGGGCTGATGGCGTTGCTGGCGATGATCTCGGAAGGCGCCGTGCTCGACTGGGCAGCCCTGTATCTGCGCCAGGAGCTCGGCGCCGATCTCGCCGTCGCCGGCCTCGCCTACGCTGGATTTTCGGGCGTCATGGCGGTTACGCGGTTCTTCGGCGACGGCATACGCAATCGCTTCGGCGCGGTGACGACGCTACGCGCGTCGGCCCTCATAGCCGCGGTCGGCATGCTGGTGGCTGGCCTGGCGCCCTCGCCCTGGCTCGCCATTGCAGCCTTTGCCTTTTGCGGCTTCGGCATCGCCAATATGGTGCCGATCATCTTTTCGGCCGGCGGCAACCAGGAAGGCATGTCTTCCGGCACCGGCATGAGCGTGGTCACAACGATCGGATACTGCGGCATACTGGTGGCGCCGTCGGCGATCGGCTTCGTTGCCGAGCATTCCAGCTTCGGCCCGATCTTCATCACCATGTCGGGACTGCTGATCATCGTGTTGCTGATGGCCGGGCTCGCTCACCGCGCCGAATTCGCGCCAGCACCCGCCGAATAGCGTTTCAGCTCCTCGTGAAGGAAATCCACCACACGGCGGATGCGCACGCTGGTACGCACGTCGCGATGCATCGCCAGCCACACCGGCAGAACTGGCAGCGGCAGGTCAGGCAGCACCTTCTCAATCAAAGGATCCCTGTCGGCCAGCGGCTCCTGGCCAAGACCAATGCCGTTTCCCGCCCGCACCGCTTCCCACAAAACAATCTGGTTGTCGGCCCTGAAGCGGAAGCTGCTCCGGGTGACGGGGATGCCGTGCCGGGTAAAACCCCTGATGATCTCGTCGCCGCGGTCGAAGCCGACCAGATCGTGGTCGACAAGATCGGCAGGCTTCAGCGGACGGCCGCGCCTGTCGAGATAGGATTTGGCCGCGCAGGCGCAGAGCTCGATGTCGCAGACCTTGCGTGCCATCAGCTCGTTCTGCGCCGGCTTGACCATGCGGATGGCGATGTCGGCATCTCGACGCAGCAGGTTCTCAACCTGATTGGAAGCGACGATCTCGACCTCGATGCCGGGCTCCTCGATCCCCAGCCGCATCGTCATCTCAGGCAGGACATAGGCCGCCACGACCTCGCTGGCGGCGATACGCACCGTGCCTTCGATAGCCTCAACCGAACCCAGTGCCAGGAGTGAGAAGGCGCTTGCCTGCTCGCTGACCGCCTTGCCGCGTTCGAACAGCGTGCTGCCGGCCTCCGTCAGTTCGTAGCCGTGCCGTCCTCGACGGAACAGCGTGACGCCCAGCGCCTGTTCCAACTCGCCGATGTGACGGCCAAGCGTCGGCTGGCTGGCCGAAAGCTTTCGCGCGGCAGCCGACAGGCTGCCGGATTCCGCCACGGTGACAAAGCTCTTGATCAGGTTCCAGTCGATTTCTGCCATTCATTTATGAATATCAGAACGCCATCTGTAGTCAATTTCCATTCGCATTCGGAGCGACCATATTCCAGCTGCAGACACCAACACGGACTGCAAACACCAACCAGGAGAACTCAGATGACCAAGATCGCTCTCACCACCGCCGCTATCCTCATTTCCATCAGCGCCGCTTTTGCCGGCAGCGACAAGTTTGGTTCGAACGACGCCAGCCAGCCGGCTGTCACCAGCACCGACAACACGACCACCGCTTCGATTCACAACCCCGATGCGGCCATCCGGAAGCCGGTCACACAGGGCAGCAACCGCGATCTCTTCGGCAGCCGCTGATCCCGATCGCGCCTGTCGCTGATCCCGATCGCGCTTGCCGCTGATCTCGATCGCGCTGTCGCTGATATCGATCGCCCGACCGACCACCTAAATCCCAACCAGGAGTGCTTCCAATGACCAAGATCGCAATTCTCGGTGCCGGTGGCCGGCTCGGCCGCGTGGTCGCCAAGGCCTTCATCGACGCGGGCTACGAGGTCCGCGCCGTCACCCGCAACGGCAAGGTGCCGGCCGAACTCAAAGGCGCCACAGCCGTTGCCGGTGACGCTCTCGACCGCGAGGCCCTCATCCGCGCCACGCAAGGTGTCGATATCGTCTTCAACGGCCTCAACCCGATCTACACCGACTGGGGCAAATGCCTGCCGATGGCGCAGAATGTCATGGCCGCCTGCCATGCGAACGGCGCACTGCATCTCTTCCCCGGCACCGTTTACAATTACGGCTCGCCGATGCCGGCGGTGATATCGGAAGACACACCCTTCCACCCGACCACGCAAAAGGGCCGCATCCGCTGCGCCATGGAGGAGTTGTTTCGTCGCGAGGCCGACGCGGGCCGCGTCCGCACCATTCTTCTGCGGGCCGGCGATTTCTTCGGCGGCACCGGCAGCGGATCATGGTTCGACCTGATCGTTGCCGCCAAGATCAACAAGGGTATCTACACCGCGCCTGGCCCGGTCGACCTCGTGCATGAATGGGCCTATCTGCCTGACTTCGCTATGGGCTTCGTCGCGCTGGCGCGCAATCTGGACAAGCTCGGCTTCTATGAAGCGCTGAACTTTCCGGGCCACGCGGTCACCGATCTGCAGATCAAGGCCGCTGCCGAGAAGGCTATTGGTCGTCCGCTCAAGATGACTTCGATGCCCTGGTGGGTGCTGCGCGCTGGCAGCCCGTTCGTGGCGATGTGGCGCGAGATCGTCTCCATGTCCTACCTGCGCTTCGAGCCGCATCAGCTGGCTTCGATACGCCTGGAAGGCATCGTCGGCGAGATCCCGCACACGCCGTTGGATCAGGCGGTTGCTGAAGCTCTTGGCGATATCGGCATTGCCACCGTGAATGGCGTTGCGAAAGCTGCCTGACTTCCGCGATCACGGGCGCCGCCCCTCCGCACACTGAACAATCTCCCACGAGAGGGCGCCTCAGAGCCGTCCCATCAACAGCAACACCATGAGCACCACCAGCACGACGCCGACAATACCCGACGGCCCATAACCCCAGGAGCGCGAATGCGGCCAGGCCGGCACCGCGCCGATGAGGACAAGGATCAGGACGATGATGACGATGGTGGTGATCGGCATGAGAAGCCCTCGCTTCGACGTTTCGCTCAGAGACAATGCAGAGGCCGCCCGGTTGTTCCGGGCGGCCTTTGCCGGTCAAATCGGCGATGGGGTCTATTCGGCGGCTTTCGGAAAGGCGATTTCCGGTTCGTCGCCTGCTTCCTGGCCAGGCCTGTCGGTCGGCGAAACCGTTCCCTTGCCGCGCCGGAACAGCCGGCGGAAAAACGCATAGAAGCGGCTGTTCTTGCTGCGCGTGAAAATCATCAGCATCGACGGCGTCACCACCAGCGTCAGCAAGGTGGCGAAGGACAGGCCGAAGACGATCGCCGAGGACAGCGAAATCCACCATTGCGTCGACGGCGCGTTGATCGTCGTCTCATGATGGAAGATTTCCAGCCCAAGGCCGAAGGCGATCGGCAACACGCCGAGGATCGCCGACACCGCCGTCAGCACCACCGGCCGGGCGCGCTCGCGGCAGGTCTGCAGCACCGCGTCCATCTTGTCCCAGCCTTCTTCGCGCAGCCGGTCATAGGTGTCGATCAGCACGATGTTGTTGTTCACCACCACGCCGGCCAGAGCGATGACGCCAATGCCCGACATGACGATGCCGAAGGTCTCGCCTGTAATCAGCAGCCCCAGGAACACGCCAACCGTCGCCATGACCACGCAGGACAGCACCATCAGCACGCTGGTGAATTTGTTGAACTGCATCAGCAGCACCAGGAAGATCAGGAAGATCGCCGCCCCGAAGGCCTTGCCAAGGAAGGCGCTGGCCTCGGCGCTGTCTTCGTTCGAGCCGGCCAGCTTCCAACGTATGCCGCTGCCGAGATCCATCTCGGAGACAGCCTTGGTGACCTCCGCCTGCACGGCCGCGACCTGGGCGCCTGCGGCAACGTTTGCCTGGACGACCACCGTGCGCGCGCCGTCGATACGGTTGAGGATACCGACCGTCGGCTCCGGCTTGCGCACGACGAAATTCGAGATCGGCACCGAGCCTTGCGAGGTCTGCACCCTGAGCTCGTCGAGCGTCGACAGCGTGCGCCGGTCTTCCGGCAGACGCAGCCTGATGTCGACGGCGTCGTCGGCGCCGGCAGGCCGGTATTCCGAAAGCTTCAGCCCGTTGGTCACCAGTTGCACCACTGTGCCGACAGCGGTTGGGCTGATGCCATATTGCGCTGCCTTGGCACGGTCGACCTCGAGCGCCCAGTCGACGCCGGGCGGCGGGAGGCCGTCGGAAATGTCGATGACGCCAGGCACCTTGCCGATGCGTGCCGCAACCGCGCGCGCTTTGTCGTCGAGCCCCTTGGGGTCGACGGCCGAAAGCCTGATCTGGATCGGCTTGCCGGTCGGCGGACCGGCCTCCGGCACGCGCACCTCGACATCGACGCCGGGAATGCCGGCCATGACGCCCCGCAAATCGTTCAGGATCTGGTTCGCCGACTTGCGCTCGCGCCAATCTATGAATTCGTACTGGATGACGCCGACGACGTCTTCAGGGACATCCTGGCCGCCGCCTTGTGTCTTGCCGACGCGGGTGTAGACCGACTTGATGCCGGGCCAGCCGAGCATCCTGTTTTCGGCAATCTTGGTCGCCGTATCCATTTCGGCCAGCGAAAGGTTGCCGCGCGCGTGCACGTAGAGCAGGCCGTAGTCGGGCTCGACACTGGGGAAGAATTCGACACCGGCGCCATATTTCGAATAGGCAAAGCCGACGCCGAACAGCAGAGCGACCGTCAGCAAAACCACCGTAATCGGAAACCGCACCGCCTGCTTGACGATCGCCATGTACCAGCCGTCGCGATTATCATCCTCATGATGCTCCGGCGCCTTGGCGAAGATCGCCCCCAGCGTCGGCGCGAACACCAGCGCATAGAGCATCGAGGCCGATAGCGTGACGATCAGGGTGATCGGCATGTACTTCATGAAGTCGCCGATGATGCCCGGCCAGAACAGCAGTGGCGAGAAGGCGGCTATGCGCGTCATCGTCGCGGCAATGACCGGACCGGCCATGCGCTTGGCGGCCAATGCGAAGGCTTCCGCCTTCGGCATGCCTTCGCTCATCCGCCGTTCGGCGAACTCGGTGACGATGATGGCATCGTCGACCAGCATGCCGACAGCCAGGATCAGGCTGAACAGCACGATCATGTTGATCGTGTAGCCCATCATCGCCAGCAGCAGGATGCCGATCAGGAAAGACGACGGAATGGCCAGGCCGATCAGCAGCGAGGCACGACCCGACAGCGCGTAGAGGATGACGATGAACACCAGGATGACGGCGATCATGACGTGGTTCTGCAGATCGCCGAGCAACTGGTTGACGAAGACCGACTTGTCCTGGGTGTAGGTGACGTTCATGCCTTGCGGCATCGTCTTGACGTAGGCGTCGGACACCTCCCTCACCTTGGCGAGCGTGTCGATCAGATTGGCGCCGATGCGCTTCTTGACTTCGATGGCGATGGCCGGCTTGCCATTGAGGCGCGTGATCGTCGTGGCATCGGCGAAGGTCGAGCGGATCGTCGCGATGTCCTTGGCCTGCACCACGGCATTGGGGCCGGCGACCACGGGCAAGGCCGCCACGTCCTCGGGCGTCTCGATCAGTGACGGCACCTTGACGGCGTATTTGCCTTCCGAGCCTTCGATATTGCCGGCGGCGACCAGGCTGTTGGAGGCACCGACAGCGCCGATCAGCTGATCGAGTTGCAACCCGTAGGACGACAGTTTCATCGGATCGATGACGACTTCGACAAGATCGTCGCGCGAACCCTGCAACGAGCCCTCCAGGACGCCTGGCACTTCCTCGATACGGTCGCGCAGTTCGCGCGCGGCGGCGGTCAGCACGCGTTCGGGCAATTCGCCCGACAGGGTGACGACGAGGACGGGGAATTCGGAGATGTTGACTTCGGTAACGACCGGCTCTTCGGCCGCCTGCGGCAGGTCGGCCTTGCCGTCCTGGACCTTGGAGCGCGTGTCCTGCAAGGCCGTCGCCAGATTTGTCTGCGGCTGGAACTCGACCAGCACATAGCCGCCGCCCTGGAAGGCGGCCGAGCGCATTTCCTTGAGGCCTTTCAGGCTCTTCAGCTTGCTTTCCATCGGCCGCAGCAGAAGGCGCTCCGAATCCTCAGGCGAAATGCCCTGATAGATCAGGCTGATATACATCATCGGAATCGGAACGTCGGGCTCGGCTTCCTTCGGCGTCGACTGATAGGCGACCCAGCCGGCGAGCAGCAGGAAGACCAGCACCGAGATGGTCAGGCGGGCATTGTTGATTGCGAGTCTGACGATATCCATGGCTAACGCCTGTTCTTGAATTTCACGAGCTGCGTCGCAGCCAAGTGTCCCTGCCCGGGGTCTGTCCGCCGTACCCCATGCTACTGCGTGCCGGCGGTCGCTTCGCCCAGCAGTTTCTGGATGGTTGCCTGGTCGGCTTCGACCGGCTTGACCTCATCGCCTTCCTTCACCAGTTCCTGGCCGGCAACGATGATGCGCGCATCGGCAGGGATGCCGCCAAGCACCAGGCCGGTCGGCGTGTCGTCGACGAGGTCGATGGGGAAGAACGCAACCTTGTTGTCCTTGCCGACGGCACGGATGCCGAGGTCGCCCTTGTCGCCGAGCGTCACCACCGAGCGCGGCAGCAGCACCGCATCGGTCGGCAGCGCGCTGAGTGCGATTTCCGCCGTCATGCCGGCCGGCACGGAGCCGTCGGCATTGGGGACGGCAACCTCGACGCGGAAGGTGCGGGTCGCCGAAGAGGCGTCGCGGCTGATGTAGCGCACGGTGCCTTCGACGGTCTGGCCGCTGACCAGCCGTATGGTGGCCTTGTCCCCGAGTTTCAGGTAGCCGAGATCGCGCTCGCTGACTTCGCCGCGGGCAATCACCGGATCGAGCTTGAGGATGGTTGCCACCTCGCCGCCCTGCATGATGGAACTGCCAAGTTCCACCGGCACCCGGTCGATGACGCCGTCGAAAGGCGCCTTCACCTCGTTGCGGTCGAGTTCGGCCTGTGCCGTTTCCAGTTGCGACTGCGCCGAGGTCAGGTTCGAGCGCGCGGTGTCGAGCTGCAGCTTGGGCAGATTGCCGGTCTTCATCAGCCGCAAGGCTGCGTCCAACTCGGCCTGGCGCTGCACCACCAACTGCTTGGCGTTGTCGACCATCGAGATCTTTTCTTCCGCTGCAAGCATCAGCACCAGATCCCCGGTCTTGACGTGATCGCCTTGCTTGACAGGCAGCTTGTCGATGACACCGGCGACGCGCGTCGCCAGCACCGCCCGCTTGTCGGCTTCGGTCAGCCCGGAAATGCGGATGGCGCGTGCATAGGTCTTGCGTGGCGGCGTCACCACCGCAACGGTGCGCAGCGGTGCCTTCGGCTCGGCTTCAGCCGTCTTCGGCTTGGCCGCGTCCGGCGCCTTGGCCTGTTCGGCTTCGGCTGCCTTGGCTTTGTTGGCGGCTACGCTGCCGACCGACGAAAACTCGCCTGTCGCCATCCACGCCGCGAAACCAATGAGCACAACAATGGCTGCAAGCTTGTGAAACCTGATTCTCGGCATCGTCGTTGTTTTCCACTGCGGGTTCGGCCAGCGTCCTCATAACGCGGGCGCGTCGCCGATATGGGTGCGCGCCAAGCCGTGTTCAATTTGCCGTGATCGGCGAAGCGCGCTTCTACATCAAAGTTGCACCGCAATATAGTCTGAAAGTTGCAAGATCATTGCCCCGGCGGACAAGATGCGCCCGCCGCGGCCCAGTCTTCGATCGCTTGATAGGTCGCTTCGGCAGAGCCCGGAGCCGGTTCACGATCCGGCCCCGGCGCCCAGCCCCAGGCGACCAATCTGTCGTCGCGAACATGCAGCGCGATGTCCTTCAAGCTGCGGTTGCCATTGCGCAGGGGATCCTTGATCTGGGCGCAGATTTCGGCCGAGGATTTGCCGAACCAGGCCATCTCGGCCGGCGCCAGATGCCAGTTCTCGGCCCCGGGCGGCCCGTGCAATGCCTTGGAATTGCTAGAGAAATGGCAAGTCGTGCAGCGCAGGCCCGGATTGCCGAAGCCCGACCCGTCAGCACCGCGCTGGACATTGAAGGCGTGAACGCGCGTACCGCGATAGTGCGCACCCGACCATCGCGGCCGGTCGTCCGCGACATGACAGTCGGCGCAGCGCGGATGCGAGAACACCGCATAGACCTTGTCCCATTCGGACAGGCCTTTCGCCACGTCGACGGTCGCCGGCGCGGGCGTCTGGCTCTCTTGCGCAATCGCAAACGGCGCTGCGAGCACGAGCATGGCAGCAGGCGTCAGCATGATGAGGAGCTTCTTCATGCGAAGGCCACCGTTTTCGACAGCGGCAGCGTGCGGATGCGCTTTCCGGTGAGCGCGAAGATGGCGTTGGCGAGTGCTGGAGCCGCCGGCGGTGTGCCGATCTCGCCGACGCCGCCCATCTTGTGGAAATTTTCCAGGATGGCTACTTCGAAGACCGGGCACTGGAATATCCGCATGGCATCGAAATCGTGGAAGTTCGACTGTTCGACCATGCCGTCGGCGAAGGTGATTTCCTGACCCATCGCCGCCGAAAGGCCGTAGATGGCGGCGGAAATCAACTGCGCCTCGATGATGCCGGGATCGAGCGCGGTGCCGACATCGGCGGCGATCCACACCTTCTCGATGCGGATGCCGGCCGGCGTGTCCGCCACCTGAACGATCTCGCCGACCCAACTGCCGAAGGACAGCGTGAAGGCCATGCCCTTGGCCTTGCCGGCGGGCAGCGCCTCGCCCCATTTCGCCATCGCGGCGACTTTCTCGACCACCTTCACCGCCGAGGGATAGGCGGCCATCAGTCTCTTGCGCATCTCGACCGGATCGATTTTTCCGGCGACCGCGATCTCGTCCATGAAGCCCTCATGGAAGAAGCCGTTGACCGAACTGCCGACCGAACGCCAGGAGCCGACAGGGATGGAGACCGGCGC
This sequence comes from Mesorhizobium sp. AD1-1, assembly GCF_020164655.1. NCBI lineage: Bacteria > Pseudomonadati > Pseudomonadota > Alphaproteobacteria > Hyphomicrobiales > Phyllobacteriaceae > Mesorhizobium > Mesorhizobium sp. AD1-1. Next base: position 14,167 of record NZ_JAIUGP010000002.1, read on the forward strand.
CGCGATACCCCTGACCCGGTAATTCGGGATCGTGTAGGGCTGGTCATAGGCGCCGTCGACAATGGTCTTGTCGGGACCGAGCGGCGATATCGAGGGAAACAGCCGGCGCAGCGTACCGGCGATCACCGATGGCGAGGCCATCTTCATGTCGACCGCGATCGGCATGCCATCGTCACCGAGCCGCGCCTGGAACTTGCCGATAGCAGCCGGCCGATAGGCGTCGTGGCGCATGTCTTCTTCACGCGTCCAGGTCACCTTGATCGGGCGTCCGCCCGTCTCCTTCGCCATCAGCGCGGCACACAGCGCGTAGTCCATCTCGACGCGCCGGCCGAAACCGCCGCCCATGAAGGTGGTGTGCACATTGATCTTGTCCTGCTCGATGCCGACCGCGTTGGCGCAAAGCTGCCGCACCAGGGTCGGCGCCTGGTTGCCGCACCAGATGTCGAGCGCACCGTCCCTGAACTGTGCCGTGGCGTTCATCGGCTCCATCGTCGCATGCGCCAGATAGGGCACGGCATAGTCTGCCTCGATGATGCTTTCGCGCGGCGCGTCGGCAAAGGCGGTTTCGACATCGCCATTGTCGCGCATCGCCGACCCCTTGGTGGCAAGCGCCTGCTTCAGCACATCTGAAATGGCGGCGCTGCTGAGCGGATATTCAGGATCGGACCACTGGGCGTCGATCGCCTCGGCCGCCTTGAATGCTGCCCATGTATTATTCGCGATGATACCGAAGCCATGGCCGTAATTCGTCTCGAGCGGCACGATCTTGATCACCCCAGGCATTTTCTCGGCTTTGGAGAGGTCCGCCTTGACCGGCTTCGACCAGAAGCGCGGGCTCATCTTGACCGTGCCGTAGACCATCTCCGGCAGCCGGACATCGATGCCGAAGATCGGCGCCCCGGTGAGCTTTGCCAGCATGTCGATGCGCTTCTGCGGCTTTCCCAGCAGCTTCCAGTCGGCCCGGTCCTTGAGCCTGACTTCGGCCGGCGGCGCCATCGCGGCGGCAGCCGCGGCGACCGCGCCGTAGGTCAGCGATTTGCCCGACGCCTTGTGCAGGATCGAACCGTCGGCCGTTTCCAGATCGGCCGCCGCGACACCCAGTTTTTGCGCTGCCGCTGCGACCAGCATCTGCCGGGCAGCGGCACCCGCTTGCCGCATCTTGTCAAAACCGTCGCGTGTCGAAGCCGAACCGCCGGTGCCCTGCAGGGCAAGGAATTTGCCGACCACACCGAGACCGGAACGCACCGCCTGCGCGGTCATGCTTTCATCGAAGAAGGCGAACGGACCGCCCTCCTCGAGGATCGCGGCGTTGTAGTAGGCATGGGATGCCGGTCCATGCTCGACCATGACCCGGTCGAGCCCGACGTCGAGTTCCTCTGCGACCATGGCCGCCAGCGTCGTCGAAATGCCTTGCCCCATCTCGGCGCGCGGCGCGACGATGGTGATGGTATTGTCGGCGCCGATTTTCACATAAGGGTTGAACGTCGCCTCGCCCTTGCCAAGCTCGGCCTCGAGCGGGTTCGGGAACGGCTTGCGATAGTAGTAATAGCCGACGGCAACGCCGCCAGCGACAGCGGCAGCGCCAATCAGAAACGTGCGGCGGGCGATCTTTCCGACACTGGCCATGGTCAGAGCCCCGCCGTCTTGAGCGCCGCGGCCTTTTTGATGGCCGAGCGGATTTTGGGATAGGTGCCGCAGCGGCAGAGATTGCCGCCCATGGCGTTGTCGATGTCGGCATCGCTCGGGTCGGCGACTTCATCGAGCAGCGCCACCGCGCTCATGATCTGGCCGGCCTGGCAGTAGCCGCATTGCGCGACCTGTTCCTCCAGCCATGCCTGCTGCACCGGATGCAGTCCGCCTGCCGTGCCGATGCCTTCAATAGTCGTGACAGCGCCGCTGACCTGCCCAACTGGGAGTGAGCAGGAACGCGCCGGCTGACCGTCGACATGCACGGTGCAGGCGCCGCACGCGGCGATGCCGCAGCCGAATTTTGGCCCTGTCTTGCCAATGAGATCGCGCAGTGCCCACAGCAGCGGCATGTCCGGATCGGCGTCGATATCGAATGACTGACCGTCGACGGTGAGGCGCATGGGGATACCCTTTGTTGTCGTCCACTGCCAAGGGCGAAGCGGCCTCCCGGCCGTTTCGCTCCGATACAGATTGACAAATTTCGTCATTTTGTCAATTAGGATTTTGCAGGATAGAATTGCTCTATGAACCAGATCGAAGACATCGCCACCGCCGATCCCAAACGCGCCCGTATTCTGGATGGCGCGATGAAGGTGTTTTTGGCCTATGGCTTCTCGCGCACCACCATGGACGACATCGCCCGTGCCGCCGACATGTCGCGCCCGGCGCTCTATCTCCTGTTCAAGAACAAGACCGACATTTTCCGCGCCATCGCCATGATGATCCTGTCGCGCTCGGTCGAGGCGGCAAGATTTGCCCTAGCCGGCGATGGCCCTTTCAACGAGCGCATGATGCGAGCCATCGATGAGGCCTTTATCTCGATGATGAGCGCGGTCGTTGCCTCGCCGCACGGCGCCGAATTGCTGGACATGAAATCGAGCCTTGGCGATCTGGTGGGCTGCTGGCGCGGCGGGCTTGGCCAACACATCGGCGCCGCGATAGAGGGCGAGGCAGCCAGGAACGGCGTCGATCTGGCGGCCAGGGGCCTGTCGGCGCAACTGCTTGCCGACATGCTGCTCGACGGGCTGGAAGGCATGAAGGCGCGGATCAGAGATCCGGAGGGGCAGCGGCAGGCAGCCGCTGCCCTGATCAGGGTGATCGACCTGACCTTGAAAGCATGATTGCGGACCAATCGATGCACATCGATTGGTCGCTCAGGCGCGCCGGCGCTCTGCCTCCGGGTTCTTGCGGGCCGCAAGAAATTCCTTGACCCGCCGGCCGGGTGCCGGACCGCGTACCGGCTTGAAGCCGTCATCCAGTTCGCCGGAGAGATCGAGCGTCGGTCGCTTGCCGACGGCGTCGTAATTCTCTTCCAGCCAGTCGCTGGCGGCGGTGCGGCCGAGATCTCTGAGATAGGTCAGGAACGCCCATTCGGCATTGACCTTCGAGGACGCCGACAGGTCCTTGAACGCCTCGTCGGCATCGATGCGGTGCATGCGGATGTCGCGGTACTCGCCATGCGGCAGACGGCCGGCGGCGATCAGCTCCTTGACGAAGGCAATCGAGCGGAATTCGCGCAGCAGCCCGGCGTTGAAGGTGATCTCGTCGATGCGGTTCTGGATCTCGTTGGCGCTTCTTGGTGTTCCCTCGCGCACCACCGGATTGATCTGCACCAGAAGCACGTCCTCGGTCGCAGCCGTCTTGAAGAACGGATAAAGCGCCGGATTGCCGCCATAGCCGCCATCCCAATAGGGCACGCCCTTGATCTCGACGGCGCGGAACAATTGCGGCAGGCAGGCCGAGGCCATCACCGTATCGAGGTCGATCTCGCCGTCGGAAAACACGCGCAACTGTCCGGTCTCGACATTGGTCGCCGAGATGAACAGTTCCATCGACTTGCAGGCGCGGACGTTCTCGAAATCGATCTCCTGCTGCACCACGTCGCGCAGCGGATTGAGGCCGAGTGGGTTGGCGACATAGGGCGAGAACACCCGCGACATGGTGTCGAAGAAGAGATAGCCGGGCGTGTTCTCGATCGACCAGTTGCCCCAGGCGACGTCCCACGGCATGCGCTGCACCGGGCTGAACCGCCCCTTGGCCGCCACCGCGCGCCAGAAATCGTCAAGTTTTTGCCGCGCGCCTTCGACACCGCCGCGCACATATCCATCGGCCAGCGCCACCGCGTTCATAGCGCCGGCGCTGGTGCCGGACACTGCTGATATCTCCAGCCGTCCGTCCTCCAGCAGCCGGTCGAGCACACCCCAGGAAAAGGCCCCGTGTGAGCCGCCGCCCTGAAGCGCTACGTTGATCTTCTTCGTCTCCTCCGCCTTGCCGTTCTTGGTCATGGCGTCGTCCTTGATCTGTCCCTTTGGGTGGATAAGAGAGTTTTGCGCCTCACGCGGCGGTCCAGCCGCCATCGACCGAGAGATGCGTGCCGTTGACCTGCGCTGCCGTGTCCGAGCACAGGAACACCGCCGCTGCCGCGATCTGCTCCACCGTAACGAATTCCTTGGTCGGCTGCTTGTCCAGCATGACCTCACGGATGACGGTCTTGCGGTCCATCTGATGGGCTTTCATCTGGTCGGGAATCTGCGCCTCGACCAGCGGCGTCAGCACATAGCCGGGGCAGATGGCGTTGCAGGTGATTTTTTCGCGCGCCAGTTCGAGCGCAACGGTTTTGGTCAATCCCATGATGCCGTGCTTGGCCGAGACATAGGCCGATTTGAACGGCGACGCGACCAGGCCATGCGCCGAGGCGATGTTGACGATCCGGCCGCCGCCGGCCTTTTTCATCAGCGGGATGGCGGCCGCGATGGTGTGGAACGCCGACGACAGGTTGATGGCAATGATGGCGTCCCATTTCTCGATCGGGAACTCTTCCACCGGCGCGACATGCTGGATGCCTGCATTGTTGACGAGAATATCGACCGAACCGAATGTCTCGGCCGCCTTGGCGATCAGCGCCCGGCATTCGGCCGGCTTCGACATGTCGGCCTTGATATAGGCCGTCTTCACCTTGTGCTGTCTGGCGATCGCGTCAGCGACGGCGTGGTCGGCAGCCGTGTCGGAGAAGGAGTTGACGACGACATTATGGCCTTCGGCCGCCAACGCCTGGGCGATGGCCAGGCCAATGCCCGATGTGGAGCCGGTGATGACTGCGGTTTTTCTGGCGGCCAAGGTCGAAATCCTCTGATTGCGGCAAGAGCGATCTTATGTTGCAGTGCAGCATATATGCTCAATGCGACGCAATAACAGCGGCCAGAATTTTTCGACGAGATGAAATTTTCGTCATGAGCGGCCACACGGCCGCTCACCAGGAGGATCCTGATCGGATCGGTGTCGCTCGCCAGGCGCCGAAAGAACCTCAGGCGACCAGGTCCGGCACCGGCCCGATATAGCGCGACTGCGGTCGGATCAGCCGTCCAGTCGTCTGCTGTTCACGCGCATGCGCGATCCAGCCGGCCACGCGCCCGGCGGCAAAGACATTGCTGAAAGCTTGCGGCGGAAAGCCCGCCGCTTGCAGCACCAGCGCGGTGTAGAACTCGACATTGGTCTGCAGCGAACGCTGCGGCTTTGCGATCCTAAGCACCTCGAGCGCCGTTTGCTCGACGGTCTCCGCAAATGCCAGCCGGCGACCGGTTTCGCCCTCGCCGCCGAGTTGCCGCACGACGGCCTTCAGCACATCGGCGCGCGGATCGCGCACACGGTAGATGCGATGGCCGAACCCCATGATGCGCCTGCCCTGCGCGATCTCGTTGCGCAGCCAGCCGGCGGCATCACCATGCGCCTGGATCGCATCCAGCATCTCGATGACGGGGCCAGGCGCGCCACCATGCAGCGGCCCTTTGAGCGCGCCAAGCCCGGCCAGCACAGAGGATGTCAGGCCGGCCTGCGTGGAGGCGACCACGCGCGTCGCAAAGGTCGATGCATTGAGGCCGTGGTCGCAGACGGTCACCAGATAGGTGTCGAGCGCTTTTGTGAGCGCCGGCGAGGCGACGCGGCCGCCCAGCATCCTCAGCATGTCGGCGGCATGATCGGCGCGGCTGTCCGGCGCGATCGGCTGCTCGCCGCGCCGCAGGCGCAGCAGCGCCGGCGTCAGCACGGCGGGCGCCGCGATCAGCAGCAAGGCGTCGGTCAAGGTCTCGCCATCCGGCAGCTGCGCCATCCCGGCGCGCATGGCGCTGTAGACATCGAGCGGCGCCAGCAAAGGCAGCGAGGGCAAGAGCCGTTCGAACACGTCCGCACGCGCCTGTCCCAGCGCCCGCGTCAGTTGCGCATCATCGGGAAGGTCGTTGAAGAAGCCGTCGAGCAGCAGTCTAACCACCTGGGCATAGTTCCAACGGCCGGCCAGTTCCGGCAGCGAATGACCTCGGATCGTCAGACGGCCGCCAAGACCATCCACATCGGAAAGCACGGTTTCCGCCGCCACCACATCATCGAGCCCATTCGCCATAGCCTGTCTCCTTGAAGCATTTCCGGATCGGAGATAGAGATGGGCAACGTTTCCATCAATCTTGATCAATAGAATCAATATCAGGGCTCGATATGTCCGAGTGGTTGTCCCGGGAAGAGGCGCTGGAGAGACTCAAGGTGCGGGCGCAGACGCTGTACGCCTATGTCAGCCGTGGGCGCATCGGCATGCGGCCCGACCGCGCCGATCCGCGCCGCAGCCAGTACCGCGCCGACGATATCGCCGCACTGGCGACCCGCCGGGCGCGCGGCCGCAGCCCGTCAGTCATCGCCGAAAGCGCCATCGCCTGGGGCGAGCCCTCGATCGTAACGGCGATTTCGACCGTCTCGCACGGTCGGCTCATCTATCGCGGGCAGGACGCCGCAGTGCTCTCCGGGCACGCCACACTGGAAGAAGCCGCCGCCGTTCTCTGGGCTCTGCCGAAACCGGTGGCTTTCGAAGCAGCGTCGCCGGACGCACCCCATCAAGCTGGCCGAGCCTCGGCCTTTGCGCAACTTGCCGTGCTTGCCGGCCAGGGGCGCCCGTCGCTCGGGCGCAGCGCCGCCTCGCTGCATACCGATGCCGCGCACGCGGTCGGCGTGCTGGCCGCCGCGCTGGGCGCACCGGCGGGGTCAAATCCCGTCCATCAGCGGCTTGCGCAGGACTGGTCGGTGGATGCCGGCCGCGCCGATGCGATCCGCCGTGCGCTTGTCCTGCTTGCCGATCATGAACTGAATGCGTCGACCTTCGCCGCGCGCGTCGCAGCCTCGACCGGCGCGCCGCTGGCCGCTTGCCTGCTGGCAGGGCTCGCGACGCTGTCAGGCCCGCGCCATGGCGGCGCCGGCGAGGCGGTGATGCAACTGGCCGAGGATGCGGCGCGGCATGGCGCCGATGCGACGATCCGGCGCTGGCTCAGCCATGACCGGCCGCTGCCGGGGTTCGGTCATCAGCTCTATCCTGACGGCGACCCCCGCGGGGCGGCGCTGCTGTCGGTGATCGAGGTTGACGGCACACTATCGTCGCTGCGCGACGCTGCCTTTGCGGCGACCGGCGCGCTTCCCAACATCGACTTTGGGCTGGCCGCGCTGACGCGCAGCCTAGGCTTGCCGCGCGATGCACCGTTCCGCCTGTTCGCGCTCGCACGCAGCGTCGGCTGGGCCGCGCACACGGTCGAACAGATAACAAGCGGAAGTGTCATCCGGCCGCGCGGCCGCTATGAGGGCGTGCTGGTGTAAGGTCGCAAGAACGCCAGGCGCTCAGGACATCGTGTCGAGCTTGCGCTGCATGGCCGCGATCTGGTCCTTCAGTTCCTGAAGATCGTCGGGCTTGTCAGGCGTTTCCTTCCTGGCCGGCTCGGGCGACGTCGCAGCGGCTGGCGTGGAGCCCGCAGGCGGGAACGGCGTGAACAGCCGCATCGCATTCTGGAACATTTCCATGTTGCGGCGTGTCTGTTCCTCCAGCGCCTTGATCGGCGTGGTGATCTTCATCATGTCGAGCGGCGACTTGCCGAGCGCCCCCTTCATCTGCTCGCGAAAACGCTCCTGCTCCTTGGAAAAGGCAAGCATCGACTGTTCGAGGAAGCTCGGGACGATCATCTGCATCTGGTCACCGTAATAAGCGATGAGCTGGCGCAGGAACGGGATCGGCAGCATGTTCTGCCCGTCCTTGTTCTCCAGTTCGAAGATGATCTGGGTCAGCACCGGATGCGTGATGTCGTCGCCGGTCTTGGCGTCCTGGACGGTGAACTCCTCGCCCTTCTTGACCATCTCGGCGAGGTCCTCGAGCGTCACATAGGTGCTGGTGCCGGTGTTGTAGAGGCGGCGATTGGCGTATTTCTTGATGATGATCGGATCGTCTTTAGCGGCCATCTACATCCTCCCGGGGACACCGGCGCGCCTCTGAGTAAGCCGCCGATAACGATTGTGCCTTTTTTGAGGATATGCGCAAAAGCCTCACAATTCCAAGCAGTTTGTGCAGTGCGGGATCACTAAATGCTGCATGGCAGGTAAAATATGCTGCGCAGCAATGGACGAATGGCCGCCATGGCGAGGCATGGCCTGCTTGCGGCGCATGGGCGCCATGCCCATTTCCGGTTTGACTTGGGGTTGGGAAAGGGCAAGAAAAGTCCCCAACGACAGAGCAACACCCTTGAAGTCTGGAGAAGAAAATGTCCGCTTCCATCGTCATTGCCAGTGCGGCGCGCACGCCGGTCGGCTCCTTCAACGGCGCTTTCGCCGCCACCCCGGCGCATGAGCTCGGCGCCGTCGTCATCACGGAATTGCTGTCGCGTGCCGGCGTCGAACCAGGCGAGGTCGACGAGGTCATCCTCGGCCAGGTGCTGACCGCCGCGCAAGGCCAGAACCCGGCCCGCCAGGCATCGATCAATGCCGGCCTGCCCAAGGAAACCACCGCCTGGGGCCTCAATCAGGTTTGCGGCTCGGGCCTGCGCGCCATCGCGCTCGGCATGCAGCAGATCGCCATCGGCGATGCCAAGGTGATCGTCGCCGGAGGCCAGGAATCGATGTCGCTTTCGACGCATGCCCAGCACCTGCGCGCCGGCGTCAAGATGGGCGACTTCAAGCTGATCGACACCATGATCAAGGACGGGCTGTGGGACGCCTTCAACGGTTACCACATGGGCAACACAGCCGAAAACGTCGCGCGTCAGTTCCAGATCACCCGCGAAGACCAGGACCAGTTCGCGCTCGCCTCGCAAAACAAGGCCGAGGCCGCGCAGAAGGCCGGCAAGTTCAAGGACGAGATCGTCGCCGTCACCATCAAGGGCAAGAAGGGCGACACCATCGTCGACCAGGACGAATACATCCGCCACGGCGCCACGATCGACGCCATGACCAAGCTGAAACCGGCTTTCGACAAGGACGGCACGGTGACCGCCGCCAACGCCTCCGGCATCAATGACGGCGCCGCCGGCGCGCTGCTGATGAGCGAAGCGGAAGCGGTGAGGCGCGGCATCACCCCGCTGGCGCGCATCGTGTCCTGGGCAACCGCCGGCGTCGATCCGCAGATCATGGGCACCGGACCCATTCCCGCCTCGCGCAAGGCCTTGGAAAAGGCCGGCTGGTCGGTCGGCGATCTCGACCTGGTCGAGGCCAACGAAGCCTTTGCGGCGCAGGCCTGCGCCGTCAACAAGGACATGGGCTGGGATCCCTCGATCGTCAACGTCAATGGCGGCGCCATCGCCATCGGCCATCCGATCGGTGCGTCCGGCGCTCGCGTCTTCAACACGCTGGTCTTCGAAATGCGCCGGCGCGGCGCCAAGAAGGGTCTCGCTACCCTGTGCATCGGCGGCGGCATGGGCGTCGCCATGTGTGTCGAAGCACTCTGAAGAAAGTCACTAAACGGGCGGCGTGCATGCATGTCGCCCAAAAGTGCGCAGCGGTTTTGGGAACACCGACATGCATAAAACCAAACAGCTGAAGCGCATCGCCTGAACCTACTTCAGCGCGACGCGCTTTAGCCGCCCGTTCTGTATCCAGTGCCTGCCAAGCCCGACAACAGGGCGATATCAAAAAAGGGGAAATGCATGACCAAGGTAGCAATCGTCACAGGCGGATCGCGCGGCATCGGCGCGGCGATCTCGATCGCATTGAAGACCGTCGGCTATTCGGTTGCGGCGAACTATGCCGGCAATGATGCCGCAGCGGCGAAATTCAAGGCTGAGACCGGCATTCCGGTCTACAAATGGTCGGTCGCCGACTATGATGCCTGCGCCGCCGGCATCAAGCAGGTCGAGGCCGATCTCGGCCCGGTCTCGGTGCTGGTCAACAATGCCGGCATCACCCGCGACGCCATGTTCCACAAGATCACGCGCGAGCAGTGGAAAGAGGTCATCGACACCAACCTGTCCGGCGTCTTCAACATGACGCATCCGCTGTGGAGCGGGATGCGCGACCGCAAGTTCGGCCGCATCATCACCATCTCCTCGATCAACGGCCAGAAGGGCCAGGCCGGCCAGGTTAACTATTCCGCCGCCAAGGCCGGCGATATCGGTTTCAGCAAGGCTCTCGCCCAAGAGGGGGCGCGCGCCGGCATCACGGTCAACGTCATCTGTCCCGGCTATATCGCCACCGAGATGGTCAAGGCGATCGACGAGAAGGTGCTCAACGAGCGCATCATTCCCCAGATTCCTGTCGGCCGCCTCGGTGAGCCCGAGGAAATCGCGCGCTGCGTCGTCTTCCTCGCATCCGAAGATGCCGGCTTCATCACCGGCTCGACCATTACGGCCAATGGCGGCCAGTATTTCGCCTGACGACGGCGATGTAGGCGCAGAGATCGACGGGCCGGCGCGCCGGCCCGTTTTCGTTGGCGCCATGGTCCTTCGAAGTGACAGCACGGCTGCTGACCCAATCCGGCACGCAGAGGTTAACAGCGGCCCGGCCGGCCTGTGCGAAACCTGCTTCCAAGCCTGTGGATTCTCGGTGGATAAGCTGTTCACAACACAAGATATTGGGGTGAACAAAACGGGAAAATTCCGCTATCGCTGATTCGTCGCCGATTCGTTCCGGCTTTGAGCTGAACGTTAACGACGACAGCCGGAATCGCCTGCTAGTTGCTTAACGCGGATTAAGAAAGATCAACAATTTCATAACCTTGGTCGAGGCATGCCAAGCCACTGTGATCGTTTATCGACAAAGGTTAATGGCAATGCCCTCTTAGCACGAAACGGGCCAGTTCAGCGATTCAGCATGTGGTGCGTGTCGTGGTCGCGAAATCCACATATAGCCGTGAACAAAAGCTGAATCTGCAGGAGTCACTGATTCGTCGCCGATTCGTTCCAGACTCGTTCTATCCGTTAATCCGCATCTGATTGAGAGCTTGACAGAACCACCTTCTAGCCGCCGACGGAACATTCCGCTTTCGCTTCGCGCCCGAAATCCCTATGTGTCGCCTGTCATACGCGCCCATTTGAGGCACGCTCCCGACAACCAGAGGCCAGAAGCCTTATCTCCAGGTCCCGGAAGCCTTATTCTAGGTTGATGAACATCCAGCCCAAACACACTGAGCCGCTGATCCTGTCGGGCCGCGACGTGACCGCCGTGCTCGGGCCGACCAACACCGGCAAGACCCATCTCGCCATCGAGCGCATGGTGGCGCATGAGAGTGGAATCATCGGCCTGCCGCTCAGGCTTCTGGCGCGCGAGGTCTACGCCCGCGTCTGCGAAAAGGTCGGCGCCCACAAGGTTGCGCTGATTACCGGCGAGGAAAAGATCCAGCCACCGGGCGCCAAATATTCGGTCTGCACCGTCGAGGCCATGCCGCGCGAGACCGACGCCGCCTTCGTCGCCATCGACGAGGTGCAGCTCGCCGGCGACCTCGAGCGCGGCCACATCTTCACCGATCGCATCCTGCACCTGCGCGGCCGCCAGGAAACGCTGCTGCTGGGCGCCGCCACCATGCAAAGTATCCTGCAGCGCCTGCTGAGGGGTGTCTCGGTGGTGACGCGGCCGAGGCTGTCGCATCTTGCCTATGCCGGCTCCAAGAAGCTGACCCGCCTGCCGCGGCGCACGGCGATCGTCGCCTTTTCCGCCGACGAGGTCTACGCCATCGCCGAGTTGATCCGCCGCCAGCAGGGCGGTGCCGCCGTCGTGCTCGGCGCGCTCTCGCCGCGCACCCGCAACGCCCAGGTGGCGCTGTTCCAGTCCGGCGATGTCGACTACCTCATCGCCACCGATGCCATCGGCATGGGTCTCAACCTCGATCTCGACCACGTCGCCTTCGCCCAGAATCGCAAGTTCGACGGCTTCCAGTACCGCAATCTGACGGCGGCCGAGCTTGGCCAGATCGCCGGCCGCGCCGGCCGGCATCTGCGCGACGGCACGTTCGGTGTCACCGGCCAGGTCGACCCGCTGGACGAGGATCTGATCAAGAAGATCGAAGGCCACGACTTCGACCCGGTGAAGGTGCTGCAATGGCGCACCGCACATTTCGACTTTGCCAGCCTCAACGCGCTGAAGCGCTCGATCGAAACCAACGCCCCGGTCGAGGGACTGACACGGGCATTGCCTGCCGTCGATGCACAGGCGCTCGAGCATCTGTCGCGCGACGAGGACATCCGCGCACTCACCACCAATGCCAAGCGCGTGGCGCTGCTGTGGGAAGCCTGCGCGCTGCCCGACTACCGCAGGATCGCGCCGGCCCAACATGCCGACCTCATTGCCTCGATCTACACGGACCTCGCACGCCACGGCCATGTCGACGAGAATTACATGGCCGAGCAGGTGCGCCGCGCCGACACAACAGAGGGCGACATTGATACGCTCTCGCATCGCATTGCCCAGATCCGCACCTGGACATTCGTCTCGAACCGGCCCGGCTGGCTGGCCGATCAGGCACACTGGCAGGAAAAGACGCGCGAAATCGAAGACAGATTGTCGGATGCGCTGCATGAGCGGTTGACGAAACGCTTCGTAGACCGCAGGACTTCCGTCCTCATGCGGCGCCTTAGAGAAAATACCATGCCTGAAGCCGAAATTAGTTCTACCGGAACCGTCCTTGTCGAAGGCCACCATGTCGGCGAGCTGCAAGGGTTCCGCTTCACCGCCGACCAGACCGCCGGCGGCGAAGACGCCAAGGCGGTGCGCACCGCTGCCCAGAAGGCGCTGGCCGCCGAGTTCGAGGCGCGCGCCGAACGCTTCGGCGCCTCGGCCAATGGCGATATCGCGCTCGGGTCGGATGGCACGCTGCGCTGGATCGGTGCGCCGATCGGCACGCTTGTATCAGGCGAAGACGCGCTGAAGCCGCGGCTGGTGCTGCTGGCCGACGAACAGCTGACCGGCCCGGCGCGCGACAAGGTCGCCGCGCGTGCCGAGCGTTTCGTCAATTTCCAGATCGAGTCGCTGCTGAAGCCGCTGGTCGACTTGAAAAATGCCGACCAGATTTCCGGCATCGGCCGTGGCATCGCCTTCCAGCTGGTCGAGAATTTCGGCCTCATCAACCGCCGCGACATCGCCGAGGAGATGAAGTCGCTCGACCAGGAAGGCCGCGCAGCCCTTCGCCGGCTTGGCGTGCGCTTCGGCGCCTACCATGTCTTCGTGCCGGCGCTGATCAAGCCGGCGCCTGCCGGGCTGGTGACGCTGCTGTGGGCGCTGAAGAACGACGGCAAGGACAAGCCAGGTTTTGGCGACGTGGTCCATGCGCTCGCCTCGGGTCGCACCTCGGTGGTCATCGACCCCGCCTTCGACAAGACCTTCTACAAGCTTGCCGGCTACCGCAATCTCGGCCGTCGCGCCGTGCGCATCGACATCCTGGAACGGCTGGCGGATCTGATCCGTCCGGCGACCAACTGGAAGCCCGGCCTCGGCCAGCGCCCGGACGGCGCCTATGACGGCCAGTCCTTCATGGTGACGCCGCCGATGATGTCGATCCTCGGCGCCACCGCGGACGACATGGAAGAGATCCTCAAAGGTCTCGGCTACCGTGCCGAGCCGAAGCCGGCCGTCGAGGTCAAGGCGCGGCTCGAAGCACAGGACAATGCCGCGCGCGAAGCAGCGATGGCGAAGCTTGCGGCGGAAGAGGCTGCACGAGCCGAGCAGACCAAGGCGGCGGACGCCGCAGCAGAGGCAGCAGTCGAAGGGTCGGAGCCGGCATCGGACGCAGTGGCCGTTTCGGAAACGGCGGCCGAAATGACCTCCGACGCCGCGGCGGAACCTGCTGCGCCTGCCGTGGGAGAACAGGCGGACGCTCCGGTCGAAACCGTGCAAGACGAAGCGCCTGTTGCCGAGGCTGCTGCTGAACCGGCACCGGTTGAACCGCAGGCAGAGGCTGAAGCTGCCGAGACTGAAGCCGCAGCGGCAGAAAAAGTTGCACCGGCCGAGCTGGTGTCAAATGCCGCGCCGGCAACGGACGCCGCGCCGGACGAACCCGTGACGGTGACTGAAGCAGCCACCGGGGAACCCGCCCCGGAAGCCGAAGCGCCAAAACCCATCCTGTTGTGGCGTCAGGGTCGTTTCGAACAGCGCCCGCGCAACCGCGACGACAACCGCAGGAACAATCGCCCACGCAACGGACAAGCGCGCGGCCGAAGCGATGCGCCTGCGGACGCCGGCGCACCGAACGCCGCTGCACCCGGAGAGCGTCCGGCCCATGAAGGACGGCGCGATGGAGCCGGCAAGCCGCGCTTCGACCGCTCGAAGTTCAAACCCAAGCCGCAGGCCGAAGGCGAACAGCGACGTGACAGGCCGCAGGGCGAGCGTCCCGACCGCCGCGAAGGCCGTCCCGACTGGAAGGGTGGCAGGCCGGATGGCAAGGGTGGTCCGCAAGGCGGCAAGCCCGCCTTCCAGCCAAAGCCGCGCGAGGAGCGCCCGGTGCGTTTCGATCCGGATTCGCCCTTCGCCAAGCTCGCCGCTCTGCGCGACCAATTGAAGAAGTAGAACCCGGCTCGCTTCGATGGTTGCCGAAGGCCGCCAGCGCATCGACAAATGGCTGTTCTTCTCCCGCGTCGTGAAATCGCGCTCGCTGGCGGCGAAGTTGGTCGTCGCCGGCCGGGTCCGCATCAATCGCGACAAAGCAGCGCAGGCTTCCGATCAGGTCAAGCCAGGCGACGTCCTGACCATCACGCTCGAGCGGCGCATCTTCATCTGGAAGGTCCTCGGCGCGGGTGCGCGACGCGGCCCGGCCGAGGAAGCCCGTACGCTCTACGAGGATATGTCGCCACCGCCCGCACCGAAGGGCGAAGCCCCTCCCGATGCAATTCCGGGGCTGCGCGAGGCCGGCAGCGGCCGCCCGACCAAGAAGGAACGTCGCCAGACCGACCGATTGCTCGGCGAAGATTGATGCCTGGCGTCCAAAAACAGGCGGCGCTTGCCAGGATAACGACGTGTTTGAAGCAAAACTGAACCCGGCAAACAGGAAGCCCTGCATGAGGTCGCCGGCCTCTGGGGCGCCGGCTGCCTGGAATTCCATTTCGAAACGCTGATGCCGACAGGAATGGCTGCCCTTGCAAGCAGCGGCCAAAGGCGTTACCTGACGGAAAAAGCCCAACAAAATGGGACGTCCCGGAGCCGACCGATGACCTATGTCGTGACCGACAATTGCATCAAATGCAAATACATGGACTGCATCGAGGTCTGTCCGGTCGATTGTTTCTACGAAGGCGAGAACATGCTCGTCATCCATCCCGACGAGTGCATCGACTGCGGTGTCTGCGAGCCGGAATGCCCGGCCGACGCGATCAAGCCCGACACCGAGCCCGGCCTCGACAAATGGCTGCAGGTCAATACCGAATATGCCGAGAAATGGCCCAACATCACCGCCAAGAAGGAACCGCCGGCAGACGCGAAATCCTTCGACGGCGAGGCCGGCAAGTTCGAGAAATACTTCTCCGCCGAGCCCGGCGAAGGCGATTGACAATACGGCCGGAAAGGCCGGTATTACGCAGGGTAAGAGGCACGTCACATTAACCGGCTTGACAGCCGGCGCCGGGTTGTGGCCTTCGCGTATGCAGCAAAACCTTGATTCTTCCGACTTTTTGTGTTACATCAGCGAAACATGCCGGTGACACAACGTCGATTTATGGCGCAGACGCCCCAAATCACTGAAAGGTGAAAATCCCATTCGGACCAGAGCGATCTGGGCCAGGCGGTCGCGATGTTGCGGTTTGCCGGTCCGGCTTTTCCGATGGGTTCATCTGTTGTGCGGCTAACGGTCGGTTTCTCCGATCGCGCGAGTTCGGGCCGGCAGGACGCCGGTACCACAACAAGGAGTTCAGTGCGCAATGGCAACGATCACCCCGCAGAAGAAGTCCACCGCTGCGCGTCACGGTTTCAAGACCGGCGAGTACATTGTCTACCCGGCGCATGGCGTCGGCCAGATCGTCTCGATCGACGAGCAGGAAGTTGCTGGACACAAGCTGGAACTGTTCGTCATCGACTTCTCGAAGGACAAGATGCGCCTGAAGGTGCCGGTCGCCAAGGCGACCTCCATCGGCATGCGCAAGCTGTCGGAAGAGGATTATGTCGAACGCGCGCTGAAGGTCGTGCAGGGCCGCGCCCGCGTCAAGCGCACCATGTGGTCGCGCCGCGCCCAGGAATATGATGCGAAGATCAATTCGGGCGACCTGATCTCGATCTCGGAAGTCGTGCGTGACCTCTACCGCGCCGACAACCAGCCGGAGCAGTCCTATTCCGAGCGTCAGCTCTACGAGGCGGCGCTCGACCGCATGGCCCGCGAGATCGCGGCCGTCAACCGCATGTCGGAAACCGAAGCCGTGCGCTTGATCGAGGTCAACCTCAACAAGGGCCCTAAGCGTGGCGCCAAGGCCGACAATGAAGAGGCCGAGCAGGAAGAAGCTGCCTGATCTTTCTCACCTTTCGAGAAATCCTGCGTGAAACGATTGGAGGCTCCGGTTTGACCGGGGCCTCTTTTGCTTTCGGGCGGCAGCTTCGATGTTGGTAGGCCCTGCGCACCAGCGTGCTGCATCGCGGCTTGCCGGCGCGCCGAGCCGTCGAGCGCGCGTTTCGTTTTAACGTGTGTCGCCACTTATCGCCTTGCCGCCAAAGCAGACCGCGGCAATGGTCTCGCGCAATTCCTCGTCGGCGATCGGCTTGTGCAGGATGCGGCTGCCGCTGGCGCTGATCTCCTTGAGGCGCGCCGGCGACGTATCGCCAGTAATGATGATGGTCGGGACAAGCCGGCCGATATGGGCGTGAAGCGCACGGATCGCGTCGGTGCCGGTGGTGTCATTCTCGAGACGGTAGTCTGCGATGATCAGGTCGACCGGCGCATCGCCGGCAGCCAGCGCCGCCGTATGGGCCTCCTGCGCCTCTGCGGCGGAGCGGCCGGGATAGACACGATGTCCCTCCAGGCTGAGCAAGCGCACCATGGCATCGAGAACGTCGCCCTCGTCCTCGACCACCATGATGCCGGCGGCACTGCTGGCCGGCGATGTCGTGTCGACCTCCAAGCGAGCTTGCACCGCGCCGGCCTTCGCGACGGTGATGGAAAACAGGGAACCGCGCCCGGACGTCGAAGCCAATTTCAGGGGGTGCCCCAACAGCTCGGCGGTGCGGCGAACGATGGCGAGCCCGAGTCCCAAGCCTTGCGTGCGGTCCCGCGCCGGGTTCTGCAACTGCACGAACTCCTCGAAGACCATCCCCTGCTGATCGGCGGGGATGCCGGGGCCGCTGTCGAGGACCTGTATCTCCACACATGCGCCGCGCCGGCGACAGCCCAGCAGGACACCACCTTGCTTGGTGTAGCGAAGGGCATTCGAGACCAGGTTGTTGAGGATGCGCTTCAACATCATCGGGTCGCTGTCGACGTAGAGACTGCTGTCTACCACGCGCCACGTAAGTCCGCGTTGTTTTGCCTCGGCGGCGAATTCATTGCGAAGATCACCAAAGAGGTCGCGCAGCGGCACCGCCTCGCTCGTGACCGTGACGATGCCCGCATCGAGCCGCGAGATATCGAGCAAAGCGTTGAGCAGCCCACTGAAGTTGCTGACAACCGATTTCGCCCGGCTGGCCAGATCGCGCGCCTCGCCGGAGGGTACGTCGCCGCGCTGCCCCAATATGGCAAGCGTCGAGACCAGCAGGCTCAGGGCATGGATCGGTTGGCGCAGATCGTGACTCGCCGCCGCCAGAAAACGCGTCTTGGCACGGTCGGCGGTCTGCGCCCTGTCGCGTTCCTCTTGCAGGTGCTCGACCAGCGTTTCGTTCTCCAGTCGCAGGCTGACGGTTTCGCGCAGCATGCGGTAGGTGATACGGCAGTAGTAGAAATTGATCGCCACCAGCGATGCGAGCAGGAACAGGAAGGCGCCGGAAATATCGCTTTGGGTGGTCAAGCAGCGCAAGGCGACCGGAACCACCGTGGCCAGGATGGAACCGACCAGCGCCGGCGGAAAGGCCGACAGCGACGGCACCGTACCGCAGACGAGACCAGTCAGGACGATAACCGTGAAGGACAGCACGATCGGCGCCTCGGGCATAAAGCCGACCCAGCCAAGCACCCCCCACAGAAGGCCCGACATACAGGAAAACGCCGTGGCCAGCCATGCCCAGCGCAAGATCGAGCCGCGATCCCTTGAGCGGCTGAAAAAACGGCGCGACGCCAGCACCCGGATAGCCGTCAGCAGATACAGCGCCGCCAGCCAGCCGGTCAGCCAATTGGCGGAAACGGCCGTTCTCAGAACATAGACCGCCGCCATCGAGATCACGATGTTGGAGATGACCACGCCGTAGGAATTGCGATACAGGAGTTCGACCAGGGCCTGGCGTATCTTGTCTTCCTGCATCGAATCCCTCCAATTGTCCCAAGTAATTCTCCGGCCGGTCTTCCCCGGTACCGTTGATCTACCGGCAACCTGTTTCGCATAAGTTGGCGATCGATCCATATACGCCGCTGCAGCCCTGGATGGTGCCCCGATGAACCGCTCGCTCACCGCCATACTCGCCGACGACCATGCCATCGTGCGCGAGGGGCTGAAGCTGCTTATCTCGGCTATGGACAATGTCTCGGTCGTCGCCGAGGCTGCGGATGGCGAGGCGCTGCTTGGCCAGCTGCGAAGCACGCGCGCCGACCTTTTGATCCTCGACCTCGGCATGCCGGGTGTGGCCGGGATGCAGTTTATCGCCACCATCAGGACCTTGGCGCCACGCCTGCGGATCGTGGTGCTGACGGCCAATGTCGAGCCGAGGACAGTACGCGCCGCGCTCAGCGCCGGCGCCAACGCCTACCTGACCAAGGATGGCGATCCCGAGGAACTCGGCGCTGCCATCGAAGCGGTCAAGAACGGAGGCACCTATCTGGCGAAAACCGTTCGCTTCGCGGTCAGCGATATAGGCAGGGACAGCGAGCCGATAGCCGCGCAGGAAATCCTGTCCCCGGTACCGCTGACGCGGCGCGAACGGCAGATCCTTCAACTGGTGGCGCAAGGCATGATCACGCGCGACATCGCCGAACGACTGGGCATCAGCCTGCCGACCGCTCGCAAACATCGCGAAAATCTGATGGGCAAGCTCGGTCTCCACAACACCGCCGAACTGACCGCCTACGCGGTTCGTCTGGGATTGCCCACCGGCTGATATCGCAGCCGCTACAATGGGCGACCCGGCAACGTCCCCTTAACCATCGGCAGATTAGCCAAACCCGATCATCATCCAAATACGGCATCCGCCGTATGTTTTCGGCCTGCCCCCCGGCCTACTCCTCCCACGGCTTGATCATGGGAGGAGCTGTCATGCCATCGCTGGATCTCTGGATTCCGTTCGCCCTCGCAACGCTCGCCTTCGCCTGCATGCCAGGACCGGCGATTCTCTACATGACAGCGCAGACGCTGGCCCATGGCCGTCAGGCGGGATTGATGGCGGCACTGGGTGTCCATCTTGGTTGTTACGTGCACATCCTGGCCGCGGCGGTCGGGCTCGCCGCACTGATGGAACACGCGCCGGTCGCTTTCTTGGTGATCCGATGGGCGGGCGCCGCATATCTCATTTCGCTGGGCCTTGCCATGTTCCTGGGCTGGAACCGGATGGGTGAGGATGGTGCCAGGCCGGCCCCGAACACATTTCGCGACAGCATGGTCGTCGAGATCCTCAATCCCAAGACGGCACTGTTCTTCCTGACCTTCCTGCCGCAGTTCGTGGATCCGTCAGCCGGCATGGCCGTCGGGTTGCAGTTCCTCATCCTCGGCATCATCGTCAATCTCATCTTCTCGATGGCCGACCTTGCGGCGGTCGGCATCGCCTCGCTCGCCGTTGGCCGGTTCACTGGCGCCGGATGGGTGATCCCCAAGACATGCGGTTCGATCCTCATCGGACTTGGCGTGGCGCTCGTCAGCCATCATATCTGAACCTGCAAATGAAGAGCCGCGATTTCGGGGGAGATCTGACGGTGAAATTTCAGCGGCTGCTGGCGGCAAGGCCCGATATGCCGAAGGATGGCTGACGGCCTGCTCGCGCATCCGGCAAGATATACCGGAACCGGCGCGCCTTCGGGGCCATCGCCCGAATTCTACAGACCCTAGGCCGCGCCTACCCGCCGCCGCCTTCCTTCTCAGCCTCCTGCTTCAGCGTCGCAATGAACCGCTTCGTCCGTTGCTGCTCCGGATTGTTGAACAGCACCGCGGCCGGTCCCTTCTCGACGACGACGCCGGCATCGAGGAACACCACTTCCTTGGCGATCTTGGAGGCGAGGCGCAGATCATGCGTCGCCATCACCATGGTCGTGCCTTCACTGGCGAGCTTGCCAAGCACGTCGACCACCTCTTGCGCCAGTTCCGGGTCGAGTGCCGAGGTCGGCTCGTCGCAGAGCAGCACTTTCGGCGACGGCGCCAAGGCGCGGGCGATCGCCACGCGCTGCTGCTGGCCGCCCGACAGCGTCGCCGGCCAGGCGTCGGCCTTGTGCGCCATCCCCACCTTCTCCAGCAGAGCCAGCGCCCGCTCGCGTGCCCTCTCAGGCGCCCATTTCAGCACCGTCACCAGCCCTTCCATGACGTTCTCGATCGCGGTGCGATGCGGAAACAGCTGGAAGTTCTGGAACACCATGCCGGTCTGCAGCCGCAGGCGCTGGATATCCCTGGCCGGAACCCTGCCACCAGGATGGAATTCGAGCGTCTCGTCGCCGATGCGCACCGTGCCCGAGGTCGGGATCTCCAGGAGGTTGATACAGCGCAGCAGGGTGCTCTTTCCCCCGCCCGACGGGCCGACCAGCGCCGTGACGCTGCCTTCGGCAATGGTGACCGTCACGCCCTTCAACACGAGATTGTCGCCAAAGCGCTTTTCGATGTTGCTGAGGCCGATCATGAGCGTGCCTCCAGGAAGCCGCCATAGCGGTTGAGCCGGGTCTCCAGCCGCGTCTGCAAGGCCGACAGCACCGAACTCAGCGCCAGATAGAGGATCGCCGCCTCGACATAGAGGATCAGCGGCTCATAGGTGGTGGCGACGATGCGCTGCGCCGCCTGGAACATCTCCGGCACGGTGATGGCGGCGGCCAGCGACGTATCCTTGACCAATGAGATGAAGGTGTTGGAAAGCGGCGGCACCGCGACCCGGCCGGCTTGCGGCAGGATGGTGCGCCGCATCGCCTGGCTCCAGGTCATGCCGATCGAATAGGCGGCTTCCCATTGGCCCTTCGGCACCGAGCCTATGGCCGCGCGGATGATTTCCGACGTGTAGGCGCCGATGTTGAGCGTGAAGCCGATCAACGCCGCCGTGAAGGCGTCGAGCAGGATACCGACCGACGGCAGGCCGTAGAAGATAAGGAACAGCTGCACCAGCAGCGGCGTGCCGCGGAAGATCCAGACATAGAAGCGCACCAGCGCGACCAGCGGTTTCGGACCAAACAGCCGGGCAAGCGCCGCACCCAACCCAACGGTCAGCCCAAGGACGAAGGACAACAGCGTCAGCGGCACGGTGAAGATCAGCGCCGCCCACAACAGCGAAGGCAGCGACTCCAGCATCAGTTGCAGCCAGTGCGGCACGTAACATCCTCCAAATAAGTCGAGGCTTCGTCGAGGCGCGACATATCACGACAAAAGCGGCGGACCGTCAAAGACGGCTCGCCGCTCGATATGTCCTGTGGGCCGCGGAGCGGCCCGCCTCATAGATTACTTCGAAACGTCCTGGCCGAAATAGGTGTCGGAGATTTTCTTATAGGTGCCGTCGGCCTTGATGTCGGCCAGCGCCTTGTTGATCGCCGCGACCAGCTCCGGATCGCCCTTGCGCACGATGACGCCGGAATAGTCGGCGTTTTCCTCTTGCGCGGCGATCTTCACATTGGCGTCGGGCTTGTGCTTCTTGAAGTCGAGGAACGACAGGCTGTCATTGATCGTGGCGTCGGCACGGCCTGTCAGAAGCAGCTGGATCGATTGGTCGAAGCCATCGGTGCCGACCAGCTCGGCGCCGTTCGTTTCGGCCAGCTTGCCGAAATTCGAGGTCAGCGACTGCGCCGACTTCTTGCCCTTGAGATCGGCAAAGGTCTTGATGTCTGTGTTGTCGCCGCGCACGATCAGCACCGCCTTGGAGGCGATGTAAGGATCGGAGAAGTCGTACTTGGCCTTGCGGGCATCGGTGATGCCGACCTCGTTGATGACGGCGTCATAGCGATTGGCGTCGAGGCCGGCGATCAGCCCGTCCCACTTGCCTTCGAGGAATTCGACCTTGACGCCGAGCTTGTCGGCGATCGCCTTGGCGATTTCGACGTCGAAGCCGACCAGTGCGCCCGAAGTGTCATGATAGGTGAATGGCGCATAAGTGCCTTCCGTGCCGACCTTGATGACCCCGGCCTGCTTGATCTGGTCGAGATTGGCGCCGGCATGGCCTGCGGTGACAGCCAAGGCCTGCAGCGTTCCGGCGATGATGAGCGACTTGAGCCATTTCATTTTTCTGTGATCCCGTCCTTGGCCGGCCGACCGGCATATTGTGAGCGATGGAAACTGACAGATGCAAGCCGAAAAAATAAGGAACAGAATTCCAAAAACAACCCGTTTCTGAAATCGGATACTCAAACTGGCGCTTTCCAGCCGGCACCAGAACTGTCGCGGATCATCCCCGGAGCCCGTCGGGCAACACAATCCCGCAGCCACGGTCGCGGAACCTTTCCCGCGCATGGCAGTTCTGGCTGTTCTAGGGCACGACGCCGCCATTTCAACCCGGGCGCCAGCCAAGTTTGCAAAGTCATCCGCACCACCCAGGGAGCGCCTCATGATGGAAGACACGGCAGGACGGATCATGGTCCGCGCGGCAATGAAGGCTCCCTACCTCGAACGTGACGAAGAGCATCGGCTTGCATTGCTCTGGAAAGAGGACAACGACCAGAACGCGCTGCACAGCATCACCGTCGCGCATATGCGGCTGGTCATTTCCATGGCCTCCAAATTCCGCCATTACGGCCTGCCGCTCGGCGACCTGGTCCAGGAGGGTCATGTCGGGCTGCTCGAGGCCGCCGCCCGCTTCGAGCCGGAGCGCGAGGTGCGGTTCTCGACCTATGCGACATGGTGGATCCGGGCCTCGATGCAGGACTACATCCTGCGCAACTGGTCGATCGTGCGTGGCGGCACCAGCTCGGCGCAGAAGGCGCTGTTCTTCAACCTGCGACGCCTGCGCGCGCGGCTGGCGAATGGCGCCGAGCCACTGTCAAACGCAACGCTCTATCGCGAAGTATCGGAAGCACTCGGCGTCTCCGAAGCCGACGTGGCGATGATGGATTCGCGGCTGTCGGCTCCCGACTCCTCACTCAACATGCCGGTTGCCGACGATGCGGGTTCGACCGAGCGCATGGATTTCCTGGTCTCGGACGATCCGCTGCCCGACGAGATCGTCGGCGACAAGATCGATGTCGCGCGCCGCTCGCTCTGGCTGAGGGAGGCGCTTCGCGCGCTCAACGCACGGGAGTTGAGGATCATCGAGGAACGCCGGCTTAACGACGAGGGCGCGACGCTGGAAGCGCTCGGCGAAACCCTCGGCATCTCCAAGGAACGCGTCCGCCAGATCGAGGCCCGCGCCATGGAAAAGCTGAAGGTCGCGTTGGTGAAGCAGAATCCGGAGTTCATGGCGACTGCCGCCTGAACGGCGGCCGGCGTCCGGAGGTGCCTACTTGTCCGTGACGATCTTGACCTTGTCGCCGGCCGAAACCGCGGCACCAGGCGACAGCGCGTTGAGGACGCGGAACAGGTCGAGCTTACGGTCGACGCCGACCATCTGCGCCGAAAGCGAACCCATCGTCTGCCCAGGCTGGACAGTGACGACGCGGATGCGCAGCGGCTTCAGCGCCGCCTTTTCGGCGGCACTCAAGATCCGGAACGAGCCGCTGACCGAGCGGGCGATTGTGTCCAGCGACGTGCTGGCCGAAGGGGCCGCGGTCAGCAGCCGGTAGACCTGGCCGCCGGCGCGGATCACCGCAATGTCGAACTGCCAGCCTTCGGCGCCGGCATGCGCGGTCGCTGCCTCGTTGCCGTTGATGGTTTCCTGCCTGACGCTGCTGTCGACGAGACCAGCCACCCAGCCGCTGCGGATATAGTCCGTCAGCGCCCGGTTCTTGTCGATCGACACGCCATCGAAACGGATCGCTATGTCGCCGGGGCCGGTGGCCGTCACCGCTGCCGCCGAATTGTCGATGATGAAGCCGTCCGGTACCGTGAACGAAACGCCAAGGCCCGGATGCAGGAAGGTTTCGCCGCGCACATAGCCTTCTTCCGGCGTGTCGCCATAGAGCAGGCCGTCTATGCCGGCGAGGAAGGAATCGCGGTCGCGCGTGCCGACGCCCGGCGCGCCGAACTGGCGGGCATGGCGCTGCGCCAGATCGATGCGCTGCGGCGTATTGGGGTGCGTGGCCAGGAAGTCGAGGCTGGCGTCGGTGGCGCCGCTGATCGAGCGGAAATCCGTGTAGGCCGACATTGATTGCAGGAAGCGGCCGGCGGCGAAAGGATCGTAGCCGGCCTCGCCGATCGACTTGATGCCGATGGCGTCGGCTTCCAGCTCCTGGTTGCGCGAGAATTGCGCGAGCCTCAGCTTGCCGCGGATCAACGCCGCCTTGGCGGTCGGGCTGTCGCCGAGCACATCGGAAACCACCTTGGTCGCCAGGCCTTCCTCTGCCTCGAGTTGCTGGCGCTGCAAGCCGTGATTGGCGGTGACGTGGCCCATCTCATGCGCGATGACAGCGGCAAGCTCGGCCGAATCATTGGCCAGCGCCAGGAGGCCGCGCGTGATGTAGAGATAGCCGCCCGGCAGCGCGAAGGCATTGACATTGGGCGAATTCAAAATGGTGATGCGATAGGTCTGTGTCGGGTTGGCGGACACCACCGTCAAACTACCGACCACCTTGGCGACCATGCGCTCGAGCTTGGGATCGGAATATTCGCCGCCATAGGTCGCCAGGATGCGCGGATGCTGCGCCCTGGCCAATTCGGCGAGCTTGTTGTTGGCGCCGACATTGTCCACCGTGATCGGCTTGTCGGAAGGCTGGAAGCCGGATTCCTGAACCTCCGGCGGCGTGAACATCTGGCAGCTTGCCAACGCCACGGCAAAGCCGGCCAGCGCGAGAAAGCGCGCCAGCGGTTTCATTCCCAATGTGTTAGCGCCGATCGCCAGAACGGCTTCCTTTCGGGTCCCGGCACATGACATTGAAAATCGGGGACGATCTTCAGAATGTTCACGTGCCATATCTCAAACTGCTGCAGTATCCGCGGCCCATCCCAGGGGCGGGCGCCGGATACTGCAGGCAAATCACGGCCTGTGCCGGACCGGTAGGGCGGACCTAGCCACACTCCCCCGGTCATGGCAAGCAAACGCCACATCGCCTGGAGCCGGTTTGACCGTAAATTATGTCCGCTTCCGGGCAACATCGCGTGATGTGGAATATCCGGCACCCGCGCCGATATAGCGCCGGAACGCCTCCGGACCAGCCCCGGCAAAGAAATCATCAGCCTTGCCGGTGGCGGCGACCAACCCATTGTCGACAAACACCATATGCTCGCCGATGCGGCGTGCATCCTCCGGCTGGTGGGTGACGAACAGCACTGTCATGGCGCGTTCGGCATGAACGGCGGCAACCAGGTCCAGCATCTCGTCGCGCAAAGCCGGTCCGAGCGAAGCGAAGGGCTCGTCGAGCAGCAACACCGGTCGGTCGCGCACCAGCACGCGGGCCAGGGCGACGCGCTGGCGTTCGCCCCCCGAGAGCTCGCGCGGCAGGCGTTTCTCCTTGCCCGCAAGACCGGTGCGCGCAAGCGCCTCGGCGACCGCAGCGCGGTCCGCCTCGGTCAGCCGCAGGGATGGCGAGCGGCCGAGCCCGACATTCTGCTCGACGGAAAGATGCGCGAAGAGATTGTTCTCCTGGAACACCATCGACACCGGCCGCGCCGAGGCCGGCTCGGCGCTGACATCGACACCGCCGATCAGCACGCGGCCCGACCGTGGGGTCTCGAAGCCGGCGACCAGATTGAGCAGCGTCGACTTGCCCGAACCGCTCGGCCCCATGATGGCGGTGATCGTCGCCGCGGCAAACTCGACATCGAAAACAAGCGGCGCCTCGCCATAGCTGCCATAGCTGAACGACACTTTGTCCAGCCGCACCGGCGCGCCCTTCGCGAGCCCGTTGGCCGCCTTTTCACGCATCACGGACCTCCTCCCTTCCCAGCCAGTGCGCCGCCACGACCAACGCGAGACAGACGAGGCCGAGCAGCAGTGCGAGGCCGGCGGCATCCTCGGTGCGGTAGCTGCCCATCCGAGCCAGAAGAAGGTAGGGCAATGTCTGCACGGAATCACTGCCGAACAAGGCAATGACACCGAGATCGCCGAGCGACAGCGCCATGGCGAAAGCGAAGGCCGTGGCGAGCGGTCGCCGCAGCGACGGCCAGTCGACCAGCATCAGCCGGTTCCAGCCCGCAATGCCGAGCTGTGCACAGAGCCGTTCGTGACGCTCGCTCGCTGCATCATAGGCGGGACGCACGGCGCGGAGCGCAAACGGCATCGCCATCACCGCGTTGACGGTGACGACCATGACCGGAGCGATGGCGAAGACATCGCCGACATGGCGCAACAACAGGAACCAGCCGGCGCCGACGACGATCGGCGGCACGACCAGGACAAAACCGGCGCCTGTATCGGTGGCGTGTTCGAGCAGTGTCTTTGCGCCGGCACGGCGGTTCAGCGCCAGTGCCCGCCGCGCCATGGTCAGCGCCAGCGACAGCATCACCGAAAGCAGCGCCGACAGGAAGGCGAGCGCCGCGCTGGTCAGCGTTGCCTGCCGGACAGTGGCCTCGCCGGCCAAGCGGGCGAGATCGGCACTCAATCCGGCCATCACGGTTGCCGCCATCGGCCCGACAACGAACAGCAGCGCCAGGACGATGAGTAGCGCGTTCAACCAGGTCTCGCTCCGATTGACCGAAAGATAGCGGCGTTGCGCGACCGGCAAATTGGTGTCGCCGACCACATTGGCGCCTAGCCGCGTCAGTGCCAGCACCACGATAAAGGTCAAGGCGATCTGCAGCAGCGTCAGTGCAACGGCCCGCGCGGGATCGAAATCGAAGCGCAGCGCCTGGTAGATGCCGACCTCAAGCGTCGTCGCGGCCGGCCCGCCGCCGAGCGTCAGCACGATCGTGAAGGATGTGATGCAGAGCATGAAGACCAGCCCGGCGACGCCGGGCAGTGCGGCGCGCAGCGTTGGCCATTCGATCAGCCGGAACGCCGGCCGGGCCGCCATGCCGAGTTGGCTCGCCAGCCGCCATTGGTCGGCCGGTATGGTCTGCAGCGCCTCGAGGAACAGCCGCGTCGCCAGCGGCAGGTTGAAGAAGACATGGGCGACGAGAATGCCGGACAGGCCATAGATGCCCGGCCAGCTTCCGCCGCCGATAACGGCAAGCACGCCGGCGAAATAGCCGGCACGGCCATAAAGCGCCAGGATGCCGAGCGCTGCAACGATGGCCGGCAGCGCCAATGGCACGGCGAAGATCTGCAGGATGAAGGCGCGGCCGAAGAAACGTGGATGCCGCGACAGAGCGCGCGCCACAAACAGCCCCGGGATGACCGAAAGCAGCGTCGACAGGACCGCTTGCCAGAGCGTGAAGCGAATGACGCGAAGCAGATAGGGATCGAAGGCTGCCCAGGCGCCCGAGAAATCATGGGCGCCCTCGAAAAGCAGGCCGGCAAACGCGCCGCCGATCAGCAGCGCGATTGCAGCGAGCGCGACAATGCCGGCACTGACGCGGGAATCCGTGGAATGCGCCGGCGCCATCGCGCTGCCTACTTGCTCATCGCCGCCAGCCATTCATCGACCCAGGCCTCGCGGTTGGCAGCGACCTCTTGCGGGCTGAACAGCAAGGTCTTCGTTGGCTTGACCAGTTTGTCGAAGGCCGGATTGAGCGGCTTGTCGGTCTTGCCTGCCGGGAACATCCAGTTGGTCTCGGGGATGGCATCCTGGAATTTCGGCCCGGTCATGAAGGCCATGAACTTGGCCGCCAGCGGATTCTTGGCTCCTGTCGTGGTGATACCCGCCACCTCGATCTGCAGATACTCGCCCTCCTCGAAGGAGGCCGCCTGGTAGCGCTCCGTGTTCTCGGCGACCATGTGGTAGGCTGGCGACGTCGTGTAGGACAGCACCATCGGCGCCTCGCCCTTGGTGAACAGCCCATAGGCCTCGCTCCAGCCCGGCGTCACGGTCAGCACCTTGGCCTTGAGCTTGGCCCAGGCCTCGGGTGCCTTGTCGCCATAGACCGACTTGACCCAAAGAAGCAGGCCGAGGCCTGGCGTCGAGGTGCGCGGGTCCTGGATGACGATCTTGTCGTTGGCACTGCCTTCGATCAGCTCCTTCAGGCTCTCCGGCGGCGTCTTCATCTTCTGCGTGTCGTAGACGACAGCGAAATAGCCGTAGTCGAAGGGGACAAAAGTGTCGTCGCTCCAGCCGCCCGGCACATTGACATCCGTCACCGCGCCATGCGGCGCGAACAAGCCTGACGCCTTGGCATCGGCGGTGAGATTGGTATCCAGGCCAAGCACGATATCGGCCTTGGTCGATGCGCCTTCCAATCTGACGCGGTTGAGCAGCGCGACGCCATCGGCGACCGAGACGAAGTCGACGTCGCAGCCGCATTCGGCCTCGAACTCCTTCTTCACCACGGGACCCGGACCCCAGTCGGCGGTGAAACTCTCATAGGTGTAGACGGTGAGCTTGTCCTTGGCCAAGGCGGGCCCGGACAAGGCCACGACCGTTGCTGAAACAAGAGCGTATAAAAGCGTGCGCATCGGCGCCTCCTTCGTTTGAATTGAAAGGAATTGAGGCGTCGGACTGTCCGAAACGTCTAATCCCTCCGCCGGTACAAACCGGATCAGGTTCAGCGGGTTGGCGAGACTGCCTCTCAGCCGGTCCGCGAAGATCGCGTCCGGCACCCCGTTAGAGCGTTTCGACACATAGGCCGGGCCGATCCGCCATGCAAGCGGGAGTTTGCCGCCTTCCGTTTCCCGTGCCGGGCTGGTAAGGGCCACACGATATGAGCACATTCACCATCCTGCTTGGCGGCGATCTCATCCGTACGCCACGGCTCGACCGTCAGGTCAAAGGCTCCCGCGTCATCGCCGCCGACGCCGGCATCGGTCATGCGCGGTTGCTGGGTCTCGTGCCGGAGCTGTGGGTGGGTGATTTCGATTCGGTGCCGGCGAACCTGCCGGACGATCTCGCTTCCGTGCCGCGCCGGACCTTCCCGGCGGAAAAGGACCAGACCGATGGCGAACTTGCCGTCGCCGCGGCACTGGAGCGCGGCGCGACCCGCCTGGTGCTGGCCGGCGCCTTTGGCGGCAAGCGCGCCGACCACGCTTTTCTGCATCTGTCGCTCGCCCTGCGGCTGGCGGAGGCGGGAACGGACGTGCTTTTGACCAGCGGCGCTCAGGAAGGCATCCCCCTGCTGCGCGGAACGGCCGGCTTCGACTATGCCGACGGCACGCTGTTTTCGGTGCTCGGCTTTTCCGAGCTCGACGGCCTGACCGTCACCGGCGCCAAATGGCCGCTCGCTCACGTCAAGGTGGCGTTCGGTTCGTCGCTGACCATTTCCAACGAGGTCAAGTCCGACAAGACCGGGGGCCGCCTCGAAATCGCGCTCGGCCATGGCCGCGCGATGCTGCTCGCTCATCCCTATCCCTTACCTGAAAGCTGACATGGCCCCGCCCCTTCTCAACCTCGACGGGATAAAACTGACCTTCGGCGGCACGCCGCTGCTCGATGGCGCCGCCTTGACGGCTTCGGCCGGCGACAAGATCGCGCTGGTCGGCCGCAACGGGTCCGGCAAGTCGACCCTGCTGAAGATCGCCGCCGGCCTGATCGAGCCGCAGGACGGCGAAGTGTTCCGCCAGCCTTCGGCGACCGTCCGCTATTTGCCGCAGATGCCCGACATGGAAGGTTTTGCCACTGTCCGCGCCTATGTCGAGGCCGGGCTTGGCCCCGCCGACGATCCCTACCGCGCCAGCTATCTGATGGAGCATCTCGGCCTGTCGGGTGAGGAACGTCCGAACGACCTGTCGGGCGGCGAGGCGAGGCGCGCCGCCCTTGCCCGCGTCATGGCGCCGGAGCCCGATATCCTGCTGCTCGATGAGCCGACCAACCATCTCGACCTCTCGGTCATCGAATGGCTGGAAGAAGAACTCATCCGCACCTCCTCGGCGCTGATCGTCATCTCGCACGACCGCCGCTTCCTCGAACGCGTGTCGCGCGCCACGGTCTGGCTCGATCGCGGCCAGACCCGCAGGCTGGACAAGGGCTTCGGCCATTTCGAGGAATGGCGCGACCTGGTTCTGGAGGAAGAAGAACGCGAGCAGCACAAGCTCGGCCGCCAGATCGTTCGCGAAGAGCATTGGCTGCGCTACGGCGTGACGGCGCGGCGCAAGCGCAACATGCGCCGGCTCGGCGAGTTGCAGACCATGCGTCAGCGTTTTCGCGGTCATCGCGGGGCCGAAGGGTCGGCGACCATGGTGGCGAGCGACGCCACCGAGTCCGGCAAGCTGGTGATCGAGGCGAAAAACATCGAAAAGAGCTTTGGCGATCTCACCGTGGTCAAGGCGTTTTCGACCCGCATCCAGCGCGGCGATCGCATTGGCCTGGTCGGGCCGAACGGCGCCGGCAAGACCACGCTCTTGAAAATGCTGACCGGCGAGATGAAGCCGGACGCCGGTTCGGTGCGGCTCGGCACCAATCTGGAGATCGCAACGCTCGACCAGAAGCGCGAGGCGGTCGACCCGCAGGAGACGCTGGCACAATATCTCACCGATGGGCGCGGCGAAAACCTCGTCATCAATGGCGAGCAGCGCCACGTCGTCTCCTACATGAAGGATTTCCTGTTCAAGCCGGAGCAGGCGCGCACGCCGGTGCGCGAGTTGTCCGGCGGCGAGCGGGCGCGGCTCCTGCTGGCGCGCGTGTTGGCCCGTCCCGCAAACCTTCTGGTGCTCGATGAGCCGACCAACGATCTCGACATGGAGACGCTGGAACTGCTGCAGGAACTGGTCGCCGGTTTCGCCGGCACCGTCATCCTGGTCAGCCACGACCGCGATTTCCTCGACCGCACCGTGACCAGCCTGATCGCGCCGGATGGTGAGGGCCGCTGGATCGAATATGCCGGCGGCTACTCCGACATGCTGGCGCAGCGCGGCGGCACGAAGCTGGACGACCGCAAGGCGCGGGCGAGAGCCGAAAATGGCGAGGCGCCCGCGTCAGGCAAGAGCGAAGCCGCCGCGCCAAAAGTGCCGGCGAAGAAACTGTCGTTCAAGCAGAAATTCGCACTGGAATCCCTGCCGAAGAAAATCGAAGCTGTGATGGCCTCTATCTCGCGGCTGGAGAACAACATCGCCGATCCGGCCTATTACGAGCGCGATCCGGCCTCGTTCCAGAAAACCATCGCCGCCCTCGACAAGGAGCGCGCCACGCTGGCCGCGCTCGAGGAAGAATGGCTGGAACTGGAGATGTTGCGCGAGGAGATGGAGGGGTGAGGAGTGTTTCGGCCGTAGGCCGATCAATCGACGACGATTTGTCGATTGAAGCGACGAACGCCCGGAGCCATAGCGAAGGGGCCGAGCGCCCTACCTGCAGCTAGAACCGCCTGATTGCCTCCATTCAGAAATGCGCATATATTATGCGCATTTGCGGAGGCTATTATGCGCAAAATAGCCTTGAGTTCGACCCGACGGCCAGCAAATCTGTCGATCGATTCGAACCTCATGAGGGAAGCCAAGGGACTTGACGTGAATGTCTCGCGCGCTGCGGAGGCCGGCATCGCGGAGGCGGTGGCTGCCGAAAAAACGCGACTGTGGAAGCTTGAGAACCGCGCCACGATGGACGCGTGGAACGACTATATCGAGAAACATGGCATCCCGCTGGAAGAGTACCGGCAGTTCTGATGCCCCGCTATGATGTCTTCGCCGGTCGCATCGAAGGCAGCTATGTGCTCGAGGTTCAGTCAGAGCTGCTCGACAATTTCAAGACGCGGGTGGTCGTGCCGCTTCTGCCGGTCGCAATGGTGCCACCGCCGATGCGAAAGCTTCATCCGATTTTTGAGATCAACGGTCGAAAGCTCGTTATGGCAACACACCTGGTTGCCACCGTTTCTGCCAGCGAATTGGGCGAAAGTCGGCTGAACCTGATCAAGCACCACGAGGACATCGTCGCTGCGCTCGACATGCTGTTCCAGGGCTTCTGAACGGCGGCTACAGCGTCTCAGCCTGCCGTCTTGGCCTGCCAGGCCTTGATTGCCTCGTCGAACACCTTCTCTCCGGGAATGCCCTTTTCCATGGTCAGCAACGCCCGCCGTCCGGTCTTGTAGACCACCGGCACGTCGATCCAGTCCTGGCCGCGCAACAAGGTCATGTTGGCGTCTTCGTCGGCCTTGGTGTCGTTGAGCGCGACGAGGAAGAAGCCGTCGGCAATCTTGGCCGGAATGCCGATCAGCGGGCTGCCGGCATCCTGCTCCGAAGCCTTCATGGCAACGCGCAGGATGTTGTCGACACCGCCGCCCTCGAAGCCGTCGGGCGTCAGGAAGATCATCTCGATAATATGGCTGGCCGGCAGCGTCTGGTCGGTGTTGCGGCGGATGGTCATGCGCAACTGGATGTCCTTGCCGGGAATGGTCGCCTCGGCGCGGATCGCCGGCTCCGGCGGCAGGTCGCCACCGGGCGATTCCTGCACCAGCGACCAGACGATGTTGCCGGGCTCGGCGGAGCCCTGGGCGGTGCTGGTGCGCTCCTCATAGAAGATCGCCTTCTGGCCGACAGGCAGGGCGGCTTCCGCAGGCGCAGCCGCCGGGGCGGGCGGCGCGGCACCTGCCGGTGCTGGCGGCGTGCCGGCAGCACCGGCCGGCGCTGCAGGCGCTGCTCCGTTGGCAGGCGACGTTGCGGGGGCGGCATCTGTCGCCGGAGGCGTAGTCGCGGCAGGCGTACCGGCGGCCGGTGCGGAAATCGCCGGTGCGTTCGGGGCCGAGGGCGGGGTGGTCAGCGCCGCGACCGATTCGCCTTCGCCGATGCCGCTTTGGCCACCGGCCGGACCCGGGTCGACTTCACCACCCTGCGGTGTCAGCCGCTGGGTGAATTTCGTGCTTTCGGCTTCCGTGCCGCCAGCCGCGGGCGCCGGCGGCGCTGCCGCGGCATCGGTTGCCGGCTTGGCCGGCGCTGGCTTCACGGGTTCGGTTTTCGCTACCTGATTGCCGCCAAGCCCCAGCATCTTGCCGAAGGCGTCCTTGTTCAGCCAGATGCCGTAGCCGCCGCCGGCAACGACCAGCAGTGCGACGACGGCCGCGATCAGCCCGCCATAGCTGCGCTTGCGCTCGGCGGGACGCAGGCGCTGGAAGGTATCCGGTACCGGCTCTTCATTGTCTTCGTTGCTGGAAAAGACATCGGCCTCGTCGTCCGCCTCCTCGGCGTTCATGCCTGGAAGAGGCGTGTCGGCGCGAGCCGGCTGGGCAGGCGCCGGCGTCGATCTTTGCCAGCTTGGCTCGACCTTGGCGGCAGGCGGCGGCGCGGGTTGATAGGGCTCGGGCTTGGCGACGGGCGGTGCCGGCCAGGCCGATTCCGCCTTCGCCGGCTGCCTCGTATGGCTTGGCTGGTTCTTGTTGCGATCGATCGACGAAAAGATGTGTTCCAGCTCCGCGAGCGGGTCGGTCTCCGGCACGCTCTTGGCATAATCGCGCTCGACACTTGTAATGGCGTCTTCCAGCGAACGCATCTGCGTGGCTATGGCTTCGGGAGCCCACGGCGGCGAACGTTCACCAAGCTTCTTCGCCAGCATGGTGCGAACGCTGGCATAGATGCGCGTACGCTTTTCCGGCGTCTCGTCGCCATGCTTGTCGAGCGCGTTTTTCAGAATAGCAACGAAATCTGCCATGCTTCAGTCGACCTGTATTTTGCTTCCGCGTCGGCCCCCGCAAATCAGCCGCGATGCCCGGAAAGGCTCAGAAACTAGTCTTGAAACGGATCGGTCACAAGTATCGTGTCGTCGCGTTCCGGGCTGGTGGAAAGGAGCGCGACCGGTGCGCCGATGAGCTCCTCGATGTAGCGGACATACTTGACCGCCTGGGCCGGCAGATCATTCCAGCTGCGCGCGCCGGCAGTGGTGCCTTTCCAGCCCTCGAGCGTCTCGTAGACCGGTTCGACACGTGCCTGCGCGCCCTGGCTGGCCGGCAGATAATCGATCATCTCGCCGTCGAGACGGTAACCGGTGCAGACCTTGATCTCGTCCAGCCCGTCAAGCACGTCGAGCTTGGTCAGCGCGATGCCCTTGATGCCGTTGACCGCGACGGCCTGGCGCACCAGCACCGCGTCAAACCAGCCGCAGCGGCGCTTGCGACCGGTGACGACGCCGAATTCATGGCCGCGCGTGCCGAGGAATTCGCCGACCTCGTTCTTCTGCTCGGTCGGGAACGGACCCTCGCCGACGCGTGTCGTATAGGCCTTGGTGATGCCGAGCACATAGCCGATGGCGCCCGGGCCAACGCCGGAGCCGGCGGCAGCCTGTCCGGCAACCGTGTTCGACGAGGTCACGAACGGATAGGTGCCGTGGTCGATATCGAGCAGTGTGCCCTGCGCGCCCTCGAACAGGATGCGCTCGCCAGCCCGGCGCTTGTCGTCGAGGATCTTCCAGACCCGGTCCATATAGGGCAGGATGTCGTCGGCGACCGAGGTTAGTTCCTGCATGATCGCGTCATGCGTGACTTCCGCATGACCAAGCCCGCGTCGCAGCGCATTGTGGTGCGTCAGCAGCCTGTCGACTTTCAAGGGCAGTGTTTCCAAATCCGCCAAATCCATCACCCTGACCGCGCGCCGGCCCACCTTGTCCTCATAGGCGGGGCCGATGCCGCGACGGGTCGTGCCAATCTTCGTCCCGGAATTGGATGCGGCGTCCTCACGAAATCCGTCCAGCTCTCGATGCAGGGACAGGATAAGCGCTGTGTTTTCGGCTATTTTCAGGCGATCCGGCGCCACTTCGACACCTTGCGCCTTGAGTTTTGCCACCTCGGCGACGAAAGCGTGCGGGTCGAACACGACGCCATTGCCGATGATGGACAGCTTGCCCTGGCGCACGACGCCCGACGGAAGCAACGACAGCTTGTAGACCTTGCCGTCGACGACCAGCGTATGGCCGGCATTGTGGCCGCCCTGGAAACGCACCACGACATCGGCGCGCTCCGACAGCCAGTCGACGATCTTGCCCTTGCCTTCGTCACCCCACTGCGAGCCGACGACCACCACATTGGCCATGTTTCTTTTCCCTTGAGACGCCGCCAAGCGGCTTGAATATGGTTCGAAACGACAGGCCTCTATAACGTCAAGACCTCGCGAGCGCGACCTTTCTTTGCCGTCGAAAATGCCCTGAGGCACAACAATTTTCGGCTTTGACATCATTTACTTGGGCGAGCGAGGGCAATAGGCCGGCAAACACCGCAGCTCCGGCGACTGGAATCCCGCGATGCATCGAAGCGCCTACATATTCCTGCTGCTCACCACCTTGCTTTGGGGTGGAAATTCGGTGGCCGGCAAGCTGGCGGTCGATCACGTCTCGCCGATGACGCTGGTCTTCCTGCGCTGGGTGCTGGCCGTGGCGATCATGCTGCCCATCGGCTGGAAGACCATCCAGAAGGACTGGCCGGTAGTCCGCAAGCACTGGTTCGTGCTGGTCGCCCTCGGCGCCAGCGGCTTCACCCTGTTCAACACCATCTTCTACACGGCGCTCAACTACACGACAGCGATCAATGTCTCGATCGAACAGGCGGCGATGCCGATCCTGATCATGACTGCCAATTTCGTCTTCTTCCGCCTGCGCGTGAACTGGGCGCAGATTGTCGGCGTCGTGCTGACCATCGCCGGCGTGATCCTCACCGCCTGCCATGGCGACCCGCGCCGGCTGTTGACGCTGGAACTCAATTTCGGTGACGCCATCATGCTGGTCGCAGTCTTTCTCTACAGCGGCTATTCGGTGGGGTTGCGGCTGAAGCCGGTGATGCACTGGCAGAGCCTGATGCTGGCCCTGTCGGTTTCGGCACTCGTCACCTCGTTGCCGTTCTTCCTGTGGGAGGTCCTCGCCGGCAAGGTCATCATGCCCGACGCGCGCGGCTGGACCGTCATCGTCTATACGGCGATCGGCGCATCGGTCGTTTCGCAGATCTTCTACATCAGGGGCAACGAGCTGATCGGCGCCAACCGCGCCGGCCTGTTCATCAATCTGGTGCCGATCTTCGGCACGCTGCTGTCGGTGCTGATCGTCGGCGAGACGTTCCAGCTCTATCAGGCGCTGGCCTTGGTGCTCGTGCTGGGCGGCATCGGGCTTGCCGAATACAGCGGGCGCAAGATGGCGGTGGCGGACCACCGCGGATGACATTTGGCGGCTGACGCCCTCCGCCGTCGCGGTAATCACGCGAACGGCCTGGACTTCGCCAATGGCGCGGAAACAGCGGCATGAATCCTGCCGCGTCCCCTACTTGGAACATTTCACCTCCAGCGGAGTTTGAACGCCAGGGAGGCGACATGATGAGCCACAACCCTCGCAGCACGGCAAGCATTGCCGGTCACCCTATCCACCCGATGCTGATTCCGTTTCCGATTGCCTTTTTTGTCGGCACCTTCGTTTGCGACCTTATCTTCTGGCGAACAGCCGATCCTGGATGGGTCACCGGGTCGCTTTGGCTTCTCGGCGCAGGCCTGATCATGGCTGCCCTGGCTGCGCTTGCTGGCTTGACGGATGTTCTCGGCGATGTTCAGGTCCGCAATCTCACGACGGCATGGCTCCATGCCGGCGGCAATGTACTCGTCGTGTTGATCGAGCTTTACAACTGGTACTCGCGGTATGCCGGCGGAGCGGCGGCCGTGATGCCAACCGGCATCGTCCTATCGCTGATCGTGGTTCTCATCCTGCTGTTTACGGGCTGGAAGGGCTGGGAACTGGTCTACCGACATCGCGTGGGTGTCTCCGATGGCTCGGACGAGTTGACATGAACCGGCCGCCGCGGCGGCCGGCGTCAACGAGGTGGGTCGGCGACCGCCTGTCCTCAATCACATCGCGTTGACGTCGAACTGCAGCCGCTTGGCCGAGTCGATCGACTTGTGCGCCTTGACCTTTTCCAGCACGGCTTCCGGGAACGGCGCGTCGAGATAGAGCAGCGCTATGGCATCGCCGCCCGGCCGGTTGCGGCCGAGCTGGAAGTTGGCGATGTTGACGCCATTCTCGCCGCAGACGGTGCCGAGCAGGCCGATGATGCCCGGCGCGTCCGCATTGGTGGTGTAGAGCATGTGCTGGCCGACCTCGGCATCGAGGTTGATGCCCTTGATCTGGATGAAGCGTGGCTTGCCATCCGAGAAGCATGTGCCGGCGATCGAGCGCGTCATGTGCTCGGTCTTCACCGTCAGCTTGATATAGCCGTCGAACACGCCCGACTTGTCGCGCTTGACCTCGGCCACGATGATGCCGCGCTCCTTCACCATGATCGGCGCCGACACCATGTTGACGTCCGAGACCTGAGGCCGGATCAGCCCGGCGAGTGCTGCACTGATCAGCGCGCGCGTGTTCATCGTCGCGGTCGAGCCGTCGAACAGGATCTCCACCTCCTTGATCGGATCCTCGGTGACCTGGCCGACAAAGGCGCCGAGCACCTCGGCGAGCTTGACGAACGGCTTCAGCCGCGGCGCCTCCTCGGCGGTGATCGACGGCATGTTGATGGCGTTGGAGACGGCGCCCTTGATCAGATAGTCGGCCATCTGCTCGGCAACCTGCAGCGCGACATTCTCCTGGGCCTCCGTCGTCGAGGCGCCGAGATGCGGCGTCGCCACCACATTCTCCATGCCGAACAGTTCGTTGTTCTCGGCCGGTTCGACCTCGAAGACGTCGACGCCAGCGCCGGCCACCTTGCCACTCTTCAGCGCTGCGACCAGATCGGCCTCGACGATCAGACCGCCGCGTGCGCAATTGATGATGCGCACGCCCTTCTTCATCTTGGCGATCGCCGCGGCATCGATGATGTTGCGCGTCTTGTCGGTCAGCGGCGTGTGCAGGGTGATGAAATCGGCGCGGGCGAACAGCTCGTCGAGCTCGACCTTGTCGACGCCAAGCTCCTCGGCACGGCTGTCCGACAGGAACGGATCGAAGGCGATGACGTGCATCTTGAGGCCAACGCCGCGCGTCGCGACGATCGAACCGATGTTGCCGCAACCGATGACGCCCAGCGTCTTGCCGGTTATCTCGACGCCCATGAAGCGGTTCTTTTCCCATTTGCCGGCATGGGTCGAGGCGTTGGCTTCAGGGATCTGGCGCGCCAGCGCAAAGATCATCGCCACCGCATGTTCGGCTGTGGTGATCGAGTTGCCGAAGGGCGTGTTCATCACGATGATGCCCTTGCGGCTTGCCGCCGGGATATCGACATTGTCGACGCCGATGCCGGCGCGGCCGATGACTTTGAGATTGGTAGCGGCGTTGATCAGCTTTTCGGTGACCTTGGTCGCCGAGCGGATGGCGAGGCCATCATACTGGCCGATCACTTCGGCGAGCTTATCCTTGTCCTTGCCGAGATCGGGCAGATAGTCGACCTCGACGCCGCGATCCTTGAAGATTTGCACGGCGGTGGGGGAGAGTTTGTCTGAGACGAGAACGCGGGGCGCCATGGCGGCCTCCTTGAAATGGATTTGATCCTGATGGGAGTGGGCGGCCCGAAGGCCGCCGCGAACGATCTCAGGCCGCCGCTTTGAGCGACGCCTTCTGTGCGGCGAATGCCCAGTCGAGCCAGGGCAGCAGCGCTTCGAGATCCGACGTCTCGACCGTCGCGCCGCACCAGATGCGCAGGCCGGGCGGTGCGTCGCGATAGGCACCGATATCATAGGCGACGCCTTCCTTGTCGAGCACCGACACCAGCCCCTTGGCGAAGGCCGCCTGCCCGTCGGCATCGAGCGCGGACACGTCCGGATCGGTGAAGGACAGGCAGACGGACGTGTTCGACCGTGTCGCCGGCTGGACGGCGAGATGACCGAGCCAGGAGGACTTGCCGACAAAGCGATCGAGGACGGCCGCATTGGCATCCGCCCTGGCGATCAGCGCGTCGAGGCCGCCGGTCGACTTCGCCCAGTTGAGCGCATCGAGGTAATCCTCGACGCACAGCATCGAGGGCGTGTTGATGGTCTCGCCCTTGAAGATACCTTCGATCAGCTTGCCGCCTGAGGTCAGGCGGAAAATTTTCGGCAGCGGCCATGAGGGCTTGTAGGTTTCCAGCCGCTCGACGGCGCGAGGCGACAGGATCAGCATGCCGTGAGCGCCCTCGCCGCCCAGCACCTTCTGCCAGGAGAAAGTGACGACATCGAGTTTTTCGAAGTCGAGCCTCTGCGCGAATGCGGCGGAAGTCGCATCGCAGACGGTCAGGCCCTTGCGGTCCGCGGGAATGAAATCGCCGTTCGGCACGCGAACGCCCGACGTGGTGCCGTTCCAGGTGAACACCACATCGCGGTCGAAATCGATCTTGGTGAGATCAGGCAGCTCGCCGTAGCCGGCTTCGATCTTGCGCACGTCGGCGAGCTTCAATTGCTTGACCACGTCGGTGACCCAGCCGGAGCCAAAGCTCTCCCAGGCGACCATGTCGACGCCGCGCTCGCCGAGCAGCGACCACAGCGCCATCTCGACCGCACCGGTGTCCGACGCCGGCACGATGCCGATGCGGTAACCCGCCGGGACCTGGAGAATCTCGCGCGTCAGCTCGATCGCCTGTTCGAGCTTGGTCTTGCCGATCTTGGCGCGGTGGGAACGGCCGAGCGCAGCATTTCTTAGCGCCTCGACCGACCAGCCGGGGCGCTTTGCGCAGGGACCTGAGGAGAAATTGGGGTTTGCCGGACGGAGTCCGGGCTTCGTATGCGTCGTCATCGTGGTCTATCCTTCCAGATAGTGGCCCCTCGTTGGGGAGGGGTGGCCCACGGACGGCGATATTCGTTCGGGCTTCAGGCGTCAAGAGGAAAGTTTTTGTCGTTGCCGGGATACCGGCGATCCCCGATCAGGATGTCGTGACTTCAAACGCAAACGGCGGACCCCGAAAGATCCGCCGTCCTGGTCCTCGTACTCGCCGCGCCTACCAGAGATCGTAGCGCAGCCCGACCTTGACCTGATGATAATCGAGGCCCTTTTTGAACTCAGGGTTGCCGACAGCGTCTGCTGTCACGTATTTCGCGGAAGGCAGAGCCGTGTATTGATAGCCGACATCGACTGCAACATTCTTGCTGACCTGATAAGCAAAGCCGGCGCCGAGCGTATAGGCGAAGCTGAACTGCTTCTCCGACTGCGTCGTCCCATCATAGCCGTTTGGATCGTCGCATTCAAAGATGGTCGTGGTTGTACCTGATGTTGTCGATGAATTCTGACAGTTGCGAGCGCCTTGAGCGTACTTGTAGGTGCTGTACGCTATGCCGACACCGCCTCCGACATAGGGCGTGAAGCCGACATAAGTGCCCAGGTCGACAAAGGCGCTGGCCATCACATCGTAGGCCTTGTTGTTGCCGTCGTTGGAGCCTTCGCATCCACGGGTGCTTGGGCCGGCGAACGCGCTTGTGCTGCCACCGCTGGTGACAGTCACCGTCTGCGTTCCATCGCAAGTACTGTCGAATTTGCTGGCGAATTTGCTTGTCGGCAGCAGACCGAAATTCAATTCACCACGGAAGTAATCGTTGAAATGGTAGCCCATACCTATCGAACCAGACAGCGGGCTGGTATCCGTAACCAGACCGGCCGGAGTTTCCGAAAATTCATAGGGCTTGTTGAAGGCATAGCCGAGATCGCCGCGCAGATACCAGCCGGAGCCGACCTCGACCGGGACGTAGTCGGGCGCCTGGTCGACATAGATCGGCGGATCGTAGTCGGCCGCGTGCACCGGCGTCAGCGGCAGGAGGGCTAGTGCACCGAGCGCCAGCGCCATACGCGATGTAAGTTTCATGGTCCCCGACTCCCGAATTTGGCGCAGCCCGCAATCGCAGCGGCAGCCATCGTTTCAAGAAGCATTGTTAACCATAGTGGTTAAGTGCCGGTTAAGGCTAACAGAGCGTTAGCGAATTCATTTCCCCTGTCGATTCCAGGCGGCCAACGAAAAACCGCCCGGCTGAGGCCGGGCGGTTTGTGAAGAATTCAAGTAATGTAGATGCTGTTACTTGGTGTAGATCGGCTCGGGTTCGGGTTGGTAGGCAACGACCGGCGCGGCGCAACCGTTGTTGCCACCGAACTGGTAACGCAGGCCACCGCGCACTTCGTGTGTGTTGATGCCACGATCGAAGCCGGGACCGGAGCTGGTGATGTTCCAGTCGAACATGCGGCCGCCCTGGATATGGGAGAAGCGGTAGCCGGCATCGAGAATGATCTTGTCGGTCAAGCAGTACGAAGCGCCGGCCATCAGACCGTAGGCGAAACGCCAGCTTGATCTGCCGGGATTGAACTCGGTGGTGTTCGGGTCGTAGACATCATCCCACTTGACGCGGGCGCCGCCGATGCCGGCGCCAACGTAAGGCGTGATGCCATGGTAGGTGCCGAGATCGACATAGGCGTTGGCAAGCAGTAGCAGGGCGCTCATCTTCGATACTTCGGTCGAAGTACCGTTGATGTCCGAGGTGCCGCCGTTGAAGTTCGACTTGAACCAATAGTCGGCGGTCAAATCGGTCCGGAAGTGATCGTTGATCTTGTAGCCGACGCCGGCGCCGAGCGAGAAACCGCCCTTGAGCTTGCCGAAATCGAAGCTTCTGGTGCCGGGCGTAACCGTACAGTTACAGGGATCGACGGTGTAGGTCATATAGTCGATGCCGCGCACGGTCGACTTGTGATAGTCGATGTCGCCACGGATATACCAGCCGCCGACTTCTACCGGCTGCTCGTAGACGGCCTGAGGCGGAGCCTCTTCGACGATCGGTTCCGGCAGGTCGGCCGCGAACAACGGCCCCGCCAGGCCTGCGAACAGTAAGGCGAGCAGGGCCTTTCTTGCTGTCTTGAACATGCTTGTCACCCCTGAGAAGCTCGGAACGGCAAACCCGCCCGAAATGCGATTGGCTTTCAGTCGTGGATAATGAATTGCAAAGGTTAAAAGGCGTTTAACCCTGTTGCTTAACCACGAATCTCGAAACTTCTGGGGACCGGCGCGAGATTTCCGAACAGCGAACAGACTGGGAGCCGACAAGAAAAAGCCCGCCGAGAGGCGGGCCTTGGACAGGTTCAGGCGACGACGTCCTGCCGGGCGCTGTGGGGGTCAGGCGGCGCTGCGCGTTTCCGAGATGATGTCCACGATGCCATTCACCACGGACTCGACCAGTTGCGGGTCGTCGCCCTCGGCCATCACGCGGATCAGCGGCTCTGTCCCGGATGGCCGGATAACCAGCCGTCCGGTCTTGCCGAGCCGGCTACGCGCGTCTTCGATGGCGGCCTTGACCGGCGCCTCCTCGAGCGGCTTGCCGCCGGAAATGTGAACGTTCTTCAGGAGTTGCGGCACGGGTTCGAATTTCTTCGACAGTTCGCTGACCGGCCGGCCCTGCCGCTTGATGCAGGCCAGCACCTGCAGCGCCGAAACCAGGCCGTCGCCGGTGGTCGAAAAGTCGGACAGCACGATATGGCCCGACTGTTCGCCGCCGACATTCAAGCCATGCGCGCGCATATGCTCGACGACATAACGGTCGCCGACCTTGGTGCGGTGCAATTGCAGCTTCATGTCGCCGAGGAAGCGTTCGAGGCCCAGATTGGACATGACGGTTGAGACGACACCGCCGCCGGCAAGCCGCCCGCTCTGGTGCCAGGATTCGGCGATCAGCGCCATGATCTGGTCACCATCGACGATCGCGCCGTTTTCATCGACGATGACGACGCGATCGGCGTCGCCGTCGAGCGCGATGCCGATATCGGCGCGCACTTCGTGCACCTTCTTTTGCAGGCCGGCCGGGTGGGTCGAGCCGCATTCCTTGTTGATGTTGAAGCCGTTGGGCTCGACATTGATGGCGACGACTTCGGCGCCCAGTTCCCACAGCGCCTCGGGCGCCACCTTGTAGGCCGCGCCATTGGCGCAATCGACGACGATCCTCAAGCCCGCGAGCGACATCGAGCGCGGCAAGGTGCGCTTGGCGAATTCGATGTAGCGGTCATGCACGCCGTCGACGCGCTTGGCGCGGCCAAGCCCGTCGGAGTCGGCGAGCGCCAGTTCGATATCCCTGTCGAGCATGCTCTCGATGCGCTCCTCGATCTCGTCGGAGAGCTTGTAGCCGTCGGGTCCGAACAGCTTGATGCCGTTGTCGTAATAGGGGTTGTGCGAGGCCGAGATCATGACGCCGATATCGGCGCGCAGCGAACGCACCAGCATGGCGACAGCCGGCGTCGG
Organism: Mesorhizobium sp. AD1-1; assembly: GCF_020164655.1. Taxonomy (NCBI): domain Bacteria; kingdom Pseudomonadati; phylum Pseudomonadota; class Alphaproteobacteria; order Hyphomicrobiales; family Phyllobacteriaceae; genus Mesorhizobium; species Mesorhizobium sp. AD1-1. Next base: position 57,522 of record NZ_JAIUGP010000002.1, read on the forward strand.
GATCGGGCCGAGCAGGAACACGTCCATGCCGGCGGCACAAAGACCGGCGACCATGGCATTCTCGATCATATAACCGGAAAGCCTGGTGTCCTTGCCGAGCACGACACGATGTCGATGGCTGCCGCGCTGGAAAGAAAGGCCGGCGGCCATGCCGACCCGCATCGCGATTTCAGCGGTCATCGGAAACTTGTTGGCGCGTCCGCGAATGCCGTCCGTGCCGAAATAATTCCCTGCCATGCCAGTCAGCTTCCTCGACGTTTCTTCCCCGGCACGTCATGCCACAAGTGGCCAGGGCGCTATGATCACATTGTGTGATTATACGTTACCAATCCTTAGAAAACCATTGTTGTGCACTGCACACAACGTGGCCGCAACCTGACATGCCCAGACTGCCATGCTGCAATATACAAGTCATTCGAGCCTTTCAGCGCGGATGCACCAGGAAAATCTTGCTCTGAACCAGGCAACGGACAACGATTTCATCACCTTATCGGGAGAAGCCGATTTTCGGCGATATATACGCCACTTAGCATCTGGCGCAACCGACCGTTGAGCGTTATTGATTTGCAGGGACGTATCATGGGCTGCTGCAACGGAGAAACGCTATGCTCATCCACCGACTTGCCACTTTGACCGGCCTCGCCGTCGCGACCTTGTTCCTGGCCGCGCCAGCCAACGCACTGACGATGGCCGAGTGCAGCACGAAGTATAACGCCGCCAAGGATGCGGGGACACTGGCCGGAGCGACCTGGAACCAGTTCCGCAAGGCTCAGTGCGGTACCGACGCCGCAGCGACGACCGACGCCAAGCCGGCCGATGCCAAGAAAGCGACCGACACCACGAAGGCTGCCGCCGCGGCGGACGACAGCACGGCCAAGGGCCTGACGGCGAAGGAATGCAGCACCAAGTATCAGGCGGCGAAGGCTGCCGGCACGCTGAACGGCATGAAGTGGAACGACTTCCGCAAATCCGAATGCGCCGCCGGTGCATCCGCCGCTGCCGCCGCCAAGCCGGCGACCACCAAGGCCGCCGCGGCTCCCGCCGCTCCCGCAGACAATGGCGGCAAGGGCCTGAGCATGGCCGAATGCAGCACCAAGTATCAGGCCGCCAAGACGGCCAACACGCTGAACGGCATGAAGTGGAACGACTTCCGCAAGACCGAGTGCGGCGCAGCCGCCTCGGATGACGACACCGTGCCGGCCGCCGACGAGGCGAGCTACACCAAGGAGCCGGCGAAGCCGACGACGGCTGCGCCCAAGGGCGTCACCTTCCCGTCCGCGATCTCGCCGAAATATACCAGCGAGACCCCCGGAAAGGGCCGTATGCACACCTGCCTCGACCAGTACTATGCCCTCAAGGACGCCAATTCGCTTGGCGGCCTGAAGTGGATCCAGAAGGGCGGCGGCTTCTACAGCCTGTGCAACGCCAAGCTGAAGAGCTGATCGCTTAGCCATAGTCTCCAAACAAAGGCCCGCGCATCGCAAGATGCGCGGGCCTTTTTTGTTGCGCGAAGACGCACACTGCCTTGCTCGCATCTGCATGTCGCCGGGCTGCCGGCATCATCAATTCGCCTACACTGCCCACCGCCAAGCTCATCGGTAGTCCGTAAAGATTCTGGTTGAACATATAGAGAACAAACCATATACAAAAAGACGTCAAACTTATTATCAACCAGGAGGGTCTTATGCACGGTTTGAAATTGGCGGTATTGGCTGCGACCGCATTTGTCGCTTGGAGCGTCGCCCCCGCAAGCGCACTGACGATGAAGGAATGCGGCGAGACCTATCGAACAGCCAAGGAAGGCGGCACTCTGAACGGCATGGACTGGACGGCTTTTCGCAAGGAGAAGTGCGCGACATCAGCAGCGGACAGTGTCAGCGAGGATACGGTCAAAACCGAGCCGCAGACGAAAAAAGAAACCAGCGCGGCGGTCGCCCCCACTGTAGCGCCCGCGGGCGTGACATTTCCGACCACGCTGGCCGCCGAGTTCAAGACCGAAAAGCCCGCGAAGGCGCGCATGAAGACCTGTCTCCAGGGCTACCATGGCAACAAGGACGCGGGCACGTTGAACGGCCTTCGCTGGATCCAGAAGGGCGGCGGTTATTACAGCCTGTGCAATGCCAAGCTGAAGAGCTGAGCGACAAGACATCTGAAGAAGAGAAGGCCTGCGAACCGCAGGGTTCGCGGGCCTTTTTGTTGCCTTCGAGGGCACGCCAGCGGCGACGTTGCCAATCTCCCCCTTGTGGGGGAGATTGGCTATCACCTAGACTTTCGCCAATCGTCACCGTCGCAGATGCGAGGTCGCGGACAACTCCTCCCCAACGCCAAAAACAAAAAACGCCGCGGAGCAAGCCGCGGCGTTCGATGAAATCGGTGGCCGAACTCAGCTCGACGGCTGTGGTTCCATACCGCCTTCGGGCTCAGGACCCTTCTTGCGGCGGCCGCCGGACTTCGGCACGGCCGAGCCACGACTTGGCGGCGTATCGTCGCCGAGGTCGCGTGCGGGCTTGTGGCCGGCGATCAACTGCTTGATCTCCTCGCCGGACAGCGTCTCGTATTCCAGCAGGCCCTGAGCCAGCGCGATCCATTCCTTCTTCTTCTTGGTCAGGATGGACTTCGCCGACGAATAGGCCTCATCGATCAGGCGGCGCACTTCGGCGTCGATGATCTGCGCCGTTTCTTCCGAGACGTTCTGCGTGCGTGCCACCGAATGGCCAAGGAACACTTCTTCCTGGTTGTCGCCATAGGCGACATGGCCGAGCTTGTCGGAAAAGCCCCAGCGCGTGACCATGGCACGCGCCAGCTTGGTCGCCTGCTCGATATCCGAAGAAGCTCCGGAGGTGATGTTCTCCTTGCCGAACTTGAACTCCTCGGCGACACGGCCGCCCATCATGATGGCGAGCCGCGAGATCATGTATTTGTAGCTCATCGAATAGCGGTCGCCTTCGGGCAACTGCATGACCATGCCGAGTGCACGGCCGCGCGGGATGATGGTGGCCTTGTGCAGCGGATCGGCCGACGGCACGTTGAGCGCGAGGATGGCGTGGCCGGCCTCATGGTAGGCGGTCAGTTCCTTCTCGGCCTGCGTCATGGCCGACGAGCGGCGCTCGGCGCCCATCATGATCTTGTCCTTAGCGTCCTCGAATTCAGCCATGGTGACGAGGCGCTTGTTGCGTCGTGCCGCCATCAGCGCGGATTCGTTGACGAGGTTCATCAGGTCGGCGCCGGAGAAGCCAGGCGTGCCGCGCGCGATCACCTTGAGGTCGACGTTGGGCGCCAGCGGCACGTTGCGCACATGCACCTTGAGGATCTTCTCGCGGCCGACGATGTCAGGGTTCGGCACCACGACCTGGCGGTCGAAGCGGCCTGGCCTGAGCAGTGCCGGATCGAGCACGTCGGGCCGGTTGGTGGCAGCGATCAGGATGATGCTTTCGTTGGATTCGAAACCGTCCATCTCGACCAGCAGCTGGTTCAGCGTCTGCTCGCGTTCGTCATTGCCGCCGCCGAGGCCGGCGCCGCGATGACGGCCGACTGCGTCGATTTCGTCAATGAAGATGATGCAGGGCGCGTTCTTCTTGGCCTGGTCGAACATGTCGCGGACGCGGCTTGCACCGACGCCGACGAACATCTCGACGAAGTCAGAACCGGAAATGGTGAAGAACGGCACATTGGCTTCGCCGGCAACCGAGCGCGCGAGCAGCGTCTTGCCGGTTCCCGGAGGGCCGACGAGCAGCACGCCGCGCGGAATCTTGCCGCCGAGCCGCTGGAACTTCTGCGGATCGCGCAGGAACTCGACGATCTCTTCCAGATCTTCCTTGGCTTCGTCGACGCCGGCAACGTCCTGGAAAGTGACGCGGCCATGCGCTTCGGTGAGCAGCTTGGCCTTCGATTTGCCGAAGCCCATCGCGCGGCCGGAGCCGGACTGCATCTGGCGCATGAAGAATATCCAGACGCCGAGGATGAGGATCATCGGCAGCCAGGAGATCAAATAGCCGAACAGCGAATTGGAACCGTCCGTTTCAGGCCGTGCATTGATGGTGACGTTCTTGTCCTGCAGCCGCGAGACCAGCGAAGGATCGCCGGGCGAATAGGTCTGGAAACCGCTGGAATTGTCGGTGTAGGTGCCGCTGATACGAGCGCCAGCAATGGTCACCGTCTTGACCCGCCCCGCCGCGACATCCTGCAGGAACTGCGAATAAGGCACATCGCTGGAAGCCCCTCGCGTCTGCGGCGTCTGGAACAAATTGAACAGGGCTATGAGCAGGACCGCTATGATCGCCCAGAGCGCGAGGTTGCGATAGTTCGGATTCATCAATTGTCCCGTTGGCGTCCGCGAGGCGGACACGCGTCATGAGAGGAAACTTGCGCCTAACATAGGGAGAGCGTCCCCCCTTGCCAAGCAGAACAGCACGTCTGGGTTAAGCTTTCGCGCAACCCTCAGCCGGCACTGTGGCCGCTGAAAGGCAAGGGCGGGACCGGGGCCGCGCCAATCAGCCCGGCGACGGCCCGCGCCAGCGCTAGGTCGAAGGATGGCAGGAAGCGGCCGAAGGGGGCAACGACCGGCCGCACTTCCACCGTCGCGGACTTCAGTCCATATCCAGGCAAACCAAGGCATTCACCGGCCTGCCACACCGCCGGTTCGGCCGCGAGCGCGGCGCGCATCAGGCTCGACGGGGTTTTTCCTTCACCCGTCGCGAGCCGTTTCGCCGCTGCCGTGCCTAACGGGGCAATCAACAATGCGCTGCTGCTGTCGTTCAATGTGATGTGCCGGCGGCCGTCCCACAGGGTGCTGCCGGTGGCGGCAGCGGCGGCGGGCAGTCCGCGCGCCTCGCGGCGCAGGAATATGCCGGAGCGCCGGGAATCGACAACCGTCCGCGACAATGTGGCGCAAAGAAATCCAGCCCTCAGCCGACCGAACAGAGCCTCGCTGCGGGCCTGATCCGGCAGGAAGGCAATCCCGCCGGTCGTGGCCAGAAGGATGCGCAACGCATAGACGGCCGCCTGCTCGTCACCGGAGGAGAGCAGGCACGGGTCGAGGCGGATGAGGCCGATGGCTGGCTGGCTGGCGAAGCCATCGATCAAACCGGCTGCGCTGGCGCCAAGCTGCCTGCGCTCGAGGGCGGCCTGGCCCGCGAGCATCAACATGCCCTTCACATGCTCGACACTCTCGCCGGCAAGTGCGGCCCGCACACGCGGCCGCTCGAAAGCCGCGTCGTCATTGGTCGGATCGTCAGCCCAGCCGACATTTTGACGGCGCAGGACGTCGCGCAATGCCGCGCGCCGCACGCCGAGGAGCGGCCGCACGATCCAAATGCGCCAGTCATAGAGGGTGGCCGGCGCCATGCCGGCAAGTCCCCGGCCGGCCATGCCGGCATGGCCTTGGCCCTCGTCCCGCGCGTGCCGCATCAGCACCGTTTCCGCCTGGTCGTCGGCGGTATGGCCGGTGAGGATCATGCCGATGCCTTCCGCTTGTGCCGCCTCGGCTAGCAGCCGGTAGCGCGCCTCGCGAGCGGCGGCGGGCAGACCGGTCGATGGCTTTGGACCCGACCATGTCAGGATGCGGTGTGAAATTCCGAGCCTGGCGCACAGCTTCGCCACTGTTTGCGCTTCCGCAGCCGAACCGGACCGCAAACCGTGGTCGATCGTCACCGCCAGCAGCCTGGTTGCCGGCGCCCTACGTTCGAGATGGTGTTTGAGAAGAAGGAGCAGGGCGGTCGAGTCGCTGCCGCCGGACACGGCCGCAACAGCGCCGCTGGTAAAATCGATATGCGAAAAAGGGTTAGTCGAGAGGTCCGGCTCGGTGTCGAGCATGATGCATGTCGCCCAAAAGTGATCCCGGTTTCAGGACAACGACATGTATGACAAGGATCAGCAGGCAGCCAGAGCCTTCTCCTGCTTGACGCGTTCCTTGAGCGCGCTGGAAATATCGGGGTAGCGCTTGCCGACCTCGCTGAAAGTGGCGCAGGCAACGTCATGCTGCTTGAGGCCGACCAGCGACACGCCGAGCTTCAGCAACATATCGGGAGCTTTCTTGGCCTTGGGGTAGTCCTTGCTGGCGGCAAGGAACGTCTCGGCCGCATCGCGGTATTTCTGCTGGCCGAGCAATGACTCGCCCAGCCAGTAATGCGCGTCCGCGGCCTTCGCATCCTTGGGGAAGCGGGCGATGTGGTCGCGAAAACCCTGCTCGGCGGTGCCGTAGTCGCCCGAGAGGATGAACTGGTATGAGTTGCGGTAGAGCTCTTCCGGATTGTTGGTGGCGGGCAACGCCGCGACCACCGTATCGGATTTGCCGGCCTTGGGCGCCGCCCCGGCGACTGGCGCGGTATCCTGCGCCGGCGCGGTCGATTGTGTGTTGCCGCCGGCATCGATGACATTGCCGTTCTTGTCGACGGTGATGCTGCCGAAGGTCTTTTCCGGCGCTCCCGTACCGGGAATAACCTTGCCGGGGTCGCCATCCGGAGATTCGACGATGACGTCCTCGACCGTCTTGCCGACTGCCGATTGATCGTTGGCGGGCTCGGCGCCGGCATCGGCCGGCGCCCGTGTTGCCGGGGCCGCCGCCACGTTGTTGTCGGTGCCGGTGGTGGCGTCCGATTTCTTCTGCGCCGGCGGCTGTCCGCCTTGCGTGCCGCCACCTTCCAGCTGCTGGAAGCGGAATTCATTATCTTCCTGCTGCTTGCGGATCTGCTCCTGCATTTGCAGGACCTGGAAATTGAGTTCCTCGATCTTGCCGTTCATCTGCCGCAGCTGCTCTTCCAGGCTGGTGACAGCGGTAGGATCGGACTGCACCAGCTGAACCTGGTCCGGTTTCTTCTTTTGACCAAAAAAGCCGGGCAATTCGATACTGGGAAGATGGAAGGTAAAGCCGCTGTCGGTTGATTGCCCTGTGCCGCTCGCCCCGGTGCCGCTAGCCAGGGCGGTGACGCCTGATAGGAGCAGCAGCGCAAGCGTGCCGCTCAGAACCGATCTCAAATGCATGTGCCTCTCGCAGTGATTTCGTTAGCTTGTTCGCGCCTTCCAATCAGAATGGGACCAGCCAAGCGCCCTCGGCTCATAGCAGGAGCCGAGACTTCGGCCAAATTTTGTTTCGGGCATCCGGATATGAAAAAGGCGGCCCCAAGGCCGCCTTTCGCACAAGTATGTTGCATTTTTACCGCTAGACGGCCACGCGTCCTTTGACGCGCCGGTCCATGATGCCTCAGGAGCCAGCGCCGCTAAGCGTAGTGACCGCGCGGCGATTCTGCGACCAGCAAGAGATGTCGTCGCAAACCGCGACCGGACGTTCCTTGCCGTAGGAAATGGTCTTGAGACGGCTGGCCGAGACGCCCTTGGCGACAAGGAAGTCACGGGTAGCGGCTGCGCGGCGGGCGCCGAGCGCCAGATTGTATTCGCGCGTTCCGCGTTCGTCGGCATGGCCTTCGACGACGATGGCATACTGCTTGTACTGGTTCAGCCACTGTGCCTGGCGCGAGAGCGTCGTCTGCGCGTCGGCACGGATCGAGGTCGAGTCCGTATCGAAGAAGATGCGGTCGCCAATGTTGACGGTGAAGTCCTGCGCCGATCCGGGTGTTGCGGCGCCGGCGCCGTTAAGGCCAAGATCGGCCGCGTTGTTCGGCGTCTTTTTCGAGGCGCAACCGGCGATGGCGAGCATCGCCACCAGCGCGATCATGACCGGGTTTCTGGTAAGTGCTGCAATACGGCCCATGCCGCCTCTCCTTCGTAATTCGAGTGGTCTAATTTGAGTGATTTCGTTGATCACCCAGTAACCACGTTTGGGTTAACCGGCATTCAAGAAACACGGTTAAATTTTGGTTTAAGCTGCCCGTCCGCAGCCATTGGCCATGAGCCACAGTTGGCGCGGACCCTAGGCGGAAATACGGCCAAAACGCGACAAAGAGATGGAAAAGAGGAATTGAAGAGTTGGGGAATTGAGGAACTGAAGAGAGAATTCACTTCAGCTTTTCTCTCAGATTGATCAGCATGCCGTAGATATGGGCATAGGATCGCAGCCAATCGTCGTGTTGTGCCTGGCTGATGTATCCAAGGTCGAACGCTTAGGAAATCCACGTCTCCACTTCGCTGCATGACCCATTGCCATCGAAATGAACCGCGCGAATTCGGGTTTGGAGTGAGTCTGCTTGGCAAATCCCTCAGCCAAATTGGCGCAGATTCCCTTGCTGGAGCGACGCAACTGATCAGCCAGTGCGTATTGCTCCATTTTCGGGAAGGCGAGCGTAGCTTTATGCACGTCAAGAGAGACCACATAAGCGCGCTTATAAACCTCTAGATCCTTCGCACGCTTGATGTGGCCGCCCGCCTTCTCCATTCTTCAGTTCTTCAATTCCCCAGTTCCTCAGTTCGTCTCTTACTCCAGCAGCGGCGACCAGGCAGGGTCCGAAGCGAAGTTCGCCGTCGGGATCGATTGCTCGTTGCGTCCGGTCAGATCGACCGAAACCAGTTTGGGGCCACCGGCGGAATCGCGGAAGAACATCAGCACGCGGCCATTCGGCGCCCAGGTCGGTCCCTCCTGCTGGAAGCCGGAGGAGAGGATGCGCTCACCCGATCCATCGGTCTTCATGACCCCGATCTGGAATTCGCCGCCGGTCTGCTTGGTGAAGGCAATCAGGTCGCCGCGCGGCGACCATACCGGTGTCGAATAGACGCCGTCGCCGAAGGAGATACGGGTCTGGCCCGAACCGTCGGCGCCCATCACGTAGATCTGTGCGCGGCCGCCACGGTCGGAGGTGAACACCACCTTGCTGCCGTCGGGCGAATAGGACGGCGAGGTGTCGATGGCGGTCGAGTTGGTCAGCCGCGTCGTCGAGCGGCTGCGCAGGTCCATGGCGAAGATGTTGGAATTGCCGTCGTCGCGCAGCAGGCTCATGATCACCTTCTGGCCATCGGGCGAAAAGCGCGGCGCAAAGGTCATGCCTGGGAAATTGCCGACCAGTTCGCGTTGGCCGGTCTCGATCTGCAGCAGGTACACCCGCGGCTGACCGCTTTCATAGGACATGTAGGTGATTTCCTGCCGGTTCGGCGAGAAACGCGGCGTCAGCACGATCGACCTGCCGTCCGAAAGATAGCGGACGTTGGCGCCGTCCTGGTCCATGATCGCGAGGCGCTTCTTGCGCGCATTCTTGGCGCCGGATTCGTCGATGAAGACGACGCGGGTGTCGAAATAGCCTTTTTCGCCGGTCAGCCGCTCATAGATGGCGTCGGCGATGATATGGGCGACACGCCGCTGATTGGCATCGTTGGCGAAGAACTGCTCGCCAGCCATCTGCTGGCCGGCAAAGGTATCCCACAACCGGTACTGGGCGCGGATGCGGCCGTCGGCTTCCTTGCTGACGCTGCCCGTGACCAGCGCCTGAGCGTTGATCACCTTCCAGTCGTCGAAGCGCGGTGCTGCATCGGGGTTGGTGATTTTCTCGATAAAGGCGCTCTTGTCGATCGGAGCGAACAGACCCGAACGCTTCAAATCGGCGGTGACGATCTGCGAAATCTGCGCCCCAAGCGCGTCGCCGCCCTGGAAATCCGTGATGGCGATCGGCAGCGGCTCGACGTTGCCCTTGTTGACGTTGAGCTCGACGAGCGCCAGCGCCGGCAACGTGCCTGCCGCGGTCATGCCCATCGCCATTGCTGCGACCATCAGGAGCGGCTTGAGGATTGATTTCATGTCTTCTCGCTTCTCGTACTGATTTTCGGATGACAGGGCCTTAGAGGCCGAGCATCTCCCTTGGATCGAAGGTGACGCGGACGTCGGCCCAGATGTCCTGCTTGCCGGCGGGAACTTGCAGGCCGGTGACATCGCATTTTTGCACCGCACGAACGGCACTTTCGTCGAACTGGCGATTTCCGCTCGACTTTTCGACCGCCGGGCGCCCGTCCAGCTTACCGGATGCATCCAGGTTGAACCGCACCACGACGAGGAAGTTCTCGGAACCTTCAAGGCCGACAGGAAGGGTCCAGCAGCCGCCGAGCTGGCTTTCCAGGGCACCCATTTCGGACCTGGAGAGCTTCTGACCTTGGTCCTTGTCGCCGCCGAGCGACGCCTGCTGGGTCGAGCGCTTGGCGCCGCCGCCGGATGGTTTCTGCTTGTCGAGGAGCGCGGAGATCTCGTCGGCGTTGAATTGCTTGTCATCGGATTTCGGCTTCGACGACGCTTCCTTGACCGGCTTGTCGGCGTCCTTGCGCTCCGGCGCCTTGGCGCTTTCGGCCTGCGCCGGCTGCGGCTTCGGCCGCGCTTCCGGCGCGGGAGCGGAATCCGGCAGCTGCGTCGCCTCGGCGGGCGGCTCCTGCGCTATGGCTTCAGCGACGGCGTCGGGCTTGACCTCGGGCGTCGGATCGATGGCAGCGGTCTTGTCCTGCGGCGGCGGGGTCGGCGCCGGCTTGGCCGGTGTCGGCTTGGGATCGGCCTGCTTGACCGGCTCGGGCTTGACCTCTTCCTTGGGCGTCGGCGCCGGCGCCACTTCCGTTGCCGGGGTAGGCTTGGGCTTCTCCTGCGGCTTCGGCACGTCCTCAGGCTTCGGCTTTTCGATCGGGGTCGGTGCGGGCGGCGGAGCCGAGGTCATGTCGACGGGCTTGGGCTTGGCTTCCGGCGTTATCGGCTTGTCGGTATCGACACTGTTCTCACCGACCTTCTGCGCATCCGGCACAATGTCCGGGCGCTGCGTCGGCACAGGGGCCGGCTTTTCATGCATCACGGCCTTTTTGTCGCCCTGCAACGTCTGCGCAATGGCTTCCATCGGCACGATATCGACCGCGACCGACTCGACGTCGGACGACGGAAGTGCCGCCGGCGCCGTCAGCGTGAACAGGCCGAAGGTCAGCGCCGCCGTATGCAAGATCACCGATGTGGTGAGGCCGGTCTTCATCGCGCGTCTACTGGTCCTGTTCCTGCAGTGAAACCAGGCCGATGTTCTTGTAGCCGGCGGCCGAAATGCGGGCCATCACCTTCATCGCCGTACCATAGTCGGTGGACTTGTCGCCGCGGATGAAGATGCGCTCCTCATAGCCGGTCTTGGAAATTGCCTGCAGCTTGGCTACCAGTTCCTCGATCGGGATTTCGGTTTCCTGCAGGTAAATCTGGCCGGCGGCGTTGATCGAGACGGTGATCGGCTGCGTGTCGGCATTCATCGCCTTAGCCTGCGTATCCGGCAGGTCGATCGGCACGCCGACCGTCAGCATTGGCGCCGCGACCATGAAGATGATCAGCAGCACCAGCATCACGTCGACCATCGGCGTGACGTTGATCTCGGACATCAGTGCATGGTGACGGCCGCGCCGCCTGTGGCCGCGCCCGCCGCGTCCTGCCATGCCCATGGACATACCCATCTGCTACTCCTCAGGCCTTGGGGGCCACTTTTTCATCGATTTGGCGCGAGAGTATGGCGGAGAACTCGTCGGAGAACCCTTCCATGCGCACGGCTATCTTGCTCGCATCGGACGACAGCTTGTTGTAGGCGATGACGGCGGGAATGGCGGCGAGCAGGCCGATGGCCGTCGCCAGCAGCGCTTCGGCGATGCCCGGCGCAACCACGGCGAGACTGGTATTCTTGGAGCCGGCGATCGCCTGAAACGACGTCATGATGCCGATGACGGTGCCGAACAGGCCGATGAAGGGTGCCGCCGAGCCGGTGGTGGCAAGGAAGCCGAGGCGGCCTTCCAGCTTTTCCATCTCGCGGGTCAGCGCCAGGTCCATCGCCTTGTCGATGCGGGTTTGCAGGCCGAGCGGCGACTTGGCGCCCTTCTCGAAACTCTTCTTCCACTCGCGCATGGCCGCCACGAAAATGGCGCCCATGCCGGTGGTCTTGCGATCGGCGAGCGTGCGGTAAAGCTCCTCCAGCGACTGCCCCGACCAGAACACCTGCTCGAACCGGTTGAGCGCCAGCCGCATGCGGGCATAGGAAACCAGCTTGTCGACGATGATCGCCCAGGTCCAGACCGAGGCGCAGAGCAGGCCGATCATGACCAGCTTGACCACCCAGCTGGCCGAAACGAACAGCGACCAAACCGACAATTGCGCGCCCGGATCGGCGAGTGCGATATTTTCCATCGTTACGTCCTTAAGATTTTCCGGGCGAAGCTGGCGGCTGGCCCCTGGCATCCCTTGTGGTCGGTTCGCACGAAGCTACCGGAACAACCCCAAACTGTGCCGTTGTCGGCCTTTTCAGGGCAAATATTGGTGAAAGGAAGGCGTTCGATAACGCCAATCTTCACCAATCTCTTCATGAACCGTTATGGTTAAGGATGGGTTAGTATATAAGGCGCGGCGCATTGCCACGCCCGCACAGTTGTAACGCCATCATCCAAGCGCGAAGTCAGGATGGGTTGAGATTCAGGTCAGGCCGAGCCGAAAGCGGCGGTTTCCGAGAACCGGAGCGGAGGGTACTTGAAGCACCCGAGCACCGGAAGCGCAGGGAATCACCGTTTGCAGGCCGGCATCACCTGAATATCATCCCATCCGGGGCATGAATGCCGCCACCCATTCCTTGGGAAAGCGCCTTGGGCGGCCATTCTCGCCGATGATCGCCGCCTCGACCTTGGCCTCGACCAGCACCTCGTCGCCGCGCTTGAGCTGTTGCGCCATGAAGATGCGCGCGCCGGAAATCTCCTCGGTGCGGGTGTCGACGGTCAGGATGTCGTCGATGCGGGCCGGGCCGCGAAAGTCGATCTCCATGCGGCGCACCACCCAGACTATTCTTTCGCCATGCTTGCCGTCGGCAAGCTCTGTGTGGTGCACGCCGGTCAGCCTGAGATAGTCGGAGCGGCCGCGTTCGAAGAATTCGAGATAGCGAGCATGATAGACGACGCCGGAGAAATCGGTGTCGGCATAATAGACCCGCGCCATCAGCCGGTGGCCGAACGCCGTCAGCGCACCGGAAAGCCCGGCCAGCAGCGTCGCCGATTCACCATGATCGCCCATTGCGCTTCCTTTTTCAGCCCCGACGAGGCACCTGTTTCCCGCGTGACACAGCATCGGATGGCACTGTTGACGGCGATGATCAAGACTTTGATGGCGGCGCTGTTCGTGTTGGTGGCTTTGGCGCTGCCTGGCCAGACCGCGACATTCTCGATGAAGCGCGGCCTCAATCTCGACCAGTGGGTCACCTGGCCCGGCGAGGACCAGTGGGGCGACGCCAAGGCCATCCTGCCCTATCCGGAGTGGCGGAAATTCCTTGGGGAGGACGACCTCAAGGCGTTGAAGGATGCCGGCTTCGATTTCCTGCGCATGCCGGTCGATCCATCGCCCTTTCTGTCCGACCAGACCGTGGCCTTGCGTGACGATCTCTATGCCAGCGTGCTGGACTCGGTGCGCATAATCAACCGCGCCGGGCTCAAGGTGATCGTCGACATGCACCTGATCCCGGCCGGCGGCAGCCGCAAGATCGGAATGGCTGAAGTGATGGGCGACCCACGGACCTTCGACGCCTATGTCGAGATGGTCCGCAAGATGGCCCGCACGCTGGCCAGCGAAGATCCCGCCCAGGTCGCCTTCGAGCCCATGAACGAACCGATCGTGGACTGCGACAGCGACGGCACGAGCCTGTGGCCGGACCGCCAGCGCAAACTGTTCGCGGCGGCGCGATCCTCGGCTACGAAACTGACCCTGGTGCTGACCGGCGCCTGCTATTCCGCCGCGAGTTCGTTGGAAAAGATCGACCCGAAGACGATTCCGGACGACAACGTCATCTGGACCTTCCATTCCTACGATCCGTTTCTGCTCACCCATCAGGGCGCAACCTGGGCCGGAGACTTCATTCCTTACGTGACCGGCCTGCCCTATCCGCTGAGTGCGGTGCCCAAGGCGCAGCTCGACGTGACGCTCGACACCATCCGCGCCAGGATCAAGGCCGAGGCGCCTTGGACACGGCAAAGCGGCCTGCTTGCCTATCTCGATGAACAAGTTGCCAGCATGGACAGCCCCGACAGACTGCTCGGCTTGATGGATGCGCCGTTCGAAAAGGTCGAGGCGTGGGCGAGGGCCAACGGCGTCAAGCCTGGAAACATCACGCTGGGCGAGTTCGGCATGATCCGCCAGGAATACGGCAATTCCTATGTGATGCCCGCTAGGTATCGGGCCGCCTATATCAGGGACATGATCGCGCGTGCCGAAGCACATGGCTTCTCATGGTCGGTGTGGAGCTATGGCGGCGCCTTCGGCATCGTCGATGCCTTCAACGGCGACAAGGCCGAGCCGGATGTGATGGACGCGATCAAATCGCTTCACTGAGGCGATCTGGATTTAGCCAAGGTCGATCGACAGGATTTCCGGCCGCATCCCGAAACGCACCGGCAATATGCTGAAACCGAGCCCGCCGGAGACGATCAGATTGCGATCCTTCTCGACGACGTGGCCATAGGCGTAGCGGTTGCCGAAACGCGATGGCACGACCGGCGAATAGCCGAACAGCCGAATTTGTCCGCCATGGGTGTGGCCGGACAGGGTCAGCGAGACGCGCCACGGCACTTTCGGAAAAATATCCGGCTCGTGCGCAAGCAGGATGATGGGCGAGGTGTCGCTGACCTTGGCCAGCGTGCCGTCGAGATCGTCCAGCCCCGTGAAGCCAGCGCGGTCCCTGATCGGCAGCAGAGCGAGCTGGTCGGCGAGCCCGGCAATCCAGACACCATGCCCATCCTTTTCCAGGCGCACGACATCGTTCTCCAGCACCGGAATGCCGACTTTCTCCAGGGCCTTGCGCGCTACGGTCGGGCCGGCCCCGGCGCGCTGCGCGAAGCCATCTGCCCACCAGTCATGGTTGCCGAGAATCGAGAGCACGCCGAGCGGTGCCCTGAGGTTTGAGAGGGCGGAGGCCCATTGCGACGGCGTCACCGGGCGGGTCACCAACGGCATGCCGGCGATATAATCGCCGAGCAGGACGATGACGTCCGGCTGCAGGGCATTCGCGTCTTCGACAAGTGAGGCGATCCGCTCCGGCGTCATCCATGGCCGGCAGGCATGGATATCGGCAAGCGCGACGATGCGCAGCTTCAGGCCATCAGGCCAATGCGGCGGCGTTAGCGCATAGCGTTTCACATGCGTCAGCAGCATCGGCTCTATGCCGGCCGCATAGGCGCTGAACGCGGCAACCGACAGAACCGACCCGCCGATGAAGCGCAGGAATCCGCGTCTGGTGATCATTGCGTGGCTCCGGCAAACCATCGGAGCGAGATTGCCCCGGGATGGCACCGCCACCAGAGCCGACGAATGCGCCGGCAAACCGACGAAGCCGAGGATATTTTGCGCAGGCCGCTCACAGATCCTTTGTCGGCCCGGAACCTGCGCCTGATCGCCCTGAGCGCTATTCTTCCTGGAACAGGTTGATCTGCTGTTGCGCCAGATCCTTCGGCGCGTCGAGGCCGAGATGGCGCCAGGCATTGGCCGTCAGCATCCGGCCGCGCGGCGTGCGCTGGATGAAACCCTGCTGGATCAGATAAGGCTCGATGATGTCCTCGATGGCGTCGCGCGGCTCTGACAGGCCGGCGGCGATCGTCTCGATGCCGACCGGCCCGCCGCCGAAATTGCGCGCGATCATGCTGAGGTACCGGCGGTCGAGCGCGTCGAGGCCGAGCGCGTCGACTTCCAGCCGGGTCAACGCTTCGTCGGCGATCTTGCGGTCGACATGGCCATCGCCGGCCACCGAGGCGAAATCGCGCACACGGCGCAACAACCGGCCGGCGATGCGTGGCGTGCCCCGCGCGCGCCGCGCGATCTCCAGCGCGCCGTCGTTGCCGAGCGGCATTTGCAGGATACGCGCGCCACGCCGCACGATCTGCTCCAGCTCCTCGACCGTGTAGAAATTGAGCCGTACCGGAATGCCGAAACGGTCGCGCAGCGGATTGGTGAGCAGGCCAAGCCGCGTGGTGGCGGCGACGAGGGTGAAGCGGGCGAGGTCGATCTTGACCGAGCGCGCCGCCGGGCCTTCGCCGATGATCAGGTCGAGCTGAAAATCCTCCATCGCCGGATAAAGGATCTCCTCCACCGCCGGGCTCAGCCGATGGATCTCGTCGATGAACAGCACGTCGCCTTCCTCGAGATTGGTCAGCAGCGCGGCAAGATCGCCGGCCTTGGCGATGACCGGACCCGAGGTCGAGCGGAAATTGACGCCGAGCTCGCGCGCCATGATCTGCGCCAGCGTCGTCTTGCCGAGACCAGGCGGCCCGACGAACAGCACATGGTCGAGCGCCTCGCTGCGGCTCTTGGCGGCCTCGATGAACACTTTGAGATTGGCCCGCGCCGCCGCCTGGCCGACGAAATCGTCGAGCGTCTGCGGCCGCAGGGTCTGCTCGGCATCCTCGCCGCGTTTTTCCGGTGCAATCAAGCGGGGCGACAGGCTCATGCCGCCTTCCTTGCACACGGCAAGGGGCTGAACAAGCGGCGGCTCACCGCGCAAGTTCCTTCAGCCCAAAGCGAATCAGCTTCGGCGCATCGGCATCCTCGCCCGCCGTCTTCAGCGCCGCCGCCACCGCATTGGCGGCCGTGTCGCGCGAATAGCCGAGATTGACCAGCGCCGAGACCGCGTCGGTGATCGGCGCGGATGCCACGCCGTCGCCGAGCTCCTGTTTCAGGCCGATGGTGCCCGAAGCGGTTCCGGCATAGGCCGGCGCCTTGTTCTTCAGTTCGGTGACGATGCGCTCGGCCACCTTCTTGCCGACGCCGGGTGCGCGAGAAACCATGGCGATGTCGCGCAGCGCAATCGCATTGGCGAGATCTGCCGGCGCCAGCGTCGACAAGATGGCCAGCGCCACCTTGGCGCCAACGCCGGGAACATTGTTCATCAGCAGCCGGAACCACTCACGCTCGAGCTGCGATTGGAAGCCGTACAGCCGCAGCATATCCTCGCGCACATAGGTCTCAATGAACAGCACTACTAACTCGCCGGGCGAAGGCAGCGCCGCCAGCGTGCGCGCTGAACAATAGGCGACGTAGCCGACGCCATGGATATCGATGAGGCAATGATCCTCGTCGACCTCGTCCAGCGTGCCCTTGAGCTTGCCGATCATTGGACGCAATCCCCGTTAGGGATGAGTATCGGGCGTGATGAGCTCGACATCTGGAAAGTACTTTCTGAAACCTGCGGGATCGCGAGTAAGAATGGGATAGCCTCGGATGGCAGCGTGAGCCCCAATCAAGAAGTCGGGCATCACCTTCTCTCGAGGTCCGCCCAACCGCCGATAGACCGAGAACGCTCTCGACGCAGCAAAGGCCGCCTCGAACGGGAGACTTTCGCGCCGGAACTCGTCTTCAGGCAAGGCATCATCGACATCGTCTATCGCCTCATAGCGCATCGAAAACTCGGCGTAGATAATCTGATTGATGACCAGGCTGCCTTGCTCGAGGGCAGACACCATTTTGGACCACGACCACTTTGACCAGACGGGATCGCGAACGGCGATATCGACAAGCACGTTGGTGTCGACAAGCGTCGCCAAGATTAGCGATCCCGGGTCAAAGCCATGACGGCATCGGCATTCATTGTCTGATCGCCGCTGCCCTCAAGCCGATCGAGCGCAGCAAGAAAACGATCGAGTCTTTCGCGGTCGGCCAACCGCCCCTTGTCATGCTTCGGCGTGATCGTGATCTTGCCGCCCTCGATGCCGAAGATGACTTCGCTGTTGGCGCCAATCCCAAATGTCTCCCGCAGATCCCGTGGGATTGTCACTTGGCCTTTGCTCGTCACACGCATGAAACACCCCTTTCTTACAAGTAAGGATTATTCCAACCCGACGAACAAGTCAAGAACATCGCTAACCAGCGAGCGCCATCCGGTAAGCCACGCTTTGCCGGTGATGCACGTGGCAGATGGCGATGGCAAGCGCGTCGGCGGCATGTTCGGTATCGAAGACGGCTTTCGGCAACAGCACCTTCACCATCATGTGGATCTGCTTCTTGTCGCCATGCCCGACGCCGATCACCGCTTTCTTGACTGCGTTAGGCGCATATTCGGCAACGACGAGGCCGGCACGCGCCGGCACCAGCATGGCGATGCCGCGTGCCTGACCGAGCTTCAGCGTTGCCACCGCGTCCTTGTTGACGAAGGTCTGTTCGACCGCCGCTTCGTGCGGCATGGCGGCATGCAGGACTTCGGCAAGCCCGTCATGCAGCTGGCATAGCCGCGTTGCCAGCGCGGCCTTATCGTCTGATTTCACAGTGCCGGAAGCAATGAAGCGCAGCGAATTGCCGAGGCTTTCGACGATGCCCCAGCCGGTGCGCCGAAGCCCGGGATCGATACCGATGATGCGAATCGCTTCCGCCATTTGCCGAGTTTACCTCCGGCGGACAGCGATGCCAGCGAAATGTGAACAAACCGGAAACAGAAGGCGGACCGCGGTCTAACCCCGAGCGAAAGCCGTGTTGAGCAGGCTGATCTGGTCGGAAACCGGGTTGGGGCGGCGAGCCATCGGTTGCATGTCGACCATGGCGCCGGAGCCATAGATCTCGTCGTCCATGCGGCGCACCAACGCTTGCAGGCGCAGCGAGCGGGTGACGAGGTCGAGGAAATCCTCGGGCAGTTCGGCCCAACCGGCGGCTTCGTCATGGGCGGAAGCGGTGTCGAGGCGCACCTTGGACTTTTCCGATGCCACCTGGTCACGGGTCATCTCGCCGGAATTGGCGGCGCGCTGCAAAAGCAGCCAGGAGGCAACCTGCATCAGCCTGGTGGTCAGCCGCATCGATTCGGCCGCGTAGAGCGTGGCGGCCAGCCGCGACAGCTTCTTCGCCTCGGCCCGGCCCTTGCCGTCGAGATATTCGGCGGCCTGTTCGACCAGACCCATGCCTTCCTGGTAAAGCGGCTTGAAGGATTGCGAGAAAACCCGGCGTTCCGCCAGCTTGACGGTTTTCGCACTGCCCTTCGAAGGCTCGTTCATTGATACGCCCCTGCACTTGCAACCGGCCGATTCGGCTCCCTGCCGATACACCCGGAACCCTATCTGACTGAAGCTTGAAAATGCGCTTCGTCACCGGTGAAGGCAAGCACATGTTTAACAGAAGGTTAACGGCACCCCTGTCGGGCGGCCCCGCTGGGGTGCGGACAAAAAAAGAGAAATCGAGACAAAAAAAGAGCCGCGGATAAGGCGGCTCTCAGGAGTTTAACAGGGAGGCGTCAAACAAAGTGGCTCCAACCACTCGGTAAGAATCCAGATCACTGGATGAACATAGTAAACACCTGTAAAGCTTAATGAAGCCTTAACGGTGCGGATGTTTTTTGACCGACGCCGCCATACTGTGCCGTAACAGCACAGCATCTCCTGCGTCAGGCTCGGCTCAAGCGGTCTTCCAGACCGCCGGCACAGCCTCACCTTCCCTTAGGCTCGGCTCAAGCGGTCTTCCAGACCGCCGGCAAGGCGATGAAGGCGAACAGCAGCATGGCTGCGTAGAAGCCCATCGAGGAGGCCGCCACCAGCGGTTCGATCGCGGCATTGCCGGCAAGCAGGAAATAGAGGCCGATCAGCAGGCCGATGCCGCTGACCGCCGTCAGCCAGAAATGAACTGTGGCGAGCGTCTTCTGCCCGATTGCCGGAAACAAATGGTAGAAGAAGGCGAAGACCGCCGACATCAGCCATCCGGCCACCATCGTGTGGGCGTGGGTCGGCATCTGGCCGTGATCCTGGCTGATCGCCATGTACAGGCCGAGCGCCATGCCGCACAGCGAATAGATGATGGCCAGCGTGAAGAAATTCCGTGCTATCCCTTGCATAATGGTCCCCCGAATTGCCTTTTCCCGCTTGCGGGAATGGGTTGATCGTCAGGCGATTGTTGTCGCCATCGGGCTCCCGGCATTGGCGCACTAATATCGGCAGCGTATCCAGACGATGTCGCGCCAACCCCCTCCCGACGATTCGTACATTAGCAGAAAATCAGATAATGCGTTCACAATCTGCGACCTCGCGCGTTGGCCGTAAGCTGAAACAGAGCCGGATTTTTCGCGACATCGTTCCGAAACAGGCGCCACGCTAAACGCCCGCTCCTCTGACGGCCGGCGCAAATTGGCGCCGCCGCAAACCTGACCGGACACTGCAGGAGCAACCCATGGACTGGTACTCGATCGTCAAATTCCTCCACGTCACTACCGCCATTCTGTGGGTCGGCGGTGGCTTCGTACTGTTCCTGCTGGGCATGCTTGCCGAGCGCGCGGGCAACATCGAGGAAAAGCTGCAGGCAATGCGCGCCAGCGGTCAGCTGGGCGGCAGGTTCTTTGCGCCGATGTCGATGCTGACGCTGATCTTCGGCCTCATCATGTGCTGGTTCTGGGTCGGCTTCTCCGATTTGTGGGTACTCATCGGCCTG
The DNA here is from genome assembly GCF_020164655.1 of Mesorhizobium sp. AD1-1. Taxonomy (NCBI): domain Bacteria; kingdom Pseudomonadati; phylum Pseudomonadota; class Alphaproteobacteria; order Hyphomicrobiales; family Phyllobacteriaceae; genus Mesorhizobium; species Mesorhizobium sp. AD1-1. The sequence goes on from NZ_JAIUGP010000002.1 coordinate 77,809, forward strand.
GCGGGATACGCCACGACCTTTTCGATCGGCATGTTCATCTTCAAGCCGACCGGGGAGCGCATGGGCGCAATGATCGCCAAGGAGGGCGTCACGCCAGAGGTTCTTGCCATCGGCCAGCGCATGATGAGCGCGGCACGTTTCGACTATGCGGTGATGCTGGTGATCATTGCCGACATGGTGCTCAAACCGACCGTGCATGACATCGGCATCCTTGCCGGCATGGTGCTGGTCGTTATGGTCGGCGCGACACTGGCTTTTGGCGGCAACCGTCGTCTGGTGCCAAGCGCCGCCTGACCCCTAATGACGGGGCGGCTGCGCGGCGTCCTTTCTACATCAGGCCGACAATGCCATCCCACAGCAGCTTCAGCGCCACGACCGCGACGGTTGCGTAGGTAAAGGGATAGAAGGTTTCCGGCCGCATGCGGCGCACCAGCCACGCTCCGGCGATGGTCGACAGCGGCGCCAGCGGCATCAGCACCGCCGATGCCGTCAGATTGGCGGTGTCGAACTGGCCGAGCGCGAAATAGGGCACCAGCTTCAGCGCGTTGGTGGCGGCAAAGAAGATCGCTGCGGTGCCCGACAGAACTTTCGGATCGAGACGGATCGGCAAGGCATAGACCTGGAAGGGCGGACCGCCGACATGGGCAACGAAGCTGGTGAAGCCGGCGACCGTGCCCCACACGGCGGCGGCCACGCGGTTGGGCGCGGCCGCGTGATCGGCGCCGTGGCGGAACTGCAGATAGAGCCAGCGCAGGACGAAGATGATGGCGACGGCGCCAACGATCAGCCGCACCGCCTCTTCGGTCACCAGTGCCGCCGTCAGCCAGCCAAGGCCGATGCCGATGACGGCGCCCGGCATCATGTCGACCAGCATCTTGCGGTCGTAAACGCCCCACCACGTCCACACCGAGACGATATCCATCAGGCACAGGATCGGCAGCAGGATGGCCGCCGCCTGCACCGGCGGCATGGTCAGCGCCATCAGCGGCACGCCGACGAAACCGACGGCACCGCCAAAGCCGCCCTTCGACAGGCCGACCAGAATGACCGCCGGAATGGCGGCCGCATAGAACCACGGATCGAGAAGCAGGCCTGACATGGGAGGGGACTGGTCCGGAGGGAAAGCGTGTCGACGCTTGAATAGCCCAGAATGTCGGGCGGAGCGACAGCAAATATGAGCGTGGCGGCCGCACATGCGGGCCGACGCAGGCCTGTGCCTACCGACGCACCGAGACCAGCAGGAACATCGGCCGCTCGAGCTCTTCCGCCAGTTCGGGTTTGGCCGCGATCTGCTCTGATGTCGGACGGAACTCCTCGACATGCGCGATGGTGAAGCCGGCCTGCAGGAGAGCGTTGAGCGTGGTGCCGATCGTGCGGTGATGTTTCACGACGCCCTTGGCCAGCCAGTCCGTGCTGCGCGGTCCTTCCACCAGATACTGGTCGACAGGCCACGTCTTTCGGCCTTCGCTATCGATCACCCAGCCGGGTTTGGTCGGCGCCATGAAGATCGGATGTTCCGTCGAAAAGACGAAATGCCCGCCAGGCGCCAGGGCCCGATGCACGGTCCCGAACAGACGCGACACATCCTCGACATAGTGCAAGGCGAGCGAACTGTAGACGAGATCGAAGCTGGCTTCCGGCAGGCTGAGCCGATCGAGATCGGCCGTCTCATAGCTTATCCCTGCATCCGGGCCGGCGGCCCTTGCTCGGGCAAGCATCTTCTCCGACAGGTCCAGGCCAAGCACCTGCGCCGCCCCATGCTCGCGTGCCCAGCGGCAGAACCAGCCGAAGCCGCAGCCGAGATCGACGACCCTCAAGCCGCCGACATCGGGCAGCATCGCGCGCATTGCCGGCCACTCGGCGGCACCCTCCAGCCCTTCGACCGAACGGCCGAGTTGGCTGTAGCCTGCGAAGAAATCCTCACGGTCGTATATGTTCTGCGCCATGACAGTCTCGGTCTCATTTGGTCGGCACACTAACCAAGCGGCCATCGGCTTTCCACCCGGCTCGATCAGGAGGCATGCAAGACCTTTGCCCTATCCCGAGAAGCAGCCGCGTCGAGCGGTGGCGGCCGCCGCCGGATCGGCTGCGCCTTGATGATGGCGGTGCTTGTCTCCGCCTTGTCGGCGATACGGTCGAGAATCCCGTCGAGATCGCCGATCGAGCGTACGAACAGCCGGGCGACGAAGCAGTCATCGCCCGTCACCTTGTCGCATTCGCCGAATTCGGGGATGTCCTCGATCAGCTTCTGAACGATGTGCAGCTTCCCCGGCAGAGGCCGGATGCGCACGATCGCCTGCAAGGTATAGCCGAGCGCGAGCGGATCGATCTCGACGGTGAACGCCCGGATGACGCCGCGCTCCTCGAGTCGTCGCAGCCGCTCCGAAACGCTTGGCGACGACAGCCCGACCTGGGCGGCCAGCTCCTTCAGCGAGGTTCGCGCATCCTTGACCAGGATTTCAAGGAGATTTCGGTCGAGATCGTCCAGCATCTTTTTCCTTTTCCCGACAGCTGGGAGCTTTCTCCTAATATAATTAGGCCAATAGGCCATACACCCTTTCCAATCTGATGGAAAGCTTCGCGACCGCATGAGATTATGGCGGCTCAACCGATACGGAGGTTTGTTGTGAACGAGACAGTACGCGGCACGGTCGAAATGTCCGCCGCAATGGCCATCCTGGGAACGATCGGATGGTTCGTCGTCCTGTCCGGCCAGCCGATCATGGATGTGGTGTTTTGGCGTTGCGCTTTCGGCGCGCTGACGCTGCTCATCATCTGCGCCGGGCTGGGGTTGCTGCGCAACAGGCTGTCGCTGCGCATCATCGGCATCGCCGCGCTCGGCGGCGTCGCTATCGTCGTCAACTGGCTTTTGCTGTTCAGCGCTTTCTCGCGCGCGTCGATCTCGATCGCCACCGCCGTCTACAACACGCAGCCCTTCATGCTGGTCGGCTTCGGCGCGCTCTTCTTCGCCGAGCGGCTGAGCCTGACCAAGCTGACCTGGCTGACCATCGCCTTCGCCGGCATGGTGCTGATCGTGCAGTCGGCTCCCGATGCCGGCCCCAATGCCGGCATGGCCGGCACGGATTATTTCACCGGCATCGTCATGGCATTGGGCGCGGCCTTCTTCTGGGCCGTCGCCGCCATCGTCACCAAGAAGCTCAAGGGCACGCCACCGCATCTGATTGCGCTGATCCAGGTCTGCGTCGGCGTCGTCATGCTGGCGCCGTTCGCCAATCTATCCCGGCTTCCAGCCGATGCCTGGAGCTGGACCATGCTGGCGACGCTCGGCATCGTCCACACCGGCCTGATGTACATACTGATGTACGGCGCCATCCAGAAGCTGCCGACGCATCTGCAGGGATCGCTGTCGTTCATCTATCCCGTCGTCGCCATCCTGGTCGACGTCGTCGCCTTCGGCCATCGGCTGCATCTGAGCCAAGTCGTCGGCGCTACCGCCATCCTGATCGCCGCCGCCGGCATGAATCTCGGCTGGACGCTGTGGAAGGGCAAACCGCCCGTCGCGAGCCCGCACCCGATCAAGTGAAGCGGCCCGCCGGCTGCCCGGCGGTTCAAACATCGCGATCCCGGCTGCCTGCCTGTTCAAGGCGGGCACTTTGCTCTATGCCGCAATCCAACCATCTTCGCCCGGCATAGGCGAAACGCGGGACCCGAAGAACCATGAATGAAGCAACGCCCCCCAATCGCTGTCGCATCGTGCTGATCGCGCCGCCCGGCGTGCCGGCGGCCCGTATTGTCGCGGCATTCGATGGTGGCGATGTCGCTTCGCTAATCCTGCCCGAGAACGGCATGGATGAAGCCTCCTTCCAGGCTTTCGCCGAACGGATCGTGCCGGCAGCGCAAGCCGCCGGCGTTGCTGTCATCATCGCCGGCGACACCCGCATAGCCGGCCGCGTCCAGGCCGACGGCATCCATGTCGAAGTCTCCAAGGCCGAACTCGCCGAGACGATCGAGCATTTCCAGGCAAAGATGATGGTCGGCACCGGTGGCGCCAAGACGCGTGACGACGCGCTCGAGCTTGGCGAGACGCGGCCAGACTACATTTTCTTCGGCCGCTTCGGCTACGACAACAAGCCCGAACCGCACCCGCGCAACCTGTCGCTCGGCGCATGGTGGGCGGACATGATCCAGATCCCTTGCATCGTCATGGCCGGATCCGACATCGCCTCGGTCGAAGCCGTGGGCGCCACCGGCGCTGAATTCGTGGCGCTGTCGAGCGCCGTGTTCGCCGACGGCACCGACCCCAGGACAGCGGTCGCCACCGCCAACGCGCTGCTCGACGAGACTGCGCCGCGTTTCGAGGACTGAAATGTCATCGGCGACGCTTCCCCTCCAGGCTCTGCTTGCGGTGCTGATGGTCCAGGCGGCGGCCGCGGAGACCATCCCCTTGCCGCAGCCCAAGCCGGAAATCGGCGTCCACACCGATAAGCCGATCGACAAGCCGTTGCCGCAGCCCGCCACCACGGCCGAGCCTGCGCCGCTGCCGTCGGCCGACGCCGTCAATCCCGACCGCTTCGGCGCAAAACCCGCCGACGCGGCCTATGGCGCCTTCCAGCGCGGCCTCTACAAGACAGCTTACAATCTGGCATTGGTCCGGGCGCAAAACGGCGACCCGGCGGCGCAGACCCTGGTGGCCGAGATCCTGTCGCGAGGTCTCGGTGTACCGGTCAATTCGGCGCAGGCGGCGAAATGGTACGCCTTGGCCGCCGAACAGGGTGTGCCGGAATCGCAGTTCCAGTATGCGCTGATGCTGCTCGACGGCCGCTATGTCAAAAAGGATGGAAAAGAGGCCTACGCCCTGATGCAGGCCGCAGCCGAAGCCGGCAACCGGCTGGCGCAATTCAATTTCGCGCAGATGCTGGTCCAGCAGGACCCCGGCGACGCCGGTATGGCCAAGGCGGTCTCCTACTATGAACGCGCCGCTGCGACCGGCCTCGCGGACGCGCAATATGCAATGTCGCAGATCTACGCCAACGGTGTCGGCGGCAAGCCACGCGACGATGCCCAGGCAAGGCGCCTGCTGGCGCAGGCCGCAAGGCAGAACTACGACACCGCGCAAATCGATCTCGCCGCCTGGATGATCGAAGGCCGCGGCGGTGCGCGCGACCTGAAATCCGCCTTCGGCTGGATGAAGCAGGCGGCGGAGGGCGGCAATGTTGCCGCCCAGAACCGCCTGGCCAAGCTCTATATGCAAGGCATCGGCACCGATCCGGACCTGGTCCTTGCCGGTGCCTGGTACATCATTGCCCGCCGCGCCGGCCTCATCGATCCGCAGATGGACGACTTCCTGCAGGGGCTGGACGACGACCAGACCAAGCAGGCGCTGCAGAAGGCCAACCGGCTGCCTTGACGGCGGCCCGCGCGGTCATTGCGAGTGTCACCTCGGCTCCCCTCGCCTGGCACCAACCTGCCCGCTCCCTTGCCTCTTCTGGCGATTTGTGGTCTTGGGAGCCCGAAATCGCTTTCCCAGCGAACATCCCATACCAACGCCGTAGGCATCATTCCGGATCATCTCATCATGGCCAAGATCAATGGCAACGAAATCCGTCCCGGCTATGTCATCGAGCATGATGGCGGCCTTTGGGTGGCGGTCAGGACCAACACCGTCAAGCCTGGCAAGGGCGGCGCCTACAATCAGGTCGAACTGAAGAACCTCATCAACGGCACCAAGCTCAACGAGCGCTTCCGCTCGGCCGAGACGGTCGAACAGATCCGGCTCGACCTGAAGGATTTTTCCTTCCTCTACGCGCAGGAAGACGCCCTGGTGTTCATGGACACCCAGAGCTACGAGCAGCTCGAATTGAACAAGGACTTCGTCGGCGATCGCGCCGCCTTCCTGCAGGACGGCATGATGGTAACGGTCCAGCTCTATGAAGAGCGGCCGATCGGCATTTCGCTGCCCGACTATGTGACGCTGACCATCACCGAGGCCGACCCGGTGGTGAAGGGCCAGACGGCGGCATCGTCCTACAAGCCGGCGATCCTGGAGAACGGCATCCGCGTCCTGGTGCCGCCCTTCATCGGCGCCGGCGAACGCATCATCGTCGACACCAACGAAATCACTTACGTGCGCCGCGCCGACTGACGCATGTCGCCCAAAAGTGGCCCGGTTCCGGGTCACCGACATGCATCGAGGCAGAATTTAAAGCGCAGCACCGGGAAAAAGCACTATGGCACGCTCAGCCCTTCTCAACGTCATGGTCCAGGCCGCAATGAAGGCCGGCCGCTCGCTGTCGCGCGACTTCGGCGAAGTGCAGAACCTGCAGGTCTCGATGAAGGGCCCCGGCGACTATGTCAGCCAGGCCGACCGCAAGGCCGAGGACATCGTCTTCGCCGAACTGTCCAAGGCACGGCCCGGCTATTCCTTCCTGATGGAGGAGCGCGGCGTGGTCGAAGGCGACGACGGCCAGCATCGCTGGATCGTCGACCCGCTCGACGGCACCACCAATTTCCTGCACGGCATTCCGCTCTTTGCCGTTTCGATCGCGCTGGAGCGCCAGGGCCAGATCGTCGCCGGCGTCATCTACAATCCGGCGATGGACGAACTCTACACCTGCGAACGCGGCGGCGGCGCCTTCATGAACGACCGCCGCTTGCGCGTCGCCGGCCGCATCAAGCTGGTCGACACGGTCATCGGCTGCGGCATGCCGCATCTCGGCCGCGGCCACCACGGCAATTTCCTCGTCGAGCTGCGCAACGTCATGGCCGAGGTTTCCGGCGTCCGCCGCCTCGGCTCCGCATCGCTCGATCTCGCCTATGTCGCTGCCGGCCGCATGGATGGCTTCTGGGAAACCGGCCTGTCTGCCTGGGACATCGCCGCCGGGCTGCTTTTGATCCGCGAGGCGGGCGGCTTCGTCTCCGACATGGATGGCGGCCAGGACATGCTCGACAACGGTTCGGTCGTCGCCGGCAACGAGATCATCCAGCGCGCTTTGCTCAAGGTCGTGAAGAAGCCGCTCTCCTCTCGTTGACAGCCGCGGCGCTGATACGCCGCAGTCGCAAAACCGCAACGGAAGCTTGAAATACTGGCCGGCATGCGCCCAGATTGGAGGGCGCGGCGCAGGAACCCGGCTTAGTGAGAGACAACGAACCCTACCCCGATATCCCCTTCATCGGACGCTGGCACTATTCGCGTGCCGAGATGATCGCCGACGGTATCGTCCACGCGGTCGGCATCGTGCTGGCGATATCGGCCGGTTCCGCGCTGCTGGCGCTGGCGGCGTTTCGTGTCGGACCCGGCGAATACATCGCCGCCGCCTTCTACGTGGTTTCGCTGCTCACCGTGCTCTCGGTGTCGATGACCTACAATCTGTGGCCGGTCTCGTCGCCGGCAAAATGGGTGTTGCGGCGTTTCGACCACGCCGCGATCTATCTGCTGATCGCCGCGACCTATACGCCTTTCCTGGCGCAGCTCGAAGGCTCGCCGCTGGCGCGCTGGATGATCGTGCTGGTCTGGACCGCGGCAGCGCTGGGCATTGCCATCAAGGTGTTCTTTCCCGGCCGTTTCGACCGGCTGGCGATCGGCTTCTATCTCGCCATTGGCTGGAGCGGCATCATCCTGGTCAAGCCGCTTGTCCAGACGCTACCGACGACATCGATAGCGCTGATCGTTGCCGGCGGCATCGTCTACTCCTGCGGCGTCATCTTCTTCGCCTGGAAGGGGCTGCGCTTCCACAATGCGCTGTGGCACGGTTTCGTCGTCACCGGCGCCAGCCTGCATCTGGCCGCCATGGTCGACTGTCTGGTCATCAATCGCCTCTGACACTATCGACGCGGCAATATTGCCAAGCGCCATTCAATTTGGTCACAATTCCGTTTAGAGTCGCGGTTTACGTGATCGGCGGCGGCATCGGAAACGGGGCACGGATGGCTTTTCTCAGATCCTTCGGCATGGGCAGACGTTCTGATGTCCTGATCTACGACCCGCATAAATTATCGAGCCCGCAGGTCTTTCTGCTGACCATGGTGATCTTCCTGGTCATCGTCGCCTTCATCGCCGCCATCCTCACCCGACAGATCTCAACCGCCTTTGGCAGCAATCCCGGCCTCAATGGCCTGATCGTCGGCGTGCTGGTGGTCGGCATCCTTTTGGCCTTCGCCCAGGTCGGGCGACTGTTTCGCGAAGTGCGCTGGGTCAACTCCTTCCGTGCCGGCTCGGAGACGACCGAACCGGTGCTGCTGGCGCCGATGAAGGCGATGATCGGCCGTTCCTCGGCGATGGCCTTCTCGACCAGTTCGATGCGCACCATGCTCGATTCCATCGCCACGCGCCTCGACGAAAGCCGCGACACCTCGCGCTATCTCGTCGGCCTGCTGGTGTTCCTCGGCCTGCTCGGCACCTTCTGGGGATTGTTGAACACCATCGGCTCGATCCGCGAAACCATCGAATCGCTCGATCCCGGCACCGGTGACGCCGCCGCGGTGCTCGATTCCCTGAAGCAGGGGCTTTCGGCGCCGCTGGCCGGCATGGGCACCGCCTTCTCGTCCTCGCTGTTCGGCCTCTCCGGCTCGCTGGTGCTCGGCTTCCTCGACCTGCAGGCCGGCCGCGCCCAGACGCGCTTCTACACCGAACTGGAAAACTGGCTTTCCTCGGTCACCGACCTGTCGTCGGACATCGTCGTCGCCGACCCGGCCAAAACCGAATCCTCCGACGAGATCCGGGTGCTGTCGGAACGGCTGCGCTCGATGCAGGAGAATGGCGGCGGCTCCAACCCGCGCGTCGCCACCGCCATGGCCAATCTCGCCGACGGCATTTCCGGCCTGGTCAAGAATATGCGCTCGGAACAGCAGATCATGCGCGACTGGGTCGAGGCCCAGTCCGACGAGCAGAAGGCGATGCGCAACACGCTGGAAAAGATCGCCGATGCCCTGAAGAAGCCCGGAGTGCACTGACGTGGCACTCGCCAGGGGCCGGCGCACCGATCGCCGCATCGACTACTGGCCGGGCTTCGTCGACGCGCTGTCGACGCTGCTTTTGGCCATCATGTTCCTGCTCACGGTCTTCGTGCTGGCGCAGTTCCTGCTGGGACGCGAAATCTCCGGCAAGGATACGGCGCTCTCGCGCCTCAACTCGCAGATCAACGAACTGACCCAATTGCTGGCGCTGGAGCGCTCGACGGCGCAGGACAAGGATGATTCCCTGGCCAATCTGCAGGCGTCGCTGTCGGCCGCGCAAGCGGAAAAGAGCCGGCTCGAACGATTGCTGGCGCAAGGTGCCGGTGCCGGCGACGCCGCCAACCAGCGTGCAGCGGCGCTCGGCGGCGAACTCGACAGCCAGCGCCAGATCAGCCAGCAGGCGCTGAGCCAGGTCGAGATCCTCAACCAGCAGATCGCGGCGCTGCGCAAGCAGATCGGCGCGCTCGAGGATGCGCTCAACGTCTCCGAAATCCGCGACCGCGATTCCAACACCAAGATCGCCGATCTCGGCCGCCGCCTCAACGTCGCGCTGGCGCAGCGCGTGCAGGAGTTGAACCGCTACCGCTCCGACTTCTTCGGCCGTTTGCGCGAAATCCTCGCCGACCGCGAGAACATCCGCATCGTAGGCGACCGCTTCGTCTTCCAGTCGGAAGTGCTGTTCCCGACCGGCTCTGAGGTGATCAACGATGCCGGCAAGGTCGAGATGAAGAAACTCGCCGACGCCATCATCGAGTTGCAGAAGGAAATCCCGCCCGAGATCAATTGGGTGCTGCGCGTCGACGGCCATACCGACAACAAGCCGCTCTCCGGCACCGGCCGCTACCGCGACAATTGGGAACTGTCGACGGCGCGTTCGACCTCGGTGGTGAAATTTCTGATCGAGAACGGCGTGCCGGCCAACCGCCTGGTCGCGGCAGGCTTCGGTGAGTTCCAGCCCCTCGATCCCGCCGACACCGAAGAGGCGCGCAACAAGAACCGCCGTATTGAACTGAAGCTCACCGAACGTTGATCCAAAATCACGCGAACTTGTTCGTCGGCTCAACCTTAGGGCGCAGACGGAGGCCGGCAAGGCCTGAAAACATTATCTTTTTTTAATTACACATAGTCGCAGGGCGGTCCTAGCCTGCCGCCCGGGCCGAGAACCGCCGGCGATGAATCCCCCCTCATCGCGACGCGACGGAACCGGACGGCCCAAGGCTGGAAGGCAGGCGGACAACCGCCGCCTCCCTCTACAAGAGGAGACGCGTGATGCGCTCTTTTACTCCCAAGACCTCGCTTAGAACTGCAACACTCACGGCGCTCCTCATCGCCGTTCCGCTTGCCGGCGCCTATGCCGCGGGCCATCACAAGGGCGCTCTCGACGCGACCGATCCAACCGATATGACTGGCCCGCGTGTCGAGGCGCTTATCCAACAGGTGCAGGGCGTCCGGCAGGGCATCGTGGACGCAAGACAGGCCAACAACATCACCCCGGCTGTGGCGGAACGCCTGGAAATGCGCACGGCCAACATCAGTCAGGCGGCAGAGAAAGTCGCCGCCTCCGATCACGGCAGGATACCGGCCGCGCAATACCATGATCTGCTGCGCCGTCTCGACAATGTCGACCAGCGGCTGATGATCGACACCGGCAGCGGCTTCATGATCGGCGACGGCGCCGACGGCGGCAATTACCCGAACGGCTGAGGCCGTAGCGCCCGAAACGGTCCAAGAGGAAGGAACCGCCTGGCGCCTTCGAGAGCGATCCCGCGGGCGTCCTTTTTACCAGCCGAGCAATACCGCGATCAGGGCGATCACCGCCGGCACGGTCTGGATGAACAGGATCTTGCGCCCGACCGTTGCCGCGCCATAGAGGCCGGCAATGGCCACGCAAGCCAGAAAGAAGACCTTGACCTGGAAACCGGCCGCACCAAGGTATAGCCCCCAGATCAGCCCGGCGGCGAGGAACCCGTTATAAAGTCCCTGATTGGCCGCGAGCACTTTCGAGGCACTGGCGAATTCCGGGGTCAGGTTGAAAGCCTTGTGCCCGCGCGGCGTGTCCCACAGCACCATCTCCAGATAGACGATGTAGGCATGGATCAAGGCCACCAGCCCGACCAGGATGTTGCCGATCATTTTTCCCCCCTTGATGTGTTGCCGGCAGCATTTCATGCGCGGCCTCGCCTGCGCAAGGTGCATTTGCCGGACGGCATCCGAGGGTTGCCAACGCTTTTGCGTTGGTGTCTTTTCGCGCCGTCCCAATCACGGAAGTCGCCATGTCCTTTCAGAAACTCGACGACCTCGGTCACAAGCTCGAAGCGCTCGAGCATGCGCTGGCCATCCTCGGTGCCGATGAGGCCACGCACATGGCCGTCGGCGGCGGCGAGAAGCGTGCCGAGGCGATGTCGGCACTGGCCGGCATGTATCACACCAGGGCAACGGCGCCCGAGATAGCAGACTGGATCGCAGCGGCCGAACAGGAAGCGCTGGGGGAGGAGCAGCGCGCCGCCGTCTCGGAACTGCGGCGGCAATACACCAACCTGACCTGCCTGCCGGTCGAATTCGTCGAACGCCAGACGACCGCGCGCATGCGTTGCGAGCAGCTGTGGCGCGGCCTGCGCGCCAAGAACGACTGGGCAGGCTTCCAGCCGGCGCTGGAGGGCGTCGTGGCGCTGGTGCGCGAGGAGGCGGCGCTGCGTGCCGATGTGCTCGGCCTGGCCCCCTATGACGCGCTGATGGAGCAGTACGACCCCGGCAACCGCACCGCCGACATCACGCCTGTGTTCACCGACCTGAAGGCTTTTCTGAAAAGTTTCGTGCCGGAGGCGCTGGCGATCCAGGATGCACGGCAGCGCAAGCGCCCGCTGAAGCCGCTTTCGGGCACCTATGCGATCGATCGGCAGCGCGAGCTCGGCCTTGCCATGATGACGGCAGTCGGCTTCGACCTGACGCATGGGTCGCTGTCGGTGTCGCACCACCCTTTCTGCGGCGGCGTGCCGAGCGACGTGCGTATCACCACCCGCTACAAGACGTCCGACTTCCTGTCGGCGCTGATGGGCGTGCTGCACGAGACCGGCCATGCGCTCTACGAACAGAACCTGCCCAAGGCATGGTCGCACTGGCCGCTCGGCAAAGCGCGCGGCATGGCCGTGCATGAAAGCCAGAGCCTGTTCGTCGAGAAGCAGCTAGGCCGCAACCCGGCCTTCTGGCGCTGGGCGCTGCCAGTGGTTGAAAAGCATCTCGGCGAAGCCTGGTCGCTCGACGACATCCTGCCGCACGTGCATCGCGTCGGACGCGGCCTGATCCGGGTCGATGCCGACGAGGTGACCTATCCCCTGCATGTCATCCTGCGCTACGAACTGGAACAGGAACTCGTCTCGGGCCGGCTGGAGGTGGCCGATCTGCCCGAAGCCTGGGACGCCAAGATGCGCGACTACCTCGGCCTTTCCACCATCGACAACCCAGCCGACGGGCCAATGCAGGACGTGCATTGGCCCGGGGCAGCTTTCGGCTACTTCCCCTCCTACACGCTTGGCGCGATGATGGCGGCCCAGCAATGGGCGGCGCTGACGCGGGAGCATCCTGCCGCCGACGAGGATCTCGCCAAAGGCAATTTCGAGGCGATCAACGACTGGCGCCGCCAAAAAATCTGGTCACAGGGGTCACGCTGGTCGACGCCGGACCTGCTCGAACGCGCCACAGGCGAAAAGCTCAACGCCACCTATTTCGTGAACCATCTGAAACAGCGCTATGGAGCCGCATAGCGGCTGTCGCCACAGCGGCAGATCTGCTTACTCCGCCGCGCCCCTGAAAGCACTGGCGCCGGTTTCGAACTGCAGCTTGGCCAGCCGTGCATAGATGCCGCCCTTGGCGACAAGGCTTTGATGCGTGCCTTCCTCGACGATCGAGCCGCCATCCATGACCAGGATCCTGTCGGCCTTCAGCACCGTTGCCAGGCGGTGGGCGATGACGATCGTGGTGCGGCCCTGCATCAGCCGTTCCAATGCCGTCTGCACCAGCGTTTCGCTTTCGGCGTCGAGTGCCGAGGTGGCCTCGTCGAGCAACAGGATCGGCGCGTCGCGCAAGATGGCACGGGCGATCGCAACCCGCTGGCGCTGACCGCCTGACAGCGTCACGCCGCGCTCGCCGACTTGGCTGTCATAGCCTTTTTCCAGCTTGAGGATGAATTCATCGGCAAGTGCATCCTTCGCCGCCGTCTCGATTTCGGTCTTGCTGGCTCCCGGCCGGCCGAAACCGATATTGTCACGCGCGCTTGCCGCGAAAATGGTGACGTCCTGCGGCACGATGGCGATGCGCTGGCGGACCGAAACGGGATCGGCCTCGCGCACATCGACGCCGTCGATCAGGATCTTGCCTGTTTCAGGATCGTAAAAACGCAGGATCAGCGAAAACACCGTGCTCTTGCCGGCCCCTGACGGCCCGACGATCGCCACCGTCTCGCCCGGCATGACCTGAAAGCTTAAGCCGTGCACGGCGGCGCGGTCGGGCCTTGCCGGGTAGGAGAAGGAGATATTGTCGAAGACGATCGCGCCCTTGGCGACGGCCGGCAGCGGCTTCGGATCGGCGGGAGCCTGGATCGCCGGCTTCTCGGCCAGGATCTCGGTCAGCCGTTCGGCAGCACCCGCCGCTTGCGCAAGTTCGCCCCACACTTCCGACAGCGCGCCCAGCGCGCCGGCGGCGAACACCGAATAGAGCAGGAACTGGCCGAGCGTGCCTGGCGATATCGAGCCTTCGAGCACGTCGCGCGAGCCGAACCACAGCACCGCCACGACGGACGAGAAGATGGTGAAAATGGCGAAGAAGGTAAGGAAGGAGCGCGCGAAGATCGAGGAGCGTGCCGCCTCGAAAGCAGCTTCCACCGCAGCCGAGAAATGCCCGGTGACCAGCTTCTCATTGGTGAAGGCCTGCAGCGTGCGCACCGCGCCGATCTGCTCGCTGGCATAGGCGGTGGCATCGGCCAGCGTATCCTGCGCCTGGCGTGATTTGCGCCGCACCGAACGGCCGAAGGCGACCAGCGGCAGGACGATCACGGGTATTGCCGCGATGACCAGGCCGGACAGTTTCGGGCTGGTGATGACCATCATCCCCACCGCGCCAAGGCCGAGGATGACATTGCGCAGCGCCACCGAGGCCGTCGCTCCGACCGCCGACTTGACCTGCGTCGTGTCGGCGGCAAGCCGCGACACGATCTCGCCCGACTGGGCGGTGTCGAAGAAGGCAGGCGACAGCGTCGTCACATGGGCAAACACATCGCGCCTGATATCGGCGACGACGCGCTCGCCCAGCGTGATGACGAAATAGTAGCGGCCGGCCGATGCCGCCGCCAGCAGGGCGGCCATAGCCACCAGCGCTGCGAAATATTCGGCAATGAAGGTCGTGCTGGACGACGAGAAGCCATGATCGATCATGCGTCGCACCGCCAGCGGCAGCGCCAGCGTGGTTGCCGCCGCGATGACCAGCGAGATAATGGCGCCGACGACCAGCGTGCGGTAGTGCGTGATGTAGGGGAACAGGCGCCTGAGCGGCTTGAGCGAACGCCGGCGCTCGTCTGCGCTGGTGATTTGCGCCATCCCGATGTTTCCTCCAGCCGTCCTTGGGGTCTGCGCCTCAATATGCGCTTGCCGCGGCCTTGTGATTCAATTCCGGCTGATGTATAGGCTCGCCGACCGTTTTAGAAGCCGTGGCTCCTCAATAGCTGCGGCTTCGAGTTTTAAAAAGGGGCGCATCGACGCAGGCTTATGCCCGTCGCCAGCGCCGGCAAGCCAGGAACCGAACCATGAAGACCGACATCCATCCCGATTACCACACCATCAAGGTCGTCATGACCGATGGCACCGAATACACGACCCGTTCGACCTGGGGCAAGGAAGGCGATACGATGAACCTCGATATCGACCCGACCACCCACCCGGCCTGGACCGGCGGCCAGCAGACCCTGCTCGACCGCGGCGGCCGCCTGTCGAAGTTCAAGAAGCGTTTCGAAGGTTTCGGCATCTAATTGTATGTCGCCCAAAAGTGCGAAGCGGTTTTGGGATAACGACTTGCATCAAGTAAGAACTTAAGCCAAACGAGCTTTCACAGATCGAAAACCCGCCCTTGTGGCGGGTTTTTTGTTGCGGCGCGGTCCTACTCGGCCAGCAATTCCCTTAACGCCATGCGCTTGTAGGCGGCGACCAGCCTGTCGCCCTCCTGCCGCTCAACCGAGATCGCCAGCCGCATGGCGGCCTCGCCCATCTGCCAGACCAGAAACGCCGTGGTTTCCAGTGTCGCCGGATCGGCTGCCGGCCGCAGCCGTTTCAGCACCGCGCTGAGGAATTCGGCGTTGGCACGGCTGTCGGCGAGTTCGAGCTGGCGCAGCGCCTTGTCAGCCTGCGTGCCCGACCAGATGTCGCGGATCACCGGCTCGGCCAGGAACAGCCGGTAATAGATGTCGACCAACTCTGAAAACGCGGACTGCAGGCCTTCGGCGTCGCTGACGCCAGCCAGTGCTGCCGAAATGCAGGACTGGCTTTCGGCGGTGTAGCGCTCGGCCAGCGCCCAGATGATCGCCCGCTTGTCCGGAAAGAACTGGTAGAGCGACCCGATCGACACCCCAGCGCGCTCCGCCACCTCACCCATGCGCATGGCATCGCTGCCTTGCTCGGCGATCAGCGCCGAGGCAGCCGCCAGCATGCGCTCGACCCGCTCGCGGCTGCGCTGCTGGCTCGGCGCCCGACGCGGTGAAGCAGCCTGCTTCTGTGCGGAAACGGGGGTTGCCGCGTCTTCCATACCTGACTCCAAATGCCGCCAAAATCACTTGACTCGAAAAATACGAGGGTTTATCACGTTTGGCAAATGTGAGGATTAATCACGTTTATGCGAAGGAAAGCACAATGGGCATCTGGAGCAACTGACATGATCGCGAAACTTCTTCCCACTCTCATCTTCATTGCCGCACTTGGCTCAGGCGTCGTCGGCGGCGTCTTCTTTGCTTTCTCCAGCTTCGTCATGCCGGGCCTCGCCCGCATGCCAGCCGCAAGCGGCATTGCCGCGATGAATTCCATCAACGTCACAGCCGTGACGCCGCTGTTCATGACAGCACTGTTCGGCACGGCTCTCGTCTGCATCGTTGTCGCCATCGGTGCGGTGATCGGCTGGAACCAGCCAGGCTCGCTCTGGCTGGTTGCCGGCAGCCTGCTCTATCTCATCGGCATCGTGGTGGTGACGATGATCTTCAACGTCCCGCTCAACGATGCGCTCGCCGCCCTCGATCCGGCCAGCAGCAATGGCGCAAGCCTGTGGTCGCGCTACCTCAACGAGTGGGTGATGTGGAACCATGTCCGCACCATCAGCGGCATAGCCGCGCTGGCATCCTTCTGGTTCGCCGCGCGTTGAAAAGGATGGGTGGAGCCACCGATGAAGGATCAATATTCGAATATGGCCTTCGGCATGGCAATCGGAGTTGGTGTCGGTGCCGCGGTCGGCACCGCTCTGGATGACCTTCCGATGGGCGTCGCCGTGGGTATTGCGATTGGCGCCGCCTTCGGAGCGTGGCGACGCAAGTGACGGCAGCGCCGGCGGCCTCTACGCCTTTGTCTTCCGATCGGAATGACCGAGGTCGCGGTCCGGATCAATGACATCGCGGACCAGTTGCTTCAGCTTGGCCGCGTCCGGAAAACCGCCGTCGCGCTTGCGATCCCAGACAAGCACGTCATTGCAGGAAATGGTGAAGATGCCGCCGGTGCCCGGCACCAGCGTCACCTCGCCAAGGTCCGTGCCGAAGGTCGACAGCAGCTCCTGCGCCATCCAGCCGGCGCGCAGCAGCCACTGGCACTGCGTGCAATAGGTGATGCGGATGGCGGGGAGGATCTGCTCGCTCATGCCGGGCTGAGCTCCGCTCATGCCGCGCTGAGCTTGGCCATGGTCTCGTCGTCGACTTCGAAGTTGGCGTAGACGCTCTGCACGTCGTCGTCGTCCTCGAGCGTGGCGACCAGTTTCATCAGCGACTGTGCCCGCTCCTCGTCGACCGGAACGTTGTTCTGAGGCCGCCAGATCAGCTTCACCGATTCTGCCTCGCCGAGCGAGGTTTCCAGAGCCTTCGACACCTCACCGAGATTCTCGAAGGCGCAATAGATGGTGTGGCCTTCCTCGTCGGTTTCCACGTCGTCGGCGCCGGCTTCGATTGCCGCTTCCATGACCTTGTCGGCGCTGCCGGCCGATGCCGGATAATAGATCTCGCCGACGCGGTCCCACATGAAGGAAACCGAGCCCGTTTCGCCCATCGCGCCGCCGGCCTTGGTGAAGGCAGCACGCACATTGGACGCCGAGCGGTTGCGGTTGTCGGTCAGCGCCTCGACAATGACAGCGACGCCGCCCGGGCCATAGCCCTCATAGCGCACGGCTTCGTAATTCTCGGCATCGCCCATCGAGGCCTTGTTGACGGCGCGCTGGATGTTGTCCTTCGGCATCGACACCGCCTTGGCGTTCTGGATCGCCAGCCGCAAGCGCGGGTTCATCGATGGATCGGGCGTCCCGCTTTTAGCGGCGACGGTGATTTCGCGCGCCAGCTTGGAAAACATTTTAGACCGCACCGCATCCTGGCGGCCCTTGCGGTGCATGATGTTCTTGAACTGTGAATGGCCAGCCATGGCACCCCTGTCGTCTTCTCGGCTAGAGCATCGCGAAGCGAAGTGATCTGACCTCGTCTTCCGCAATGCCCGAATTCAAAATTTCAGAGCGTCCCAGGTGCACCTCTTGGAAGCACGGCGTTCTCTGTCGGAATGGCCGGCTTATAGATAAATCGGCTCAATTCGTCCAGCCGCACCGCGCATGCGGCGCAAGACGTGACCTGCTGCGGCCGCTCACGCCTCGAGGTCCGACTTCAGTCGGTCGATGATGCTGAGCGCATGGCCGGCATACTGGCTGATCCAGCGGTCGTGGATCTGCTTGATCGGCAGCGCGTTGAGATGGTTCCAGCGCTCGCGGCCGTCGCGCCGCGCAACGATCAGGTCGGCCTCCTCCAGCACCTTCAGATGCAGCATGACCGTGCAGCGATCGATATCGGGAAAGGCCTCGCACAGCATGCCGGTCGTCTTCGGCGCGTCCTTCAGCTGATCCAGCATTTCGCGCCGGCGCGGATGCGCCAGCGCCTTGAAAACATTGTCGTCTTGCGATCGGCTTGACATGTTATGTTTATATAACATATTGTTGAACCGATCAAGGGAAGGAGCTGTGGATATGTCACTTGGATTCAGTGTTTCCGGACGCATCGGCAAGCCGGTCGCCGACGTCTTCGACGCAGTCGTCAATCCGAAGAAACTGAGCGGCTATTTCACCACGATCGGCGGCGCCAGCGCGCCGCTGGAAGCCGGCGCCGGCGTCGTCTGGTGGGGCAAGGTGCCGGTCGAGGTCGACGAAGTGGTCAAGGACCGCCGCATCGTGCTGCGCTGGGATGCCACCGATGAGGACGGCAAGCCGGCCTACAAAACCCGCATCGAGATGAACTTCGAACCGCTGGACGATGGCGGCACCTTCGTCACCATCGCCGAGAGCGGCTGGCAGGAAGGCGCGGTCGGCCTGAAGAAGTCCTATCTCAATTGCGAGGGCTGGTCGCAGATGCTGGCCTGCATGAAGGCCTATGTCGAGCACGGCATCAATTTGCGCGACGGTTACTACCGCAGCGAGATGAAAGGCGAACCCGCCAACGAGACCAATATCTGACCATTAGGAGCATTCCATGGACATCCACGAAAAACCGACCGCCGAAGCCGGCATGCTGATCCGGCGGCCTGTCGCCGAAGTGTTCGAGGCCTTCGTCGACCCGGCCATCACCACAAAATTCTGGTTTACCCATAGCAGCGGCCG
The DNA here is from genome assembly GCF_020164655.1 of Mesorhizobium sp. AD1-1. Taxonomy (NCBI): domain Bacteria; kingdom Pseudomonadati; phylum Pseudomonadota; class Alphaproteobacteria; order Hyphomicrobiales; family Phyllobacteriaceae; genus Mesorhizobium; species Mesorhizobium sp. AD1-1. The sequence continues at coordinate 96,583 of NZ_JAIUGP010000002.1, forward strand.
GCTGGACAGCGGCGAGCAGATCCACTGGGAATGGCGCATGTACGGCGTCTCGACGACGGTCGACGTCAGCGAGATCGTTCCGAACGAAAAGATCGTCATGCAGTGGAGCGATCCACCGACCACCGTGGTCTGGACTTTCACCGAAATGCCTGGCGAGACAACTTTTCTCGAGGTTCGCAATTTTGGCTTCGCCGGCGATGGCGACGGGCAGGTGAAAGAGGCCGTCGGCTCAACCGGCGGCTTCACGCTGGTGCTGGCCGGTGCCAAGGCGTGGCTGGAACAAGGCCTGACGCTCGGCCTGATCGGCGACCGTCACCCGAAGGGCGTGCCGGCTAACTGAACCGGCGGGCTTGGGATCGCCGCTTTTCCTGCTCACGACGAGCTTGAGCCCAATTCTCGGCCGGAGCTTCCGGAATGTCCAAGATATCGATCTCGCTGTCAGGCAATTCAGCCAGCTTGGCCAACTGATCGCGCTGATCCTGGCTAAGGTCCCTGCTGCTCATGCCTCAATGCCCGCCGCCCGGCTTCTTGCGCCGCCGCGCCAGCATGTTGAGCCCCTCGACCAATGCCGAAAAGCCCATCGCCGCATAGATGTAGCCCTTGGGCACATGGTAGCCCATGCCGTCGGCGATCAGTGTCATGCCGATCATCAAAAGGAAGCCCAGCGCCAGCATGACAATGCTCGGGTTCTTGGCGATGAAGTTGGCCAGCGGCCCGGCCGCCAGCATCATCACGCTGACCGCCACGATCACGGCGATGTACATGATGGCGATCTCGTCGGTCATGCCGACGGCGGTGATGATCGAATCGATCGAGAAGACCAGGTCGAGCAGCAGGATCTGGAAGATCGCGCCGGCAAGGCTGATCTGCAGCGTCTCGCCCATCATCGTATCCTTGTGGTCGTCGGGATCGACCGTGTGATGGATCTCCTTGGTCGCCTTCCAGACCAGGAACAGGCCGCCGGCGATCAGGATCAGGTCGCGCCAGGAAAAACCATGGCCGAAGGCCGTGAACACCGGCGTGGTCAGCTGGACGATGATCGAAATGGTGGCCAGCAGCACCAGCCGCATGATCAGCGCCGCCGAGATGCCGAGCCGGCGGGCACGGGCCCGTTGTGCTTCCGGCAGCTTGTTGGTCAGGATCGAGATGAAGATCAGATTGTCGATGCCGAGCACGACCTCGAGCACAATCAGCGTCAGCAGCGCGACCCAGGCGGTTGGATCGGACACAAATTGAAAATGCGGCGCCAGGAATTCGATGAGCTGCATGGAGGTCGTCCCCTCTTTTAACGATCTAGAGCAGTGTCGCCGGCAGTTAGGTACTAAGCGTGCCTATATCAATGTCATGACCAGAAGGACGGTGCGGTTTCCTCCAGCCGCGGGCCGCGACGAAACGGCGCGATCCGCTCGGTCAGCCCGGTGCGGTCGGAAATATCGACGCCGACGCCGCACAATGTCGCCGGTCCGGTCGCCGCTTCGAAGCGGCCTTTCGGCACTTTCGACAGGAACCGATTGAGCGGCTCCTCCTTGTCCATGCCGAGCGAGGAATCATAGTCGCCGCACATGCCGGCGTCGGACATATAACCGGTACCGCCATTGAGGATCTGGTGATCGCCGGTCGGCTGGTGGGTGTGGGTGCCGACGACGAGGCTGGCGCGGCCGTCGACGAAATGCGCGAAGCACATCTTTTCCGAGGTCGCCTCGGCGTGGAAGTCGATGATCACGGCATCCGCCTGCTCGCCGAGCGGACAGGCGGCAAGCTCGCGTTCGCCGGCCTGGAAGGGATCGTCGAGTTCGGGATGCATGAACACCCGGCCCATGATGTTGGCGACCAGCACGCGCGCGCCGCTCCTGGCGATGTAGACGCCGGAGCCGCGCCCGGGCGTGCCCTTGGGAAAGTTCGAGGGGCGCAGGAAGCGCTCTTCGCGCGGCGCGAAGGCGAGTGCGTCGCGCTGGTCCCAGACATGGTTGCCGGTTGTGACGACATCCGCACCGGCCGCGATCGTCTCGCGAAAGATATCTTCGGTGATGCCGAAGCCGCCGGCGGCGTTCTCACCGTTGACGATGACGAAATCGAGTTTGAAGTCGGAGATCAAGCCGGGCAGCTGTTCCCACACCGCCGTCCGTCCTGTCTTTCCAACCATGTCACCGAGGAAGAGAAGTCTCATATGATCCCGCACCGAAGGTCAGCGAAGCAAAAGCTGCATGACATCTGTGAAAGATCATGCGTCCTTTTATCTACAATTTTGACGCGAAGCGGCGCAACCCGCTCTCGGTCAGTATTTCCGGAATGACGACGTCATGTTCCTCATCCGGCACCATTGCCACCTCCTGGCAGTCGAAGGCGATGCCGACCAGCCGCGGCGGCTGTCCCTTGTCGATCAGCTTGGCGATGGCGCGGTCGTAATAGCCGGCACCATAGCCGATGCGATGGCCGCGCGCATCGAAGGCGGCGAGCGGCACCAGCATCACCGAGGGGTCGAGCACTTCTGCTTCTTCATGCGGGCCGACCGTGCCGAAACCCATCTCGACCATCGGCGCGCCGCGCACCAGTTCGCGAAAGACGATCGTGGTTTTGTCGAGAATGGCCGGCAGGCAAAGCCGCGCGCCCCTTTCGCGCAAGGCAAACATCAGCGGCCTGACGTCGACTTCCGAGCGCATCGGCCAGAAGCCGGAAACGATCTGGCCCGGCTCAATGTGGAGGTGATCGCGTGCCGTCTCTGCCATTTCAAGCGCGACCTCCACCCGCCAGAATTCGTCGAGCGCATCGCGGCGTCCGAGGGCCTCGCGGCGAAGCTGCTTTTTGAGGTCTTTGAGAGAGGTCATGCAGTCAGGGTAGAAAAGGTCAGATCTGGATGGAGTGTTGGGAGCGACGTTTTCCACCGCAATCATCCACCGAAATGCGGGACGCGTGGCAATAAGTGACGATCCACACAACCGGTGGAGAGAGCGATCCCGGGAACCTACAAAGTAGGTGGGCGCCGTGTGAGAAAACCCACAGGTCTTCCCAGGGACAGCTCCCTAAGGATCGTTAAGGCCCCGGGGAAAATGTTCTCCTGCCGGGAAGCACAGACCGTCCCGCCCAATATAGGCTGCCGGCCGGCTAAGCGCCAGTGAGACGGGCACTCTTTCCGTGTTGGTTCAGGCCCTCGCGCCGCCAACACCTCACCCTTGCACAGGCACGGCCTCGTCCTTACGGTCGCGATGACCAACCGAGGAGCAAGAATGCGTTTCGAAGGCACGGCGGCCTATGTCGCCGACAAGGATCTGATGGTGGCCGTCAATGCGGCGATCGCGCTGGAGCGGCCCTTGCTGGTCAAGGGCGAGCCCGGCACCGGCAAGACGGAACTGGCCCGCCAGGTGGCGGCTGCACTCGGCCTCGACTTCATCGAATGGCACGTCAAGTCGACGACGCGGGCGCAGCAGGGCCTGTACGAATATGATGCCGTCTCGCGGCTGCGCGACAGCCAGTTGGGCGACGAGCGCTTTAACGACATCAGGAACTACATCAAGCGCGGCAAACTCTGGGAGGCTTTCGCCGCCGGCAGGAAGGTCGTGCTCTTGATCGACGAGATCGACAAGGCCGACATCGAATTCCCAAACGATCTCCTGCAGGAACTCGATCGGATGGAGTTCTTCGTCTACGAGACCGGCGAAACCATCCGCGCCGCCGTCAGGCCGATCGTCATCATCACCTCCAACAACGAGAAGGAGTTGCCGGACGCGTTCCTGCGCCGCTGCTTCTTCCATTACATCCGCTTTCCCGACGTCGACACGCTGCACAGAATCGTCGACGTCCACTATCCCGGCATCAAGCAGAACCTGGTTCGGGCAGCCCTCACCCAGTTCTACGAGATCCGCGAAGTGCCGGGGCTGAAGAAAAAACCGTCGACCTCCGAGGCGCTCGACTGGATCCGCCTGCTGGTCGCCGACGATATCGCGCCCGAGGATCTGCGCGCCGACCCGAAGAACGCGTTGCCCAAGCTGCATGGCGCATTGCTGAAGAACGAACAGGATGTCCATCTGTTCGAGCGGCTTGCCTTCATGGCGCGCAGGCAAGGGTGAGGCGCCGGGCACTTGCTACGATCGAGCTTCGCTTGCGCCCTGAGCACGATGACGGTCCCTTGCCTCTTGCGGCGCGACGTTTCTGGGGCCGAAGACGACGAAGCTGATGACGGCAAGGGCAAGAACGCCGATCCCGCTATAGAGCATGACCCAGCCAAAACCGTTGACCAAGGCGGCATGCGCAAGCGCGCCGGACGGGTCGAGGGTCGCCAGCCTGGGCGAATATTGCGAGAGGCCATCGAGATTTCCGGTGGCGATCTTTTCCGCCAACGCGCGCAATTCGTCCGGGTCAAGGGCCGTGCCCAATGCGGTTTTGAGATAGGAAGCAATTCCCTGCGTCAACAGCAGGCCCAGCACCGCGATGTTGATGGCGAGCGTGATCAGCCGCGCGCTGATATCGATGCCCGAAGCCATGCCGGCGCGATCCGGCGACACCGAACCCGTCGTGGTGTTGGTGGTCGGTGAGTTGGTGAGGCCGATACCGATACCGGCGATCAGCGTACCGGGCAGCATGGTCAGCCAGCTGGCTCCCTCAAGGCTCGAACCTATCCTCATGGCGATAAAGCCGACCCCCAATGTCAGCAACCCGAGCGGGATCGCCACCCGCGCCTGATAGCGGGCGCGCAGGCGCTCGGCGGTCGAGGACATCAGCATCAAGGGAAGCGTGTAGACGAGCAGCAGCAGGCCGGTCGTGGTGCTGTCGTAGCCGAGCACACCCGAAAAATAGATCGGCAGATAGATGATGAACGGCCAATAACTGAAATTCATGCCGATGCCGCCCATGATCGCTCCCGAAAATTGACGGATCCGGAACACCGAGAAATCGAACATCGGGTAGGGGCTGATCTTCTCGGCAACGAGGAACGCGGCGAAGGCCAGCACGGCAGCACTTGCTACGCCGATGCGGGCGCCAGAGCCGAGATCGGCCCCTTGCGTGATCAGATAGGAGAAGCCGAACACCGCGAACGAGAGCGTCAGGATACCGGCACGGTCAAGCTTCTGGGCATTGTGGTCGCGTGATTCGGTGACACCGGCACCGATGAAGACCAGCGCAAGGATGGCAAGCGGCACATGGATGAGGAACACCCACTGCCAGCTCGAGAACGCGACGATCAATCCACCGATGGCTGGACCAAAGCCAAGCCCGATCCCCGAGACGACGCTCCAGGCCACAAAAGCCTTGCCGCGTTCGCTGCCGTCCTGAAACTGGTGGGACAAGACGGCCACGCTGCAAGTGAACATCGCCCCTCCCGCCAGGCCTTGCAGGAAGCGTGCAATGATGAGGAGCGAAGCGCTCGGCGCGAGGCCGCACAGCAGTGAGGCCAGGCCGAAGGCGATGGTGGCGATCACCATCACCCGTTTGCGGCCGAAGCGGTCGGCCAGCGTTCCTGTCGCCATCAGCACCGTGGTGCAGGCAATGGTGTAGGCGTTCATGATCCATTGCAGATCCTTGAAGTCGGCGGCGAGCACGCTTTCCAGTTTCGGAAGGATCACCGGGACGCTGGAGATTTCGAGGCCGAACAACAGCGAGGCAAGGCAGGCCCCGGCAAGCGCAACGGTGTTTCGGTCGATTTGAAACGTCATGTCGATCACTTTCTGTCGAAGCATTCTGGAACCGGGCTGGCTCTTCAAACTGCGGTCGAGATGACATAGACGAGGCTTGACCATGAAAAAAGACTATGCATTTCTATTTCAGAGATAACAAAATGGAATGCCGGAGATGGCCAGTCTCGATGTCGATGCCGTGCGCACTTTCGTCATGGTGGCCGACCTGCAGAGCTTCACCCGGGCGGCTGCAGCACTTGGCAGCACCCAGGCGACGATCAGCGTCAAGTTGCGGCGGCTCGAGGAAAAGCTCGGCGCACGTTTGATCGAACGAACCCCGCGCCGCGTGGCACTGTCGGAAAGGGGGGCTGTCTTCCTGCCCGTGGCCCGCGAATTCCTTGCCGCCCATGAACGCGCCGTCGCGGAATTTTCCGCGGCGCCATGTCGGCTTGCGCTCGGCTTCGTCGATCATGTCGCGGGGCCTGAGCTTTCCACGCTGATCGCCCAGCTTCATGCCCACGATCCGTCGCTCGCGCTCAACATACGGATCGATACCAGCTCCATGCTGGAAGAAGCTTTCGATCGCGGCGAACTCGATGCGGTGATTGTGCACCAGGAAGATGACAGTCGACGCGGTGAAGCTTTGTCGCGCACCCACTATGGCTGGTTCGCGGCACCTGGCTTCGAATGGCGACCAGGCACGCCCCTGCGCCTGGCTCTTTTAAGCACCAGATGCAATTGCCCGGACCGTATGAGAGCGGTCGAGGCGCTGGACCGGGCAGGCATCGCCTGGAATGAGGCTTTCGTCGGCGGCGGCGGCGCTGCCGTCAACATCGCGGTATCGGCGGGCTTTGCCCTTTCCGCCCTCGCTTACCGGGTTGTGCCCCCGGGCTTGATCGAGGTGGGCCGCAAACTCGGCCTGCCACCAATTCCCCCGTCCGAGATCGTTTTGCAGTCGCACGCTCTGCCGCCGCGGGCGCGGGAGGCGCTGCACATGCTCGCGACCGCTTTTCGCGAATATAGTTCGCCTGCCGAATAGGCAAGGGTGTTCCTGATCCCGATTCTATTGGTATGGATCGGGTTCCAGACTTCAGAGGGAACGAAATGTCCGAGATAATCGTCCGCCCGCTCGCGCAGTCCGACCACGCCGATTGGCGGCGCCTGTGGACCGACTATCTCACCTTCTATGAGACGAAGCTGCCGGAAGAGGTCTACGCCATCACCTGGAAGCGGCTGTTCACTCTGGGCGAATTCGAGCCAAAAGGCTTCATCGCCACACTGGACGGCAAGGCGGTCGGTCTCACGCACTACCTGTACCACCGCTCCGGCTGGTCGGAGAAAAACAACTGCTATCTGCAGGATTTGTTCGCCGACCCGGATGTGCGCGGCAAGGGGATCGGCGCCGCCCTTATCAACGCAGTGAAGGAAGAGGCGGCAAAGATCGGCGTCAAGAATGTCTACTGGATGACGCACGAGACCAACGCCACCGCGCGCAAGCTTTACGACCACGTCGCCCGCCGCACGGGCTTCATCGAGTATGATTTGCTGTAACCGGCCATGTTCATCCCCTTCTTCCTTGAACTGAAGGCTGCACGCGTTCCTGTCTCGCTCAGGGAATATCTGTCGCTGCTGGAGGGGCTGGAAGCTGGGCTGGTCGACTACGACGTCGAAGGTTTTTATTACCTCGCCCGCGCCGCCCTGGTGAAGGACGAGCGCCATATCGACCGCTTCGACCAGGTGTTCGCGCATGTCTTCAAGGGCATTGAAGCGCTGGGCGGACCGGACGCGCTGGACGTCGCCAATATCCCCGAGGAATGGCTGCGCCGCCTCGCCGAAAAGCACCTGACCGACGAGGAGAAAAAACTGGTCGAGGCGCTCGGCGGGTTCGAAAAGCTGATGGAGACTCTGAAACAGCGACTCGAGGAGCAAAAAGGTCGCCACCAGGGCGGCTCGAAATGGATCGGCACCGGCGGCACCTCGCCTTTCGGCGCCTATGGCTACAATCCCGAAGGCGTGCGCATCGGCCAGCATGAAAGCCGCAGCCGCCGCGCGGTGAAGGTCTGGGACAAACGCGAGTTCAGGAATTTCGACGATGCCGTCGAACTCGGCACCCGCAACATCAAGATCGCGCTGAAACGCCTGCGTCGCTGGGTGCGCGAGGGCGCCGAGGAAGAGTTCGACCTGCCCGGAACCATCCACGCCACGGCCGAACATGGCTATCTCGACGTGCGGACGCGGCCAGAGCGGCGCAACGCGGTGAAGCTTTTGATGTTCTTCGATGTCGGCGGTTCGATGGACGACCACATCAAAGGCGTCGAGGAGCTATTCTCGGCCGCCCGCGCCGAATTCCGCCAGCTCGAATATTTCTATTTCCACAACTGCCTCTATGAGGGCGTGTGGAAGGACAATCGCCGCAGGCATGCCGAGGTGATTCCGACCTTCGACCTGCTTCACAAATATGGGCCGGACTACAAGGTGATCGTCGTCGGCGACGCCTCGATGAGCCCTTACGAGATCGCTCACCCCGGCGGTTCGGTCGAGCACTGGAATCCGGAGGCGGGCAGCGTCTGGCTCGGCCGTCTGCTGCAGCAATGGCCGAACGCGGTATGGCTGAACCCCGAAGACCCCAAGAACTGGGGCTACACCCACTCGATTGCGATGATCCGCGACATCTTCGGCGGCCGCATGTTCCCGCTGACGCTGGCCGGGCTTGAGGGCGCGACCAAGCAGCTTTCAAGAAAGCACTGAAAGACTGACAGGAGATCCGATGACCTGCTTCCTCTGCCTGCAATGCGGCGTCCAGTTCGCGGCGACAGAGACGCCGCCAAAACATTGCCCGATCTGCGAGGACGAGCGCCAATATGTGCGCTGGGAGGGCCAAGCGTGGATCACGCCGGAGGAACTTGCCGAAGGACACCGGCTTGTTATGAAGGACGATGCCGGCGTTCTCGCCTTCGGCATCGAGCCGCGCTTCGCCATCGGCCAACGGGCGCTGCTGGCGCAGACGCCACACGGCAACGTGCTGTGGGACTGCGTTTCGATGGTCAGCGACGAGGCGGTGGCCGAGATCAACCGCCGCGGTGGCCTGGCGGCGATCGCCATCTCGCACTGCCACTATTATTCGGTGATGGCCAGTTGGAGCGAGGCGTTTGGCGGCGTGCCGATTTATCTCCATGCCGACGACCGCCAATGGATCATGCGACCGCACAAGGCGATCGTCAGTTGGGAAGGCGAGACGCTGGCCATAAACCCTTCGCTGACGCTCATCCGCTGCGGCGGCCACTTTGCCGGCGGTCAGGTGCTGCACTGGAAACGCGATGTCGGCGACGTCTTGCTGGCCGGCGATATCTTGCAGGTGACGCCGACGCGCCGCCATGTCAGCTTCATGTACAGCTATCCGAACTACATTCCGCTCAATGCAGCGGCCGTGCGCCGCATCGCGGCGGCACTGGAGCCATTCGCGTTCGACCATATCTATGGTGCATGGTGGAACCAGAATGTCATCGGGGGCGCAAAAGCGGCGTTGGCTGCTTCGGTCGATCGCTATCTCAGGGCGATCGCATAAAGATCCCGATCGAAAATGCGGGCAAATCGCGTCACAAATGCCTATCTTGGTGCGAATATGAGGTTGCAATCCGCGCATGATCCCGAACCTCCGGTTCGGAAAGGATTATGCGCAAAACCAAAGTACTACAGCGTCCCTTTGCGCGTCCGATGGGCGCGCGGCGCTGTAGTGGCGAGCCGGCAAGGCTGAGGAGATCACATGGACACCCACACCTACCCTGTAACCCGCACCGACGCCGAATGGCGCGCCCGGCTGACGCCGGAGCAGTATGCCGTCATGCGCGGCCACGGCACCGAGCGGCCGGGAAGTTGCGCTTTGCTCTACGAGAAGCGCGCCGGCACCTTTTCCTGCGTCGGCTGCGACCAGCCTTTGTTTGAATCCAAGCTGAAGTTCGAGAGCGGCACCGGCTGGCCGAGCTTCAACGATCCGGTGCCGGGTTCGGTCGAAAACACCGTCGACCGCAGCTACGGCATGGTTCGCACCGAATGCCATTGCGCCCGCTGCGGCAGCCATCTCGGCCATGTTTTCGAGGACGGCCCGCCGCCGACCGGCCTGCGCTATTGCATCAACGGCGTGGCGCTGAAATTCGAGCCGGCGGCCTGAACCGAAATTCGATTGAATGAATGAAAAGGGCGGCTGCGGCCGCCCTTTTCATTGCCCCCCGGCCGAACCCGGCGAACGCGGTGGGCGCCCGTGTCCGCTCTCAGACCACGACCGTCAGGATCAGCCATAATGTGGCGCCGAGCGTCATCAGTGAGGCCTTGGCGCCGGCCTTTTCCGTGGTTCGCCATACGGAAAAGGTCAGAAAGAGGTTGTAGGGCACCGGTGCGAAATGCGCCGCCAGAACCAGCGCGAGCGGCAGCTTCAGTCCGAGCAGGACGATCGCGGCCACCAGAGATGCTACGTTGAGCGCCGTGCCGACAAGAACAAGGTCGCGCCAGAACAGCCGGTCGAGCGGCACCTGGCCTTGCCAGCGTGAGCGGAAAAAGGAGCCGATACCCTCTGGCAACACCGGATGTCTATCCCTGCCTCAGGACTTCGGTTACCGCGCGCTCGAAACGCGAACATTCGGTCACCAGCCAGTCGGCCATGGCTGGCCAGTTGTCCTCGGCATAGCAGTTCACCCGCCACATCGAATTGATGCCGAGATCCTCGCAACTCTGTTCCGGCCTGAGCTTCAGCCTGGCTTCGATATCAGGCTGGAACGGTTTCAACCGCGACCACGCTTGCGTGGCGCCGAACTTCTCGTTGCGGCCGAAGAAGACGCCGACCTGGCTCTGCGCCGGCGCGACATACATGGAAAGGACCAAGGCGAAATCGGGCAGCCCGCGCTGCCAGAACCAGGGTCCGCGCCTCGCCATCAGAGCCCTTTCTTCCGGATGCCGCTCGGCGAACAGCGTCCAGAAGCCGCGCTGGCGGAATTCAGAGGCGCGGCGGGCGCCGAAGTCGAATTCGCTCATGGCTCGATGCTCGCTCCGGCATCATGCTCGGCCGGAGACTGTTTCGAAATTCGCTCCGGCGAGTCATATGGTGGTGGTTTCGAGAACCGGAGCGGAGCGTACTTAAAGTACGTGAGCTCAGTTCTACTGCATTGCAGTAGAACTAGGGAAGCGCAGAAAACGCCACCAGATGGCCGCCGGAGTAGAATTTCCAGACGGTCTCTACACCATGCCGAGTGCGGCCTTATACAGATCGAGGATGGTTTCCTCTTCCTGACGCTCGGCCTGGTCCTTCTTGCGCAGCCGGATGATCGTGCGCATCGCCTTGGTGTCGAAGCCTGTGCCCTTGGCCTCGGCGAACACTTCCTTGATGTCGTCGGAAATGGTCTTCTTCTCTTCCTCGAGCCGCTCTATGCGCTCGATGAAGGCACGCAGCTGGCCGGCGGCAACAGTCTGGCTGGTATCGGTGATATCGTCGGCCATATTTTTCTCCACATCGTTTCTGCGCCGCGACTCGGGATGCATGCAGCGGCGAATTGAGCGGGCTCGATGCCCGACCGGCGGCGGCGGGTCAAGCTGTTATCGATGATCGAACTGACGCTGCCGCCACGATGCGGACAGCGACCCCCAGGAAGGTATCAATTAGCTGAAAGCGATCAGCAGATCCTTGGCATCGATCTGGTCGCCTGCCTTAACCAGCACCTCGGCGACCGTGCCGTCGCGCTCGGCATGCAGCGCCGTCTCCATCTTCATCGCTTCGATGGAAAGCAGCACGTCACCGGCCTTCACAGCCTGGCCGGCAGCCACCGAAAGCGCAGAAACGACGCCCGGCATCGGTGCGCCGACATGCGCCTCGTTGCCGGGTTCGGCCTTGCGGCGGGCCTTGGCGGCGGACGCGCCATGCGCCCGGTCGGGCACCTTGACACGGCGCGGCTGGCCGTTGAGCTCGAAGAACACGGTGACCATGCCCTTCTCGTCGACATCGCCGATGGCAAGGCACCGCACCACCAGCGTCTTGCCCTTCTCGATGTCGACGAAAATCTCGTCTTCCGGCTTCATGCCGTAGAAATACGTCGGCGTCGGCAGCACGCTGACCGGCCCATAGGTTTCCTGCGCGCCGGCGAAATCCGTAAACACCTTCGGATACATCAGCCACGAGGCGAATTCGAACTCCGACAGCTTGCGCTCGAGCTTCTCCTCGATTTCCTTGCGGTTGGCCTTGAGGTCGGCTGGCTTGAGCAGCGAGCCGGGCCGCACCGTGATCGGCTTGTCGCCCTTGAGCGCCTTCCTCTGCAGCGCCGCCGGCCACCCGCCTGGCGACTGGCCGAGATCGCCGCGCAGCATCGAGACGACCGAATCCGGGAAGGCGATATCCCTATCCGGGTTTTCGACATCGGCAACGGTCAGGTCCTGGCTGACCATCATCAATGCCATGTCGCCGACGACCTTGGACGACGGCGTCACCTTGACGATGTCGCCGAACATCAGATTGACGTCGTGATAGGTCTGCGCCACCTCGTGCCAGCGCGTCTCCAATCCGAGCGAGCGAGCCTGTTCCTTCAGATTGGTGAACTGCCCGCCCGGCATCTCGTGCAGATAGACTTCCGAGGCCGGCCCCTTGAGGTCGCTTTCGAATGCGGCGTACTGGTTGCGCACCGCTTCCCAGTAGAACGAGATCTTCCTGATCCATTGCGGGTCGAGACCGGGGTCGCGTTCGGTGCCCTTCAGCGCCTCGACGAGTGAGCCAAGGCATGGCTGCGAGGTGTTGCCGGAGAAGGCATCCATCGCCGCGTCTATGGCGTCGACGCCGCTTTCCACCGCCGCCAGCACCGTCGCCGCCGACAGGCCCGACGTGTCGTGGGTGTGGAAATGGATCGGCAGGTCGGTCGCCTCGCGCAGCGCCTTGAACAGCACGCGTGCTGCGGAAGGCTTCAGCAGGCCGGCCATGTCCTTGACGGCGATGATGTGGGCGCCGGCCGCCTGCAATTCCCTGGCTAGGCCGACATAGTATTTGAGGTCGTATTTCGCCCGCGCCGGATCGAGGATATCGCCGGTGTAGCAGATCGCCGCTTCGATCAGCTTGCCCTCGGCTCCGACCGCATCCATGGCGACGCGCATGTTGTCGACCCAGTTCAGGCAATCGAAGACCCGGAACAGGTCGATGCCACCGCTTGCTGCCTGCTTGACGAAATGCTGCACGACATTGTCGGGATAGTTGGTGTAGCCGACGCCATTGGCACCGCGCAGCAGCATCTGCAACAGCAGATTGGGCGCCGCCTCGCGCACCAGCGACAGCCGCTCCCACGGATCCTCGGTGAGGAAGCGCATGGCGACGTCGAAGGTGGCGCCACCCCAGCATTCCAGCGATAGAAGCTGCGGCAAGGCACGCGCATAGGTACCGGCGATGCCGGCAATGTCATGCGTGCGCATGCGCGTCGCCAGCAGCGATTGATGGCCATCACGCATCGTCGTGTCGGTGACCAGAACCTCCTTCTGATCGCGCATCCAGGCCGCGAACTTCTGCGGGCCCAGCACATCCAGCTTCTGCTTGCTGCCGCCGGGCACATTGCCGTTGAGGTAAGGCACCACGGGTGCCGCGGCGTCGGCCTTCGGCTGCGGTCGGCCGCGCGTCTCAGGATGGCCGTTGACGCTGACGTCGGCGAGATAGTTGATGAGCTTGGTGGCGCGGTCCTGGCGCTTGACCTGCTGGAACAGTTCCGGCGTCGTGTCGATGAACTTGGTCGTGTAGGAATTGTCGGCGAAGCTCGGATGGTTGATGATCGCTTCGAGGAAGGTCAAATTGGTGGCGACGCCGCGGATGCGGAACTCGCGCAGCGCCCGATTCATGCGGGCGATCGTCTCGGCCGGCGTCGGCGCCCACGCCGTCACCTTCTCCAGCAGCGGATCGTAGAAGCGGGTGATGACCGCGCCCGAATAAGCGGTGCCGCCGTCGAGGCGGATGCCGAAGCCCGTCGCGCCGCGATAGGCGGTGATGCGGCCGTAATCGGGGATGAAATTGTGCTCGGGATCTTCCGTGGTGATACGGCACTGCAGCGCGTGGCCGTTCAGCCTTATGTCCTTCTGCGCCGGCACGCCTGATTCCGGTGTGCCGATGGCAAAGCCGTCGAGGATATGGATCTGCGCCTTGACGATATCGATGCCCGTCACCTGCTCGGTGACGGTGTGCTCGACCTGGATGCGCGGGTTGACCTCGATGAAATAGAATTTGCCGGTGTCGGCGTCCTGCAGGAACTCGACCGTGCCGGCGCCGATATAGCTGGTCTCGCGGGCGATCTTGAGCGCATGGCCGCAAAGCACCTCGCGCTGCGACATTTCGAGATAGGGCGCCGGCGCCCGCTCGACGACCTTCTGGTTGCGGCGCTGGATCGAACAGTCGCGCTCGAACAGGTGCACGGCATTGCCATGGGTATCGCCCAGCACCTGCACCTCGACATGACGGGCGCGCTCGATCAGCTTTTCGAGATAGACCTCGTCCTTGCCGAAGGCGGCTTTCGCCTCGCGCTTGCCTTCGGTGACTTCACGGGCAAGGTCGGCTTCGGCGCGGATGGCCCGCATGCCGCGGCCGCCGCCGCCCCATGATGCCTTCAGCATCACCGGATAGCCGATTTCCTTGGCCAGTGTCTTGACCGTCTCCATGTCATCCGGCAACGGATCGGTGGCGGGGATCACCGGCACGCCGACCTCGATGGCGAGATTGCGCGCCGCGACCTTGTTGCCGAGCCGCCGCATTGTGTCCGGCCTCGGCCCGATGAAGGTAATGCCGGCTTCGGCACAGGCGTCGGCGAATTCGGGACTTTCCGACAACAATCCGTAGCCGGGATGGATAGCATCGGCGCCCGACAGCCTGGCGACGCGGATCACCTCCTCGATCGACAGATAGCTTTCGATCGGCCCCATGTCCCTGGTCAGATGCGGCCCGCGTCCGACCTGGTAGCTCTCGTCGGCCTTGAAGCGATGCAGGGAGTATTTGTCTTCCTCCGCCCAGATCGCCACGGTTTTGAGCCCGAGTTCGTTGGCCGCGCGGAAGACGCGAATGGCGATTTCGGACCGGTTGGCGACGAGGATCTTCGTGATGGCCAAGGACTGGGCTCCAGCGACGGAAGGAAGAGAAATCGGCGCAATGATTAGCGTGAAAATGCTGCAGTGCAAACGAAATTGACGCGCATTTAAACCGATTGAAATGGAATCATTGCGCCAAGGACCCTCCCCATTCCTCCGAACAGCCAAAAAAGAGCCGGCTTTCCGGTTAATGCACGATCATTGCCCGGCTAAGCATCGGCTCCACCGGCCGCCCCTGACATGACGATGGCAAAAGAAAATGCCCGGCGCGAGGCGCCGGGCATCGGTAAATGGTCTGGAGACTGACGAGCTTACATCTTCTGGACGTAGGTGTACTTGCCGTCGTCGCCCTTCTTCCATTCGTACATGACGTAGCCGGGCAGCGTCGGATCGCCCTTGGCGTCATAGGACAGGTCGCCGAGAACGGTCTTGAAGGGGCCGTTTTCATGCAGCGCCTTGGCAACTGCCTGCGGGTCGTTCGACTTGGCAGCGGTCGCTGCTTCCGCGATCGCCTGCACGGCGGCGTAGGAGTAGAGCGTGTAGGCTTCCGGCTCGAAACCCTGCGCGCGGAACTTCTCGACGAGTTCCTTGTTGGCGGGGATCAGGCGCGGATCCGGGCCGAACGTGTTGAGCGTGCCCGCAACTGCGTCGCCTGCGATCGAAGCCAGTTCGTTCGACACGATGCCATCGCCGGAAACCAGCGTTGCCTTGAGGCCCTGGTCGGCCGCCTGACGGATGATCAGGCCGGCTTCGGTGTGCAGGCCGCCCCAATAGATGATGGAAACGCCGGCTTCCTTCATCTTGGCGATCAGCGCCGAGAAGTCCTTGTCGCCGACATTGATGCCTTCATACATGACTTCCGTCACGCCCTTGGCGTTCATCGCCTTCTTGGTTTCGTCGGCAAGGCCCTGACCGTAGGTGGTCTTGTCGTGAACGACAGCGATCTTGGCATCCTTGAAGTTGGCGGCGAGATACGCGCCGGCAATGCTGCCCTGCTGGTCGTCGCGTCCGCAGGTGCGGAACACGTTCCACAGACCGCGCTCGGTGAATTGCGGGTTGGTCGCGGCCGGCGTCACTTCGACGATGCCGTTTTCCGCATAGACTTCAGATGCCGGGATAGAGACGCCGGAGTTGAAGTGGCCGACCACGAACTTGACGCCGTCGCCGACGAACTTGTTGGCGACCGAGATACCCTGCTTCGGATCGGAGACGTCGTCGCCGACTTCGAGCTTGATCTGCTCGCCGTTGATGCCGCCCTTGGCATTGATGTCGGCGACAGCAGCTTCCGCCCCCTTCTGCAGCTGCGCGCCGAAGGCGGCGTTCGGACCGGTGATCGGGCCCGCGACGCCCATCATTACGTCAGCCCACGCGCTGCCGCCGAACGCGACAAGCGCGGTCAGGGCGACGGCGGACAAAAGTGACTTTTTCATTTAAACGCTCCCATTAACGGAGTGGGCGTGGATGAAGCTTTCATGCGATGCCCACCCTTATCGCAGAAAGCATAGTTTGCCGATTTTCAGGCACTTGTCACGCCGATTCAATTTCGAGGCGGCGTTAATGATGAACGTCAACCTTTCGGTTTCCAGCTCAAGAGTGAAGCTCTTTCGTAGAGCCAATTATACTGTGTCACCATCTGGTTGGTGCGCGTGTATTGATAGCCGACGAAGCCGAGGATCATCAGCACGATGGTGTCGACGACATAATAATGCAGCGAGAACATGGTGCCGCCGAACAGCGCGTGATGGATGAAGCGGATCGCGATGCCGAGGCCCAGCACATAGGCGAACAGCTGGATGAAGCTGCGCCACGTCTGGGCACTGGCCTTGCCCGTCATCCACGCCGCCCAGCCGCCGAGCAGACAGGTGACGAAGAAGAACTGCCAGATCGAGGGTTCCTCGTAAAGAATGCCCTGCATGGTGAAGTCTCCCTAGCATGATCCCGAAAAGTTGCGGACTTTCCGGACAAAGATCATGCGACAAACAAACAATCTGGAGCGGAATAGCGGTGCACGCATTCCGCTTCGAACTCAGTGGTGTCCGCCCTCGAGATAGGCGGCGCGCACTTCCGGATTGGCGAGCAGTTCCTTGCCGGTGCCGCTCATCGTCACATTGCCGTTGACCATGACGTAGCCGCGCGTGGCGAGCTTGAGCGCGCCGAAGGCGTTCTGCTCGACCAGGAACACGGTCAGCCCCTGGGTGCGGTTCAGTTCGCGGATGGCGTCGAAGATCTGCTTGACGATCAGCGGCGCGAGACCCAGCGACGGCTCGTCGAGCAAAAGCAGCTTCGGCCGTGCCATCAGCGCGCGTCCGATCGACAGCATCTGCTGCTCACCGCCCGACAGCGTGCCACCGCGCTGGGTGATGCGCTCCTTCAAACGCGGGAACAGCGTGAACACCTTCTCGACGTCCTCGTCATAGTGCTTGAGGTTGTCGAGGCTGGCGCCCATCTGCAGGTTTTCCATCACCGTCATGCGCGGAAAGATCCGCCGGCCCTCGGGCGATTGGGCAATGCGCATGCGCGCGATCTCGTGCGTCGGCATCTGAGTTATGTCGGTGCCGGCAAAGGTGATAGTCCCGGCGCGAGCCCGCGGCGCACCGAAAATAGTCATCATCAGCGTCGACTTGCCGGCGCCATTGGCACCGATCAGCGCCACGATCTCACCCTGCTTGACGGTGACATCGACGCCGTTCAGCGCCCGGATGTTGCCGTAATAGGTCTGCACGCCCTTGATATCGAGCAGCGTTGTCGCGGCCATCACTTGCCCCCTCCACGCTTGCCCGCCACGGGCTTGGCAGCGGTCTTGCTCGCGGTCTTTCCGGAGGCTGCCTTTGCAGTCTTTGCGGAAGCATGGCTCGTCGCCACCTTGCCCGCATCGACGCGGCGCGAAAATTCCGTGTCCCTGCCCTGGCCGAGCAGCCTGGCCTGTTTGACCCATTCCTCGCGCGCGATACGTCCGTCAAAAGCAAGATAGGCTTCGGCGGCCTCGACGTCGGCCTTTTTCCAGGCGCCGATCTGGTCGAAGTGGAAGATGCCGTGATCGTTGAGCTTCTTCTCGTTGACCGTACCGATGCCCTTTATGCGGGTCAAATTGTCGGCCTTGCCGCCGCGAGGCGCAGCCAGCCGGTTGGAGATCTCTCCAGTCTTCGCCGCAGGCTTGGCGGATGCGGTCGACTTCGCCGCCGTGCCGGTTGCCGCCTTCGACGTCGCTTTCGGAGCAGGCTTTGCCTTCGCCGGCGGCACGGCTGCCAGCGAGGCTGCCTTGTTTGCCGCGGCGAGCGACCTGGCGTCGACCTGACCGGCCTTTGACGCTCCCTTGGCCACCGTAACCCGCTCGCCCGAACTATGGCCGACCGTGTCGGTCACCGGCCCGGCGAGATAGGACGACGATGTTCCCGGACCGTGCGCGGCATCCGGCCCCGTATCGAGCTGTTCGATGACATCTTCGTCGCCGACTTCGGTAAGGACCGCTTCGACTTCCTCGTCGTCGACGCCGAGATAGGCGGCGATGACGCGCGGATCGGTGCGCACCGACTGCGGACTGCCGTCGGAGATCTTGCGGCCATACTCCAGCACCACGACATGGTCGGAGATCTGCATGACCACCGACATGTCGTGCTCGATCAACAGGATCGAGGCGCCGGATGTGTTCTTGATGTCGATCAGCAGCTCGTTGAGCGCCGCCGATTCCTTCGGATTGAGGCCGGCCGCCGGCTCGTCGAGGCACAGAAGCTCGGGTCCCGTGCACATGGCGCGAGCGATCTCGAGACGGCGCTGCGCGCCATAGGGCAGGTCGCCGGCCGGGTCGTCGGCACGGTCGACAAGATCGGCCTTTTCCAGCCAATGCTTGGCGAGTTCCACCGATTCGGCCGAGGCCTTGCGATAGCCACTGAAGCCGAACAGGCCAAGCACCGTGTACCCCGATGCCTTCATCAGTTTGTTGTGCTGGGCGACCAGCAGGTTCTCCAGCAGGGTCATGCCGGAGAACAGGCGGATGTTCTGGAAGGTGCGCGCCACCTTGGCGCGCGCCGGGATTTCATGGTTGGGCAGCCGCTCGAGCAGGAAGGTCGAACCATCGTTCCGGTTGAGCGTGATCATGCCTTCCGAGGGCTTGTAGAAGCCGGTGATGCAATTGAACACCGTGGTCTTGCCGGCGCCGTTGGGGCCGATCAGCGCGGTGATCTCGCCGCGCTTGGCGGCGAAAGACAGATCCCCTATGGCCACCAGGCCACCGAACTTCATCGACAGATGATCGACCTGAAGGATAGCGTCGTTCATGCCCGAAGCGGCTTTCTGAACAGGGTTCGCATTCATCAGCCGTGTCCTTCCTTGGTGAAGGAGCTTGAGACGGCCTTTCGCTCCTTCAGGAAGGCGGTTGGTTCACGACTGCCGACGAAGCCGCGCGGCTTCCACAGCATGACGATGACCATGGCCATGCCGAACAGAAGCATGCGGTAGAGTTCCGGTGTGAAGTCCGGTCCGAAGACCTGCTTGAGGAAGTCGAGTTCGCGCAACGCCTCGGTGCCGCCGATCATCACCATTGCGGCGACCGCTATGCCGACCAGCGAGCCCATGCCCCCGAGAACCACGATGGCCAGGATGATGGCCGATTCCAGGAAGACGAAGGATTCCGGGCTGACGAAGCCCTGCCGTGCGGCGAAGAATGCGCCGGCGAAGCCGCCGAACATCGCACCCGTGGCAAAGGCCGTAAGCTTCGTGGTGGTGGTGTTGATGCCGAGCGAGCGGCAGGCGATCTCGTCCTCGCGCAACGCTTCCCAGGCACGGCCGACCGGCATGCGCCGCAGCCGGATGGTGACGAAGGCTGTCAGCAGCGCCAGCGCCAGGATCAGGTAATAGAGGAAGATCTTGTAGTAGGCGCTCGATGTCGCCAGATGCAGCACCTTGGCGACGTAATTGGGGTCCGACACGTTGAAGGTCATCAGGCCGAAGAAGGTGACCTTCGGGATGCCGGAAATACCGGCTGAACCGTTGGTGACCTCCCGCCAGTTGATCAGCACCAGGCGGATGATCTCACCGAAAGCCAAGGTGACGATCGCCAGGTAATCGCCGCGCAGGCGCAGCACCGGGAAACCGAGCAGCACGCCCCAGAAGGCGGCCATGGCCCCGGCGGCCGGCAAAAGGATCCAGAACGACAGGCCGTACTGCGTGCCGAGCAGCGCATAGGCATAGGCGCCGACCGCGTAGAAGGCCACATAACCGAGGTCGAGCAGGCCGGCGAGGCCAACGACAATGTTCAGGCCCCAGGCCAGCATCACATAGATCAGGATCTGGATGCCGAAATTGTCGACCCATTTCAGCGAGCCTTGCAGTCCGCCGACGAACGACCAGGACATCAGCGACAGGATCGCCACCACCAGGATCGGATAGAGGATCAGCGCGGCAATGCCGAGTTTGGTGAAGTTGGCATGAATGAAGCCGCGGAAATAATAGATCACGCAGGCCAGCACATAGATGACCGACAAGGCGCGCAGGAACTGCAGATAGCCCGCCGGCTCCGCTCCCACCCATCCGACGAGAGAGCTGTTGACCGCAAATAACACCACCGCCGCGACCAAGGCCACGATGAAGGCCGGCAACTGGAAGAAGCGTGACGCCACGCTGGCCGGCAGCAGGCCGGTGGCGACGTCGGTGATCTTCTGGTTGGCCAGGAAGGGCTGTCCATAGGCGACATAGAGGAAGCGCCCGACAGCCGTGGCGATAACCACGGCGGCAAGCAGGCCCCAGCGTGTCGTCAGGACCAGTTCATTGGAAATGTTCTGGCCGGTCTTCAGGCCGATGAACAGCACGAACAGGCCAAACGATATGGCAGCGGCATAGAGCGCCTCGCGCAATGCGCGCTGCATGGGGGTGGCGACGGTGTCGCGCTCCGGAGATACGGTGACGGCCATAGTCTCAGACCTTTTCGACTTCTGGCCGGCCCAATATGCCGGAAGGCAGGAAGATCAGCACGATGGCCAGGATCGAGAACGCCGCGACATCCTTGTAGTCGATCGAGAAATAGGCCGACCACATGCTCTCGATGAAGCCGATCATCAACCCGCCGACCACCGCGCCCGGCAGCGAACCGATGCCGCCCAGCACCGCCGCCGTGAAGGCTTTCACGCCCGGCGTGAAACCATCCGAGAAGGCAATGACGCCGTAATACATCAGGAACAAAGTGCCGGCGACCGCGGCAAGGGCCGCACCCATGATGAAGGTGATCGAGATGGTACGATCGACATCGATGCCGAGCAGCGCCGCCATCTTGCGGTCCTGCTCACAGGCCCGTTGCGCTCGTCCAAGCGAGGTCTTGTTGACCAGATACCAGAACAGCGCCAGCAGCAGCGCCGTGACGACGACGATGATGATCTGCTTCAGCGACACGCTGATGCCGTTGATGTTGTAAACCTGGCTGACCATCGGCGGGATCGGCTTGTTGCGGGGACCCTGCGTCACCTGGACGAAGTTCGACAGCGCGATCGACATGCCGATGGCAGTGATCAGCGGGGCCAGTCGGAACGAACCGCGCAGCGGCCGGTAGGCCACCTTTTCGATCGTCCAGTTGTAGAGGCTGGTGAGCAGCATCGCCACGATCATCATGATCAGCAGCGCCAGCACAACCGGCACGGAATAGAACAGCGCGCCGAGGGCGAGGAAGACGATCAGTGCCGTGAAGGCACCCACCATGAAGATGTCGCCATGGGCGAAATTGATCATACCGATGATGCCGTAGACCATCGTGTAGCCGATCGCGATCAGCCCATAGATCGATCCCAGCGTCAGCCCGTTGATAAGCTGCTGGACAAAGTACTGCATGTGTACATGGCTCCCCTGGAATGTCGCCCATGCAGACGCATTCCTTTTCGTATTTCCCCTAGTCGTAAAGTTTCGAGCCCGGATTGCAACGTCATTTTTCAATCGTCATGCGTGTTTTCGAAGCACGCCGCCCGATTGCCCGTTTTCCATCATCCGACCCCTGGACTATCGCGGACCCTACCATTGGCATAACGCAATGTCTTTGACGATTCGACCGCATCATGCGCTCCGTTTCGAAGAAATCGCCGTCAAAATTAGGTGATGAAAGGAATCCTTGCGTTTTTGGCACGATCCATTTTTCAGGTCGTTGCTTTCCGCAAGGTCAGGATTCCCATCACTTGACAACAAACCCGTGCGCGAACGGGTCGCGGTCGTCGATGAAGATGGTGTTCAGTCCGGTCATGCGCGCCCAGCCGCCGATCGAGGGAATGATGGCCGGCTTGCCGGCCACGCTGACATCCTTTTCGACCTTGCCCTTGAACAGCGAACCGATGATCGATTCATGCACGAAGCTGTCTCCGGCCTTGAGTTTGCCCTTGGCATGAAGCTGCGCCATGCGCGCCGAGGTGCCGGTGCCGCAGGGCGAGCGGTCGATCGCCTTGTCGCCGTAGAACACGGCATTGCGGGCATCCGCC
Organism: Mesorhizobium sp. AD1-1; assembly: GCF_020164655.1. NCBI lineage: Bacteria > Pseudomonadati > Pseudomonadota > Alphaproteobacteria > Hyphomicrobiales > Phyllobacteriaceae > Mesorhizobium > Mesorhizobium sp. AD1-1. Next base: position 118,724 of record NZ_JAIUGP010000002.1, read on the forward strand.
CCATCCACCGTCGGCGCACCGGTCCACAGCATGTGCGACAGCCGGTTGATGCCAGGATTTTCCGGATGCACGAAGGAATATTTCTCGTTGAGCCGCTGCCGCACCACCGGGCTCCAGGCGATGAAGTCGCCCGCCGAATGATCGGCCATGTCGCGATAGTTCTCCTGCGGTTCGACGATGGCGTAGAAGTTGCCGCCATAGGCGACGTCGACGGTGATTTCACCGAGCCCAGGGCATTCGACCGTCAGCCCCTCGGCATGGAGGAAGGATGGCACATTGGTGATGCGCACCTCCTCGACATAGTCGCCGACCTGCTTGTATTCGGCGACGACCAGCCCGGCCGGCGTGTCGAGCCTGAGCACGCCCGGCGTCTTTGGTTTGATCAGTCCGTGCTCGATGGCCATCGTCACCGTACCGATCGTGCCATGGCCGCACATCGGCAGGCAGCCGGAGGTTTCGATGAACAGGATGGCGATGTCGCAATCCTCGCGCGTCGGCGGATAGAGAATCGAACCGGACATCACGTCGTGGCCGCGCGGCTCGAACATCAACCCGGTGCGGATCCAGTCATATTCGGCCAGAAAATGCGCACGCCGCTCCATCATCGTCGCGCCCTGCAACAGCGGGCCGCCGCCGGCGACCAGCCGCACAGGATTGCCGCAGGTGTGGCCGTCTATGCAGAAGAAGGATTTCTTGGCCATGACGCTCCTCGAAAATCAAAAACCCGAAAAAATCAAAATCGTTGCGGACTGAAGGGAGCCAGATCGATCGGCGGAGTCTGCCCCAGGACAAGATCCCTGATCAATCGTCCGGTGGCCGCCGCCTGGGTCAGGCCGAGATGGCCATGGCCGAAGGCATAGACCACCGACCGCTTTCCCGGCGCGCCGCCGATGACGGGCACTGAATCCGGCAGCGAGGGGCGGAACCCCATCCATTCGCGCCCACCCGAGGGATCGAGCCCCGGCAGGAATTTCTGTGCCTTCTGCAGCAGCGCCTTCGACCTGGCATAATTGGGCGGCCGCTCGATGCCGCCGAGTTCGACGGCGCCGCCGACGCGCAGGCCCGTTTCGAGCGGCGTGACGACGAAACCATGGCCGGAGAAGATCAGCATCCGCTTCACGTCGAAGGCACCCGTCGGCAAGGTGGTGTTGTAGCCGCGCTCGGTCTCCAGCGGAATGCGATCGCCGAGTTGCTTGGCCAGCAGATGCGACCAGGCGCCGGCGGCGACGACGAGGTGCCGGGCTTGTCTGGTCGTGTCGTCTGCCAACGTCAGCGTCGCTCCATCCTGATCCGCCGCGACTTGGCTGATCCGGACCAGCTCAAAGCGAGCGCCCTTGGCCTGCGCATAGGTCCACACCGCTTTGCCCAGCAGTTTCGGGTCGGCGACCGTCTTCCATCCCGGCACGAATGTGCCTTTGATGAAGCGCGGCGACAGGCCCGGCTGCAAGGCGGCCAGTTCCTCGCCCTCGACGTGGCGGAAACCGATGCCGAAACGCTTACGCGCCGCCCAGCCGGGCAGCCCGGCCTGAAATTCGGCTTCGCTTTCGTAAAGCTCGAGCGAGCCATCCTCGCGCAGCATCGACCGCGTGCCGGAGCGATCGAGCAAGCCCATCCACTCCGCCTCGGCAAGCTTCATCATGCCTGCTTGAGCGGCAAGGCTCGCCTCGTATTTCCCCGGCGCACCGGCGCGCCAGAAGCGGATCAGCCAGGGCAGAAGCGTCGGCAGGTAGGCGGGCGGGATGCTGAGCGGGCCGAGCGGATCGGCCAGCCATTTCGGCAGCTGCCGCATCATGCCCTTGTGCGCCAGCGGCAGCACGTCGGAGAAGGCGAAGGCGGCGGCATTGCCCGAGCTCGTCTCCTCGCAAATGCCTGTGCGATCGAAGACGGTGACCCTGCGTCCCGCCTCAGCGAGAGAAGCAGCGGCACAGATACCGATGATGCCGCCACCGACGATGGCTATGTCCAACCCTTCTCCCCGTTCACGGGGAGAAGGCGCCCGAAGGGCGGATGAGGGGCTGCGCCCCGCTTCTGTCGACCTGGAATTTCCTTGCACGTGGGCGCTGCCCCTTATCTGGCTGCCACCATCTTCTCCCTGCGAACAGGAAGAAGAAGCCTCAGAACTGCGGCAGTGTCGGCCGCACCGCGAGCGCATCCTTGACGATCTTCTCGACGGACTTGCGGCGATCGCCAGACAGCGGCTGTCGCGGCATGCGAACGCGGTCATTTGTGTTGATCGCGAACACTTCGGCAAGCTTGATGTTTTGGACCAGATAGGTCGAGACGTCGAGGTCGAGCAGCGGCCGGAACCAGCGGTAGATGCCGAGCGCCTCTTCGCGGCGACCCTGCTTCATCAGCTGGTAGATGGCGACCGTCTCGCGCGGGAACGCGGTGACCAGTCCGGCCACCCAACCGATGGCGCCGACCGACAGCGCCTCGAAGGCCAGATTGTCGACGCCGGTGAACAGGTCGTAGCGAGTGCCCAGGCGATTGATGATCTCGGTCGAACGACGGATGTCGTCGGAGGATTCCTTGATCGCGACAAAGCGCTCGTCCGACGCCAGCTCCTCCATCTGGTCGACGCTGACGTCGACGCGGTAGGCAAGCCGGTTGGAGTAGATCATGACCGGCAGGTCGCCAGCCTGCGCGACCGCGCGCAGCGCCGCGACCGTCTCTTCCGCATTGGTGTGGTAGATCGGGCTCGGCACGACCATCAGGCCGTTGGCGCCTTCCCGGCTCGCGCGCTTGGCGATGCTGGCGGCCTCGCGTGTGCCGGCCTCGTTGACCGTCAGCAGCACCGGCTTCTTGCCGGCGACCTTTTGTGCGGTCTTCAGCACCTCGATCTTCTCATCGGGCGACAGCATCGGCCCCTCGCCGAGCGATCCGCAAACGATGATGCCGTCGCAGCCAGCTTCCATCTGCAGGTTGAAGCAGCGCTCCATCTCGGCATGATCGAGGCGATCATCCGCGGTGAATTTGGTCGTGACGGCAGGAAAAACTCCGGTCCACATGATCATCTCTCCATCTGATATATCACTGGTATATCTATTAACAAACCCGCTGTCAATGCGGAATCCGTTATGATATATTCAAGATATATCAGGAGAGCGCATTTGATATCCACGGCAGCAAGCACCTCGGCGGAGCCGGCCGCGACCAGGGCCTACCATGTGCTCGAGCACATGATCGTCACGCTCGAACTGGCCCCGGCAAGCTTCGTCACCGAGGGCGCCCTGATCGACAGGCTCGGGCTTGGCAGGACACCGGTGCGCGAGGCGATCCAGCGGCTGGCCTGGGAAGGGCTGCTCGACATCAGGCCGCGCGCAGGCATCGCCATCGCCCCGCTGCATCCCGGCGACTGGCTGCGCGTGCTCGACGCGCGTCGCGGCGTCGAGGTGGTGCTGGCCCGCTCGGCCGCCCGCTTCGTCACCCGCGAGGCCGCCGACCTGTTTCACGAAGCAGCGCTTGCCATGCAGAAAGCGGTGATCTCGGGCAACGTGCTTGCCTTCATTCAGGCCGACAAGGCACTTGACGAAGCGTTGGCGCTGGCTGCCGACAATCCCTTCGCCGTCCGTTTGGCCGCCCCGTTGCAGACCCACAGCCGCCGCTTCTGGTTCCGCTACAAGGCCGAGACCGGTCTTGCCGAATCCGCCGAGCACCATGTCGCGCTGATCCGCTCGATCCTTGCCGGCGACGAGGAGGCCGCGGCCAAGGATGCCAAACGCCTGATGGCGCTGCTGCGCGGCCACGCCGAAACGGCTGCGACGCGCTGAACGTCTTTTAATCCGATGCGCTTTCGCCGCCGGTGCTTCCTCGAAACTCGGATCAGGTCCCTGGCAAGGCAGCCGCCGCCATCACCGAACCGTCCCAGCCTTCGCCCGCCGTGATGACGCAGCTCTGACCATGCGTGTCGGTGGCAAGGATCGTCCAGGTGCCCTGGTCGGAGACGAATATCTCAAGAATGACGCTCGGGTTGACCAGGCCGCGCGCAGCCTCGCTTTCGTGGAATTTTTCCCCGAGCGCTTTGATCATATCCGCACGGGCTGCGCATTGCTCCGCCATCGCCGGGACGGCGGCAAACGCGGAAACCGCCGCGAAAAATAGCGTTGCCACAAGACGGGTCATCTGACACCTCCTTGCGCCAGACGATGTCCCCGAAGCTGTCGCCAGCGCCGTTGCTTAATCTGCCGTACCTCCTTGCGGCAGGACTGCAAACCAAGACGGCAGATGCCCACTTGGTTCCATCACATTAGCGTTCACGCAGATAGGGTCGTCGCCGACCTGCAAAAAAGCCCGGGCGCGAGCGCCCGGGCCTCAAATTCAAAATCAATCTGTTGTCCGGTCAGTTCATCGTCGGGATGACGAATTCGGCACCGTCCTTGATCCCGGACGGCCAGCGCGAGGTCACCGTCTTGGTCTTGGTGTAGAAACGGAACGCGTCCGGGCCGTGCTGGTTGAGGTCGCCGAAGGAAGACGCCTTCCAACCGCCGAAGGTGTAGTAGGCAATCGGCACCGGGATCGGCACATTGATGCCGACCATGCCGACCTGGACACGGCTTGCGAAATCGCGCGCGGCATCGCCGTCACGGGTGAAGATGGCGACGCCATTGCCCATCTCGTGGTCGTTGGCGAGCTTGATCGCGCTCTCATAGGTCGGCGCGCGCACAACCGACAGCACCGGCCCAAAGATCTCTTCCTTGTAGATGCGCATGTCCGCGGTGACGTTGTCGAACAGGCAGCCGCCCATATAGTAGCCGTCTTCATAGCCCTGCATGGAGAAGCCGCGGCCATCGACGACCAGCTTGGCGCCTTCCTTGACGCCGGTGTCGACATAGCCCTTGACCCGCTCCAGGGCTTGGCGCGTCACCAGCGGGCCGAAATCGGCGGAAGAGTCGGTCGAAGGACCGACCTTCAGGCTTTCGACGCGCGGGATCAGCTTTTCCATCAGCCGGTTGGCGGTGTCGTTGCCGACCGGGACGGCAACCGAGATCGCCATGCAGCGTTCGCCGGCCGAGCCGTAGCCGGCGCCGATCAGCGCGTCGACCGTCTGGTCCATGTCGGCATCGGGCATGATGATCATGTGGTTCTTGGCGCCGCCGAAGCACTGCACGCGCTTGCCGGCGGCCGTGCCGCGCGAATAGATGTAGTGGGCGATCGGCGTCGAGCCGACAAAGCCGATGGCCTTGATGTCGGGATCGTCGAGGATGGCGTCGACCACGTCCTTGTCGCCATTGACGACATTGAGGATGCCCGCCGGCAGGCCAGCTTCGAGGAACAGTTCGGCGATGCGCATCGGCACGCCCGGATCGCGCTCCGAAGGCTTCAGGATGAAGGCGTTGCCGCAGGCGATGGCCGGCGCGATCTTCCACAGCGGGATCATTGCCGGGAAGTTGAACGGTGTGATGCCGGCGACGACGCCGAGCGGCTGGCGCATCGAATAGACGTCGATGCCGGGGCCGGCGCCGTCGGTGAATTCACCCTTCATCATGTGCGGCGCGCCGATGCAGACTTCGACCACTTCGAGGCCGCGCTGGATGTCGCCCTTGGCGTCGGCGATCGTCTTGCCGTGCTCGCGCGCCAGGATGTCGGCCAGTTCGTCATAGTCGCGGGCGACCAGTTCGAGAAACTTCATCAGCACGCGCACGCGACGCTGCGGGTTGGTTGCGGCCCATTTCGGCTGCGCAGCCTTGGCGTTCTCCACCGCAGCGCGCAGTTCCGCCTGTGATGCCAGCGCCACCGTGCCGCGCACGGAGCCGTCCATCGGCTGCATGACATCCTGCTTGCGGCCGCTGGTCCCGGCGACGTGCTTGCCGCCGATGAAATGACCATAGTCGATCATGATTTCTCTCCCTTGTTTGTGATGCTGCATTGTCCGCCTTTGGCCGGCGGATGGCAACGCGACGGAGAACGCAACCGTTGTGCGGAAAGTAGATAGCGGTTGACGGACGAGCATCAATTCTCGCAAATGCGAGACCCCGTCTGATAGCAGCAGGGATTGAGAGATTGAGTTCCCACCACAGGACGCGGCGTCAGCGATTGTCATCTGGACCATCCCCATGAACTGGGATGACGTCCGCATCTTCCTTGCCGTGGCGCGTGCCGGCCAGATCCTTGGCGCCGCCAAACGGCTGGAGCTCAACCACGCCACCGTCTCACGCCGCATCGCCGCACTCGAGGATGCGCTTCGGACAAAGCTGTTTCGCCGGCTGACCACCGGCAGCGAGCTGACTCCCGCCGGCGAGCGCTTCCTCGACATTGCCGAGCGCATGGAGGGCGACATGATCGCCGCGCGCTCGACCATATCAGGCGAAGGCGACGATGTTTCCGGCACGGTGCGCATCGGCGCCCCGGACGGTTTTGGCGTTGCCTTCCTGGCCAAACGCCTTGGCGCGCTGACCGCCCTGCACCGCGAACTGACGATCCAGCTTGTGCCGGTGCCGCGCTCCTTCTCCCTGTCGCGCCGCGAGGCGGACATCGCCATCACTGTCGAGCGGCCGACCGAAGGCCGGCTGGTGGCGGGAAAGCTGGTCGACTATTCGCTCGGCCTGTTTGCCTCGCGCGCTTATGTCGATGCCAATGGTCTGCCCAAAACAGCGGCCGAACTCGGCCAGCACACCCTTATCGGCTATGTGCCGGATCTCATTGTCAGCCCTTCGCTCGACTACGCGGCCGAATTCAGCGCGGACTGGCGCACCAGTTTCGCCATCTCCTCGGCGCTCGGCCAGGCCGAAGCAGTGCGCTCGGGCGCCGGCATCGGCATCCTGCACACCTTCGTCGCCCGCTCGATGCCGGAACTCGTGCCGGTCGATGTCGTGGCACCCATCCGCCGCGCCTACTGGCTGGTCTATCACGAATCGGTCAGGCCACTGCGCCGCGTCCAGATCGTCGCCAGCTTCATCACCAAGATGGTGGAGCGGGAGCGGAACCTGTTCGTCTGAGGCATGTCGCCCAAAACTGATCTCGGTTTTGGGCGAACGACATGCATAAACTAAGACGCTAAAGCGCATCGCATGAATCCGATCAAACGCGATACGCTTTGGCCGTGCCGCCTTTTCCTTGCCACAAAACCGGCCAGTGTGGCATCAGGCGTGCGGTCGCCGGCCACGGGCAGGTCGCCGGGTGGGGAACCTTTCAGAAAGCTGGCGCGGATAGACATGCGAGCCGTTCTTGCCATCCTGCCGCTGCTTTTCATTTCCGCTTGCGCCAATCCGTGGACGAAGGTTCCGGAGGCCGAACTGCCCAAACCGATCCGCTACGCCATGGCGCGGCCTTCGCCTTTCGTCTTCGGCAATTATTGCGGCCCCGGCACCCGCACCGGCGATCTGTCGGCCCGGCCGGCCGACCGCCTCGACGCGGCCTGCCAGACGCATGATGCCTGCTACATCGCCCGCCACAACCATTGCGACTGCGACGGCGCCCTGGTCGCCTCGGCGAAAGCGATCCGTGACGACAACGCAACGCCGCGCAAGATGCGCGGCGAGGCCGAACTGCTGATCGCCACCTTTGCCATCCCCGTCTGCAAGGTCTTCCCCCAGGGTTTCATGCCGCCGCGCGATCCGGCGCAATTGAGTGCCCTGAAGACCGGAGCTGCCGGGTGAAGGGTCGCGCATTCATCGCCGTCGTTCTGTTCGGGCTGGCTGTCCTTGCCGGCTGTGCCGGTACTGGTCGCAATGCCTGCGATCTCCTGCAAGGCCAGAGCGCTTGCGCGCGACCCGCGCTCTCCGCGGAGACAGCTGGGCCACGGATCGCCGCCGCGCAGTTTTTCGGCGACGCCGGCACCAGCGACTACGAAAAACGCTTCCTGGCGCTGCTCGCCCGCCATCAGCTTGGCGCCATGGACCGCGCCAACGGCACCGGCCCTTTCGGCCACGACCGCCATGAGATCGCCAACAGCGATTTCCAGGCGACCTACCGGACGCTGCAAAAACTGGCCGGGCCGGTTGCCGAAATGCATCTGCCGCCGGCCGGCGCCAACAGCGGCGAGGGTCATTTCGACGGACGCTGGCGGGTGTCGCGACAGACGCTCTACATCGATGCGGCGGCGCGGCCTTCGGCGCCCAAGACCTTCGATTTCTCCGGCCTGCAAGCGCGCAGCGTCGAGATCGTGCTGCGCCAGGCCGGCAAGCAACCGGCCGACATCGAAGGCGTCTGCGACGGCACGCTGGCGATCCGTGCCGGCGGCGCTTCACGCACCATCGCCACCGGCACGGCATTTCGCTTTCGCCTGTCCGGCGAGGACGATACGGTCAGCCTGTTTCCAAGTGACGGCCTGAACCGCTGCGCGACAAGAATCCGCTCCAGCCTTGCTCCGGCCGGCGCGCCGCTCACCATCCGGCGCGAAGAGACCGCCGATCCGGCGCTTGCCGCTTTCGACAGTCGCTACGAGCGTTGCCCGACGCCCGACCCCACCGGCCTCGATCCTCTCAGCCGCGCCTTCTATGCCAGCCGCTGGCTGTCGCAGACCTGTGCCTTGCCGATCGGAAAGCCGCGCCTGCTGCGCAAATCGCGCGATGGCTTCAACGCCAAGGTCGAGGCGCTGATGGGAGCGCCGCTGTCCGACAGCGCCATCGACAAGGGCGACCCGGAGCTGCCGCTCGACTTCTCCAGGGCCCCAAAACTGAAGCTGATCTATCTGTCATCCCTGGAGTTCAAGGCCGACTTCTCCGGCCGCATCATCGAACGGCTGATCCGTCATCATGCAGCCCTCGGCACCAAGGTGCGCATCCTGGTCACCGACGTGCTGGAGCGCGACAAGGACGACGCCATGCTGCATCGGCTGGCGACCGAATTCCCCAATGTCGGGCTGCAGGAATATCGCTGGCGGGCGGACCGGGGTGCGCCGATCGACGAGCAGATTTCACAATTGCACAAGGTCCATCACGTCAAGATGCTGGCGACGCTTGCCGACGATCCACGGCGGTCGCGCGCCATCATCGGCGGCCGCAACATCCATGACGGCTTCCTGTTCCACCAGCCGATCGATCTGTCGCGCTATCCAGACCTTGAGCAATACGGCAAGACCGACGGGTTGTCGCTGAACTACTATTCGAACTGGAGCGACTTCGACATCGAGTTCGCCGATCCGGCCACGGTCGAGACCCTTGCCGCGCATCTTTCGACAGTGTGGCTGCGCGACACCGACACCAATCTGGCGCGCCCCTTCTCCATTCCGGTCCGGTCCGACGGCGCCCGTCCTTCAGGCACGGCACGACACTTCATTTCGGTGCCTTACGAGGATGGCCATGCGCTGGAGGACTATTTCGTCGAGTTGGTCGACGCCGCCCAGCACCATATCCAGATCGTTAATCCCTACCTCAACCTGACGCCCAAGCTTGCCCAGGCTGTTGACCGGGCGCTCGCGCGCGGCGTCAGGATCGACATTGTCGGCCGCATCGATCTCAAGGGCGATATCGGCGGCAAGTTTCTCACCGCGCTCAACAAGCTGTTTGTCGAGAAATATGGCGATCGCATCAACATCCGCGAGTTCAAGGCGCCTGACGTGGTGCTGCATTCCAAGATCATGATGATCGACGAAAGGCTGGTCGCCATCTCGTCGGTCAACCTCAACAACCGCAGCTTCTTCCACGACAGTGAGAACGGCATGATGGTGCTCGATCCGGCCTTCTACACCAGGATGAAGCCGATCTATGACGACTATGTCGCCCACTCCAAACCGGTCGCCACCAATGTGACGATCCCGTGGGCGTATCGGCTGCTTTTCGACGAGGACTGGGTCCGGCAGGCGTTCTGACTCTCTAGCGCAGATAGCGCTCCTGCGCGAGGTCGCGGACGTCGATGTCAGGCACCCGGTTGGAGATGATGTCGGCCAGCACCTTGCCCGAGCCGCAAGCCATGGTCCAGCCGAGCGTGCCGTGGCCGGTGTTGAGATAGAGATTGGAAAGCTCGGTGCGGCCGATCAGCGGCGGGCCATCCGGCGTCATCGGCCGCAGCCCGCACCAGAACGTCGCGTCCCGCATCGCGCCGGCGCCAGGAAAGAGATCGCCGACCGAGTGTTCCAGCGTGCGCCGCCGCGATTCGTGCAGCCTGAGGTCGAAGCCGGAAATCTCGGCCGTACCGCCAACCCGGATGCGGTCGCCAAGCCGGGTGATCGCCACCTTGTAGGTCTCGTCCATCACCGTCGAGACCGGCGCCGCCGCCGCGTCCTTGATCGGCACGGTGATCGAATAGCCCTTGACCGGATAGACCGGGATCGGCCGCTTCACTCGGCGCATGAAACCCGCCGAATAACTGCCCAGCGCCATCACATAGGCGTCGGCGGTCTTCCAGCCCTTGCTGGTGCTGAGATTGGCAATGCGGTTGCGGCTGCGGATGACGCGCCAGATCGTCACGTCGTACTCGAACTTGACGCCACGGGCCACACAGAGTTCGGCCAGCCTGTCGGTAAACATCTTGCAGTCGCCGGTCTCGTCGTGCGGCAGCCTGAGGCCGCCGACGAACTTTTCGCGCACCCCGGCAAGGCCAGGCTCAGCCGCGATGCAACCGTCCTGGTCGAGGATCTCGTAAGGCACGCCATACTTCTTCAGCACCTCGACATCGCCGCCGGTGCCGTCAAGCTGCTTTTGCGTCCGGAACAGCTGCAGCGTGCCCTGGGTCCGCTCGTCATAGGCGATGCCGGTCGCTTCGCGCAGCGCCTTGAGCGTATCGCGGCTGTATTCGGCCAGCGGCACCATGCGCGCCTTGTTGATCGCATAGCGCTCGGCCGTGCAGTTGCGCAGCATCTTGATGAGCCATGTCCACATATGCGGATCGAAGGCCGGCCGCACCACCAGCGGGCCATGCTTCATCAGCAGCCATTTGATCGCCTTCAGCGGAATGCCGGGACCGGCCCAGGGCGAGGCGTAGCCGGGCGAAATTTCGCCGGCATTGGCGAAGCTGGTTTCCAGCGCCGGGCCTTTCTGGCGGTCGAGAACCGTCACCTCGTGGCCGGCCTCGGCGAGAAAGTACGCCGTGGTCACTCCGATGACCCCGCCGCCCAGCACCATGATCTTCATCGTTCACTCCTTGCCGCGTCGCACGCCCTTGAGGACGCCTGGACGCGGCGCATTTCCGATTTGCGCATGATCCCCGGCGAAAATCGATGCCGATTTTCGAGATCATGCAGTGTTGCCTGTTCACGCCGCCGCAGGACCGGGGTCGTCATCCCCTGTCTGCCGCATTCCGGCCCTTTCGCCAAGGGGCCGCCAATCGGTTGCGGCGCTGTAGACAAGGGTGAGCCCATGCGGCCGTCGCGCCTCGGCCTGGGATTTCTCCCTAACGGCACGCCGCGCGGCCTCCGGCTGGTAGAGCACGGTCGCGATCAGGACCGACTCCCGCCTGCCGTCGGCCTGTTCGATCCATGCAGTCTGGCCCTCGGCCATGCCGAGCATGCAAAGCCCCCGCCTTGTCATGATCGACAGGCTGGAGCCGACCGGGCCGCGCACCTCATTCTGCACCAGGGTCCGGGTCTGGGCGGGGCCGGCATCGACACGGAATACCAGCCTGCTGTTCAGCGTCACGATATCGGATCCGACCGAATCGATCGCGACGACCTCGGCCTTGGAAAGCTTGTCTTCAAGCATTGGAACAATCGGATCCGCGAAAGCCCGCCGACGCTCCAACATGATTTCGAGGACGGCGAAGTCTTTTGTCGTCAGCCGGAAATTCGCGCCTGTCATCACCGTCTCCATGATCAGGCCCCCTCCCGCCCGCAGGCCGGCGTATCGACCACTTCGATGGTCGCCGACAGTTCCCGGCCGCCACGGCTGCTCCAGCACACCGTCTGCCCAGCGGTCGCGCCGATGAGCGCCGTCCCCATCGGCGTCAGCACCGAGATCCTGTTTTCACTGATGTCTGCTTCGCCGGGATAGACCAGCGTGACGCGCTGGATGTTGCCGCCATCGTTGCGGATTGTCACCGCCGAGCCCATCCGCACGACATTGGCCGGCATGGAAGCCGCTGCCGTGACAACGGCACGGTCCATCTCCGAAAGCAATTCTTCGGCCGTCTCGGGCACGCGGTCGAGCGACGCCCGCGCCAGGCCCGTCAGCCTATGATGGTCGGCATCGGTGACCAGAAGCCGGCTCGGTGGACGCAATCCTGTTGCATGTTGCATGGCAAACCTCATGACTTGGCGCATCGAACAGACGCGCGCCTGCCGCCGCGCAAACGGTGGCTTGATGAAAAACCGGCAGCCGCGAAGCTGTCTGGCTCGGGAATGATAATGTCAGGTAGAAATGCCCCGGTTCGGACGGACGCCAAAAGGCGACCGCGCCGGGGCTACGATCCCGCGATCGGGCAGACCCTGAACAAGGTTCTGATATAAGCTGGGCTACTCATGCATGGAGCCTTGCCGACAGGCGTCCGCTTGTCAAGCGCGGCCAAACCGCTCAACCGCCGACATAGCGCCGATGGAAGCGCGGACCGAGGCTGGTCAGGATCTCGTAGCCGATGGTGCCGGCATGGCCGGCGGCGTCATCGACGCTTTGCGAGGGACCGAGCAGTTCGACCAGATCACCCTCGCGCAGCCTGCCGGCCGGCAGGGCGGAAATGTCGAGAATGATCGAATCCATCGACACCCGCCCGACGAAAGGTAGCCGCACGCCCTCGAACCAGGCGGCGGACGCGGCGCGGCGTTGCCAGCCATCAGCGTAGCCGAACGAAATCGTCGCCAGCCTGAGCGGGCCTTGCGCATGATAGGTGTGGCCATAGCCGACGCCGGCGCCTTTTTCGACGCTTCGCGTCTGTGCCACCTTTGCCTGCAACCGCACCACCGGCAGCATCGGATTGGGCTTTGGCGGCGTCGGATTGATGCCGTAGAGCGCGGCACCGGGGCGGGCGAGATCGTAGTGAAAGCGCTCCCCAAGAAAGATGCCGGAGGAATTGGCCAGCGAGGCCGGTGCCGCCGGCAGCATCTTGCGCAGCTGCTCGAATGCCAGTCGCTGCAGCTCATTGGCCGGGTGCTCCGGCTCGTCGGCGCAGGCCAGATGGCTCATCACGAACCTGATGTCGATGCCGTCGAAGGCCTGCGGATCGGCGGCAACGCGCTCCACATCCCGGGGCGCCATGCCGAGCCGCGACATGCCGCTGTCGACTTGGACCGCGGCCGGCAGTTTTCGGCCGGCGCGGCGGGCCGCAGAACGCCAGGCTGCCAGTTGCTCGGGGCTGTTGATAACAGCGCAAAGGTTTGCTGCCACGGCGTCCGGCTCGGCACCGGGCGGAATGCCGTTCAACACGAAAATGGCAGTGCCGGCCCCAAGCGAGCGGCGCAGGGCGACGCCTTCGCCCAGAAGCGCAACGAAGAAGACATCGCAGCCTTCGCGCAGCAGTGCCGCCCCGACCTGGCCGGCGCCAAGGCCGTAGCCGTCCGCCTTGAGCACACCAGCGCAGGCAACATCGCCCAACCGCGTCTTCAGCCGGCGGTAGTTTTCACGGATTGCACCGAGATCGATGGTGAGGATGGCCCCAGCCGCCACTTCGCTCGTGGTGGTGACCTCTTCGGGCAGTGACCTCTTGGCGGCGTCGTTCATGGCGACCGTTCTTGTGGTGGATGGGTTAGTCAGTAGTCAGTAGAATTTGGCGCGGACCGCAACAGAACATTCAACCCTACTCCCCTACTCCCCTACTCCCCTACTATCGCACCAGATGCCGGAACGCCGCCACCACATCCTCATAGACATGGCGCTTGAACGGCACGATCAGGTCAGGAAGGTCCTGCATCGGCCGCCATGCCCATTTGTCGAACTCGGCGGTGTGGCCACCCGGCGGCGGATTGATCTGGATCTCGCTGACATCGCCGTGGAAGCGAAAGGCGAACCATTTCTGCGTCTGGCCGCGATACCGGCCCTTGAAGGCGATGCCGACGAGATGCTCCGGCAAATCATAGTTGATCCAGTCCGGCGCCTCGGCCAGTAGCGAGACGCCGCGCATGCCGGTCTCCTCATAGAGCTCGCGCTCGGCCGCCTGCAGGGGCTCCTCGCCCTCGTCGATGCCGCCTTGCGGCATCTGCCAGAGCTGCGTCGTGCCGGCAAATTCGCTGTCCGGTTCGGCAATGCGGTGCCCGACCCAGACCAGGCCCTCGGCATTGAGGATCATCAGCCCGACGCAGGGTCGGTAAGGCAGCGTTTCGCGGTCGATTTTGTTCGTCTTTGGCATCAGTCACTCTTTCCAGCCGTCTTCCGAGGGCTAGCCTTTTTGCGGATCGATAGCCACCGCTGAAATCGGCACGATCTCGATGCCGCGCTTCTTGGCCTCGACCACCCAGGATGACACGGTATCGACCGTCAGGTCGAAGGCCGAACCGATGCCGACGGCAGTGCCTTTGGCCCGCGCGGTCGCCTCCAGGCTGTCGAGCTTCTTCAGGATTTCGCCGCGATCCTGCACGGCATCAATCGCCATGTCGCCGGCGACGAAGGGCACGCCGTCCTTCAGCGCCAGATCCGGCGCCAGACTGCGCGACGACGAGCCGTCATCGATATAGGCGAGGCCGCGTTTGCCGAGCTCGGCGATGAACGGCTCCATCGCCGCCGCGTCAGCGGAAAAGCGGGCGCCCATATAGTTCATGACGCCGGTATAGTTGGTCGTCCGCGACAGCGCCCAGTGCAGGCTCTTCAGGTTCTCGTCCGCGCTCGCCGCCACCGTCAGCGTGTTGCGTCCCGGATTGACCTTGGGATAATCGAACGGTTCGAGCGGCACCTGCATGACGATCTCGTGGCCGCTCTGCCTGGCTGCCTGCATCCAGCGGCCGATGCTGTTGCCTTGCGGCGCGAAGGCCAGCGTCACTTCCGCCGGCAGCTTGGCGATGGCCGCCTGGGTGCCGGTCTGCGAAACCGAAAGCCCGCCGATGACGATCGCCACCCGTGCGCCGCGCCCGCCCGACCAGGGCCGCGCATAGACGTCGAACGGCCGCCTGCCATCGGCGGCGCGCACCGGCAAAGGCCCGGTCTCGCTGGTCTCGATCAGCGCCTTGTCTGGAATATGCGCGACCTTCAGGTTCTGGCCGACGGTCGACGGGTCGCGAATGACGATCGCTGCCTTGGGCGGCCCATCGCCCTCCTCCGTCTGCACATGGATGATCTGCGGCCCACCTGATTTGACCGGCGCCTCCGGCTTCGGTGCCGCCGGGGCCAATGCAGGCGGCGCGGCGGCAGGTTCGGCCGCCGCGGTCACTTTCGGCGTTGAAACGGCAACCTCTTGCGGCTTACGAAACGGCTTTTCCCTGAGCGCGATCGCGCCGGAGATGCCTGCCACCACCAGCACGGCCACTGTCGCCATGATCGCACCGCCGCTGAGCTTGCCGGCGGCGCGCGGCGGCCGGACTGCCTGTCCGAGCGGGCGTTCGATGTCCTTGCCGATATCAGTCAAGCGTAATCCCCGGGCGCATGGCTCCGAAGGCGAAGCCACTTCGAAACGGCATGCGCGAATTCATCAATCCCGGCGCACCCCCGCGCCATGCCTTGGGAGCTTTGCCTCGCCCCCGAATCAAACTGCCGGAACCTTTCGGTCCCGGCAGCATCGCATTGCTTCCATCATGCTCAAACAGAAAGATGGAGCGGCGCGTGCGCCGCTCCAGATGCTTACTGGTTGAGAACCGCCTTTTGCGGATTGGGCGGGAAGGACGGATCGGTCTTCTGGCCGCGCAGCAGCTGCTCGGCATAGATGAGCTGCAGATCGTCCTTCGGATCCGGTGGCACATAGGCCGCAGAGCCCGAACCCGTCGTGCTCTCGTCGGCGCCCTTGATATGGCCCTTGAGATCGGATTCGCCACGCGTCAGATCCCTGCCCTGCAGTTCCGGCGGCAGTGGCTGTTCAACCTTGATGTCGGGCGTGATGCCCTTGCCCTGGATCGACTTGCCGGACGGCGTGTAATAGAGCGCCGTCGTCAGCCTGAGCGCACCATTCTCGCCGAGCGGAATGATGGTCTGCACCGAACCCTTGCCGAAGGACTGCGTGCCGACCACCGTGACGCGGCGCAGGTCCTGCAGCGCGCCGGCGACGATTTCCGAGGCACTGGCCGAACCGCCATTGACCAGGACGATCATCGGCTTGCCGTTGATGTCGTCGACCTGCTTGGGTTTGGCGTCGAAGCGGGTGACGTCCTTGGGGTCGCGGCCGCGCGTCGAGACGATCTCGCCGCGGTTGAGGAAGGCATCGGACACGCTCACCGCCTGGTCGAGCAGGCCACCCGGATTGAGGCGGAGATCCAGAACGTAGCCCTTCAGCTTGTCGTCGGGAATCTGCTTCTTGATGGTGTCGATGGCGTTCTCGAGGTCGTCATAGGTCTTTTCGGTGAAGGAGGTGATCTTCATGTAGCCGATGTCGTTCTCGACCCGGAACTTGACCGCCTTGACCTTGATGATGTCGCGCACGACCGTCAGTTCGATCGGCTTGTCGGCGCCCTGGCGCAGGATGGTCAGCTTGATCGGCGTGTTGACCAGGCCGCGCATCTTGTCGACCGCATCGTTGAGGGTCAGGCCGCGAACCTCTTCGCCGTCGATCTTGGCGATGTAGTCGCCGGCCAGCACGCCTGCCTTGGCGGCCGGCGTGTCGTCGATCGGCGTGATCACCTTGACCAGATCGTTCTCCATGGTGACTTCGATGCCGAGGCCGCCGAACTCGCCTTTGGTCTGGACGCGCATATCCTGCGCCTGCTCGGCATTCATGTAGGAGGAGTGCGGGTCAAGCGAAGCCAGCATGCCGTTGATGGCATTCTCGACCAGCGACTTGTCGTCGGGCGGCGTCACATACTGTGCCCGCACGCGCTCGAAGATATCGCCGAAGATCGCCAGTTGCTTGTAGGTCTCCGACCCTGCAGCGTTCGCCGCCGAGCCGGGTGCGCCATAGACCAGGCTCATGGCGGACGCGCCCATCAGCGCACCGGCAAACAGAAGCGACAGTTTCCGCATTATTCACGTCCTTCCAGAAAAACGGTCCGCCCACCATGGGGCCGGATCGACGGGTTTTCCATCCTTGCGGAACTCGACATAGAGTTCCGGCGTGGCATTTCCATTCTTCGAAACCGAGGTGCTCGCCACCCGGGCCTCTCCCATCGCACCGATCGGCTCTCCTGCAAGCACTGATTGACCGGTCGCGACGCTGATTCTGCTCATCCCCGCCAAAACGACATGATAGCCGTCGCCTGCGTTCAGGATCAAGAGTTGACCATAAGAGCGAAACGGCCCCGCATAAAGCACATTTCCATCCGCCGGCGCGGTAACGATGGCTCCCGATTGTGTCGCAACCATGTCGCCTAGCATCACCGCGCCGTTACCGTCGTCGGCGCCGAATCGCCGCTTGATGCGGCCGGTCACCGGCAGTGCGATCTGTCCCTGCAGCGCCGAAAAGGGCACCGCGGCGGCAAGTTGGTTGCTTTCCGGAACGGGCAGCGACGCCAGTTCCGCCGTCGCGGATGTCTTGTCGCCATCCGCCGTCTTCTGCTCAGCGGCCTTGGCGGCATCGGCGGCCTTGCGGCTCTTGTCGGCCTGCGCTTCGAGCGAGGCGATCAACTCTTTCAGGCTGCCGGCCTTGGCCGCCAGCGCTTCGGATCGCTGCTTTTCCGCGGCCATTTGCGTTTGCGTGTCGGCTTCGAGCTTCTGCTTGGCCTCCAGCAGCATGCCGAGCCGCTTCTTTTCCGCCGTCTGGTCGCCGACCGCCGCCGTCAGCCGCGCCCGTTCGGCCTCGATCGACGCCGTAATCCTGGTCTGTTCCTTGAGATCGGCAAGCAGGCTATCGGTCTGCTGGCGCAGTTCCGGCACCACCGCGCCGAGCAGGATGGCGCTGCGCACCGACGACAGCGCGTCCTCGGGCTTGACCAGGATCGCCGGCGGCGGGTTGAGGCCCATGCGCTGCAGCGCGCCCAGCACTTCGGCCAGAACGTCGCGCCGCGCCATCAGCGAGGCGCGGATCTTCTGTTCCTGGCCCTTCAACCCTTCCAGCCTGGCGCCGATGTCCTCGATGTCCTGGCCGAGCTTCTGCTCGGTCATCGCCGACTGGATCAATGCGGCGGTGATCGAGGCGTGATCCTTCTTGATCGTCGCGATGTCGGCGGAGAGCTTGGCCAATCGTTCCGACGACAGCGAGATCTCCTTCGAGACCCGTTCGTATTCGGCCCGGCTCTGGTCCGGATCGGGAGCCATGTCGAGCGTGTTTTCCGCCCGCCCCACATGCAGCGACAGCACAAGCACCGCCGCCGCGATGCCGCAGCGCGCGCGCCATGAGCCCGTTCTTGATTTTCTGTCTTCAGACATTGAAGCCCGACTCTATGCGTGGCTTCGTTAACGAACAATCAACCATGTTCGAAACCGCCCACTCGATGCAATGTTACGTTGGCATTGGGGCGGAAATCCGGGTGTGTCGCACCAATTCACCGGCTTACGAGCGATGGTAGGGATGTCCCGAAAGGATGGTGGCCACACGATAAAGCTGCTCTCCCAGCATCACGCGCACCAGTTGATGCGGCCATGTCAGCAATCCGAACGACATCACCAGTTCGGCCTGGTCGCGCAGCGACTGATCGTGGCCGTCGGCGCCGCCGATGGCGATGATCAGCGCCTTGCGGCCACCGTCACGCAACAGGCCGAGGCGCCCGGCGAAATCTTCCGAGGAAAAGCTTTTGCCGCGTTCGTCGAGCAGGATCAGCGCGGTGCCGGGCTGCAACTGCGTCTGCAGTTTCTGGCCTTCCTCACGCCGGCGCTCGTTGGCGGTCTGGCCGCGCCCCTCGGCTATTTCGGCAATGCCGCCAAATTCAAGCCCCACCGCCGGGCCGCTCTTGGCGAAGCGCTCGAAATAGCGGTCGGCCAGCAGCTTCTCGGGGCCGGCTTTCATCCGGCCCACGGCATGAACTGATATCTTCATCCTTGCCTTGTAAGCCGCGCGAACGACTTAGTGGAGCGTTTCTTCCTCGAGGTCCGGCGCCTGCCACATCTTTTCGAGATTGTAGAATTCGCGGACTTCGGGGCGGAAGACATGGACGATGATGTCGCCAGAATCGATCAGGACCCAGTCGGCGCCGGACAGCCCCTCGACGCGCGCGGTGCCGAGACCGGCATCCTTGATCGCTTTGAGAAGATGATCGGCGACAGCCGCGACATGACGGTGCGATCGGCCCGAAGCGACGACCATATAGTCGCCGAGGCTCGATTTCCCCTGGATGTCGATGGAGACAATATTTTCGGCCTTGGAGTCTTCCAGACTGGCAAGGACTGTCTTGATGGCGCGGGACACGGCGTCGTCTACGCTGATCCTGGCCGGCGAAGGCATGATATCGGCCTTCTTCCGCAGTGCTGTTCTCAGTGTATTTCCTTTCGCAGCAAGAACAACCAAATCACCCCTTGAAGCAGGTGACACCACTTAGATAGGCAGAGTTCCCTGACAGTTTCAAGACGGGACCCTGCCTCGCACGAACGTATTGTCGCTCCTGTGGTTCCGCCGCACACCGGAAAAGATCGGAACCCTCGCCGTCGGCATGGGTTATCGGCTCACCGACCAACCGGATTTCCCCCATGCCGATCGACCCGCAAAACGCCTTCCTCAGCGTCCAGGCTGGCCTCGCCCAACTGAGCACGCTGATTGTTTCCTACTCCTTCTCGGCCATCGGTGCCGTTATCCTCTTGATCGTCGGCTATATCGTCGCCGGCCTTGCCGAACGTTCGATTTTCGCCGGTCTCGGCCATATCCATGGTTTCGACGCGACGTTGCGGCATTTCTTCTCCAAGATCGTCCGCTATGCCATCCTGATCCTCGTCACCATCATGGTGCTCGGCCAGTTCGGCGTGCAGACGGCCTCGATCATTGCCGCGATCGGTGCCATTGGCCTCGCCATCGGCCTGGCGTTGCAAGGCACGCTGCAGAACATCGCGGCCGGCATCATGCTTCTGGCACTGCGGCCGTTTCGCATCGGCGAGTCCGTCGAGGTCGGTTCGATTGCCGGTACGATCGAGGAGATCGGCCTGTTCGCAACCAAGCTCAGGACGGCCGACGGGGTCTACATATTGGCGCCCAACTCGACGCTGTGGAACCAGCCGGTGCGCAACTTTTCGCGCAATGGCGTGCGCCGCAGCGACATCACGCTGAGCATCGGCTCCTGGAACGACATCGACCGCGCTCAAAAGACATTGCTTGCCATTGCCGCCGCCGAACGGCGGGTCAAGCGTGAGCCGGCACCGATCGCTTTCGTCGCGACATTGGGCGACAGCACCGTTTCGATTGCCTTGCGCTACTGGACATCGTCGGCGGACTTCTTCGCCACCCAGACCGATCTCACCAAGCGCGCCAAACAGGAATTCGATAGCGAAGGCATATCGATCCCGCTGCCGCCACCGGAAGCCCCGTCACCGGAAGCCCGTCGACAATAGTCGGGTGGCTCAGTGCCGGCCCTCATCGTCCGGTGCGAAGGCGAGTTCGACCGGCAACGGCGCCTGCGCCGTCATCGGTGCGAAACTGCCGGTTTCGCCGACCGGGACCGCACGCGTCGTGAACACACGCAAAAGCACGAACAGGCAGAAGGCTGCGGCGATGAGAACAGCCACATAGATGAAAGCCTGCGTTCCGAAGACGGCCGACAGCGCCGTCACGATGCCGGGCACGACGAAGCCCGACAGCGACCAGGCAAACAAAAGCGAACTGGACAGCGCCACCATGTCGTCCTTGCCGGCGCGGTCGGCGGCGTGCGCACTGGCCAGCGAATAGATCGATTCCGAAGCGCCGTCCCACACGATGTAGATCACAACCAACGCGGCCAGCGCGCCGCCATCGAACCCGAGTGCAAACAGGCCGGCGACCATGGCGAGCGCGGATGCGGCGATCAGCACATAGCGGCGGTCGGTTCGGTCGGAAATCCAGCCAAGCGGGATCTGCAGGATCAGCGTGCCGAGAGGCATCGCCGAAAGCAGCAGCGCCACGTCGGCCTGGCTGTAGCCCTTGGCCGTGGCGTGGATCGGTGCGAAGCCAGCAATCGACATCGACAGGCCGCCGACGGCAAGCATGCCGGCGACGCCGACCGGTGAAACCCGCCAGGCACGGCGCAGCGCCACCGAGGCCGCCTGCGGCGCCGGCGGCTGGGCAAGTTTGGTCATCCCGACAGGGAGGATCGACAGCGCGGTGAAGACGATGCCGATCAGCGGCGCATCCGCTGTCCTGATATCGACCAGCGCCAACGTCGCGTAGCCGACGCCGAGCCCGGCGACATAGGCGACGTAGAAGAAAGCCATCACCCGGCCGCGGATCGCGTTGGCAACGGCATCGTTCAGCCAGCTCTGCGCGACGATGAACAGGCCGCATATGGCAAAGCCGTAGAGCGCGCGGGCGGCTATCCACAGCAGCGGAAGGATCCCGGCGCCGACAGCCGCGTTGGCCAGCGCGATCAGCGCTGACAGCACCATGAAGGCGCGGGCATGGCCGACCCTTCGCACCAGCGGTCCGGTCAAGATGCAGCCGGCGAGCCCGCCGGCCGAAAGCCCGGTGATGATCAGCCCGGCCCAGGTCGGATCGAAACCCTCGGCGCCAAGCCGGACCGGGATGTAGGCAAACATCAGCCCGTTGCCGACGGCAATCAGCGCCATCGACACGATGACGCTGGCAATCGCGATCAGCGGCGTGGGCTCGGCGCCCTGCTCGGCTTCGCTGCGGTTTTTCCTGGGAATCGACATGCCTGCTCAGGATTGCCCATGAAACGGGCAAAGGAAGCGATAAAAGCGACATGGCCGGGCGGCCGGGCTCACCCCTTCGCCAGCTTGCGGATCGCGCTCGATGACAGCGACGAGCGCGGGCCGTGAATGAAGGTCCAGGCCGGCGCCTTCATGCGGGCAAGCCGCGGCGCATCGCCCTCGTCGATGCGGGCATAGTCGAAGGTCTTGGCGACGACCGAGGACAGGAACGACAGCGTCGCGCCCGGGCGGTCGATGACGGCGATCGGGAAGGTCATGACGATCTCGCGCCAGCGCTGCCAGCGATGGAAATCGCGCAGACTGTCGGCACCCATGATCCAGACGAAATCGACACCGGGGTTGCGCGCCTTGACCAGCGCCAGCGTATCGGCGGTGTAGCGGACGTGATGGGCGGCTTCGAAAGCGGTGACCTTGATCTTCGGGTTCTTGGCGATCTGTTCCGACAGCTGCAGCCGTTCGCCCAGCGGCGCCAACTCCCTGGTGTTCTTCAGCGGATTGCCCGGCGTCACCATCCACCACAACTGGTCGAGCGCCAGGCGTCTGAGCGCGATCTCGGCGACCAGCGCATGGCCGGCATGCGGCGGATTGAACGAGCCGCCGAACAGGCCGACGGCGAGGCCTTTCTCGGCGTGCGGCATTTTGAGATAGTGGGAGGGGATAGCCTCCTTACCCTCCCCCTTGTGGGGAGGGTCGATCCGCGAAGCGGAGCGGGGTGGGGGTATCGTGGAATTCAGCGTCGTCCCCCCACCCGGCTCGCTATGCTCGCCACCCTCCCCACAAGGGGAAGGGTAAGACCAGCGCTCAAGGTCTCACCTGTCCCGACCCGCGCACACGGTATTTGAACGACGTCAGCTGTTCGACGCCCACCGGTCCGCGCGCATGCATCTTGCCGGTGGCGATGCCGATCTCGGCGCCCATGCCGAATTCGCCGCCGTCGGCGAACTGCGTCGATGCGTTGTGCAGCAGGATCGCCGAATCGATCTCGTTGAAAAACCGCTCGACGGCTTGCGCATCCTCGGCGACGATCGCCTCGGTGTGATGCGAGGAAAACGTCTCGATATGCTCGATCGCACCACCGATACCGTCGACCAGTTTTACCGCGATGATGGCATCGAGATATTCTGTCACCCAGTCGGCATCGGTCGCCGGCTTGGCGTCGAAAAACACTTTCAGCACCTCGGCATCGGCATGGATTTCGCAGCCGGCGGCGCGAAGTGCATCAAGGATCGGCACCAGATGCGTGGAGGCAACCGCCCGGTCGACCAGCAGCGTCTCTGCGGCACCGCAGACGCCGGTGCGCCGCATCTTGGCGTTGACGGCGATCCTGACAGCCATATCGAGCTTGGCGGAACGGTCGATGTAGAGATGGCAGATGCCTTCGAGATGCGCGAAGACCGGGACCCGCGCCTCGGCCTGCACCCGTCCGACCAGGCTTTTGCCGCCGCGCGGGATAATGACGTCGAGGTTGCCGCCCAACCCCTTCAGCATCTCGCCGACGGCGGCGCGGTCGGTGGTCGGCACCAGCTGGATGGCATCCTCCGGCAGGCCCGCTTGCTTCAGCCCTTCGACCAGGCAGGCGTGGATGGCGGCGGAAGAATTGAGCGAATCCGAACCGCCGCGCAGGATCACCGGATTGCCGGCTTTGAGGCACAGCGCGCCGGCATCGGCGGTGACGTTCGGGCGGCTCTCATAGATGACGCCGACGACGCCGAGCGGCGTGCGCACGCGCTCGATATGCAGACCGTTCGGCCGGTCCCACTGCGCGATCACGTCGCCAACCGGATCCCGCAGCGCGGCGATTTCGCGGATGCCGTCGGCCATGGCGCGGATGCGCGCCGGATCGAGCTTCAGCCGGTCCATGAAGGAGGTGGAAAGCCCGGATTCATGACCATTCGAAACATCGATGGCGTTGGCGTCGAGAATGTCCTGCTCACGGGCCACGATCGCCTCGGCCATGGCCAGCAGTGCGGCGTTCTTGGCGGCGGTCGTGGCAATGGCCAGCGGCCGGGCGGCAGCCCGGGCGCGCCGGCCGATATCGGCCATCAGCGCGACAGTGTCATCCCCGGATTTTTCATGCAGTTTCAGCATGGCTCATCCTCCGCTTACATCGCCACCAACCGTGACTTGGTCACCGGCCCCTGTTTGGTCGCCGGCCCGTACTTGGTCACCCGAATGGCTCACCACAAGGTCGTCGCGGTGGATCATCGCCGAACGCGCCTCGTAGCCGAGCACGGTTTCGATCTCGGCCGTCTTCAGGCCCGCGATCCTTACGGCATCGGCGGCATCATAGGCAACCAGCCCGCGCGCGATCTCGCGGCCCTCGGGCGACAGGATCGCCACCGTGTCGCCGCGCGAGAAATTGCCGCTGACCAGCTTGACGCCGGCCGGCAGCAACGATTTGCCCGACAGCAGCGCGCCGATGGCGCCGGCATCGACCGTAAGCCGGCCGGCCGGCTCGAGCTGGCCGGCGATCCAGGTTTTGTAGCCCTTGACCGGGTTGCTGCTCGGCCGAAAGAAAGTAGCGCGCTCGCCGCGTTCGATCGCCATCAGCGGCGACAGCCGAGTGCCCGACGTGATGATCATCGCGGTGCCGGCGGCGGTCGCGATCTTGCCGGCATCGAGCTTCGTGCGCATGCCGCCGCGCGACAGCTCGGAAGCGGCCGCACCCGCCATCGCCTCGATATCAGGCGTGATGCGGTCGACCACCGGAATGAATTTGGCGTTGGGGTCGCGCGCCGGCGGCGCGGTGTAGAGCCCGTCGATGTCGGAAAGCAGCACCAAAAGATCGGCGCCCATCATGGTGGCGACGCGGGCCGCCAGCCGGTCATTGTCGCCGTAGCGGATTTCGGAAGTCGCCACCGTGTCGTTCTCGTTGATGACCGGCACTGCCTTCATCTTCAAGAGTGTCGAGATCGTCGCCCGCGCGTTGAGATAGCGGCGGCGCTCCTCGGTGTCGCCGAGCGTCAGCAGGATCTGGCCCGATTTCAGGCTGCCCTTGCCGAGCGCGTCCGACCAGGCGCCGGCCAGCGCGATCTGTCCCACGGCTGCCGCCGCCTGGCTCTCCTCCAGTTTCAGGGCTCGCTTGCCGAGGCCAAGGATGGTGCGGCCAAGCGCGATGGCGCCGGACGACACGACGAGGATTTCAGCGCCGCCCTGGGCCAGCCCGGCAATGTCGTCGGCGAGCGAAGCCAGCCAGTCGCGCTTCAGGCCCGTCGTGCGGTCGACGAGCAGCGCCGAGCCGATCTTGACGGTGATGCGCCGATATTTTCTCAGCGACTGCATGACCCTATTTGTCCCAGCGCGTCTCGACCGGCGCCGCGATCTGCGCGCGCGCCTCAGCAATCACCGCCATCAGCGCCCGCTGCACCGCCTCGACGCCCTCGCCGGTGACCGCCGACAACAGCATCGGCGCGCGGCCGGCAGCGCGTTTCAGCGAGGCGACCTTCTTCTTGCGCGCATCGGCGTCGAGCGTGTCGACCTGGGAAAGCGCCAGGATCTCGACCTTGTCGGTGAGGCCATGGCCATAGGCGTCGAGCTCGGCTCGCACGGTCTTGTAGGCCTTGCCCGGATTTTCCTCCTGCGCCGAAACCAGATGCAGCAGCACACGCGTGCGCTCGACGTGGCCAAGGAAGCGATCGCCGATGCCGACGCCCTCATGCGCGCCTTCGATGAGGCCCGGAATGTCGGCGATGACGAATTCGCGCGCGTCGATGCGGGCAACGCCGAGGCCGGGATGCAGCGTCGTGAACGGATAGTCGGCGATCTTCGGCTTGGCTGCGGTGACCGCCGCCAGGAATGTCGACTTGCCGGCATTGGGCAGCCCGACCAGCCCGGCATCGGCGATCAGCTTCAGCCGCAGCCAGATGTTGAGCTCTTGCCCCGGCAGGCCGGGATTGGCGCGGCGCGGCGCCTGGTTCGTCGAGGTCTTGAAATGCTGGTTGCCGAAACCGCCATTGCCGCCCTTGGCCAGCAGAAAGCGCTGTCCGACCACGGTCAGGTCGCAGATCAGCGTCTCGTTGTCTTCTTCGAACACCTGCGTTCCGGCCGGCACTTTCAGCGTGACGTCGGCGCCCTTGGCTCCGGTCATGTTGCGGCCCATGCCGTGGACGCCGGTCTTGGCCTTGAAATGCTGCTGATACCGGTAGTCGATCAGCGTGTTCAGCCCGTCGACCGCCTCCAGCCAGACATCGCCGCCGCGGCCGCCGTCGCCGCCATCCGGCCCGCCGAACTCGATGAATTTTTCACGCCGGAACGACACCGAACCGGCGCCGCCGTCACCGGAGCGGATGTATACCTTGGCTTGATCGAGAAATTTCATGAGATTGTACAGTTTCTACTAGTGGCTTTGCGGCATTGCTCTAAACCTTGGCCCTTGCTCTAAACCAAGGCGCGGCGAAGGGCGAGGCCGTTTTGTGACAATGGCCATGTGGGGTTGGCCGGAGAGCCGTCGGAATGAAGCTTGTAACCTACAACATCCAGTACGGCATCGGCCTCGACGGGCAGTACGATGTCGGGCGCATCGCCGATGCCGTGCGCGGCGCCGACGTGATCGCTTTGCAGGAGGTGACCCGCAACAATCCTCGGAATGGCGGCCGCGACATGGTCGCCGAGATCGGCGAGGCGCTGCCCGACTATTTCGCCGTCTATGGCAGCAATTTCGAGGCCAATATCGGTTCGCACATCGACAACGGCCGTGCCGTGACGAAAACCTTCCAGCTCGGCAACATGGTGCTGTCTAGAACGCCCATTCATCTGTCGCGCAACCTGCTTTTGCCGCGCAGCCGCAGCTTCGAGATGATGAACTTCCAGCGCGGCGCGCTGGAAGCGCTGATCGAGACGCCGCTTGGTTTCATCCGCTTCTATTCCATCCATCTCGATCACCGCAGCCCCCTCGAACGCGCCAGCCAGATCCAGTTCCTGCGCCAACGCATGCTGAACTATGCGCTCGAAGGCGGAGCACTGTCCGGCGTCGCCGAGATCGGCCTGCCGGAACTGCCGCATCCCGAAGCCTTTGTCGGCATGGGCGATTTCAACATGCTGGCCGGCTCACCCGAATATGTCGAACTCGCCGGCCGGCCGGACCATGAATTCGGCATGCCGCTGACCGCCGACTTCGCCGTCGATGCCGCCTTGCGGCTGAACGCCACCGGCGACGATCTCATCAGTTGGGTCGATCCCAAGCAACCCACCGATCCCAGCCGGCACAAGCGCATCGATTATATCTTCACCAGCGCTTCGCTTGCCAGATCCCTGCAACGTCTATGGGTCGACCGAAAGGCAGTCGGCTCGGACCATCTGCCGGTGTGGGTCGAGCTGGGCTGATGGCCATTCATCTGGCGGCGTTTTCGCGTTCGACGATCGCCATCATGATCGTATCGCGGTATTCCCCGTCGACATGGACGGCATCGCGCTGCACGCCCTCCCTGACAAACCCGACCTTGTCGTAGAGAGAGATGGCGCGAGCATTGTCGGAATGCACGGAGAGTTCGATGCGGACGAAACCGGCCCTGCGCGCTTGCGCCAAGGTTGCATTGATGAGCCGCAGTCCAAGCCCTCGCCCCCGATAGGGAGGAACAATCCCCATCCCGAGGGAGCCGCGATGGGCATGGATGAGCCGATCATGGCGTGAGATATCGCACCAGCCGACGACCTCGCCACGAACAACGGCCACGAACCCCGGATCGCCTCTCCCGATACGATCCATTGCGAAACTTCTGACTTGATCCAGCGGTGGCGCCTCAAGGAAGGACAAGTACTTTCGCTCACGCGCTACGACATCGAGCGCGCGATGAAAGCTTTCGATATCCCCAGGCGTCATCGGCGCGATCGCGGCCGTTTCAATATCGCTGCTGTCGACCATTGGCTTGACCGCCGTCATCCATCAGAAATGCACCCAGTTCCGCAGGCTGGTCCAGGTCTTGCGATCGAGCCGGTAGCGCTCGACGGGAACCTGGCCGGCGACGATCGAGTTCAGCATGCCCTGGCCGGCATACTGGAACCCGCATTTGTGGATGACGCGGCGCGAGGCCGGATTGATGACCCGCGTCGAGGCATGCAGGACCTGGATCGACGTCCTCTGGAAGGCGAGATCGACCAGCGCGTGCGCTGCTTCCGTCGCATAGCCCTTCTTCCAGTGCGGCTCGCCGATCCAGTAACCGAGCTCCAGCCCGCGATCGGTGGTGTTGAGGCCGGCGCAACCGACGAAGGTGTCGGTGCCGGCCAGCGTCAGGGCATAAGCAATGCCGGCCCGGCGCGATTTGGTCATGGCCAGGAAAGAGCGCGCCTCGGCCTCGCCATAGGGGTGCGGCATGCGTGCCAGCATTTCGGCGACATGGCGGTTGTCGGCAAGCTCGACCAGCTGCGCGATATCGCCCTCGTGGGGCGCCCGCATCACCAGTCGCTCGGTGACCAGCACCGGGCAATCTATCGCGTAACTTTCGTCTTCTGAGTCTTCCGCTTCGGCAACCATTTGAAAGTCCTCCAGGCACAAGAAAAAGGGGAGATGGAAACCCATCTCCCCTGATCCTTTTCCTGGCTTTGCCAGACACCGGTTCCCGAGATGGGCGCCGGTGTTCTAGTGCGGAACCGGCTACTCCGCGGCTTTGGCAATCGGGTTGACCGATACGTAGGTTCGGCCGTTGGCTTTTTTGTTGAACGTCACGGCGCCGGTCTCGAGCGCAAAAAGCGTATGGTCCGTGCCCATGCCGACATTGACGCCGGGATGCCACGTGGTGCCGCGTTGACGAATGATGATGTTGCCCGGGATGACGGCTTCGCCGCCGAACTTCTTCACGCCCAGACGCTTGGAATGCGAGTCGCGACCGTTGCGCGACGAGCCGCCAGCTTTCTTGTGTGCCATCTAACTAACTCCGTTGCGCCGCAAGGCGCCTAAAAGGCCTTATGAACGCGTTCGCGTTCCGTTTCAAGTCCGATCCGGCGACCTGGTCGCCAGAAAATTACTTCGCCGCCAATTCCTTGGCCTGCTCGCGCCAGTCCTTGATCTGGTCGGCGCTGAAGGGCATGTGCTCGTCGATCTTGGCGACATCCTTGTCGGTCAGCTTGGCGAGCTGCGCGAAGGTGATGATGCCCTGCTCGTTGAGATCCTTGGCCGCGACCGGGCCGATGCCCTTGATCACGGTCAGATCGTCCGGCTCACCCTTGGGCGCCTTGAACAGCGGCGCTGCCGCGGTCTCGGCTGCCTTTGTCTCGGCTGCCTTGGCCTTGGGCTCCTTCTTCGGCGCGGCTTCCGCCTGCACCTCGGTGGCGGCCTCGGCCTTCACCTTCTTCGGCGCCTTGACCGCTGCCGTCTTCGTCGGCTTGGCGCCACCCAGCAGGATCTCGGAAATCCGCACGGTGGTCAAAAGCTGGCGATGGCCGATCTTGCGGCGCGAATTCTGCCGGCGGCGCTTCTTGAAGGCGATGACGGTGCGGTTCTTGCCCTGCTCGACGACTTCGGCGGTGACCACCGCGCCGTCGACGAACGGCGCGCCGAACGTGACATTCTCGCCTTCGCCATGTGCGAGGACGTGGCCGATCTCGACCATATCGCCGACAGCGGCTTCGAGTTTTTCGATCTTCAGGAGATCGTTGGCGGCAACGCGATACTGCTTGCCACCCGTTTTAATGACTGCGAACATTTTTTGCCTTTCGCTGTTCGGTCGGCCTTGATGAGCCGCCTCTGGCGGTTCAGCCGTCTTTTTGTCAGTCTGCGGGTTCAAAAAACAAGCGGCGCGGAAGAACCCTCCACGCCGATTGCGCGCTGTCCCTAACCGAAGGTTGAGTGCGAGTCAAGGCAAACAGCTGTTGTCGGGACTGTTGTTGGCGGCCGAAGGATCGAGCGTGTCAGCACGACTGCACGACGTGACCGTCGTCGAGGCAAGCACGCGTGACTGGTTACCAACCTACCCAGGCCTCGCCGCCGCTGAACCGTCGCGAATCCGCTGCTTGCCCGGCAAGCCAAATAACTGACGGATTGGCCTTGTAACCTGCCCGTTCAGCCGTTATCTAGTGCGCCGCGCCGGCAACGGCCGACCATGACCGCGGAGAGGTGGCAGAGTGGTCGAATGCACCGCACTCGAAATGCGGCATGGGTGCAAGCCCATCGGGGGTTCGAATCCCTCCCTCTCCGCCAGAAACTCCGTAACTATCTGGTTTCGTTACGCTCTTAAGGACCTAACTTAGGCAGTTCTCCGACCTGGTACAGAAACCTGGACCAGAATTGGAGCATTGCGTGCCGCGATCAACGCCACGCGTCGTAAGGCGAGCCAATACCTACTACTTTCGGATGGCCGTTCCCCGGCACTTGACGCACCGGCTGCAGGGGCATGAGATCAAGGTCTCGCTGCAGACAGCAGACCCGCTTTTGGCAAGATTGCGCGGGACCAGCCTAAGCAGCGTCCTCGACGCGTTTCTGCATAGGTTACCCCGTATGCCAGAGCTGACCTCGGAAGACATTTCCGGCCTCATCAGGGGCTATTTCAAAGATGCCGTTAGCCAGTCCATCGAACTCGCCTACATCCTTCCAAGAGATCATCTTTACGATCAGGCCGGGGAAATTGGTTCCCTGAAGCAGCGCATGCTGGAATTGGAAGCGCTATTGGCCCACCGGTCTTGGCCGGCCTCAGTCCAGTCAGAGGCTCATGAGCTGCTTGGCACCATTCTCCCGGAAAAACTCGCACCCGCGTCAGAGAGGTTCCAGCAGCTCTGTCAGGGCATCCTGCGAGCCGACCACAAAAACGCGCGCATTCTCGCCGCCATGCTGGCAGGCAAGTTTCATGAGGTCGCTCCCCAGGACCCGATCTTTGTTGGGATCGCTGTGAATGAACCGCCGCCTGTTCCAGGAGATGGCACCACGGCACCTGCCGAACAGACGCTCGCATCCGTTGCAACGCTGTTTCACGCCTACAAGGCGAAGCACGACTGGGTGGCAAAAACGGCAGCGGACGCCAACCGGGTGCTGGCGCTTACAAAGTCGATCATCGGCGAGAAGAAGCTGTTCAAGACATTGGGCATTGATGACGTGAAGGCCGTGCGTGATGCCATAGCGTCACTCCCACCCAACTACGTGAAGGTGGCCGCCAACAAGGGCTTCAGCCCCAAAGATGCGATCAAGGCCAACGTCAGCGGGCCGACGCTGGCGCTGAAAACCCAAGACAAGTACTACACCATGTTTCGGCAGTTGCTTATCTGGGGGCGCAACGAGGGGTACATCGACAAGGTCCCCGGAGAGGGCGTGAAGCTCGCGGGCTCGGCCAAGGTCGATGCTGGAGGGAACCGGAAACCATACTCAAGAGAGCAGTTGCAGGCGATCTTCGCCTCCCCGCTCTACCAAGGCCACCAGTCGGAGACTACACGTCACAAACCTGGCCCGGCGTTGGTCCGCGATGGCAAATTCTGGGTGCCCCTGATTGCGCTCTACAGCGGCATGCGGATGGGCGAGATCGTTCAGCTCCTAGTCACCGATATCAAGACTCAGGACGGCATCGCCTATTTTGACGTTTCGACAAGCGAGGGTGAGGACAAAACTCTCAAGACGCAGTCCAGCGTGAGGAAGGTGCCGGTCCACAAGGTTCTTCTCGACCTCGGCCTGCTTGACCACGCGCACGGATTAGCGCGGATGTTTCCCGAGATCAAAAAGGGGGAGGACGGCTATTACAGCCATAACTTTTCGAAATGGTGGGGCCGGTACACTCGACAGATAAAGGTGAGCACCAAGGACACGGCGTTCCACAGTTTTCGGCATGGCTTTAAAGATGCCCTGCAGGCAGTTGAAGCGCCGGAGTACATTTCAAAGGCGTTGATGGGCCATTCCGACAAGGATGTTCACGCTGGCTACGGTTCCGGGCCAACATTGTCAGTTATGAAGAAGACCATCGACAAGGTCGTGTACGGGATTGAACCGGTGATCGCCGAAATCGGGTCCAACGGATAAGGCCCAACTTACTTCACGGTGTCGGTCTTTTTCTTGTTCATTATCCCGAGCATCGGCGCATTCTGCCCCATCGGTATTCCGGCCTTGAAGTCCTGCACGTAGCTTTGCGTTGCGCTCCACGAGACGTGCCAGCTGTATCCTGGCACTTTTGTCCAGGCCTGCTGACTCGCATACCAACGTTTCCAATAAGCCTCGCCCGCAGCATTCAAATCGATGCCTGCCTTAGCAGCTTCGCTAAGCTTGATAGAAAGCTTGCGTTTGTGTCCCTCGATGCGCGGACAGCCCGGCTTCACATGAACAGGATTATTGCCATAGCCCTCACCGGGTAGCAGGCGGTAGCCAAGCACCGTCAGACCCTTTTTCGGAGCATAAGTTGGACCATTCGCATGCAATTCGAGTGGTCCGGCAGGGAGCAGCAGAAACTGCGTCTTCAGGGCTTCGAACGCTGATTTAGCGTCCGTTTGGGACCACGCTCCTATGGTCAGATCATCCATGAAGGATGACCTGGCCACGTCCCATGTTTCTCCAAGTGCTTGGAGTTCCCGTCCCAAAAGCGAGCGTGCGAGCAGTGGCGAAAGCACTGCGCCCGTCGGTAATCCCTGCCGGATCAAACGAATGAGTGAGCCGGTGTTAGGTAGCTCATGTGTCAGGTTATCCAGGGAGGTATTGGACAATTTCTCCTTCGGATAGTGGATCCTGATTTTTGTACACTTCGGTAGGAAGACCACATTCCACAAAACCTGTTTCGGAATGGGAAGCCAGTCGAAGTGCTTTGCGCTCAGGGACGGAAAACAGTTTTTTACGTCGGCGACGAACCACCAATTGCGCTCATCGACGAGTTCCTTGCAGATTTTGGCTATAAAGGCTTTTTCGCCTCCCGCGTTTTTCCGAGTGAAGTCGAACTCGCTGTCGATGCCAAGTGCGTTGAGAAGGTCACGCACAATCAATTGCTGCGCCGTCCTTCTAAGCCCGATTACGAGGATGGCACGCCAGCCACCCTTTGGCTTTTCCGCTAGGACGACGTTCACCGTTTCGCTAAGCGGCGTCCAAACGTCGAGGGCATTGGCCACGGCATCGATTTCCTCAGCGGTCGCATAGACGCGTTTGCTCCGTAAGGCCCGCACCACCGCGCAAACGCGCGCACTGTGAGATCCAAAATAGATGCTTTCAGCGGCCTTAAGTTTCCACGCATTCGCCTGACCCACCAGGGTATGGAGATGGTTCAGGCTCTTCCTATGGATGCTGACCAGCTTCAAGAATTTCTTGGTCTCGTCCGGCGTGAGCGGGGCGCTGTTCGCAGACATAGGCTTTCATCCCATCTGTGTGGGTTTGTGACCCAGCCCGATCACAGCATCTGAGATTGATCTGATCACGGAGGAGATCGCGGAAGTTTTCACTGGCGATTTCCGCTCAAATGCTGCCGTCCCGCAAAGGTCCTAGCATCGAGGAAATCATCAAGACCGCTTAGCGGATAACGGGTATGGCGACCGACCTTGACGTAAATCGGGCCGATTTTCTGGCTCGCCCATCTTGCGAGCGTAGCGATGCTCACATCGAGGTAGTCAGCCGCTTCAGGTCGGGAGAGCCGGACTTCTTTATTGTAGATCGACTGCATGACGCACCCATTCAAGTGCGCCGTTCGGACTGGTCGCGCACAAACCGTGCGCCTGTCCACTCCAGGGTCGATAAACTACCTTATCATCCAGGGCGATATTAGACTGGAACATATTCCTATGATTGTCAATGGCCGTCGCACGATACCGAAAATGATACTCGGGGACATTCCTAAGTAATTGATTTCATCACCTGCACTGGCCCTGGAAAATGGGGAGAATACACAGAATAGCCCACGCGGCCCTGATCGTGATGGAACGCTCCGTTATCGTTCATGTTCGGTTTGAGCGCACATTAGCTGTCCCGGGGAAACTCTTGATCACGGGAATAGGCATTGGACTGAGGTAAGCGGCCAGAAGTATCATCGCCTGCAACAATCTGAGGAAGATCGGCTAATGTCCACTGACGAGGAATTGGCGCCCGATATGCGCGACCTACTGGCTGCAGTAGGCGAAGTGCTATTGAAATGGGGCTTTCTCGAGCATGAGTCAGTTAACCCCACAAAACCCTCGATCCGCCTGGGGGAGACGCGCCGGATGGCGCGATTTAGTCCGGGGGAAGATCTGGCTAGTTGGCGCTGAACGGTCGTGCAATCATCGCTCACCGCTCAAGGAGATTTTCACGATGAACTGGCATCTCGTCCCCTACGAACTGCCCAAGCCGATCGCGGACTACATGGGCCTCTTTAATGCCGCATGTGATGAAGTTGCGAGGAAGGGCAGAAACAAGGGGACGAGTATAAATAAAGCAATAAACTGCGCGAACTTTGAGCGCCACGCTACCTACTATGTAGCAATGCCGTACGGCGGGCCCGCTGCTCGGGCAATCTCATCTGAGATGCACGAGCAGGCTATGGAGATACTGTCCGAAGCGGTTCACTATGCAGACGGAACGCGGCTGGTCACGCCGACAACGATCGAAGCGCTCCAAGCGGCGTATCCCGCGTATGCAAATTCGATGGCAGATTTCAACCAGGCCAAGAACCGACACATTGTGCTCCCCCGTCTCGAGTTGGCCTCGGCTAGGGAAGTCATCAGCCCGCTCAAAAGGAAGTGGGTTGGTGAGGCTGGAAAATTCGAGCCGGACAGCTTCTCAAAGTTCTGTTTCGAGTTGGTTTTCTTGGAGCGGCAGAAAGGAAATTTCTCGCGCGCTCTTCGGCGAGCCTACGCTCTAGCTTTCATACTAGATGTCGACCCAGGATATTTGGTGTCCAAGCCGAAAGACAGAGATGCTTTTCGCGCATTGGCAGGCTTTGTCGGAGGGTGGTGCGCGTACCAATTCGGAAACCGAATAATGGAGCGCTATTTCGTTCACCAGATGGAAGAGACGTTGGAAACTTTTCCTGATCTCGCCCTAAGAAATCGGATAAAGAATCACCGAAACTACCATGACAAAGCTTACAATGGAATTTTCGAAATCTACGCCTCCCAACCGGACGAAAGTAAGTCTGTCATGCGGCTGTATTACCCGTCAACAAGCGCATCTGCGCTGCACAATGCGGCGAATACAGCCTTGGAACGTGGAGCATCTCTTGATGCCAAGGTAAGCGAATTGGGAGAGGTTACTCCACTTGATGCTTTGAGGTTGTCTGCCGAGATGGACTTGGACGATAACAATGATCCGGAAGCCGCTTTGTTCACTTTGTCGACGTTGGCTGAATGGCTCGGTAAGGCGGGGCAGGATAACGCCTTTCTTAAGACCGTAGCTGATGCAGAAACTCTTGCGGCTAGGAACCCACAGTGTGCGGTCGCGCAAGTGCGTTTGCAGCGGACCAAGGCAGGATACTTTCTAGACCTCTACAAGAAGGACGGCCGCGCCGGAGATCGGGAGGCGGCCAAAGGGATACTCAAGGAGGCGATCGCAGAAAGTGAGCGACAAAAGCATTACGAGAAGGTCGCAGAGCTGAAGCAACTCCTTCCACAAGGCTAGGACGAGCGGTATGCGCAAACAGCATGCGCGGGTCGCCTTGCCGAAACATAGCAACCGGAGAAAACCTGCTTTGAAGCGAAATGAGAAACTGCCTGATGCCGAGGCTATGTACCAGAAGTTGCCTTGCCTTGGCCCCTGGAAGGGATATCGAATGGTATCGGTGGCTGACCTTCAGTACCCTGACGACTAAGCAAAGCCGCCTCGATGTTAGACATCCGCGCGAACGCTGCCTCATCAGAGGATCAGATTTAACCGCCGATAGTATCTGACATCCAATCTTCGTGTCCGTGACGTATCCGAACAATGAGGATGTCGCCGTCTTCCTCCAGCCGGTAGACGACGAGGTGCGCTTTGAACGGATGAATGCGCATTGGCGGCGATAGCTCAAAGCGCTCCCGCGCCATGCGAGGATTGTCTGCCAGCAACTCGAAAAGGGCTTTGAGTTCTTCGTGGTATGTCTCGGCCTGCAAAGGCCCGAAGCGGCGCGCACCCTCGACATAGATGCGCACAATGTCTTCATCGGCTTCGCGGGAGACCCGATATGTCAACGGCTCGGGCTTTCCTTTACGGCCCGCGCGCGCGCATCGGCGAGAATTTCATCCATGCTGCGGCTGCTGATCCCGCTCGCCAGCCCCTCATCGACAAGCCGCTGCATGGCTGCAATCTTGTCGTTGCGCTCCTGGTCCTTGCGGATCAGATCGCGCACATAGTCGCTCGCGTTGGCGTAGCGCCCCGTTTCGGTTTGCGCTTCCACCCACGCTTTCATCGGGTCGGGCAGGGATACGTTCATCGTCGCCATATCAACCTCCATACAAGTTTCTAGCTGTATTTTGGCACATTTTGGCAATATTTGTCAAAATCTTTGCCTTCGCCTCCGCTCGGCGGTTTCCTGCACCGCCCCGACCAAATGGCTGTACGCGTACCGATCCCTGCGAAGGTCGCCTGCTTTCTCGGTAAAGGCGCGAGCTATCTCCTGGCGCAGATCCGTCGCCTGTCGGCACTCTGCCAGCTGTGCGATGATCAGCGCATCCTTCTCGATTCGGTCGCGCTGCACGGCCGCACTGGCCTCGGCCTCGTTGCGCAGACGGATACGCTGGTTCTCGCCTCGCACCCAGTCCCACATGCCCTTAATGCCGACGCGAAAGCGCGATTGTCTGATCCGCGCCTCTTCCCATCGCCGGGCCTCCATTGTTTGCGACAGAACTTGGCGCGCTATTCGGTGGTGTGCTCGCATTCCTTGTTGTTCGCTGCGCAATTCCTGATTGCTGTGGCGAAGGTCGAGGAGCAACTGGCCTTTCAGACGTGCAAGGACTGCCTGCATCTCTTTGGCGATCTGGGCCTTTGTGCTCGCCACGTCAGGTAGATTGTCGCCGTCCCCTAGCCGGGCGCGCACGTCTTTCGTTTTTACGCCGGCCCAGCGCGGCAAGGAATAAATCTCGCCATGCCGGTCGACAACCACGAACGCACGGCTGTCGCCGCGCGCCAGCCGATAGCCGCGCTCCGCCAGTGCCCGCGTCAAGGCCGCCTTCGTATCCGAGATTGCCCATGCGTCCTGAATGGCCGTTTTGATCGTACGTGGGTCCTGAGCGTTACGCTTGGCCTGCTGCCACTGCGCCAATGTGAAATTACTCGGGTCGCTGGCTTTGGTCTGCGCCAACCCGCGCGGCATTTTCCAGCTGTGTTCGAGATGGAGTTCCCTCGCAATCAGCATCAGCTTCCTGTGCGAGTAGGAAAGTTGTACCGCCTTCATGTCGTCCGCCCGAATTCGTGACCACACGCAGTGCGCGTGGCGGCGTCCGGCCTTCTCATGAAAGACGATGGCGCGTGGCTGGCCGGTTAGACCGAGGTCCTTTTCGACGCGGGCAATCGCGGCCTCGAATGTGCCCGTCGAGACTATCGCCGTCGAAGGCGGATTGAATGACACCGAAAATAGGTACTGCCTGCAACGCGTGCCCCGGCTGACTGCATAGGCTTCGTTGAAAGCGCCGCGCAGATCACGCGCCACAAAACCGCGCAGCTCGTGTACTTCAACGTGGTCGTTTTCTTCTTTCAGAAGATGCACAGCCAGGTCCTTCGCGCCGCCGCGCTGGTTACCGACCAGAATCACCGTCAAAGCCTCTGCTGACATTCAAGGTGTCCATCAATGCCTCACGCATGGCGCGGATATGAGCGCATACGGCGTGAAGTTCCTGAACCAGTTCCGGTGTGACCGGCAGCGCGCCCATCATCGCCGCCATCGCCAGTTCATCGAGCCTGCGGGACAACTCGGCTTGACCGAGCAATGCCAGCGCCTTTCCAAGAGCGACCTGATCTATGGATGGGACGCGTCTCTTGCGCGAGGGCTTCACGCTACCGCGCGTCGATACAGACTCACCGAGCAGCTTGCGGCGCATGTGCGCGGCGAGGGAGACTTTCCCGGCTTCGCGTGTCAGCAAAGCGCGCTCGTCATCGCTCAGGCGGATAGAGAACGGACGGGCTGTCGGAACGCGCGCCCGCCGCCGCCTTCTCC
This sequence comes from Mesorhizobium sp. AD1-1, assembly GCF_020164655.1. Classification (NCBI taxonomy): domain Bacteria; kingdom Pseudomonadati; phylum Pseudomonadota; class Alphaproteobacteria; order Hyphomicrobiales; family Phyllobacteriaceae; genus Mesorhizobium; species Mesorhizobium sp. AD1-1. Next base: position 156,363 of record NZ_JAIUGP010000002.1, read on the forward strand.
TCGCTGCCGCCTTTCGGAAATTACCCTTGAGATTGGGAATGCCTTGCGCCGCCATCATAACGATGGTCCCCGACGCTTGGGGCCTTGAGGCCGCTTAACAGGCTGGGAAGGCTGGATATTTTCAGGCTTTAAGAGAGCGTTCCATTCCTCTAATGTTTGAAAGATGGCGTTCGAAGTTGCTACATCTATCTCCGCCATCGATTTCCCATAACAGCCTGATTCGCAACGATTTTTCGAATATCGGTTCTCTTTTGGTACATTTCTTGGTACAAAGAGGCTTCCGCACAAGCCCCTATGGATCGACAGCATAAGAACCTCGATCTTATCGTCTCAGCCGCCGCCACGATGCAGGAGGAGATAGAGAACATGTTCGGCTGCCTCCACCGCTTCGAGGAGAAACCAAGAGGCAGGTGAACGAAGTCTGCCGTGGTGATGCCAGGATGAAGATCAAGATTGATGCTGCGGGAAAGATTTAAGAGCCCCGCTTTGACAATCGTGACCGGCTTCCTTCGTCCTTCAATTCACTCCGCGTCAGGATTGTCGACAAGGCAGCCTGCACCATGGCATCCTTGGTAGTTGCCATGCACATCAAAGTTTGGCTCTCCCTGCCTGTCAAATTGCGGTCGGGTATCGATTGCCTGGTCAGGATTGTCGACCTTGCATCCCATGCCATGACAACCATTGTAGCTGCTATCGGGGCGGTAGTTACTCGTCGTGTGCCGTCGATTGTGATGATCGTCCGCCATCCCCTCGATCAGAGCGCCGAGAATAGCTCCGCCAACCACTGCGCCGACGTCATGACCGCGATGGTCATACATGCGGGCATTGGGATCAAAGCTGTCGCCACGTCCATGGTGGTAGCCGCCGACATCGGCGAAAATTCCGGAGCAGCCTTGCGCGACCCAAATATATTTGCTGCGTGGATTGTAGCCCCAGGTCCGGTTCAAAATACAAGGACTTCCAGAAGTCTGATGAATGAGTTGCGGCTTGCTCAGCGGGCCCGCCCAGCATTCGCCATACTGATAGTGCCTCGATTGGCATTCGACAGTCGATTGTGCGCGGGCATCAGAGATCATCCACGATGAGCCGAGCGCGAGCAAAGCAATGAACATGTAACGTAGCATGTGAACCCCTCCGGAGTGGTCAACGACCGGTTGCGTCGGTGTCATCGAAATGGAATTTCTTCCGCCAGGTGTCAGTCGTTGATCGCGGTGATCTTGATGGTGTTGCCGTCTCCGACGCCGGAGAACCAGACCTCGCCATCACCGATTGAGACGCCTTGCCAATTGGCGAACAGCGTCGGGTAGGTCTGCTTGAGGACGGTCTGTTTGACCTTGGCGGTAACGATCTTGTCGTAATCCGTCACGAAATGCGCGGCGTCGTTTACCTTGATCGCCTTGCCGCCGATCCGGGCGCGGAAGGGATAATCGATCATCGTCGCGACGGTCTGCTTGTCGCCGGCACTGACAGCCTTCTGCAGCTTGTCGAAAAACTGCTGATAGGTTGTGTGACTGCCGAACAGCGCGTCAAGGGTCTGGTTTGTTTCAGCGGCGGTCTGCGCTGCCGCTGGACCCGCAACGGCGGTACTCAATAGCGCGGCGGAAACCAGCATGAATAGAGAGCGCCTCATCATAGGTCCTTTCACTCGGTGCGTTCAATTGCCAACCCATCAGCCTGGATTTGTCCTTCGGACATTCGCGCCCTGACTGATGCCGACGGCGAACGGGAAGACGAATGGCATGCCGTCACTGACGAGAACTGACATATAGACGCGTCCATTGAATTTTTTTATTTCAATACACGCAAAAGGTGTAAAAAAGAATACCTAAACGTCGATTATGACGGACAGAGATGACGGTTAAGGTATCCAAAACCTTATTCGCGAGTGATATCGATACGAGCAGCGACGCCTATGTCTTAAATTCTCCCTCTATGACGCCATATGGATAGAAGCAGAAATCTGCCGTCACCTGTGCCACCGGCGTGGGTATTGTCCAACGGCATCCGACAGCAAGCGTTGGCCTGTGCCTGTTCAATTCGCTTCACTTCACGATGACCTTTGCTCCCTTCGGCACCAGACTGTAGAGTTCGATCACATCCTCGTTGAGCATGCGAATGCACCCTGAGGACGCTTCAGTTCCTATGGTCCAGGGCTCTGAGGTGCCGTGGATACGATAAAGCGTATCCACGCCGTTCTTGTACAGATAGAGAGCTCGCGCGCCGAGCGGATTGTGCGTGCCGGGCCTGATCATGCGCGGCAGGTCGGGCGACTGGTTACGCATGTCGTCAGTCGGATGCCATGCGGGCCACTCCGCCTTACGCCCTACGCTGGCAATGCCCGACCAACTGTAACCACTAGCCCCGACGGCGACACCATAGCGCCGCGCCATCCCATTGAGGCGGTATAGATAGAGGAACCTCTGCCGTGTATCGATCAACACCGTACCGGCAGGCAAGCGTTCCGGGGGCGTCACATCGACAGGCAGAAAGCGTTGGTCAAACTTGCTGCGATCGACGATGAAGACCTCATGCGGCTCCCTCGCGTAAGCGGCTTTCACGCGAACTAACTCTGTAGCCGTATTCGGGCTACCTTTTCCATCCGCCAGGCAACCGACAAGGAGCGCCGCCAGCGCCAATACAAAGCCCGACCGCACGAACTGGCGGATGCATTCCGGTCTTTCGTCTCTGCTCGAAACCGACCCGTTAATCGAACGGCCAAATGCTAGCGATCCAACTGGAGGAATGCGCACAGGCCGCTTACTCTTGGCTAGCTTCATCTACTGGCGAACCTTTTTCCTGGGCCCGCAACTGGTCGATGTGGATCGGCCGCTTTAGAGTTCGCTTTACTCGGTGAGTGTCATCCGCGACCGATTTCCCCGTCGGCGAAACACCCTGCAGATAGTGCTTCTGCCACTTCATCTCCTTGGTAAGCTCGTCGTTCATCTGCAGGCCGGCCGAAAACCGTCGACGTTCGCTATTCCAAACCTTATGTTCTTTATGGAACTCAGGATCGTCCTCCATCGGACGAATGACCGGCTGCACCTGCTCGATAGCGACACTTGGCATCATGGTGACGAAACAGAATGGCTCGCCCTTGGCAAAAGTGACAGACCCAGGGCGGGTGAAGCGCCAATTCATGGTGAAACTGAACGGCAGCCAGTTGGTTTCCACCAAGCCGTCCAGGGGCGCGATTCCGTCCTTCATCCGGTTGGGAGAGCCGCGAGCCCACACCATCCAGCCCGGCTCGGTGCGAAACACGTAACCCGGATGAAAGGTTACTATGCCGTGCCCGAAGGTCGAGCTGATGAATCGGTGCGTGACGTTCGGTTCGTTTACATGGAAGGCGACGTCTTTTGTAGTGTTGTATCCGTTCCAAGTAACAGTCACATTTATGGGGTTCAACAATTCCCATCCGCTGGCATTGGCGATTGAAAGCGGCGTGCAGCGGTAGGCGAAATGCTGGTCGGTCGCATCCATCCAATCTCGCGTCCCCTCCGCGGCGACAAGCTCAGGCGGGTTCGGAGCCTGGATCATGCAGTCAAGACGAGGGCCGGTCATACTCTCCGCTATCCTCAAACGATTCGATTCTAAGTTGCTGATCACGTCGCCAACCGTAGCGGCATGACCAGGATAGAAGGGGGCACTATGGGCCTGCCGGTCCGGTAGGTCCCTCCGGTCCCACCGGCCCCACCGGTCCGGCAGGTCCTACCGGTCCGGCAGGTCCCTCCGGTCCGGCAGGTCCCTCCGGTCCCGCAGGCCCGGCAGGTCCGCTAGGTCCCTCCGCACCGGGCGCGCCGGGAGGTCCAGACGCGCCGGTATCGCCGGGCGCTCCAGGTGTCCCGTCCGATCCGGGCAGTCCGACAGGCCCAGCAGGTCCGCCAGGTCCCTCCGCGCCGGGCGCGCCGGGAGGCCCAGACGCGCCGGGCACTCCAGGCGTACCAGCCTCGCCGGGTGCGCCAGGCGCCCCCGGCTGTCCCCAAACATTGGTGGAAGGCGTCGGCAAGTTGCCAACGTCTTTTACGATGTGCGATGGAAGGAAGTCGCCACGATCACGCTGAATCAAGGAACGACCTGGCTTGTCGGCATAATAATCGTTCTGACCATCCGTGACCGCGCACTCGAAATTCTGGTCCGGATCCTTGCAGAAGACTGTCTTCGGGGCGCTTCGATCGCCATTGGTGCCGAAGTGGAATCTCAAACCGGCCATCGCAGAAAAATCGCCGCTTGAGGAGACGTCGCTGTTCGTCAGATCGAAGCTGAAATCACTGTAGATAGAAGTCGCTATCCCGCTTCCGAACTCGGTCAGGTACTCGGCGCCGCCAACAAGTTGCGTTCTACCACCAAAGGCGTCGCGATGACGCAGGCCGCCATTAACCTTGAAGTTATCCGTAGGATAGTACCCGACCCTGCCTTCGGCGAACGGGCTGACGTCCTCTTCAAGTGAGTTCCATTCTATACCGGCAAGTCCCTCAAGCGTGACCCGGCCCAGATAGTACTGGCCTTCAACGCCGAGCTTGCCTTCGACATAACCGTTTTCAAGAACTCCACCATCATCGTAACCACCTCCGCCGTGAAGGTAGCTTCCATACAGACCCAGCGCCCCAACTTTCGGATCACGGCGGAACAGATGCGCGGCGGCACCTGTGAAGTTACTGTTTGGCGTCACGCCACCAATCGCATCGACCTGGAAGCCGTATTTTTCACCGAGCGGGAGCGCCACGGAACCGTCGGTAAAGGCATACGGGTCGTGACCGTTGGTTCCCCCGCCGAATCCGACACGCACATTGGGCGCGGCAACGGCACGAGTGTCGGATTGCGGATTTGACAGGTACATGCGCCTCTCAACCGAGGATAGCGCAGCCATCTCGCGACTCTGGGCCACCGAACCCTTGAGGGTGGCCAGTTCTTCTTTAACCTGAGCAGTCTCGGCGTACGCGGCCTCAAGTTTGCGCGCCATCTGCTTCTGATTTCGCTGCAGGTCCAAAATCATCTGATAGAGTTGTTCGTTGCTTGGCGCCCCGGCTAGCGCGGGGGTAATCGCGACATAGATGGATGCGAACGTTAGAATAGAACAACTGGCAAATAAAATTCTCTTATGCTGCCGCATCCCGCACCCCTTCTGCGCACCGCCGCCCTCGTTATCTACCTCGCCATGCGCACGATACATTCCTGTTCGATTATGCATAGAATGCGAGCCATCTAACGAATGCCGATTTATCCAACCCTTTCCTTGAAGTAATTAATCTCGCGATTATTCACAATCGCAGTAACTGTCATATCCTTACACTTACTGTCAGTCGCTTGAGGATGCTTCTCGAATTCCTTCCCTATCATCTTCCAAATTGATGAGATCGGCAATCTTCTCTCTGGACAGGGTCGGCACGATCATTCTAATCGGGGAAGGCGAAGCCTGACCCGCGAATTGCGTGCAAGGGGAGAAGCATGTCGGATTTCTTGGCTCTTCGACGCAGCCGGCTCACGATGGTGTCCAGGTGGGCATAGTTGAAGTCATAGATGTCTGCGCCCATGGCTTCGACGAGCGCGCGGCGATCGACGGTCTTGCCACGCTCACTGAACAAGCGTTCCAAAAAGTGCCGTTCCGAGGTGGTCAAGCGAAGGCGATGGCCCATGCCGTCGGTAAGCACCCAGCCGCCTTCCTCCAGGGCCCATCGTGGGGCCGGAGACGACGAAGGGGCGCGGCGCCTGTTGAGACGTTCATTGACCGCCATCACCGTGGCAGCAAGCTCCCGAACATCAATGGGTTTGACGAGGTAAGCGTCAGCGCCCGCTTCAAGACCATTGAGCCGGTCGTCGATGGAACTCCGGGCCGTCGCCATGACGATCCCGACCGATTGTAAGGCCCGCAAATGGGTAGCTATGGAAAGGCCGTCTTCGCCCTCCAGGCCAATGTCGAGAATGACGATTTCAGCCGGCTTGGCGGCACAGGCTCGGTAGAGGGCGGCAGCATTGTGGAATCCATGTACGTTCAGGCCCAATCTGGATAGTCCGAAGACCATCTCCTCGCGGAAATCCCTGTCGTCATCGACAAGATAAACAAGGGGGGAGATCACGACAACGCCATGCTTGTAGCCTTCTCCGATCATCTACGGACCCCATGCAGCAATCTGATACCATTCGATTTCATTTATTCGCCGCATTGTCTATATTGTTTGTGTGTCTTGTGCCGCAAACGTTATGGGCGCTTCCGCTGAAACCGACGGACGGCCTCAAGGCTCCGGTTTCACTCAGCGGTCACCTCGCAATCTTTCATGATCCCACCGGCGCGCTCACGTTCAATGATATCGTTTCCAAGCGCTCCAACATCCAGTTCGAACCCATCCCTTCGATGCTCACGCAGGGCTATCAAAAGGGCGCAATCTGGGCCCGGTTCTCCCTGTCTGCCTCCACGGCTCCAAGGCAATGGCTGCTGCAGGTAGAACGGCCCTTGATCGAACACATCACGCTGTATGTCTCTGACGGGGCGGGAGGTTATTCGGTCTTGCCCCCTGGCCGACTCAACCTAGGGGATGGAGCAGACGCCGACGCATATCCGGCCGTCTTCCCAATTTCCGTGCCGTCCACCCGAACCGATTATTACATCCGACTCCAATCGTCGACCTCGATCACCACTTCGCTGAACCTTTGGCAGAGTCAAGGCTATGAAGAGTATCGCCGATCCGACGATTGGATCATGGGCATGGTGGTTGGCGCGATTTTCGTCATGATCTTCACCAATTTTCTGTATGCCGTATGGCTCCGGGATTCTTTATATCTTCTATACATCGCGGTTATCATAGAGTCTGGGCTAATAAGTCTCTTCCACATGGGATACGCATCCGAAATTCTGAGGTCTCTAGAGCCGAAAACCATACACCTCATTTGGGGTATTATCGTTTGCTTATACAGTATAGTGCTGATATTATTTTTATCTAGACTGTTTGATTTTCACCGCCAATTGATCTGGGCGTGGCGCATCTCCCAGGGCGTTGTACTGCTCAATGGCATCGCCTTGGCTTTTGCGATTGTGGGACGCTACGGCGACGTCGGGTTTTTCGTATCGCGACTGCAGCAGCTGTCTCTCATCTTCATTTCGCTGCTGGTGCTCTATCTGCTCATTGTGCGGCGACGGTATCAATATCTGCTGTCGGCGATTGCATTTTTGAGCGTAATCTCTGTCATGCTGGTGATGCAGATGATGTATACTGGGGCCAACCCGTTCCAACTGGATGGCTCTTTGTCCAGATTCTTGGCCGGCGGGACCGTGATTCACCTGGCGTTGCTCAGCGCGGCCGTCGCGAAGAGAACGCGGCTTGCCGAGCGCAGCTTGAGCGAGGAAAAGGACCGCGTCATCGCAGTGTCGCGCTTGGCCGAGCAGGAGCTGACTATCAAGGTGCGCGAAAGGACCGCTGAGCTTGGGGAAAGAAACACCTCGCTCATGGTGGAAGTGGATCGACGTCACCTGCTTGAACTCAAGCTCAGGCAGGCTCTGGACACCGCCAACGATGCTCTGGCTCAGCAGCGGGACTTTGTGGCCTTGGTATCTCATGAGTTTCGCGGCCCGTTGGCCGTCATCTCTGCCGCCGCCGACAATCTGTCATCTTCTGCAGGTGAAAGCGCCGACAATATCAAGTTGCGCACCACAAGGATCCGCCAGACCGTCAAGAGGATGTCATCGCTGATTGAAAACGTCCTAGCCTTCGACCGGCTCAATGGCGGGCACGAAACTCTTCCCAGGATCAAGATGTTCGACCTGAATGAGGTTTTGCGCGCCGCCGAAGCGGGATTGGATGATGCTGCGGCCGGACGTGTTAGCTTCACTCACGGCGATGAAGTGATTGTGAAAGGTGACCGCAACCTGCTGGAGATTGTGATACAAAATCTGATCCAGAACGCCCTGAAATACTCATCGGTGACCAGCTCTGTGACGATCCGGCTGTCGACTGAGCAGGGCGTGGCGTTTGTACACGTGGCGGATCAGGGCTCTGGCGTAGCGCCCGACGACCACGAGTTCATATTCATGAGGTACTATCGCGCCGCGGGCCAACTGGTAAACGGCTCCGGTTTAGGGCTCTACATTTCACGCGAGATCGCCCGGCAGCATGGCGGCGGTCTCATACTGGCCGCCAGCGACGTCAACGGGTCGACATTCCGCCTCTCACTGCCCGTCGAGCGGAACTGGCCTGCCCCTGAAAAGTGATCCCCCTGACATATGGCCTTTGGGCCGAACCAGGACTGAAGAAAATGGCCGGAAAGAGACACAGTTGCGGCCGCTCATTGTCTACCGTTAACCTCCGGCAAATCTTGCGGATCTGGTAGAGAGGCGGCGATAGAGCCGCTCGAGCCGGGACACTCTGGCCTTCGCGGAGGCCGTAAAGCTTCGGCGATGGGCAGGCCCATCCGGCATCTCCGCACATCGCTTCTGTCCGCAAGCGCAGCCATGCCGCTGTGAATTTACCAGCCGCTTTAGCCCAAATGGGGAAGAGGCCCGGCCCACGATCTCGTAACGGTTGGTTCGCCGAACCCAGTTAGGAGACCACGATGCGCAAAGCCTCTCTCGCCATCGCAGCTTTCTTCAGCCTTGCCACTGTTGCATCGGCATGCGTGTCGATGGACGGCAACTTCGTCGTAAACAACTGCAATTATCGCGTCATGGGAAATTACAAAGGCTCGGATGGCAGTTGGGGTGGCTTCGGACCATCCGCGCGGGCGGTCGTGAGGCAACTTCCAAAAGACGCGATGCCGGCTGGGACATCAGCTTTTGCAACTATGAAGTATGGGTGGCAGGCACATGTCGGCCGAAGGATCCCAGGCAGATGTAGGCCGCTTTCAAGCACGTCCCTTCGCGCGCTTGGCTCGTTGCCGACGATGTGGCCGGCATCGAACGCCTGCCACTCTGTCGGCGCACGATAAATCCGTTACTGCCCTTCTTGAACAGGTCCTGGAAGATCAGCTGGCCCCAAGTGCGGCCACGTGCGTGCACCAATGCGCCGCCCTCGTTGAGCTTCCCCAGCTTGACCGGTGCGAACCCGAGTTGTCTGGCCAAGGCCGCCACGGGAGCGATCGCGTCCTCGTCGTCGCTCGACAGAAAGACGACCCGGTGCCCGCCCTCGACGATCGGATCGGCAGCCAAGGTGGCCGCAATCAGGTGATTGAAGCCTTTGACGAGCTTGGCGCCGGTGAACGCCTTCGCGACGAAGGCGGAGGACGGCAGACCGTCCAGCTCTTCGGGGACTGGAAACACGTTCGTCGCGTCGATGATCGTCTTGCCTTCCCAGCTTGGCAGCGCCTTCGCGACATCCGGGTGCGATTCAAAGCGGACAGCCAAAAAGATGATGTCCGCCTTGACGGCGTCCGCCAGTGTTTTCGGGATGATCGTGGGTCCGATCGCGGCCGCGTCGGATGCAAAGCTTTCCGGGTCGCGCGTGGTTGCCACGGACACTTCGAGGCCCTTGCGGGCAAATGCCTTGGCAAGAGCCTGGCCGATCTTGCCGAAGCCGATAATTGCGTAGCTCATGTATACTCTCCTTCAGTTTACCAGGCCCTGCGGGCTCGGGATATCGAATGGAATGAACGGCGGGGCGTAGCGGGTCAGATTTGCGCCAAGCCCCCGTCGACGGCGACCTCGCTGGCAGTCATGAAGCTGCTGTCGGGCGACGCGAGAAACGCAGCCGCCGCCCCGATCTCCGCTGGATCGGCCATACGCTGAAGCGGATTCATCGAGGCGAAGACCTTCAAGCCCTCCTCGCCTATCGCTGCCTTCGCGAGTTCGGTCGCCGTCGGCCCGGGCGACAGCACGTTTACCCGGATGCCGGTGCCTTTCAAGTCTTCCGCCCAGGTCCGCGCGAGGTTGCGCACGGCCGCCTTGCTCGCGCTATAGACGCTGAATGCGGGCGCGCCCGTGGTGCCGGCGCTCGATCCGGTCAGGATAATCGAACCGCCCTCGCCCATCAGCGGCAGCGCCTTCTGGACCGTGAAGATCGTACCCTTCACATTGGTGTTGAAGGTCTCGTCAATGTGCCCGGCGGTGAGCTTGCCGAGCGGAAGCAGGCTTCCCACCCCGGCGTTGGCGAAGATGATGTCGAGGGTTCCGCGCTCGGCCTTCACCGCCGCGTAGAGCCGATCGAGGTCGGCCTCATCCGAGACCGAGCCCTTCACCGCGCGGGCATTGGGCCCGAGCTCGGCCACAGCGGCGTCTAGCGCTTCCTGCCGGCGGCCGAAGATGAAGACGAAGGCGCCCTCCTCGATGAAGCGCTTTGCAGCGGCGAGGCCGATGCCGGTGGCACCACCCGTTATAACCGCAACCTTACCATCCAGTTTTCCCATGACTTAATCCTTCCAGGCTCTGTCTTTGGTCGTTCGGGGACGCCCCGAGAACCTCTAGATGGGCCCGCCGGGGTCGCGCGGTGAGTGCGGAAGCGCGCACATCGGTGGTGCAGAATCGATCCGCTTTCAGGATTGACGCCAGCCCGCGACGATCCGTGTCCGCCGTTCGGAATAGCGTCGCCCTTGTCGACACAAGCCACGATATCCCGCCCCTACTGCTGTAGGATGTGTTAGATACGGGCTTTGGAAGGCGCACCGCGCGGTGCCGGATTGCACCATGATCGACTGGGATGACGTTCGCTACTTTCTAGCCGTCGCACGCGGAGGCTCGGTGCGGGCTGCCGGCGCGCAGCTCGGGGTGAATCACTCGACCGTGCTGCGACGCATCGCACAGCTTGAGGAACGCCTCGGGGCGCAAATGTTCGAAAAGCTGCCTTCGGGCTACCGCCTGACCGCTGCGGGCGAGGAGGTCCTCGAGCTCGCGAACCAGATGGAAGCGTCGTCGCACCAGCTGGAGACGCGCGTCTTCGGGCGCGACCAGAGCGTACGCGGACTTCTGCGGGTGACGCTGGCACCGCCCCTCGCGACGCACCTGCTCATGCCGGACTTCGCCGATTTCGCGCACCTGCATCCAGACATCGAGATGGAAATCCTGTCGTCCGGCGAGCTGGCAAATCTGACCAACCGAGAGGCCGACGTGGCGATCCGCGTCGTCTACGACCGCAAAACCCTGCCGCTCAATCTTCACGGCCTGAAGGGAGCGGAGGTGTTTGGCGGCGTCTACATGTCCCGCGACCGCCTGGCCGCGTGGCGTGCGGGCGCACCTGATCCCATCCGGTGGATCGTCATAAGCGTTCATGGAATTCCAGAGTGGGCGAGCGCGGGTGAGGTTGGCACCACGGGAGTTCCATTCAGGATCACGGACGCCGAGGCGCAGATCGTTGCCGTACGGCAAGGTCTCGGGATCACGACACTGCCGTGCTTCGTCGGAGATGCCGACCCCCTGCTGGTGAGGGTGCCGGGCACCGACCTGCACCTGTACGGAACGCTCTGGCTTCTCACACATGGGGAGACACGCAAGACGAAGCGCGTGCGGCTCTTCACTGAGTTCGTATCCCGCAGGCTCGCCGCCTACGCTCCGCTTCTCGCGGGACTGTCCACATCGCGCGACTGACGCCCGGCGGGTCGCCCGCGACGCTTGCAGTGGATAGGTGCCTGCAAGCGGACAGCGGCATCTATTGCGGTTGCAAATGCTCGGCCATGAAGTCGATGCACGCCTCAGTCTGGGCCTGATCTGTCGACCGGCCGGCCAGAAAACGTTGAACTAATCGGTCCCTGGGGGCATGGGCGGTGGAGGAATGGGCGGCGGCGGCACAGGAGGTTTCGGAACGGATGCCTTCTCCGAAGATCCCTCTGCTTCACGGCGCGTGACCAGTCGCTGATCTGACCTCAGGCCGCCTCACCCGACCGGTGCTCGGCAATCGCACTCAGAAAAACCTGGCCGAATTCCTTGAGCTTTGCCGCCCCAACCCCATTCACTTCAGCGAAGGCGTCGAGGTCGTGCGGGCGGCGCTCGGCCATGTCGATCAGCGTGCGATCGGAGAACACCACATAGGCCGGCACCTGGCGCTCCTTGGCGAGCCGCAGGCGCAAGGATTTAAGCGCGGCCAGTAGCCCGGTGTCCACAGCCGACTGCCCGAGATCCTGCCCCGAGCGCATCTTGCCGCGCAAGGCGCGGCTGCGCACCTCGACGCGATAATGGAACGGCATCTCGCCACGGCCAAGCGCATGGCCTTTTTCGGCGATGGCGAGGCCGCCATGGCCGGCCGGATCCGGCATCAGGAACCCGCCGGCGACGAGTTGCCGGATCAGCGACAGCCAGAAATCCTTCTTGTGCGCCAGACCGCTGCCGAAACTCGTGAGCCTCTGGTGGTTCCTGGCAAGCACCTTCTCGGTTTCATGGCCGAGCAGGATGTCGATGACATGACCGGCACCGAAACGCTCACCGCTCTGGGCGATCGCCGTCAGGATGATCCGAGCCTCGGCTCCGCCATCGGCGCGCGGTGCCTGGTCGAGGCAGGTGTCGCAATTGCCGCAAGGCTGCGCTTCCTCGCCGAAATAGCCGAGCAGCACCTGGCGGCGGCACTGCGCCGTCTCGCAATAGCCTATCAGCGTGTCGAGCCGGCCATGCGAGCGCCTCTTGTGCTCGGGCGGCGCATCCTCGTCGTCGATGAACAACCTGCGCATGCGGATATCGCCCAGGCCGAACAGCATATGCGCCTCGGCGTCCCGCCCATCGCGGCCGGCGCGGCCTATCTCCTGGTAGTAGGCCTCCAGGCTGCCCGGCATGTCGGTGTGGAAGACATAGGCGACGTCAGGCTTGTCGATGCCCATGCCGAAGGCGATGGTCGCCACCATGACGACGCCGGACAAGGTCATGAAGCTGTTCTGGTTGGCGTCACGCGCCTCCTTGCTCATGCCGGCGTGATAAGCGAGCGCGGTGACGCCGTTCTTCTCGAGGAAGGCCGCCATCTCCTCCGTCTTCTTGCGCGACAGGCAATAGACGATGCCGCTGCGGCCGGGATGGCGCTCGACGAAGCGCAGCAATTGGCGCTTGCTGTCCTGCTTGGCCTCGATGGCAAGCTTGATGTTCGGCCGGTCGAAGCCCAGCACCAGGGTCTCGACGCGCTCGGCAAACAGCCGGGATTCGATGTCGGTGCGCGTGCCTTCGTCCGCCGTTGCCGTCAGCGCGATGATCGGCACGCTGGGAAAGATGCCGCGCAGACGCGACAGGTCCTCGTATTCGCGCCGGAACGCCGGCCCCCATTGCGAGATACAATGCGCCTCGTCGACGGCGATCAGGCTGATATCGAGCCTGGCCAGCGCCTCGAGCATCCGTTCGGTCATCAACCGCTCCGGCGCGAGATAGAGCAGGCGCGTCTGGCCCGAGGCGACGCGACGCCATGCGGCAATATTGGCATCGCGGTCGATCGAGGAATTGATCGTATCGGCGGCCACGCCGGCAAGCCGCAAGGCGGCGACCTGATCCTGCATCAGCGCCACCAGCGGCGAAACGACAATGGTGAGCCCGCCCAGGACAAGCGCCGGCACCTGGTAGCAAAGCGATTTGCCCGCACCAGTCGGCATCACAGCCAGCACATGACGCCCGGCCAGCAGCGCGTCCATGACATCGGCCTGCCCGGGGCGAAAATCATCGAAGCCGAACACGTCCTTCAGCACGCGCCGCTTGGGATCCAGCTCTTCTGTCGCGAGGGCCGCCGGTGCCTGCATCACCGCGCGTCCACGGTCGGCGTGCTTGTTGGCATGTCATAGCCGAACTCGGCGCAGAAACGTTGGACGCGGGCGAGAAATGCCGGGGGCAGGCCGCCGAGATAGGTCCTGAGTTCTTCATTCCGTTCCCATTTTCTCAACGAAGCCACCCGGATCGGATTGTCCGGGTCCTCGCTGAAACGAATGCGCGGTGTCAGTCCGAATGACTGCGCGATTCTGTCCTGCTGCGCATCGGGCGCGCCGATCATGTCTTCGTAGCGGACGAAAAGGATCTGCCGGTGCGGTTGTGCCTTCTTCAGCCGGATCAGCGCGTCGTATTCGGTCAGCCAGCGTTGCGGCGTGACGTGGAACCGACGCTGGTTGCGTGTTTGCGGATGCGAACTTGTCAGCGTGTCGAATGGATGGCGCACGCAATAGATCAAGCCGATGGAGGTCGGTAGCTTCGCCAGATGCGCAAAACCGCGCGCATCGCGCTTGACGACGAGGTTCGATTCCGGCCGGTCCAGCATGTCCAGCATTGCGTATCGCGCTTCGGGCGGATGGACGAAAATGTCCTCGAAACACCTCATCAGCCGCTGTGTCAGCGTCGTCCCGCTGCGTGCGCAGCCCGAAATGAAAATTCTGTTGGCGGGCGTCGCGCGTGCATATCTGCGTCTTTGCATGCGCTGTCTCAGAGACAGCGGCACGAACCGCAGAAACTCCCGCACAACCCTTCGCGCAGCCGCTCCAAACGCAGCCTCAAGCCTGTGAGCGCCCTTCATCCGCAATTCCGCTGGGCCGCGGGGGGCGGAACGCGCCGCTTGGGGTCCATGGCCAAGATGCTTGTCACCGATATCAGCATCAGGCGGACACCGGGCTGGAATTTCGTAGACTGGAGAGGATGTGGAAACCGGTCAAGACGACTCTCTGGCGTGACGCTTTGGAGTAGCGCAGCCGTCATCCAACCACAACGCCCCCTTTGCAGGAACCTGTCGTTGATGCGGCCATCGGCGCCTGCCAGCCGGATGCCGTGCACATCCGAAAGCGGCTTCCCCTAGGACACCTGCACCCCCGCTGGATTCCGCCACGCACCACGATGTAAGCTCCGTCCGGCAAGCCAGGGAGGGCGTGATGCTGCAGACCAGACAGAATGTTCTCGGCGAGCGGTTCCACCTGCAGCGCGCCGCCTTCGAGGCGCAGCCTTTCCCCAACTTTGACGTTCGCAAGGATCGCCTCAAACGCCTGCTCGCGCTGACCGAGCGGCATGAAGCCGACATCTGCACCGCCATCGACACCGACTTTGGCGGCCGTTCCGCGCATGAGACGCGTCTTGCGGAACTGTTCGTCGTACGTGCCGGCATCCGCCACGCGCTGTCGCACCTCAGGGGTTGGATGCGCGAACGCCGCGTTGCCACCACCATGCCGTTCCTGCCCGGCAGAAATCGCCTCATCCCGCAGCCGCTCGGTGTCATCGGCATCGTGTCGCCCTGGAATTATCCTTTCCAGCTCGCCGTCGCGCCGGTGACCGCCGCCCTTGCCGCCGGCAACCGCGTGCTCATCAAACCTTCCGAGCTGACGCCGGCATTTTCCGCGCTGCTGGCCAAACTCGTTGCCGAGCATTTCGCAGCCGATGAGCTCAGCGTCATCAGCGGCGATGCGGAGATGGGAAAGGCCTTCGTGTCGATGCCTTTCGATCATTTGCTGTTCACCGGCTCGACCGCGGTCGGACGCCAGGTCGCGATCGCCGCGGCCGCCAACCTGACCCCGGTCACGCTCGAACTCGGCGGCAAGTCGCCGGCAATCTTCGATCCGTCATGCGACCTCGACGCGGCAGTATCGAGCATTGCCTACGGTAAGCTGTTGAATGCCGGGCAGACCTGTATCGCGCCGGATTACCTTCTGGTGCCGAAGGGGCAAGCAGGCACGGTCGCTGCCAGGCTCGCAACGGCGATCGCTAAGCTCTACCCGACCCTGCGCGACAACCCCGACTATACCGCCATCATCAGCGATCGGCACCACCAGCGCCTGCGCGACATGGTCACTGAAGCGCGTGACGCCGGCGCCGATGTCACCGAAATCAACCCGGCCGGCGAGGAACTTGACGCCAATAGCGGGAAGTTGCTGCCGACCCTGGTCCGCAATGCCGGCGCAAACCTGCGGCTGATGCGCGAAGAGATCTTTGGGCCGGTGCTGCCCATCGTAGAATACACCGGGATCGACGAGGCGATCGCCCATGTGAACGGGGCCGACCGCCCGCTGGCACTCTACTGGTTCGGCTGCGACAGCGGCAACCGTCAACGCATCCTGCGCGAGACAATTGCCGGCGGCGTCACCGTCAACGACTGCATGCTGCATCTGGTACAGGAAAACCAGCCTTTTGGCGGCGTCGGCGCCAGCGGCATGGGCGCCTATCACGGCGAATGGGGCTTTCGCACCTTCAGCAAGGAGAAACCGGTTTTCCTGCAGTCGCGGCTGAGCGCGGGAAGCCTGCTGCGCCCGCCCTACGGCAAGACGTTCGAGCGGCTTTTCAGCCTCCTGCGGCATATCACCTGACCGACCGAGCTACGCAGCCCCGGTGCATTAAGACTATCTTCACCACGGTGCGGCAGGGTCCTCATCCTGCGGTGATGTCTTGAGTACCGCGGCGCCACAAGCGCCCAGGCAACAGACCCGCGCCTCTTTCTGGGGTGCGGGTCATTCCCCACTCGATCTCTTACCCCTCGTTAGAGCAATTCCAGGAAAAGTGTGAAGCGGTTTTCCGTCTAGAATTGCGTCAAAACAAAGAGTTAGAGCAGCTCGCCGTTTCCGTGAAACGGTGAAATGCTCTAGCCGAGGAAATCGGCCCGGTGCGGCGTAAAGCTGTCGACCAGCCGCCCCGCTTCGAGCGCCTTGACCCCGTGCACCAGGCCCGACGGCACGATGAAACTCCCGCCCGTTCCAACGATCTCGGTCCGACCGTCGATGGTCACCTCGAAGCGGCCTTCGGCGACATAGCTTGCCTGGACGTGCGGGTGCGAATGCAGGGCGCCGACGCCACCCTTGTCGAAGCCGAATTCGACCAGCATCAACTCGTCAGTGTGCAGGAGAATGCGGCGCCTGTTGCCGTCCGGTGTCGCCGTCCAGGCGCCCTCGCCGGCATGCGCGAAGATCTTTGCGGTCATCGTCGTCTCCTCAGAGCAATTCCAGGAAAAGTGTGAAACGGTTTCCGTTCGGAATTGCGTCAAAACCTAGCGCGCCAGCCAGCCGCCATCCACCGGCACCACCGCGCCATGCATGTAGTTCGACGCCGGCGCCAGCAGGAAGACGGCGGCATCGCCAATGTCGCCCGCCTCGCCCCAGCGACCGGCCGGGATGCGCGCCAGGATGGCGGCGCTGCGGTCGGGATCGGCGCGCAGCGCCTGCGTGTTGTTGGTTTCGATATAGCCTGGCGCGATAGCGTTGACGTTGATGCCTTTCTGCGCCCATTCGCAGGCAAGCAGCCGGGTGATGCCGAGCACGCCATGCTTCGAGGCGGTGTAGGACGCCACGCGAATGCCGCCCTGGAAGCTCAGCACCGAGGCAATGTTGACGATCTTGCCTTTCCGCTCAGCGGCCAAGGCACGCCTGGCAAAGCTTTGGCAGAGCAAAAAAACCGCCTTCAGATTGACATCCATGACGTCGTCCCAATCGGCCTCGCTGAGATCGACGGCATCGGCGCGCCGGATGATGCCGGCATTGTTGACCAGCCCGTCGAGCGGGCCGCCTTCGTCCCACACGCGGTCGAGCAAGGGGCCGGCGGCTGACGTGTCGGCAAGATCGGCGCTCACCGCCTCGAATTGCCCGCCCATCGTTGCGATTTTTCTTGCCGTATCGTCCATCGACGAGCGGCCGACGCCGATCACCGTGCCGCCGGCGCGTGCGATCGATACGGCGATGCCCTGGCCGATGCCGGTGTTGGCGCCGGTGACCAGGATACGTTTTCCGGCAAGGCTGAAGGGGTCGCTCACCGCAGATCGCCTAACGCCACCGGGTCGACATCGGTGTAGTCGACATTGTCGCCGGCCATCGCCCAGATGAACGCATAATTGGAAGTGCCGGCGCCGGAGTGGATCGACCAGCCCGGCGACAGCACGGCCTCTTCGTTGGCCATGACGATATGGCGCGTTTCGTCCGGCTCGCCCATGAAGTGGAAGACGCGCGCCGTCTCGGCCAGGTCGAAATAGAGATAGGCCTCCATGCGCCGGTCATGCACATGGCAAGGCATGGTGTTCCAGATAGAGCCCGGCGCCAGCTGGGTCATGCCGACCACCAGCTGGCAGGTCTTTGCGCCATCGGCATGGATGAACTGGAAGATCGAACGCTCGTTGCAGGCATCCTTGCTGCCAAGATCGAGGCGCTTTGCATCGCCGATGCGGATCAGCCGGCTGGGATGAGCCAGATGCGCCGGCGCGCTGAGCAGATAGAACTTCGCCGGCGCCCCCTCGTCCGCCGAGGCGAAGGACACATCCTGTGTGCCCATGCCGAGATAGAGCATGTCGCGCGCCTGCAATTCGAAGGACTGGCCGCCGGTCGTGATGACGCCCACGCCACCGATGTTGACGGCGATCAACTCGCGCCGGTCGAGGAAACCTTTGGTGCCGGTCGGCTTGATCGCTTCCAGTTGGAGCGGCGAGCCTATCGGCACGGCGCCGCCGACGATCATGCGGTCGTAGTGGGTGTAGGTCAGGCTGATGCGGCCGGACTGGAACAGACCGTCAATGTGGAAATTGTGACGGAGTTCATCGGTTCCCATCGCCGCGGCGGCAACCGGGTCTATGGCAAAGCGGGATGTGTAATCGGTATGGCTCTGGCTCATTTTCGTCCTGACTTGAAATGGGTCATTCGCCGGCGGCGGCCCTGACCGAACTGGCATAGAAAGCCTGCCGCGCATGCAGGCGTTCGCGGTAGCGCTGCTGGCTGGCTGTGAGGTGCGCGCGCATTGCCTCGCGCGCCGCTTCGGCATCGCCCGATGTGATCGCATTGAGGATCACCAGGTGTTCGCGCTGCAGCCCGCGCTGGTAGCTGTCGGATTGCGCCAGTTCGGTCGACCAGGGCGAGGTCACGTCGCACGGAATGGCGCGCCGGCCGAGCACGTCGAGCATCTCGACATAGAACGGGTTGTTGGTCGCGCTGGCGATGGCGCGGTGGAAGGCGAGGTCGGCCGGGCCGGTCGGCTCGCTGGCAAGCAGCAGCCGCTCGAATTCGAAGAAGGCTTCCTGGATCGCCGCCTCCTGCGCGGCGTTGCGGCGAATAGCGGCGATCCCGGCCGACTCGATCTCGATTGCCAGGCGTACCTCGAGCACGTTGAGCGCGATCGAATCCTTGGCTCCCATGTCGGCGGCAAGCGCTCCGAACATCGTCGAGATATGCTCGGTGACGAAGACGCCGGCGCCTTGACGCGACTCGACCAGGCCGTCGGCGGCAAGCTTGGCCAGCGCCTCGCGGATTACGGTGCGGCTGACGCCGAAGGTCTCGGTCAGCTGGCCCTCGGTCGGCAATTTGTGGCCAGGCAGGATTTCGCCCGCCTGCAGCTGCTTGCGGATCGCCGCAACGACGGTCTCCGACAGCTTGGGTTTTCTCTCGACCCTGAGATCGGCGGATGCAGCGGACACGTGATGGTCTCCTAAAGCAATTCCAGGAAAAATGTGAAACGGTTTCCGTCCGGAATTGCGTCAAAACAAAGGGTTAGAGCAGTTCGCCGTTCCCGTGAACTGCTCTAGTGGAACAGGTGCGGCAACCACAACGAAATTTCCGGCACGTAGGTGACAAGCATCAACACAGCGAAAGCCGCCCCATAGAATGGCCAGATCGAACGCATCGCCGTCCAGATCGGGATCCGGCCGATCGCGCAGCTGACGAACAGCACGGCCCCCACCGGCGGTGTGCACAAGCCGATGCCGAGATTGAGAATGAGGATCACGCCGAAATGCACCGGATCGACGCCGTAGGCCATGACCACCGGCAGGAAGATCGGCGTGGTGATGATGATCAGCGGCGACATGTCCATGAACGTGCCGAGGATGAGAAGTACGACGTTGATCAACAGCAAGATGACCAGCTTGTTGTCGGATACGGACTGCAGGAAGGCGACCAGAGCGGCCGGCACCCGGAGATAGGCCAGCAGCCAGCCAAAGGCGGCGGCGCAGCCGATGATCATCAGCACCATTGCGGTTGTGCGCACGGCAGCGGTGGTCGCGGTGACGAAGTCGTTCCAGCTCATTGAGCGATAGATCAGCAGGGTCACCAGGAAAGCATAGACGATGGCGATGCAGGAGCTTTCGGTGGCGGTGAAGACGCCGGAGCGAACGCCGCCGAAGATGATGCCGATCAGGATCAGCCCGGGAATTGCGGCAACGAGCAATTGCAGCGCCCTGCCGAAGCCGGCGAACGGCTCGGTCGGATAGGCGCGGCGGCTGGCGACCCAATAGGCCGTGACCATCAGAGATAGCGCCAGCAGCAGGCCCGGTATGATGCCGGCGGTGAACAGATCGGCGATCGAGATCCGGCCGCCGGCCGAAATCGAATAGATGATCATGTTGTGCGAAGGCGGTATCAGCAGCGCAATGATGGCGCCGACTGAAGTGATGTTGACAGCATAATCGACGCCGTAGCCGCGCGCCTTCATCTGCGGGATCATCAGCCCGCCGACCGCCGAGGCATCGGCCACCGCCGAGCCGGAAATGCCGCCGAACATGGTGGAGGCGGCGATGTTGACCTGGCCGAGCCCGCCTCTCAGGTGGCCGACCAACGCCCCGGCGAGCGCAACAAGGCGAGCGGCAATGCCGCCGCGCACCATCAGGTCACCGGCGAAGATGAAGAACGGGATGGCCATCAGCGAAAACACGCTGACACCGGAGTTGAGGCGCTGGAACACCACCAGCGGCGGCAGCCCCAGCACCAGAACCGTGGCGAAGCTGGCGACACCGAGGCAGAAGGCGATCGGTGTGCCGATGATCAGAAGAAAGACGAAGGTGCCGAACAGAACCGTCAATGCCATCTAGAGACCCTCCTCGCCCGTGGCGTACTGATCGGCATCGACCGGCAGTCCGGCAAACCGCCCGGCAAGCCGCTCGAGCGAAAACAGGCAGACAAGCGCGCCGCCCAGGATGACCGGCAGGAAACTGACGCCGCCCGGGAAAGCGAGAGACGGCATCACCGTGTTCCATGTCAGCCGGGTGAGCTGGGCGCCGTAGACGATCATGCCGAGACCGAAGGCGAGCACGACGACATCCGAAATGCTGCGCAGTACCGCCTTTGCGGCGGGCGGCAGGAAATAGAGCAGCACATCGAAGCCCAGATGCGTGCGTTCGCGGACACCGACGGCCGCGCCCAAAAAGATGAACCACCCCATCAAAATCACCGAGAAGGGTTCCGTCCAGCTTGGCGAACTGTTGAGCACATAGCGTGAGAACACCTGCCAGAAGATGATCACGGTCATCAGCGTCAGGCCGATGCCGCTGACCCACAGCGCAAGCCTCGCCAGCATTGACAGCAGCCGTTCTATTGCCAGCCAGAATGGTTTCATATGCGCGCTTCCCCCTGGACGGTGGCGCGCAAGCTCGCGCCACCATTGCCGCGAACGGATTATTTGGTCGCCTGGATGCGCGCGGCGAGATCTTTCAACTCGGGGGTCGAGAGATATTTCTCGTAGACGGGCTTCATCGCATCGATCAGCGGCTGCTTGTCGATCTCACTGACCTTGACGCCGGCTTTCTCGACGATGTCGCGGGACTTCTTCTCCTGCGCGTCCCACAATTCACGCATCTTGACGACGCTGTCCTTGGCCGCCTGCCGCACGATCGCCTGGTCTTCCGGGGCGAGCTTGTCCCAGCTCGCCTTCGACATCACCAGAACCTCGGGCACGATCTGGTGCTGGTCGAGCGTGTAATGCTTGGCGACCTCGAAATGCTTGGCGGATTCGAAGCTCGGCCAGTTGTTCTCGGCGCCGTCGATGACGCCTGTCTGCAAAGCCGAATAGACCTCGCCATAGGCCATCGGCGTGGCGTTGGCGCCCAACGCATTGACCATGTCGACGAACACGTCGGACTGGATGACGCGGAACTTCATGCCCTTCATGTCGGCCATCGAGGTGATGTCCTTCTTGGTGTTGTAGAAGGAGCGTGCCCCGGAATCGTAGAAGGCGAGACCGACAAGGTCGTGAGTCTCAAAGGCTTTCAGGATCTCGTCCCCGATCGGCCCGTCCATGACATGGCGCATATGCTCGACCGAGCGGAACATGTAGGGCAGCGACGGCACCGCGGTCTGCGGAACGATGCCGTTGAACGGCCCCATCGAGACGCGGTTGAGATCGATGACGCCGGTCTGCGTCTGCTCGATCGTGTCCTTCTCCTCGCCGAGCTGCGCCGAATGATAGACCTCGACCGAATAGCGGCCATTGGTGCGCTGCTTGATCAGCTCGCCCATATATTTGACCGCTTCGACGGTTGGATAGCCGTCGGGATGGGTATCGGACGACCGCAGCACGGTTTCGGCGTTGGCGATGCCGACCAGCAACGAGCCGAAAACGAATGTTACTGCCGTCAATTTCGAAAGATGCAACATGACTTCCTCCCTATGAAACCAAAACGCCCGGCTCAGAGCCGGTAGGCCTTTTTCGCAAGTGTATAGGCAAGCTCCCGCGCCAGCTCATGCGCCTCGTCCTCGCGCAGCCGATGCTCGGCGACGAGACGCGCCAGGAACGCGCAGTCGACCCGCCGCGCCACATCGTGGCGCGCCGGGATCGAGGGAAAGGCACGGGTGTCATCGTTGAAGCCGACGGTGTTGTAGAAGCCGGCGGTCTCGGTGGTCATCTCGCGGAAGCGCCGCATGCCTTCCGGGCTGTCGTGGAACCACCAGGCCGGCCCGAGCTTCAGCGCCGGGTAGACACCGGCGAGTGGCGCCAGTTCGCGCGCATAGCTTGTTTCGTCGAGCGTGAAGAGAACGATTGTGAGGTCGCGCTCAAGTCCGACGCAGTCGAGCAGTGGCTTCAGCGCCGTGACATAGTCGGTCCGGGTCGGGATATCGAAACCCTTGTCGCGGCCGAATTTTTGGAAAACAGCCGACGAATGATTGCGCCAGGAGCCGGGATGTATCTGCAGAACCAGCCCGTCGTCGAGGCTCATCTTGGCCATCTCGGTCAGCATCTGGGCGCGGAACAGTTTTCGCTCACGCTCGTCGTCGGAACCACGGCGAACGCGATTGAACAGCTCTTGCGCCGCCGCATCCGAAAGATTGGCGGTCTCGGCCGTCGGGTGGCCGTGGTCGGACGAGGTCGCGCCGAAACTTTTGAAGAAGGCGCGCCGCTGCCGATGCGCATCGAGATAGCCGGCCCAGCTGCCGGTGTCGCAGGCGGTAATTTCGCCGAGCCGGTCGAGATTGGTCGAAAACCCTTCGAAATCGGGATCGACGACAGCATCGGGCCGATAAGCGGTGACCACACGGCCCTGCCAGCCGCTGTCGCGGATCATCTGGTGCCATTTGAGATCGTCGAGCGCACCTTCCGTGGTCGCGATGACCTCGATGTTGAAGCGCTCGAACAGCGCACGGGGCCGGAAATTCTCCCACTGCAGCAGCGTTGCGATGGTGTCGTAGTGGCGGTCGGCGGTCGCCGCGTTCAGCGGTTCGTCGATGCCGAACAGATCGGCAAGCACATGATCGAACCACAGCCGGGTCGGTGTGCCCCGAAACAGATAATAGTGCTCGGCAAAACGACGCCAGATCGTCCGGCCGTCTGTCTCGACAGGCGCGCCGTCCAGCGTCGCCACGCCGAGATCCTCAAGGCGGATGCCTTGGCTGAACAGCATGCGGAAGATGTAGTGATCCGGAACGATGAGCAGTTGCGCCGGATCCGGAAAAGGCTCGTTCAGCGCATACCAACGCGGATCGGTGTGGCCATGCGGGCTGACCAGGGGCAGATCCTTGATCCCGGCATAGAGATCGCGGGCAACCGAGCGCGAATGTGCATCGGCGGGAAACAGCAGATCCGCATCGGTCAGTGGCACGGCAATCCTCCCAGGGCCGCTATCGGTAGGGGCGGCAAGAAATAATGTCAACATACAAAAACTAGATTGTTGTATGATGACTTTTCGGCCCATTGTGTGGCGGGAAATCGAATGTTACGCCGCTTTGCCGATCCCTGCCGAGGCCACTCATGTCATCCGACCAGACCAGTCGCACTACGACGACCGAACGCCTTTCCACGAAGACGGTGCGCGCACTGCCGGCTTCGATCGCGACGCCTTCGTATGACCGCAGCCGCATCGTCCCGGGCATCGTGCATCTTGGCGTCGGCGCCTTCCATCGCGCCCACCAGGCCGCCTATGTCGACGATTGCCTGGCGGCCGGCGAGACGGATTGGAGCATAACAGGCGTTTCGCTGCGCAGCGCCGACACGCGCGACGCACTCACGCCGCAGGATGGGCTCTACACGCTGGCGATCAGAAGCAGTGGAACCGAAAAACTTCAGGTCATCGGCTCGATTACCGCGATGCTGGTGGCGCCGGAGGATCCGGGCGCGGTGCTGGCCGCGCTGACCGATCCGCGCACCCGCATCGTCACACTTACGATCACCGAAAAGGCCTATCTGAGGGCGGCTGGCGGCGGATTGGACGCTGCTCATCCCGATATCGCCCATGATCTGGCCAATCCGCAGATGCCGAAGACAGCGCATGGTTTCCTGACCGAGGCGCTTGCCCGGCGACGCGCCGCCGGCACGCCGCCCTTTACCGTGCTCTGTTGCGACAATCTGCCGGCCAACGGCGCCACGCTGCATCGGCTGTTGGTTGAATTCGCCCAGTTGCGAGATGCCGGGTTCGCCCAATCGAGTGATGTCGGAATTGCCGATCACGTCGCCCATCAGGTCGCCTTTCCTTCAAGCATGGTCGACCGCATCGTGCCGGCAACCACCGATGCCGATCGGGCGCGGATCGCTGAAGAACTCGGTGCCGAGGACGCTTGGCCTGTCATGACCGAGCCGTTCTGCCAATGGGTGGTCGAAGACAATTTCCCAGCGGGCCGCCCGGACTGGGAACAGTTCGGCGTCACCATGGTTCGCGACGTCGGCCCGTTCGAGGACATGAAGCTCAGGCTGCTCAACGGCTCGCATTCGGCCATCGCCTATCTTGGCCTGCTCAGCGGTCATGCCACCGTCGACCGCGCCTTCGCCGACCCGGCGATCCGGCAATTCGTCGATGCATTGTGGGCGGAAGCCATCCCGACCCTGCCCGAGGATGCCGGGCTCGACCCGAGCGCTTACACCGCGGAGCTCGCTGAGCGTTTTTCCAACACTGCACTTGCCCACCGTACGGCTCAGATCGCCAATGACGGCAGCCAGAAATTGCCGCAGCGCATCGTCGCTTCCGCCATCGAATGTCTAGAAGCCGGTACCGAGCTGGTCCATCTCACGTTGGTGGTGGCTGCCTGGATCGCTGCTTGCGCCGCACGAGGAAAAACCTTGCCGGAGGGCCATTTCACCGACCCGCTCGACGCGGCGTTGACGGCACTTTTGGGCGAGCAACTGCCGGCGAACGAAACCGTGACCGCTGTGTTCGACCTCGCCGGCTTCGCCAAGGACCATGCCGAGCGCCAGACCTTGATCGAGCTCGTGGCCGTGCATCTCGTCCACCTGCGACGAGACGGCCCGACATTGGCTTTCGCAGCCTTGGGCATTTAAACAAAAAAGCGAGGCAAGGCCCCGCTTTTTACTCTTTCATCGAACCGAATTTCAAGCCGGCAGGATGGCGCCTTCCAGCGTGGTGAGCTGGCTAAGGAACTGTTCCGCCTTGCTGCGAGCCTCGTCGTCCTTGGCATCAGTGGCGTCTTCTTTGGCTTCCTGGATGCGGCGCGCGAGATCGGCGCGGTCGACATCCTTCACCGCGACAGCCGATTCCGCCAGCAGCGTGCAGCCGGCCGGAACGATGTCGGCGAAGCCGCCGAACACCACATAGCGCTCTTCGTTGCCCGCTGCGGTCTTCACGGTGACGACACCCGGCTTGATCGTGGTCATGACCGGCGCGTGATGCGCCATCACGGTCATCTCGCCTTCGGCGCCCGGAATGACGACGGATTCAACCTGCTCGGAAACAAGCAGGCGCTCCGGCGAGACCAGTTCGAACTTGAAAGCTTCAGCCATGATCAATTTAGCGAATAGCGAATAGCGAGCAGCGAGTAGTCAGAAGAAGAATTCGCCGGCCCATATTCCCTATTCGCTACTCCCTATTCGCTATTCGCTTGATTACGCCGCTTCAGCCGCGAGGCGCTGTGCTTTCTCGACCGCTTCCTCGATGCCGCCGACCATGTAGAAGGCAGCTTCCGGAAGGTGATCGTAGTCGCCGTTGCAGAGGCCCTTGAAGCCCTTGATGGTGTCGGCGAGGTCGACCAGCTTGCCCGGCGCGCCGGTGAACACTTCGGCGACGAAGAAGGGCTGCGACAGGAAGCGCTCGATCTTGCGGGCGCGGGCCACGGTCTGCTTGTCCTCTTCCGACAACTCGTCCATGCCCAGGATGGCGATGATGTCCTGCAGCGACTTGTAGCGCTGGAGGATCGACTGCACCTGGCGCGCGACGCCGTAATGCTCGTCGCCGACGACCAGCGGATCAAGCATGCGCGAGGTCGAATCCAGCGGATCGACGGCCGGGTAGATGCCCTTTTCGGCGATGGCGCGGTTGAGCGTCGTCGTCGCGTCAAGGTGGGCGAACGAGGTCGCCGGCGCCGGATCGGTCAAGTCGTCGGCGGGCACGTAGATCGCCTGCACGGACGTGATCGAGCCCTTGGTGGTGGTGGTGATGCGTTCCTGCAGCGCGCCCATGTCGGTGGCGAGCGTCGGCTGATAGCCCACGGCTGAAGGAATACGGCCGAGCAGAGCCGACACTTCCGAACCAGCCTGCGTGAAGCGGAAGATGTTGTCGACGAAGAACAACACGTCCTGGCCCTGGTCGCGGAAATACTCCGCAACCGTCAGGCCGGTCAGGCCGACGCGGGCGCGCGCGCCCGGCGGCTCGTTCATCTGGCCGTAGACGAGCGCGGCCTTGGAGCCTTCGCCGCCGCCCTTCTTGTTGACGCCGGATTCGATGAACTCGTGATAGAGATCGTTGCCTTCGCGGGTGCGCTCGCCGACGCCGGCGAACACCGAATAGCCGCCATGCGCCTTGGCGATGTTGTTGATCAGTTCCTGGATCAGCACGGTCTTGCCGACGCCGGCGCCGCCGAACAGGCCGATCTTGCCGCCCTTGGCGTAGGGAGCCAGGAGGTCGAGCACCTTGATGCCGGTGATCAGGATCTGTGCTTCCGTCGACTGCTCGACATACGTCGGAGCCGGCTGGTGGATGGAGCGCATTTCGATCGCGTCGACCGGGCCTTCTTCGTCGACCGGCTCGCCGATGACGTTGATGATGCGGCCGAGCATGCCCGGGCCGACCGGCACGGTGATCGGCGCGCCGGTGTCACGCACTTCCTGGCCGCGAACCAGACCTTCGGTCGAGTCCATGGCGATGCAGCGCACGGTGTTTTCACCCAGGTGCTGGGCGACTTCGAGCACCAGACGGTTGCCGACATTGGTCGTCTCGAGCGCGTTCAGGATCGCCGGCAGGTGATCGCCGAACTGCACGTCGACGACGGCGCCGATGACCTGGCGGACCTTGCCGACAACGCCGGTTGCCTTGCTGGCCACTGCCGATGTCTTGGCAGCTGCGGTCTTCGCCGGGGCTGCTGCCTTGGCCGGGGCCGCCTTCGCGGCTGCTGCTGGAGCCTTTGCCGCCTTCGCGGGGGCTGCTGCCTTCGCGGCTGCGGCCTTGGGGGCTGCCTTCTGGGGGGTCGCTGCTTTCGCCATCGTCTTTACCCTTTTTCGTCCTTTGTTTCTCACGCGGTCCGGTCGCGGGCAAAAAACCCGCGGACCGCGCCTAGAGCGCCTCGGCGCCCGAAATGATTTCGATCAGTTCCTTGGTGATCTGCGCCTGCCGCTGGCGGTTATAGGTGATCGACAGTTTGTTGATCATCTCGCCAGCGTTGCGCGTCGCATTGTCCATGGCGCTCATCTTGGCGCCCATCTCGCCGGCCGCGTTTTCGAGCAGTGCCCGGAAAACCTGCACGGAAATGTTGCGCGGAATGAGATCGGAGAGGATTTCGCCCGGCTCCGGTTCGTATTCATAGACAGCGTTGCCGCCATCCGTCACTTCCGCCTGAGCCGAAGCAACGCCCGCCGGAATGATCTGCTGCGCGGTCGGGATCTGGCTGATCACCGACTTGAACTGCGAATAGAACAGCGTGCAGATGTCGAAGCCGCCCTCGTTGAAGAGATGGATGACCTTCTTGGCGATGGCATCGGCATTGACGAAACCGAGTGTCTTGACCTCGCGCAGATCGACGCGATCGATGATCAGCGACGCGTAGTCGCGGCGCAGGATGTCGAAACCCTTCTTGCCGACGCAGATGATCTTGACCTGCTTGCCGTCGGCCAAAAGCTTGCGGATGTGGTCGCGGGCAAGACGGGCGATCTGCGAATTGAAGCCGCCGCACAGGCCGCGCTCGGCGGTGCAGACGACGAGCAGATGCACATCATCCTTGCCGGTGCCGGTCATCAGCGCCGGGGCATCGCCACCGCCGCCGATCGCCTGGGTGATGTTCGCCAGCACGGAACCCATGCGCTCCGAATAGGGGCGCGCCGCTTCCGCAGTCTCTTGCGCACGGCGCAGCTTCGCCGCAGCGACCATCTGCATCGCCTTGGTGATCTTCTGCGTCGCCTTGACCGAGGCGATACGGTTACGAAGGTCTTTTAATGAAGGCATGCTTCAAACCTGATCCCGTCTTGTCGCTTCGCTCAGGCGAAGGTCTTGGCGAAAGCGTCGATCTCGGCCTTCAGCTTGGCGCGCAGATCGTCCGACAGTGCCTTTTCCTTGCGGATGGCGTCGAGAACGTCCTTGCCGGCCGCACGCATGTGGCTGAGCAGGCCATGCTCGAACTTGCCGACCTGGTTGACCGGCAGCTTGTCGAGATAACCGTTGACGCCGGCGAAGATCACCGCGACCTGCTCTTCCGTCTTCAGCGGCGAGAACTGCGGCTGCTTCAGGAGTTCGGTCAGGCGCGATCCGCGGTTGAGCAGGCGCTGCGTGGCGGCGTCGAGATCCGAGCCGAACTGCGCGAAGGCCGCCATTTCGCGGTACTGCGCGAGCTCGCCCTTGATCGAGCCGGCAACCTGCTTCATCGCCTTGATCTGCGCGGCCGAGCCGACGCGCGACACCGACAGACCGACGTTCACCGCAGGACGGATGCCCTGGAAGAACAGGTTGGTTTCGAGGAAGATCTGGCCGTCGGTGATCGAGATCACGTTGGTCGGGATGTAGGCCGACACGTCGTTGGCCTGCGTCTCGATGATCGGCAGAGCGGTCAGCGACCCGCCGCCCAGATCGTCGTTGAGCTTGGCGGCGCGCTCGAGCAGGCGCGAGTGCAGGTAGAACACGTCGCCCGGATAGGCTTCGCGGCCCGGCGGGCGGCGCAGCAGCAGCGACATCTGGCGATAGGCGACGGCCTGCTTCGACAGATCGTCATAGCTGATCAGCGCGTGCATGCCGTTGTCGCGAAAATATTCACCCATGGTGCAGCCGGCGAACGGCGCCAGGAACTGCATCGGCGCCGGGTCGGAAGCGGTGGCGGCGATGATGATCGAGTATTCGAGCGCGCCGCGCTCTTCCAGCACCTTGACGAACTGCGCGACGGTCGAGCGCTTCTGGCCGACGGCGACGTAGACGCAGTAGAGCTTTTCCTTCTCGGGGCCGTTGTCGTGCACCGACTTCTGGTTGAGCATCGTGTCGAGGATGATGGCGGTCTTGCCGGTCTGGCGATCGCCGATGACCAGCTCGCGCTGGCCGCGGCCGACCGGGATCAGCGCATCGATGGCCTTGAGACCGGTCGACATCGGCTCGTTCACCGATTTGCGCGGGATGATGCCGGGCGCCTTGACGTCGACGCGCTTGCGCTCGACTGCCTTGATCGGACCCTTGCCATCGATCGGATTGCCGAGCGCATCGACGACGCGGCCGAGCAGGCCTGGGCCGACGGGAACGTCGACGATGGCGCCGGTGCGCTTGACGATGTCGCCTTCCTTGATGTCGCGGTCGGCGCCGAAGATGACGACGCCGACATTGTCGGCTTCGAGGTTGAGCGCCATGCCGCGGATGCCGCCGGGGAATTCGACCATCTCGCCGGCCTGGACATTGTCGAGGCCGTAGACACGAGCGATACCGTCACCGACGGACAGCACCTGTCCAACTTCGGAGACCTCGGCCTCCTTGCCGAAATTCTTGATCTGGTCTTTCAGAATTGCGGAAATTTCCGCGGCGCGGATGTCCATCAGCCGACCTCTTTCAGTGCAAGCTTGAGCGAATTGAGTTTGGTTTTGAGCGACGTATCGATCTGGCGCGAGCCCATCTTGACCACCAGCCCGCCGAGCAGCGACGGATCGACGGTGACGGAGATAGCCACATCCTTGCCGGCAACGCTCTTCAGCGCCGCCTTGAGTTCGGTCTGCTGGACAGCCGTCAGCGCGTGAGCCGACGTCACTTCAGCAGCGGTCTCGCCACGGTGTTCGGCTGATATCTGGCGGAACGCCCTGATCATGCCGGGAATGGCGAACAGCCGGCGGTTGCGGGCGACGACACGCAGGAAACTTCCGGTAAGGCCGGTGATCCCGGCCTTGTCGGCGATCGCCGCGATGGCCTTCGCCTGGTCCTCGCTGGAGAACACCGGGCTGTTGATCAGCCGGGTGAGATCAGCGCTGCCCGCGAGCATGATTTCGAAACTGTTGAGGTCGGCTTCGACCTTGGCCACGGAATTTGCCTGCAGGGCGAGTTCGAACAGCGAACCCGCATAGCGTTCTGCGACACCTGAGATTGGCGATGACGATTGAGCCACGGACCGTCTTTTCTCTTGTCTGACAGGCCGTAGATTGTTGGCGCGAGCAAAAACTCTGGCTAAATCTTTGACCTTACTGCATTTTTTCGAGCACGGAGGCGCGGCTTCCGCTATCCCCGGCCGAAAGTCGATTGCCGTCTAGCACAGGCATTTTAAGACCGCAATGCGTCGTTCCGCATGGTTTTCAGGCACTATTGTCGCATCCGGCGAAAGTCGCCCGTCTTCCATCGCGGAATACCCAATGATTCAAGGCAGAAAGCCGAAGGCGAAGGCGAGCGGCAACGCCGCCAGGACCAATTCCAGCACAATGGAAACCCAATTGAAAGGCGTGTTGGCGCCATCAGACATCATCGACAGCAGCCGGCCGAAGGCAGTGAACAGCCAGGAGAAGCCAAGCGCCATGTAGATCAGCGGCTGCGCCAGCAGGATACAGCACAGGCCGACACCGAGATAAAAGCCCGACATCCTGCCGCGCCCCTCGGCGATCGCCGCAGCCTTCTCTGGCTTGACCTGCAGGCGCAGGGCACGAAAGGCGAGACCCGGCGCCAGGAAGAACAAAAGCCCGAGCAGCACCGTGAAGACGGCGCTCGACCAAGCCAGCCATTCGCCCTGGCTCGTCGGCCATGGAAGCGCAAAATCCATCTTGTCCCCTCGAAATGCCTGTTTTGAAATTCCGGGCATTCTAACGGAGGAAAGCCCCCGCGCCAGATGGGCCCAGGTACTTTAGGCAGCGCGCATCAACCGAGCGCGAATTCCACAGCCGCCTCGGCATGGATGCGCGTCGTGTCGAAGACCGGGATGTCGAAATCCTGCTGGCCGATGAGCATGGTGATCTCGGTGCAGCCCATGATGACGCTGTCGGCCGCCTCTTCGCGGCGCAGGCGTTCGGTCTCGGCGATATAGGCCGCCTTGGATGTTTCGGTGACGATGCCCTGGCACAGTTCCTCGTAGATGACACGGTGCACCATGTCGCGCCCGGCCGCATCCGGCACCACGGGGTCCAAGCCAAATCTGTCAGCGAGCCGGCCCTTGTAGAAATCCTGCTCCATGGTGAAGCGCGTCGCCAGCAGCGCCGGACGCTGCATTCCGGCACGCTTGACCGCCACTGCGGTGGCATCGGCGATGTGGATCAGCGGGATCGACACCGACGCCTGCACCTGATCGGCCAGTTTGTGCATGGTGTTGGTGCACAGAAGCAGACCTTCCGCGCCGCCGGCCTCAAGCTTGCGCGCCGCTTCTACGAGGAGCACGCCGGCACCGTCCCAGTCGCCGTGATGCTGCCGCTCGGCCATTTCGGCAAAGTCGAACGACCACAGAAGCAGTTTCGCGGAATGCAGCCCACCCAGCCGTTCGCGCACGATCTCGTTGAGCAGGCGATAGTAGATGGCGGTCGATTCCCAGCTCATGCCGCCGAGCAGGCCAAGGGTCTTCATATGAGTTTCCACATCTCGCTGGCTTGCGGGCAACCTATCGCTGAAAGCGCAACCTTACAAAAAACTCTGCGGGTCGACGTCGACCTGCACCCGGACCGAGCCGCGTTGCTTCGGCCCGTTGGCCAGCATGGCCCTGATAAAACCTTGCATGTCGGCGCGCCGTTCGCCCTGGATCAGCAGCCGGAAGCGGTGGCGGCCGCCGAGCAGTGACAGTGGCGCCTCGGCTGGCCCCAGCACGAACAGATCTGACGCCTCGGGTGCGGCGCGGCGCAGGCCACGTGCGTGGCCCTCGGCTTCCGCTCGTGTCACCGCACTGACGATGACACCCGCGAGCCGGCCGAAGGGCGGCAGGGCAGCCCGTTCGCGCTCGGCGATCTCACGTTCGTAAAATGCCTCGGCGTCGCCCGAGACGATCGCCCGCATCACCGGGTGGTCGGGCTGAAAAGTCTGCAGCAGGCCAAGGCTCTTCTTGCCGGTGCGGCCGGCGCGGCCGGTGACCTGGCTGAGCAGCTGGAACGTGCGCTCGGCGGCGCGCGGATCGCCATTGGCAAGTCCGAGATCGGCATCGACGACGCCGACCAAAGTCATGTTGGGAAAGTTGTGGCCCTTGGCGACGAGCTGCGTGCCGATGACGATGTCGGCCTCGCCATCGGCGATCGCTTCCAGCTCCAGCCGCAGCCGCCGCACGCCGCCCATCAGATCGGACGACAAGACGATGGTGCGCGCGTCGGGGAAATGCGTCACGACCTCCTCGGCGATGCGCTCGACACCCGGCCCGCAGGCGACCAGATGATCCAGCGTGCCGCATTCCGGGCAGGCTTCGGGGCGGCGCTCATTGTGGCCGCAATGATGGCAGACGAGTTGCCCGCGAAACCGGTGCTCGACCAGCCAGGCCGAGCAGACCGGGCAGCCGAAGCGATGGCCGCAGACCCGGCACAGCGTCAGTGGCGCATAGCCGCGCCGGTTGAGGAACAGCAGCGATTGCTCCTGCCTCTCCAGCGTCTGGCGCATCTGGTCGAGCAGAACCGGCGACAGGAAACCGCCACGCGCCGGCGGCGCACGCCGCATGTCGACCGCCTTCAGATGCGGAAGTGCTGCCTCGGCGAAGCGAGCGGAAAGCACCGCCCTGTTATATTTACCTTGGCTGGCATTGACCCGGCTTTCGACCGACGGCGTCGCCGACGCCAGCACCACGGGGAAGCTGCCGATATGGCCGCGCACCACCGCCATGTCGCGCGCATTGTAGAAGACGCGGTCCTCCTGCTTGTAGGCAGGGTCGTGCTCCTCGTCGACGACGATAAGGCCGAGCTCCTTGAACGGCAGGAACAGCGCCGAGCGCGCGCCGGCGACGACCCGCACGCCGCCCTCCGCCACTTGCCGCCAAACCCGCTCGCGCATCCGCGGCGGCAGGTCGGAATGCCATTCGCCCGGCTTGGCGCCGAAGCGCTGCTGGAAGCGCTCGAGAAAGGCATGCGTCAGCGCGATTTCCGGCAGCAGGATCAGAACCTGCCTCCCCTGGTCGAGCGCAGCCGCCACCGCCTCGAAATAGACCTCGGTCTTACCCGAACCGGTGACGCCGTCGAGCAGCGCGACGTTGAACACGCCGGCTGCGACATTGGCGCGCAGCATCTGCGCCGCGGCGCCCTGGTCCGGCATCAGTTCCGGAATAGCGTAGCCGGGATCGGGCGCGGCCACCACCGGGCGCGGCGGGATCATCACGGTCTCGAACACGCCTTGCGCCCTCAGGCCGTCGATCACCGTCGAGGACACGCCGGCGGCGTGAGCGAGGCCGGAGCGCGTCCAGGCAAGGCCGCCTTCGGCCGTCTCCAGCACGCGCTGCCTGGCACCCGTCATCCGGTCGGGTGCGAGAAGCGTGCGCTGCAACCCCTCGATCCACGGTTCGGGGTCGAAAGCCTCCGGCGCCCTGAGCAGCATGCGCGCCACCATGCCCGGTGGCGATAGCGTGTACTGCGCCACCCAGTCGACGAAACGGCGCATCGCGCGGTCGATCGGCGGGCAGTCGAAGACCTGTTCGATGGGGCGCAGCTTTTTCGCGTCGACCTTCTCGACCGCGCCATCCCAGACGATGCCGGCGACCTGGCGCGGCCCGAGCGGCACACGCACGATCGAGCCCGGCACCACGCGCATGCCGGCCGGCACGGCATAGGTGTAGGGGCGTTCGGCGGGCATCGGCACCAGCACCGGTGCGGCTGCGACAAAGGGCGAATCTTCGATCATGAGGCGTGACCTTGCCCTGACTTTGGTCTAGATCAAAGGCCGACCCCAAATGTGCATGACATGCACATGAAAATCTTCAGGAGACCCGCCATGAAATTTTTTGTCGACACCGCCGACGTCAAGGATATCCGTGAACTGAACGATCTGGGGCTGCTCGACGGCGTCACCACCAATCCTTCGCTGATCCTCAAATCCGGCGGCAAGATCGCCGAGGTCACCAAACAGATTTGCGACATCGTCAAGGGTCCGGTCTCGGCTGAAGTCACCGCCACCGAATATTCCGAGATGATGCAGCAAGCCAAGGTTCTGGCCAAGATCGCCGACAATGTCTGCATCAAGGTGCCGCTGACGCTGGACGGCCTCAAGGCCTGCAAGACCATCCGCACCGAGATGAACCGCCTGGTCAATGTCACGCTGTGCTTTTCGGCCAACCAGGCGCTGCTTGCGGCCAAGGCCGGCGCCTCGTTCATCTCGCCCTTCGTCGGCCGCATCGACGACATCGGCATCGACGGCATGGAGCTGATCCAGGAGATCCGGCAGATCTATGATAATTACGATTTCCAGACCGAGATCCTCGTCGCCTCGGTGCGCACCGTGAACCACGTCAAGCAGGCGGCACTGATCGGCGCCGACGTCGTGACCGCGCCGCCGGCGACCCTGAAGGCCCTGGTCAACCATCCGCTGACCGACAAGGGCCTCGCCGCCTTCCTCGCCGACTGGGCCAAGACCGGCCAATCGATTGGCTGAGATGGCGATCGGCTGAAGCCAATGCGCTTGCAGTGAAAAAAGACCGGGCAACCGGTCTTTTTTATGTGCTGCGGGTGGGGTGACTTTCCATGTCTTTGTTTTTGCGTGCCTTGCACTAGCTCTTTTGGCTTTACTGCATCGCAGCATTGCATCCAGCTGAAATCGAGAGCGACAAGTTCAAAACAGGATATTTGATCGAGTTCACCAGATCGACACGCTGCTGAAGCATACCCTGGATATCACGCTAGAGAGATGCCCTTCGACGAACTTAAAAAACGATGACTTGGTCGAACCCTTTGTAAAGGTGCTGGCTGTAGCTTCGATGTTTTAGCTACTGGGTCGAACATGAGCCTTCTAATCTCAATCGCCTTTTCTGTTCTTGCATCAATAGGACTCGCTTTCGCAAAGGCATTTTCAATCTACGGCCTCATTCGGGACAAACGTTATTCGTGGGTGAGTTTCATAGTGATTTCGGTCGTGTGGCTTGGCGCAACGGTGCTGAGTGCCAACCGGACGTGTGGTCAATGGGGGTGTAGCTGGGGCCTTCACTTCGGTTGGATTCTTGCCCTGTTGCCTCAAGGCTTCGTGACGAATGTTGCGTTAGGTGAGAAGCTATTTGTGATTGCGTTGCTTACATATTTGGGACTGTGCATCTATTTCTTCGGGCATGTCATTGGCTGGTTATCCTATGTGGTCGTCAGCATTGGAAAGGCCGTCACTAACCGCTAGTGTAGATGCTTAAGGTTTAGGCTGGGATAGGTGATGGAATTCACGAGCTTGACCCGCAGCTGAAGCATCCCCTGAAGCATGATCCCATAACGGCCGGGGTCGCTCAGTCCGCGCCGTCATCCTCAGGCACGGTCGCCGGCTGGCGCCGGCCCATGATGATTTCGCGTTTGCCAACATGGTTGGGTGCGCCGACCAATCCTTCCTTTTCCATACGCTCGACCAGGGATGCGGCGCGGTTGTAGCCGATGCCGAGGCGGCGCTGGATGTAGGAGGTCGAACACTTCTTGTCGCGCACCACCACCTTGACCGCCTCGTCGTAGATCGCATCGCTGTCTTCGGCTGCAACCGATCCCTTGTCGAAGACCGCGCCCTGGTCGTCTTCCTCCTCTTCCTCATCCTCGTCGGCCGTCACGGTTTCCAGATATTCGGGGCGGCCCTGTGCCTTCAGATGTGCGACCACATGCTCGACCTCCGCGTCGGAGACAAAGGGACCGTGCACGCGGGAAATGCGTCCCCCACCCATCATGTGCAGCATGTCGCCCTGGCCAAGCAGCTGCTCGGCGCCCTGCTCGCCCAGGATGGTGCGGCTGTCGATCTTCGACGTCACCTGGAAGGAAATGCGGGTTGGGAAATTGGCCTTGATCGTGCCCGTGATGACGTCGACCGAGGGGCGCTGCGTTGCCATGATCAGGTGGATGCCAGCAGCGCGCGCCATCTGCGCCAAACGCTGGATGGCGCCTTCGATCTCCTTGCCGGCGACCATCATCAGGTCGGCCATCTCGTCGACGATGACGACGATGTAGGGCATCGGCGCCAGGTCTACTTCCTGCTGTTCGAAAAGCGGTTCGCCGGTGCCCTTTTCGAAGCCGGTCTGCACCGTCATGACGACGGTTTCGCCCTTGTCGCGGGCTTGGGCGGCGCGCTCGTTGTAGCCGTCGATGTTGCGCACGCCGAGGCGCGCCATCTTGCGATAGCGGTCCTCCATTTCGCGCACCGCCCATTTGAGCGCGGTGACGGCTTTTTTGGGATCGGTGACGACGGGCGTCAGCAGATGCGGGATGCCGTCATAGACAGAGAGTTCGAGCATTTTGGGATCGACCATGATCAGCCGGCATTCTTCCGGCTTCAGCCGATAGAGCAACGACAGGATCATGGTGTTGATGGCGACCGACTTGCCGGAGCCGGTGGTTCCGGCCACGAGCAGATGCGGCATCTTCGCCAGCTCGGCGATGACCGGCTCACCGCCGATCGTCTTGCCGAGACACAGCGCCAGCTTGCAGCTTGTCTTGCGGAAGCCCTCGGATTCGATCAGTTCCCGGAAATAGACGGTTTCGCGCATCTCGTTCGGAAGCTCGATGCCGATGACGTTGCGGCCGGGCACGACGGCGACGCGCGCCGAAATCGCCGACATGGAGCGGGCGATATCGTCGGCAAGCCCGATGACGCGAGAAGATTTGACGCCCGGCGCCGGCTCGAATTCATAGAGCGTGACGACCGGGCCGGGACGAACATGAATGATCTCGCCACGCACGCCGAAGTCTTCGAGCACGCTTTCCAGGAGATCCGCGTTCTGCTCGAGCCGCTCCTGCGACATGTAGAAGCCTTGTCCCTCCGGTGGCTGCTGCAACAGCTCTTCCGAGGGAAGCTCATAGGGATCGCCCGCGGTTGACAGCACGACCTTTCCAGCCCCAGGCAAGCGTGCAGAGCGGGCGCCAACGGCCTTGGCAGGGACGTTCGCACTTGGCGCGGCCGGCGCGGAAACGGCGACGCTTTTGGCGGCTGGAATTGCGACAGGCTGGATCGGCGACGGCGCATTGCTCGCCGGCACGTCAGGTTGGGCGACGGCCTGGTTCGAATTGGCCGGCCAAACATCCGGCAACGGCTTCAAGGCCTGGCCCGGCAGGCAGTCGATGACACGAAACAAGGCGGTGGCATCGGTCCCTGTCGTCGGGCGGATGTCGATCGGCATAGTGGTGACTGGCGCTGCGGCGAGCGGCGCAGGCGACGCTGAACCGGTTTGCCGGGCCGACGGCGAAACGTCGACCAGATAGGGTGCCATAGCCTCGAAGAAGGCATGATCCGAAAGATAGGGCCAGCGCTGCCTTTCGGTTTTGGTCGGGGCGCCCGGAGCAACGGACGCACGCGCGGATGCCCGTCCCGTTGCGACCGTCCTCGGCGGCACCGGCGCAACGGCTGGCGCCCTCTCCCTGGCGCGCACCGACGGGACAAAGGCAGCAGCCGGCGGCAGTGGCCCTTGCGTGGCGCGCCCGGTCTGCGGCTGGGAGGCAGGGCTTTTCACCGACGCCGGCAATGCCAGGAGCGAGGGCGCGGAGGACGCCCTGCCGACCATGGGTTGCGCAACGGCTTGCTGTGCCGGGCGCGTCGCGCCGTGTTCGACGACACGCTCGTGCTGCGGATGATGCTTCCTGGCCTCATAATCCGGCGTGCGTGTAAAACGCACGTTGGGTGCAAGGAAGAAATATTCCTGCCAGGCAGGGCTCTCGATATCGCCGATTTTCGAAGGCGTGTCGTCGGAGCCACTCCGCGGCTCCATATAGGGCCGCTTGTTGCCGCCGAGATCGACCATAGGCGCGGAATAGCCGGCCTGGCGTGTGGCGGGCTGCCGACCGTCCGGCTCCTTGCGAGCCATACGATCAAGGGCGCCTGCGGCGGAAGAACT
Source organism: Mesorhizobium sp. AD1-1 (assembly GCF_020164655.1). Taxonomy (NCBI): domain Bacteria; kingdom Pseudomonadati; phylum Pseudomonadota; class Alphaproteobacteria; order Hyphomicrobiales; family Phyllobacteriaceae; genus Mesorhizobium; species Mesorhizobium sp. AD1-1. The sequence goes on from NZ_JAIUGP010000002.1 coordinate 194,703, forward strand.
TCGCTGATCACCCCTGTCGCCGATGCTCTCGAAGCGCTTCCCCTCGGGATCATCAGGCGGTGCGGCCGTCGACAAATTGACCCGGGAAAAACGCTTGGCTTCCATTCTCAAGACTCACTCTGAAATGTCTGCCGAGCAATAGGGAGCGAGTGGTTAACAGTTGCTTCCCGGATGGGTCGCCGACGATCCTGAGCGCCAAAATCTTCGCGGCAGTCTGCGAGCGACGTGGCACGATCGTCGCCTCGCCGGTGGCGCGATCTACTCGCTGTGCCGTAGCAGGCCGATGGGTCTCTTCGGCCAATCTCTGTTCAGAATCTGGCTCTGTTCGGGAATCTGGTCATGATCCCACGATCATCCCGTCATGCCTGGGGCGCCAGACCGTTTTCGTGAAGCAGATGAGGTGCGCTAGCCGGTCTTGCCGTGCCGGACAAGGTCCTGGGCAATGGACAGCTGCAGCGCTTCCGCCAACTCTCGCGCCGCGCGATTCTCGGCGTCGATCTGCGCCCGGTATGCGGCGAATTCCTGACGCGGCCTGTCGAAGGACGAGGTGATCGAACGCTTGCCGGATGCGATCACCACGCCGGTCTTCGCATCGGCCAGCGTATAGCTGCCGGTCAGCGTCACGGAACCGGCGGTCGGCTCGTCTTCGTCGGTTCCGACCTGCACAAGTGCCGCGGACTCGACCGCTTCGGTCACGCCGAGATTGAGCGAATAGGCCGGCGAGGCCGGCTCGCCGGCGCCTCGTCCAAACCCGAAAATGAGATTGTTGCGCACCTGTTGGCCGTAACGCGTATTGACCGGTTTGATGCCGATCAACGCCAGTTCGGCACTGGCACTGGCCTGCGAACCCGACAGTGGCGCGCTCGAATAGAGCGGCCGCACCGTGCAGGCCGAGACAAGCGCGAGCGAACCTATCAGGCCGGCAAGCGCCATGCGGCGCAGCAAATGGCTCAACTCTGTCTTTTCCCGATCAGGCAACGACATTGACGATCCTCTGCGGCACGATGATCACCTTGCGCGGAGCCTTCCCTTCGAGTGCTTTCTGCACGAAGTCGAGAGCCAATACCGCTTTTTCGACCGCACCTTGGTCCGCGTCGCGGGCAATTGTCAAATCCCCCCGCTTCTTGCCGTTGACCTGTACCGGATAGGTGACTTCGTTGTCGACGACCAGCGCCGGATCGAAGACCGGCCAGGGCCGTTCGGCAACGAGATCGGTGCCGCCGAGCGTTGCCCAGCACTCCTCGGCCAGATGCGGCATGACCGGCGCGATCAGATGCACGAGAATCTCCACCGCCTGCCGGCAGGCGCCTTTCAGCGCTGCATCGGCCTTGCCTTCGGCCACCTCGTTAAGCGGCGTGGTCAGCGCGTTGGCCAGTTCGTAGATGCGGGCGATGGCGCGGTTGAAAGCGAGCTTCTCGATATCCTCTCCGACCGCCTTGAGGATCTTGTGCGCGGCCTTGGAAACCACCGCGGCCTCGCCGCTGCTGGCCGCCACGGGCTTGATGCCGGCCAGTGTTTCGGCCGCCGTCGACACCAGGCGCCAGATGCGCTGGATGAAGCGATGCGCGCCGGCGGCGCCATCGTCGGTCCACTCGACATCGCGCTCGGGAGGCGAATCCGACAGCATGAACCAGCGCGCCGTATCGGCGCCGTAGCCATCGGTGATGTCTTCCGGGCTCACCGTGTTCTTCTTCGACTTCGACATCTTTTCCAGCGGGCCGATGGAGACGGTCTCGCCGGTGGCGATCTCGATGGCGCTGCGCTTGCCGTCGACGTCCTCCAGCCGAACTTCGGTGGGCGCCAGCCAGCGGCCGTTCGATGCCGAGCCAACGCGATAGGTTTCGTGCACCACCATGCCTTGCGTGAACAGGCCCTTGAACGGCTCGGCCAGATCGACATGGCCGGCCTCGCGCATGGCGCGGGTGAAGAAGCGCGAATAGAGCAGATGCAGGATCGCGTGCTCGATCCCGCCAATATACTGGTCGACCGGCAGCCATTCGTTGGCCGCCTTGGGATCGGTCGGTTCATGTGCCCACGGCGCGGTGAAGCGGGCAAAATACCACGACGAATCGACGAACGTGTCCATCGTGTCGGTTTCGCGCCGCGCATCCCTGCCGCATTGCGGACATTTCACATGCCGCCATGTCGGATGACGGTCGAGCGGATTGCCCGGGCGGTCGAAATCGACATCGTCGGGCAGCTTCACCGGCAGGTCCGCCTTCGGCACCGGCACCACGCCGCAAGCCTCGCAATGGATCATCGGGATAGGGCAGCCCCAGTAGCGCTGGCGCGAAATGCCCCAATCGCGCAGACGGAAATTCACCTTGCGCTCGGCCATCGGCCGGTTGCCGATCGTCTTCTGCTCCAGCAGTTTGGCGACTTCGTCGAAAGCCTGATCCGGCTTCATGCCGTTGAGAAAGCGCGAATTGATCATCACGCCGTCATCGACATAGGCTTCATCGATGATCTGGAACGTCGCCGGATTCTCGCCTTCCGGCATCACCACCGGAATCACCGGCAGGCCGTATTTGTTGGCGAAGTCGAGGTCGCGCTGGTCGCCGGACGGGCAGCCGAAAATGGCGCCGGTGCCGTATTCCATCAGCACGAAATTGGCGACATAGACAGGCAGCGTCCAGTTGTCGTCAAACGGATGGACGACGCGGAGGCCGGTGTCAAAACCCTTCTTCTCAGCTGTCTCCAGCGCCGCGACCGAGGTGCCCATGTGGCCGATATCCTCGATGAACTTCGCCAGCGCCGGATTGTGCGCAGCGGCCTTTTTGGCCAACGGATGATCGGCGGCGACAGCCATGAAGGAAGCGCCGAAGATGGTGTCGGGCCTTGTCGTATAGACTTCCAGCTCATGCTCGCCATCAGAGGCGTCGGCCAGAGGCCAACGGATCAGCAGGCCTTCCGAGCGGCCGATCCAGTTCTGCTGCATCAGCTTCACTTTTTCCGGCCATTCGTCGAGGCCTTCGAGCGAATCCAGCAGATCCTGGGCGAAGTCGGTGATCCTGAAGAACCACTGCGTCAGTTCGCGCTGTTCGACCAGCGCGCCCGAGCGCCAGCCGCGCCCGTCGATGACCTGCTCGTTGGCAAGCACCGTCATGTCCTCCGGATCCCAGTTGACCTTGGAGGATTTGCGCGTCACCAGCCCCTTCTCGACAAAGTCGAGGAACAGCATCTGCTGGCGGTGGTAGTAATCGACGTCGCAGGTGGCGAATTCGCGCGCCCAGTCCAGCGACAGCCCCATGACCTTGAGCTGCTCGCGCATGGTGGCGATGTTCTGGTAGGTCCACTCCTTGGGGTGGACCTTATTCTGCATCGCCGCGTTTTCGGCCGGCATGCCGAAGGCGTCCCAGCCCATCGGGTGCAGCACGTTGAAGCCCTTGGCCCGCTTGTAGCGCGCCACCACGTCGCCCATCGTGTAATTGCGGGTATGACCGATATGGATGCGCCCCGACGGATAGGGGAACATCTCCAGCACGTAGTATTTCGGGCGCGGATCGTCATTGTGCGCTTCGAACAGCTTCTTGGCGTCCCAGGCCTTCTGCCATTTGGGCTCTGACGCGCGCGGATTGTATCGTTCGGTTGCCATAGGACGTTTTTCACTTAAAAGCATGCGCGAACTGCGGGCGATGGCTCGGCAGTTCAGGGAATGTGGTCCGGGTGTTCACCATGGTTTGGCAAACCCGTCAACCATATGGGTACCGCGTCTGACAAAAACGCCGGTCAAAACAGCAGGATTTGCATATGGGTGACGCCGTTCAGCAATTTTTCGCGGTCAAGGCGAAGATCGCCGCCGCCGAACGCGAGGCCGGCCGCGAAGCCGGCGCCGTGACCCTGGTCGCGGTCTCAAAGACCTTTGATGCCGCCGACATCGGCCCGGTCATCGAAGCCGGCCAGCGCGTCTTCGGCGAGAACCGGGTGCAGGAGGCGCAAGCCAAATGGCCTGATCTGAAGGACGCATTTCCCGACATCGAACTGCATCTGATCGGCCCGCTGCAATCCAACAAGGCTAGGGAAGCGGTAGCACTGTTCGACGTCATCGAGACGGTCGATCGCGAGAAGATCGCCGCCGAACTCGCCAAGGAGATCGCCAAACAGGGCCGCGCGCCAAAACTCTATGTCCAGGTCAACACCGGCTCCGAGCCGCAGAAGGCCGGCATCGAGCCCCGCGACGCCGTGGCCTTCGTCGCCCGCTGCCGCGACGTGCACGGCCTCGCTATCGAAGGCCTGATGTGCATCCCGCCGGCCGATGAGAACCCCGGTCCCCACTTCGCGCTGCTGGAGAAGCTTAGCAAGGAAGCCGACGTCGCCAAACTCTCGATGGGCATGTCCGGCGACTACGAAACAGCAATCGCCTTCGGCGCCACCAGCGTCCGCGTCGGTTCGGCGATCTTCGGCACTCGCTGAGACGCAACGGCCTTTGGGCCAATCCGACAGGCTCGTTGCTCCAGGACTGGAAACGAAACGTACCGTTCCTATTTGCTTTGCGTCATCACAAACTCTCTGGAGCCGCCACCATGCGCTACAACCAGCTTGGAAATACGGGGATGTTCGTCTCCGAACTGTGCCTCGGCACCATGACCTTCGGCGCCGCCGGCCAGAATGCCCAATGGGGCCTGATCGCCAGCCTCGACCAGAAGGGCGTCAACGAGATCGTTGCCCATTCGCTTGCCGCCGGCGTCAATTTCTTCGATTCGGCCGACGTCTACTCCTTTGGCGAATCCGAACGGTTGCTCGGCCAGTCGCTCAGGGATCTCAAGGTCAACAGGCAGAATGTGGTCATCGCCACCAAGGCGCATGGCGCCATGGGTGAAGGCCCCAACCAGCGCGGCTCGTCACGCGGCCACATCATGGATTCGGTCGATGCCAGCTTGGAGCGGTTGCAACTCGACCATATCGATCTCTATCAGTTGCACGGCACCGACACCGTGACGCCGATCGACGAAACGCTGCGGGCGCTCGACGATCTCGTTGCCAGCGGTAAGGTCCGCTATGTCGGCGTCTCCAACTGGGCGGCATGGCGCATCGCCAAGGCGCTCGGCATTGCCGAGCGCAAGGGTTTCGCCCGTTTCGAGACCGTGCAGTCCTATTATTCGATCGCCGGCCGCGATCTCGAGCGCGAAATCGTGCCGCTGCTCAATGAGGAGAAGCTCGGCCTGATGGTGTGGTCGCCGATGGCCGGTGGCCTGCTCTCCGGCAAATATGGCCCCGGCGCACCCGGCAATGGCGAAGGCCGCCGCGCGTCCTTCAACTTCCCGCCGGTCAATGAGGACCGCGCCTGGGCGGCCGTTGCCGTCATGCGCGACATAGCCAAAAAACATGATGTGAGCGTCGCCACGGTGGCGCTCGGCTATGTCCTGGCCAAGCCCTTCGTGATGAGCGTCATCATCGGCGCCAGCCGCATGGAGCAGCTGGAGCAGAACCTTGCCGCCACTGAGGTGAAGCTCGACACCGACGATCTGGTTCGTCTCGACGAGGTCAGCGCCCTGCCGTCCGAATATCCAGGCTGGATGCTGGAGCGCCAGGCAGCGGGCCGCCGTCCGGCGGCGTTCACGCCGAAAGCATAAATACAGCCCACGCTGACATCTCGGGAGCCGTGGCTCCGGGGATGTCAGGTCAGCCGGACGCTCTCGCCCAGAAAATCGAGAAAGGCCCGCACTCTGGCCGGCAGGTGCTTGCCGTGGCCGACATAAACGGCATGTGTCGGTTCGACATCGCCAGGGTTGAAGTCTTCCAGCACCGGCACCAGCCGGCCGGCGGCAATATCGGGCTGGACATGCCAGCGCGCCAGCCGGGCAATGCCCGCACCCGCAATCGTCATCAGCCGCATCGCTTCGCCATCGCTGGCCATCGCATTGCCGCTGACGGGAACCGTGAAGGATGTACCGTCCGCGAACGGCCAGCCGTCGCTGTAGCGGGCAAAGCCGAAGGCAAGCCGATTATGACGGTCGAGTTCGGCAGGCAGGCGCGGTGTCCCACGCGCTCCAAGATAGGACGGGGCGGCAACCACCACCATCCGGCTTTGGCCGAGCTTGCGCGCCACCAGCCGTGACTCGCCGAGTTGCCCGGCCCGGATGGCGACATCGGCACGCTCCGCCATCAAATCGATGACGCTGTCGGTCAGCACCAGATCGACCGAGATTTCGGGGTAGCGTTCGAGGAAGCGCGGCAAAAGCGGGATCAGCCGGTGCACGCCGAAGGGCACGTAGGTGTTGACGCGCAGCCGCCCGCGCGGCGCCGCACCCGCCGCAGCCTCGCGCTCGGCCGCCGCCATGTCGGCCAGGATGCGCAGCCCGCTCTCGTAGAATGCGCTGCCTTCCGGCGTCAGTTGCAGCTTGCGCGTCGAGCGGCTGACCAGCCGGGCGCCGAGCCTGGCTTCCAGCCGCGCGATCAGTTTGCTAACCGCCGATGGCGTCATGCGCAAGGCGCGCGCCGCGGCCGAAAAGCTGCCCGCCTCGACGACGTGCACGAAGACTTCGATCTCGCCGGAGCGGTTGATGTCGGATCTGGCCATCTGTGAATCTATTTCACAGAAAATATGCCTGGAGCAAGTCTGGTTCACAATGCATGGCAACACGATCTTCCGGGTCGGGCGCGGATTTGGACAAGGCGCTCATCATCGCCGAAGTGGGAACCGCCATGCCTCTTGCTCTCTACGCCCTCGCCGCCGGTGCCTTCGGCATCGGCGTCACCGAATTCGTCATCATGGGTCTGCTGCTCGATGTCAGCAAGGATCTCGGCGTTTCGATCTCGGCTGCCGGCCAGCTCATTTCGGGCTATGCGCTTGGCGTCGTCATCGGCGCGCCCTTGCTGACCATCGCCACCGGCAACTGGCCGCGCAAGACCGTGCTTCTGGCGCTGATGGCGATCTTCACGCTCGGCAATCTCGCCTGCGCGCTGGCGCCCGACTACTGGACGCTGATGGGCGCCCGCATCATCACCGCCTTTGCCCACGGCACATTCTTCGGCGTCGGCTCGGTGGTCGCCACAGGGCTGGTCGCACCCAACAGACAAGCCTCGGCGATCGCGCTGATGTTCACCGGCCTGACCATCGCCAACATCCTCGGCGTGCCCTTCGGCACATGGCTCGGCCAGGCCTTTGGCTGGCGCGCGACCTTCTGGGCCGTGACAGTGGTCGGTGTGGCCGCCTTCGCCGTCATCCTGGCTCTGGTGCCACGCAGCCGGACGGCGCCCGAAAAGAGCGACCTGCGCGCCGATCTCGCCGTTTTGCGCCGCACCCCCGTCTTGCTCGGCCTCGCCACCACCGTGCTCGGCTATGCCGGCGTCTTCGCCGTCTTCACTTATATCGCTCCGTTGCTGACCGAGATCAGCGGCTTCAAGGAAGCAGCCGTGTCGCCGATCCTGCTCGTCTTCGGCGGCGGTCTCATCGCCGGCAATTTGCTTGGCGGCAAGGTCGCCGACCGCTGGCTTGTGCCGGCCGTGCTGGGCAGCCTCGTGGTGCTGGCCCTGGTGCTCGCAACGATGACCTTCGCCATCCACAGCCAGGTGATGGCCGTCATCTATGTCGGCCTGCTCGGTGCCGCCGCCTTTGCTACCGTGGCGCCGCTGCAGATGTGGGTGCTGGACAAGGCGCAAGGTGCCGGCCAGAGCCTCGCCTCGTCCTTCAACATCGCCGCTTTCAATCTCGGCAACGCCGCAGGCGCCTGGCTTGGCGGCGCGGTGATTGCCCAAGGGCTTGGCCTGGGTGCCCTGACCTGGGTCGCCGCCTTGCTGCCGCTCACGGCGCTCGGCGTGGCCGGACTGGCGCTGCGTCTCGATCGTACCCCGGCGCTCGGCGCACCTGCCTCCATCCGCTCGTGACTACCCTCGGCAAACCCTTCCGACACCCTTCATACCACCAGGAGTAAAAAGATGGATTATCGACGTCTCGGTGCATCGGGCTTGAAAGTGCCCGCACTCTCATTCGGCGCGGGAACCTTTGGCGGTTCCGGCCCGCTGTTCGGCGCCTGGGGCAACAGCGACGCCAGGGAAGCGCGGCGGCTGATCGACATCTGCCTGGAGGCTGGTGTCAATTTGTTCGACACGGCCGACGTCTATTCGAACGGCGCTTCTGAACAGGTGCTTGGCGACGCGATAAAAGGCCGCCGCGATGCCGTGCTGATCTCGACCAAGACCGCGCTGCCGATGGGCGATGGGCCGGGCGATTACGGCTCGTCACGTTCGCGGCTGATCAGATCCGTGGATGATGCGCTGAGGCGCCTCGGCACCGACTACATCGACCTTTTGCAGCTACACGCCTTCGATGCCGGCACGCCGATCGAGGAGGTGCTGTCGACGCTGGACAACCTGATCCGTGCCGGCAAGCTGCGCTATGTCGGCGTCTCCAACTTCTCCGGATGGCAAGTGATGAAGTCGTTGGCGCAAGCCGACAGCCAAGGCTATCCGCGCTATGTCGCCCATCAGGTCTACTATTCGCTGGTCGGCCGCGACTATGAGTGGGAGCTGATGCCGCTCGGCCTCGACCAGGGTGTCGGTGCATTGGTGTGGAGCCCGCTTGGCTGGGGCCGCCTGACCGGCAAGATCCGCCGTGGCCAGCTCCTGCCGGAACAGAGCCGGCTGCACGACACGGCAAGCTTCGGTCCGCCGGTCGAGGACGAGCATCTCTATCGAGTGATGGATGCCCTCGATGTCGTGGCCGAGGAAACCGGCAAGACCGTGCCGCAGATCGCCATCAACTGGCTGCTGCAGCGCCCGACCGTATCGTCGGTCATCATCGGCGCCCGCAACGAGGAGCAGTTGCGCCAGAACCTCGGCGCCGTCGGCTGGACCTTGACGCCGGAGCAGGTGAAAAAGCTCGACGCAGCGAGCGAGGTCACAGCACCCTACCCGTACTTCCCCTACCGCCGCCAGGAAGGCTTTGCCCGGTTGAACCCGCCGGTGGTTTGAGCGCATCGGGCCGTCATGGCGCAAGGTTCGCGGCCAGCGCCCCCCTCTGGCCTGCCGGACATCTCCCCCTCAAGGGGGGAGATCGGATGTCGCGGCGACTTTCGCCAATCGCAGGCGTAACAAGGGGCGGCGTTGTCGGTGGAGCTGCCAATCTGCCCACTTGAGGGGGAGATGTCCGGCAGGACAGAGGGGGGCGTCGTAGAACGCCGACCTCAAGAAGCCGTTGCTGCGAAACTTGCCCCTAGTGCAGCACAAACTCCCCATCCACCTTGCGCCATTCATTCGGCGCGATCAGCTTCTGGTGGGTGTAGCTGATCGAATGCAGCGGCCCGTCCAGCTTGGCCTTCCAGAATTCGATGAACTTGATCAGCACCGGAAACTTCGGCGCGAGATCGTAGTCCTGCCAGATGAAGCTCTGCAGCAGATGCGGGTGATCGGGAAAGTGATAAAGAATCTTGGCAGTGGTCAAGCCATAGCCTTTGAGCATCAGGTCCATTTCGGCATGGTCGCGCATGACGGTCCCCAGGTTGATTCGCCTGTCCTCCCACGGCTGATTGTGCGCGCCGCTGATTAACCGTCTATTGATTTTTTCTTCATCTGAACCGGCTTTAGCATGCGAAAACATGCAGTTAGCAGCGCACCTCTTCGAGTGCTGACAGCCCTGGAGAAGCTCCCTGCGGCATCCCGCCGCGCGAATCCAACGTCTAATGTTGCCGTAACGGCGGAACTGGTAATAATGCCGCCGAATTCGCGGCCGTGTCGCCGCGATCCCGCCGGCATTTCAAGCCGGCGATTGGTTCGGGAGGAAAGTCAGGAATGTCCGAGGTTCATGTCCATCGCGTCCAGCCGGCGTGGAAGAAAAACGCGCTGATCGACAATGACACCTACCTGAAATGGTATGCCGACAGCGTCAAGAACCCGGACAAATTCTGGGGCAAGCACGGCAAGCGCATCGACTGGTTCAAGCCGTTCAGCAAGGTCAAGAACACCTCCTTCGACGGCAAGGTCTCGATCAAATGGTTCGAGGACGGACTGACCAACGTATCCTACAACTGCATCGACCGGCATCTGAAGAAGCGCGGCAACCAGACCGCCATCATTTGGGAAGGCGACAATCCCTACGACGACAAGAAGGTCACCTATAACGAGCTCTACGAGCATGTCTGCCGGCTCGCCAATGTGATGAAGAAACACGGCGTCAAGAAAGGCGATCGAGTCACCATCTACATGCCGATGATCCCGGAAGCCGCCTATGCGATGCTGGCCTGCACGCGCATCGGCGCCGTCCATTCGATCGTCTTCGGCGGTTTCTCGCCGGATGCGCTGGCCGGCCGCATCGACGACTGCAAATCGACCTTCGTTATCACCGCTGACGAAGGCCTGCGCGGCGGCAAGCCGATCCCTTTGAAGGAAAACACCGACAGGGCGATCGAGATCGCCGCGAAAGCCGGAACGAAAGTCGAAAAGGTGGTGGTCGTGCGACGCACCGGCGGCAAGACCGGCTGGGTTTCAGGCCGCGACGTCTGGTATCACGACGAGATCGCGACGGTGAAAGCCGAATGCAAGCCCGAGAAGATGAAGGCCGAGGACCCGCTGTTCATTCTCTACACGTCGGGTTCGACCGGCAAGCCGAAGGGCGTGCTGCACACCACCGCCGGCTATCTCGTCTACGTCTCGATGACCCACCAATATGTCTTCGACTACCATGACGGCGACATCTACTGGTGCACCGCCGATGTCGGCTGGGTCACCGGCCACAGCTACATCGTCTACGGCCCGCTCGCCAACGGCGCCACCACGCTGATGTTCGAAGGCGTGCCGAACTATCCGTCGCAGTCGCGCTTCTGGGAAGTCATCGACAAGCACAAGGTCAATATCTTCTACACCGCGCCGACGGCGTTGCGCGCGCTGATGGGCGCCGGCGATGCGCACGTGAAGAAGACGTCGCGCAAGTCGCTGCGCGTGCTGGGTTCGGTCGGCGAGCCGATCAACCCGGAAGCCTGGGAGTGGTATTTCAACGTCGTCGGCAACGGCAAGGTGCCGATCGTCGACACCTGGTGGCAGACCGAGACCGGCGGCATCCTGATCACGCCGCTGCCAGGTGCGACCGACCTCAAGGCGGGTTCGGCGACGCGGCCTTTCTTCGGCATCAAGCCGCAGCTGGTCGACGGCGAGGGCAAGGTGCTGGAAGGTGCGGCCGACGGCAATCTGTGCATCACCGATTCCTGGCCGGGCCAGATGCGCACCGTCTATGGCGATCACGACCGCTTCGTGCAGACCTATTTTTCGACCTACAAGGGCAAGTACTTCACCGGTGACGGCTGCCGCCGCGACGCCGACGGCTATTACTGGATCACCGGCCGCGTCGACGACGTCATCAACGTTTCCGGCCACCGCATGGGCACGGCCGAAGTCGAATCGGCGCTGGTCAGCCATGAGAAGGTTTCCGAGGCCGCGGTCGTGGGCTATCCGCACGACATCAAGGGCCAGGGCATCTACAGCTACGTCACCTTGATGAAGGGTGCCGAACCGACCGAAGAGCTGCGCAAGGAGCTTGTTGCCCATGTCCGCAAGGAGATCGGCGCCATCGCTTCGCCCGACAAGATCCAGTTCGCGCCGGGCCTGCCGAAGACGCGTTCCGGCAAGATCATGCGTCGCATCCTGCGCAAGATCGCCGAGGACGATTTTTCTGCCCTGGGTGACACCTCGACGCTGGCCGACCCGGCCGTCGTCGATGATCTGGTCGCCAACCGGCAGAACAAGAAGAGCTGATGCAGGCCGCGCTGGGCACTGTCAGCGAACTCTGGCGCTATCCGGCGAGTTCGCTTGCCGGCGAGCGCCTGAAAACAATCTCGGTCGACGTCGAGAGCATCGACGGCGACCGCCTGTTCGGCCTTGTCGACGTGTCCGACAACGAGATCGCACGACCGGACCGCGACGCGAAATGGCACAAGGTGCCGCGCATCCGCACCCGGCTGTCGCCGACCCTGGAACTCGAGATTGCCGTTCCCGAGGGCGACTGGCTGGCCGCGCCAAGCATCGAGAGCGACCGCGCGGTGTCGGCCTATCTCGGCTTCGAGGCCTCGCTCCGTCCGTTTCGCCGCGAGAATGCCGGGCCTGACTATTCCGGCCCGCTGACCGCGGAGCGCTACCGCAAGGCGCCGATTCATCTGTTGACCACGGCTTCGCTGGCACGCCTGAAAGCATTGCACCCGGAAGGGGTCGCCGACCCGCGCCGCTTCCGCCCCAACATCGTTGTCGACATGGCGGCCATCGAAGGCTCGTTTCCCGAAACGGAATGGATCGGCCGCAAGCTTGCCGTCGGCGATCTCCTGCTGACCATCTCGGAACCCTGCCGCCGCTGCGGTTTCACCATCGTCGCCCAGGATGGCTTCGACCATGATCCGGCGATCCTGCGCAACCTGGTCCGCCACAACGCCCACAATCTCGGCGTCTATTGCACGGTCGACCGGCCGGCACGCGTCGAAGTCGGCGACGCGATGCGCTTCCTGTAAGCTATCGATACAGATCCGCCCGTGTCGGCGGCAGGCCGCTTGGACCGCGCGCGCGCTTGGTCACGACGGTCTGGAAAATCTGTGCCGATGCGCGCTCGAAGGTGATCGAACAGCCCGTCAGGTAAAGCAGCCATAGCCGCGCCCTGGCCTCGCCCACCTCGGCGATTGCCTCATCGAAGCGGGCCTGCAGCCGCTCGGCCCACAGCCTGCAGGTGCGGGCATAGTGCTCGCGCAGGTTCTCGACATCGTAGACGAGAAAACCATGCGCCTCGAGATTGCCTGTTGTCATGCCGATGGTGTCGAGTTCGCCGCCGGGAAAGATATATTTGAGCAGCGCCTTGAACTCCGGCCCCTTGCGCAAGGTCTTCTTGATGTCGCCCTTGCTGCGCCGGGTGATGGCGTGGTGCAGATAGATGCCGCCCGGCTTCAGCAGGCGATGAATGGTCTTGAAATAAGTCGCATGGTTGGCGAGCCCGAGATGTTCGAACATGCCGATCGACGAGATCTTGTCGAAGCTGCCGGTGAGTTCCGCATAGGATTTGATCTCGATGGTGATGCGGTCCTCCAGCCCCTCGGCGCGAATGCGTTCGCGGGCCAGCTCGGTCTGCGCCTGCGACAGCGACACACCGTGGCCGACGACGCCGTAGTTCTTCGCCGCATGGATCAGCATGGCGCCCCAGCCGCAACCGATGTCGAGCAGTCGTTCGCCCGGTTTCAGCCGGAGCTTGCGGCAGATGTGGTCGAGCTTGTCGACCTGCGCCTGGTCGATGCCATTGGCGAAATCCTTGAAGTAGCCGCAGCTATAGACCATGCGCTCGTCGAGAAAGAGCCGGTAGAAGGCGTTCGAGATGTCATAGTGATGCTGGATCGCCTCCTGGCTCGAACCGCTGACATAGGGATTGCGCCCCGACAGATCGGTCCGCGCGCTCATCTGCTTGCGTGCCAAAAGCACGGAAGGCAGGTCGCGCAGGATCGCCATTTTCGGCAGCGACTTGAGCTTGGTTCTGAGCTTGCCTTGCGACGGCAGGGCATAAAAATCGAAGATCGTCCCGTCTTCGATGTCGATGGTCTTGGAAATCCACATCTCGATCAGCGTCGACAGGGACGGTCGCTTCACGATCTGCCAGACGATGTCCTGGTCGTTGATGGTGAGCACCGGACCAGTGGCGGGGCCTATCCGCTCCCCGGTCCACAGCCTGACCGCAAAACCCGGCTTCAATGTTTCGATCACCGTTCGAACGATGCGAGCGGCCTTTTCGGCTGCCTCCATGCGATTCCTCCGAATGCTGGCTCCGGGGCAGAAGTTTGCCCGGTCGGCCTGGCAATCGCAAGCCGGCCCGCACCAGGCCCGCCCGTTGGTTAATTTCAGACCTGCACCTTGTCTTTTGCTGCAATGCACCCCATCATGAGTATGTGTTCAACAAATCGAAAGGAGGTGATCCGATGTCGAGTGATTTCGTTTTCCAGAACGTGGCCTCAGCGGATTGCACTTTCGGGAAGCAGTCTTCCCGTTAAGGCGCGAAATGCGCGGCGGCTGACCTGATAGGTCATCGCCATGGGCCGCGCCACGGACGGAAACACGGAAGGCCGCCGGCTTCGAAAGAAGCGGCGGCCTTTTCCGTTTGCGGACCAGACTACTGGGTCAATGCGACCTTTTCGGTGTTGCGAATGATTTCCTGAAAGGCGTCGTCCAATTCGGCTCCGGTGGACACGTCGAAGAAATGCCTCTTGGCGGCGGAGGTATCCTTCGACGAACAATCCTTCAGCACCGCCTTTGCCTGGTCCCGCTCGGTTGTCGACATATCCTTGTCGTCCAGATCGAAGCCGATGGTGAAAATCTCGATGCCGTCGTTTTTCATGTTGTCGCACAGCGTTTCGGCGTTGCCGCGCGCAAGGGTGCCCTGCCTGTTGTAGCTGTCCCCAGCACCGGCGAAGGCCGTATTGAACTGGCCATCGGTCATCAGGATCGCGACCTTGGCGATCTTCTTCGGATCGGCATCCGAGGCACCCTTGCCAAGACCGGCATTCCTGATCGCAGTGCGCCATTGCGGCGACAGCATATAATAGGTCCACTGAATGGCGATCGCGCCGGCCGTAAACCCATTGGCCCGGAAGTCCTCGATCGATTCAAGCAAGGCATCGGAATCGGCGGTCAGCGGGATCACTTTCGCATCAGGACACCTGTTCATGTCCCCGTCACCGAGATGATCGTCCCGGTTGACCAGGGCATAGAATTTCTTGCCGTTCCCGTCGGTGCGGACAGTATCCGGGCCGTCGGCGCTCATATCCGCGTTGCCGTTCTTGTCCTTGCGCTCGGTGGCGCAATTGTCGGGGCGTGGCATCGCCGCGCCGACAATGGAGATGTAGTCGCTGAAGGACGGCAGCAGATTTTTGCCTGTCTTGGCGACGAGAAGCGGACTGCCGACGATGGGTGGGAGCTCAGAGCTGCCTTGCTTCTCGGCATAGATGTTTTCCGCCAGCTTGCCGGCGTTGACGCCAGATGCGTAAGGCACAATCGCGACGCGGATGCGGGGGTTCTGCGGATCCTGTTTCTGCAGCATCGTCTGGACAGCGTTTTTTGCAGCTGTTTTCAGATCGCCGATTTTGTCGACCTTGCCGCGCTTGGCCATCGACCCCGTTATGTCGAGCATCATCGCCACTTCTACGGTCTTGTCCGAATAGAGCGCCGTCGTGGAGGCGGCGACGCGTTTCATGTCGCCCGTGCCAAAAATCGGGAAATACAGCCCGACATCGACATGGGCGTCGGCCTGGACCGTCTTGGCGGTCCTGTTGACGATCAGCCTGTCGAGTACGATCTGGTCGGCCTGCAGAATGCCTGCCTGGCTGTTGGCGTCAAGAAAGGCCTGCACCGATTTGTTGGCATCGGCTTCCTTGATGGCGCCGGTCGTTAGGTCGCGTGCCGTCGATGTGACCGCGGCGTCGACGACGCCTTGGAGGCTCGATCTGGCATTGTAGAGCTGCGATACGTTGACCGAGAAGCCAACAGCCAGCGCCAAGACCGAGGCGCTGAGGCCGAACAGGATTGCGAAATTTCCACCGCGATCCCTGGCGAACCCGCCGACCGCGTGAACAAGACCCCCGTAATTCCGCATCCTACAGCCTCCATTCGCCTCGGCCTCGTCGCCGCGGACAGGGCAATGCAGGATTCCCGCCGGATGACGCCGCTGGCTGGTAGAAGGCCGGCCGCTTGCCGCCAAATCATTGTTTTTGTTCGGCTTCAAGCTCCGCAAAGGTGAATGACTGGTAAACAGAAAAGCGCGGCCGCGGCTGCGTTTACGAGCCGGTTACCATGCTCAAGACGAAGCAATCACGGAATCCCGATGACGTCCTGTTGCGGGACAGGGTCCGTGTGCCGAAGCGGGCCAGTTGTCCCTAGACTGCAGGGCGCGAAATGATCGGATCCAACGCCTCCGGCCGTCGAAAGACCAAAGCGCCATCACGTTTGAAAAACCAGGGCCGCTTTTTGGCCGCGCGCCTCAAGGGGTGTTGAGATTCAGGTCAGGCCAGGTCGAAAATGATGGCTTTCGAGAACCGGAGCGGAGCGGACATTTGGTCAGTGAGCACCGGAAGCGCAGAAAGCCGTCATTTGCAGACCGGCCTCACCTGAATCGACATACCTTTAGGCCAGCATCTGTGCGCCGACGGTCCTGTCGATACCGTGGTAGGGCGGGTTGAACAGATTGCCTTCCTGTTCATAGGTCCATACCTTGAACAGGCTGAGCCGGTGGGCGCCGAAACTATGCAGCAGCGGCACGTCGGTGGCGTCGCGGCCGCGGGCGATGACGATGCGGCCGATTCTTGGCGTGTTGTGGCGAGGATCGAACGTGTACCATTTGCCGTCGAGGAACACTTCCAGCCACGCCGAAAAGTCCATCGGTGCCGGATCGGCTGGCACGCCGATATCACCGAGATAGCCGTTCACATAGCGTGCCGGAATATTCATGCAGCGGCAAAGCGTGATCGCCAGATGAGCGAAGTCGCGGCAGACCCCGACGCGTTCCTCATGCGCCTGAGCCGCCGTGCGGGTCGAGCGCGCATAGCCATAGCCGAACGACAGCCGGTTGTGGACATAGTCGACGATCGCCTGCACGCGCGCCCAGCCGGACGGAATGTCGCCGAAGAGCTGCCAGGCCAGGCTGCTCAGATGATCCGTCTCGCAATAGCGGCTGCCCAGGAGATAACCGAGAACTTCGTCCGGCAGGTCCGCCACCGGCACTTCCCTGGCCAGGGTGTTTACCTCGTCCGTCTCGCCGCTGTCCTCGACGACCGCGTCGTACAGGATGCGAAAACCACCGGCGGGCGCTGTGAAGCGCCGGCAGGCATTGCCATGCAGATCGTGGTACAGCCTTGTCGGCACCGCGGGCGAGGTCAGCACCCGCGTCTGCCGCTTGATATCAGCCTGCCTGTCCCGATGGATCTCGAGCACTGAAATCACCGGCGTGGCGGCTACGCATTCGATGGCGATTTCATAGCCGAGCCGGATCAGCATCGTTGGTCCCCCCTTCGATCTTGTGAGAAGCAGTCCTTCCCAAACGCCCGGAGGATACCGTGGTTCCCTGGGCCGATCGAAAAGCCCACCCCGTGTCTTCCCCTGCCGCGGTCGAGACGTTAGGTTCGGCAACCCCACCAGCGCTCCCCGGACTCAAGGAAAATCATGTATTCAAGCAGAAAATTCGCGGCCTTCCTCTTCGACATGGACGGCACGCTCATCAATTCCATCGCCTCGGCGGAACGGGTGTGGAGCGATTGGGCACGCCGCCAGGGCCTCGACGTCGCTGCCTTCCTGCCGACGATCCATGGCGTACGCGCGATCGAGACCATCACCGGCCTGGCGCTGCCGGGCGTCGACCCGGCACACGAGGCTGATCTGCTGCTGAAGGCCGAGGCGGCCGATCTCGAAGGCATTATCCAGATCGCCGGCGCCGTGGCATTTCTCGATTCGCTGCCGCCCGAACGCTGGGCGATCGTAACCTCCGCCCCACGTGAGCTGGCGCTGTTGCGCATGAAGGCCGCGGGCATCCCCGTCCCGGCCGTCATCGTCGCAGCGGAAGATGTCTCCCGCGGCAAGCCGGCGCCCGATTGCTTCCGGCTTGGCGCGGAACGGCTCGGCTTCGACGCGCGCGACTGCCTCGTGTTCGAGGATGCCCCGGCCGGCATAGCGGCAGCCGAAGCGGCGGGCGCGGCGGTCATGGTCATCAGCGCCACGCACAAGCACCCCTTGCCAACGCAACACGCCGCGATCGCGGGCTACGACATGGTGGGCATCACCGTCGACGAGCGTGGCTGGATCGCGCTCGAGCCGCAGCGCAACGCCGCCTAGGCCGCGTCTAGAAATCGCTGGTCAGGCCCTTTACCTCCCAGTCGCCGTAGCGGCCGGGCTCCTTGCCGCCGCGGCCGCCGATTTCCTTCGGCGCCGAGGCTTCCTTTTCCAGGTACTTTACACGCCTTGCTTCGGCTTCCGCGAGCGCACGTCTGGCTTCCGGCGTCAGCGCCTTTGGCTCGACATCATGGGCAAGCTCGGCATCGGTTTTACTGGCTTCGTCGTTCATGCGATATTTCCAGCGGATTGAAACGGGAACTGGTGTTTCCCATCATATAGCGATGAGACGAAGCGGATCGACCCCTTTTCGCTATCACCTGGACAGGAGCAGACGATGAACACACTTCGCACCGCCATGCTTCTTGCCGCGATGACCGCGCTGTTCATGGGCGTCGGCTTTTTGATCGGCGGAACCGGCGGCATGATGATCGCGCTGCTGATCGCCGCCGGCACCAATCTGTTCAGCTACTGGAATGCCGACAAGATGGTGCTGTCGATGAACCGTGCCGTCGAGGTCGACGAGAAGAACGCGCCCGAATATTACGCCATCGTCCAGTCGCTCGCCAAACAGGCCGGCCTGCCCATGCCGAAGACCTACCTGATCGACAATCCGCAGCCGAACGCCTTTGCCACCGGCCGCAACCCGCAGAACGCGGCGGTCGCTGCCTCCACCGGCCTGTTGCAGGCGCTGACGCCTGAAGAGGTCGCAGCCGTCATGGCGCACGAACTCGCCCATGTGCAGCACCGCGACACGCTGACCATGACGATCGTCGCCACCTTTGCCGGTGCCATTTCGATGCTCGGCAATTTCGCCTTCTTTTTCAGTGGCAATCGCGACAACAATCCGTTCGGCTTTGTCGGCGTGCTGGCGGCGATGATCGTAGCGCCCTTTGCCGCGATGGTCGTGCAGATGGCGGTCAGCCGCACCCGCGAATACGAGGCCGACCGACGTGGCGCCGAAATCTGTGGACACCCGCTCTGGCTGGCATCGGCGCTTGACAAGATCGCCCGCGGCGCCGAACGCATCCGCAACCCCGATGCCGAGCGCAATCCCGCGACCGCGCATCTCTTCATCATCAATCCCCTTCACGGCGAGCGCATGGACAGCCTGTTCTCCACCCACCCCGCCACTGAGAACCGCATTGCAGCCTTGCAGGCGATGGCGCGCGACATGGCCGGCAGCGAAACCCGGGCTGCACCGCGCCAGGCCTCAACGCCACGCCAGGCGGACGAACTGCGGCCATCCGGCCCGTGGGATCAGACAGCACGGCCCGAGCAGCCGGCGGAGCCCGCCAAGCCCAAATCCAACCCATGGGGTCGCAATCCGACCGGGCCCAGGGGCCGGTGGTCGTGAGCGTGGCGGACAGAGGACCTCGACGCACGGTTTCAGGTGATCAGGAACACAGGGACGGCGGCGACTTCGTCGCCGGTCTCGCCGCGCGCAAGGCAGCGGCCCGCCTGCTGGCCGCCGTCATCGATGCCAGGACACCGCTTGACGGGCTGACCGATCACGAGAACGGCCACCCGCAATACAAGGCGCTCGATTTGCGCGATCGCGGCCTTGTCCGCGCCATTCTGGTCACCGCGCTGCGCTATCGCATGACCATATCGGGGCTCTTGGCGCGGCGCCTGGAAAAGCCGCTGCCGCCCAATGCCACGGCGCTGTCGCACATATTGCATGTGGCGGCCGCACAGATCCTGTTCCTCGATATTCCCGACAGCGCCGCCGTCGACATTGCGGTGACCCATGCCAAGTCCGATCCGCGCACGGTGCGGTTCTCCGGCCTCGTCAATGGCGTGCTGCGCACACTGGCACGGGCCAAGGAAACGGAATTGCCTGCCGCCCTTGCCGCCACCGACGAGGCGCCCGAATGGTTTTCCGACAGGCTGAAGACTACCTACGGCAACGAAAAGGCCAGACAGATCCTCGAAGCGCACCGCGTTGAGGCGCCGGTCGACTTCTCGGTCAAGGCCGATCCCGGACTCTGGGCCGAAAAACTCGGCGGCATCGTCCTGCCGACCGGCACGGTGCGGGTCGAGAATCTTGTCGGTCCTGTCACCGAATTGCCTGGCTTTGCCGAGGGCGCCTGGTGGGTCCAGGACGCCGCGGCCAGCCTGCCCGCCCGACTGTTCGGCGATGTCACGGGATTGCGGGTTGCCGATCTCTGCGCCGCGCCCGGCGGCAAGACCGCGCAGCTGATCGTTGCCGGCGCGAAGGTCACCGCCGTCGACACGTCAAAAAACCGGCTTGCGCGGCTGACGCAGAATCTCGAGCGCCTCGGCCTGTCCGCCGAGATCGTCCAGGCCGACCTGCTCAAATTCGAGCCGAAGGAATTGTTCGACGCCGTTCTCCTCGACGCGCCCTGCTCGTCGACCGGCACGGTGCGGCGGCACCCCGACGTGCCATGGACCAAGACTTCTGCCGATGTCGAAAAACTGGCCGACCTGCAGCGCAGGCTGCTCGCCCGCACTGTGACGCTGGTGAAGCCCGGCGGCAGGATCGTCTTTTCCAACTGTTCGCTCGATCCGCTCGAAGGCGAGGATCTCTGTCGCGCCTTTCTCGCCGGCACGCCTGAAATCACCAATGATCCGCTGCTGCAAGGCGAGATCGCCGGCATCGATCCATTCCTGACGCCGCAAGGCACGCTGCGCACCACGCCCGCCGACCTGGACCTCGGCGCGCCGGAACGCTCAGGCCTCGACGGCTTCTTCGCCGCTCGCATGCGGCGAGCCGGCTAGGGCTTGAACTGCCGGATTTGCTGCCTTTTTTAGGCAGGACCGGGGGCAGAAGCAGGTGAACCGGCCCGGGCTCGTGGAATTCGCCTTCGCACGAATCGTGCAATCATGTAGACTCGGCGCCGGGGTAGAGGACGATCAGGAGGGGTTTTGGCACTGGCTGCCAGCAGCACGACGCGTCTGTGGACGCTTGTCGCGAAGGAGTTCTGGCGCAAAACGCGCCGGCGCCTGCGCGCCGGGCCTGTCTATCGCTGGCGCTATTCCGGCCGCACGCCGGAACGTGTGCTGATCGCACCGCCGGACCTGCGCCTCGCCGACCCGCAGATCGCACTCGAGATCTATTACGGCCGCTATCCCCTGTCGGGGCATCTGGTCGAGACCGGCGGCAAGTCGCCTTTCCAGATCAACGTGCCCAATCACGGCTGGCAGAAGACGCTGCACGGCTTTCGCTGGCTGCGCCATATGCGCGCCGCCGGCACGGAGCTTGCCGCTGCCAATGCCCGCGCCCTGGTCTCCGATTGGATCACCATGCATGGCAGCCATATTTCCGGCATCGCCTGGGAGCCCGGCACGACGGCCAAGCGCATCATCGCCTGGTTGCAGCACTCCTCGGTCGTATTGCAGGGCGCCGAATTCCCATTCTACCGCGCCTTCCTGAAATCGGTTGCCATGCAGATCCGCTACCTCAGGTCGATGGCGCGCGAAATGCCCGACGGCAAGGACAGGCTGCGGGCCCGCATCGCGCTCGCCTTCGCTGCCTTGTCCCTGCCGGCGCCGGCATCGGCGCTGCGTGGCGCGACCCGCAATCTTGCCGAGGAACTCGACCGCCAGATCCTCGCCGATGGCGGGCACATTTCGCGCAATCCGATGGTCGTCCTGGAAATCCTCGCCGACCTCCTGCCACTGCGCCAGACCTATGCCAACCAGGCGGAAACCCCGCCGCAGGCGCTGATCGGCGCCATCGACCGCATGCTGCCGGCGCTGCGCTTCTTCCGCCATCAGGATGGCAGCCTCGCCCGCTTCAACGGCATGGGCGCCACCATCCACGACCGCATCGCCACCATCCTGCGCCACGACGACACCGCTGGCGCGCCGCTGCTGCATGCGCCGCATTCCGGCTATGAGCGCCTGTCTATGGGCGGCACCACGGTCATCGCCGACACCGGCCCGCCGCCGCCGGTCGATGTGTCCAATGCCGCACATGCCAGCTGCCTTGCCTTCGAACTGTCGTCCGGGCGCCAGCACTACATCGTCAATGCCGGCATCGACACCTACGGCGCGGCTGAATTCCGGCCGCTGGCGCGCGCCACCGCCGCGCACTCGACCGCCACCATCAACGACACCTCGTCGGCGCGCTTCAGCCACTCGTTGCGCGTCAACGACCTGCTCGGTTCGCCGTTGATCGGCGGCCCGCAGCATGTGCAGTGCAAGCGCACCGATCAGAAAGGCGTTCAGGGTTTCATCGCCCGCCATGACGGCTATGTCGCGCGCTTTGGTTTCCTGCATGAGCGCGAGCTGAAGCTGTCGTCGAACGGCAATGTGCTGGCCGGCCGGGACCGCTTCCAGCGCCCCGGCAGTGCCGCGATCCGCAACAATGGCCGCGACTTCGTCACCGTCCGCTTCCACGTTCATCCCGATGTCAACCTTTTGCAGGACGAGCATGACCGCCTGGTGCTGGCCGCCGATCAGGCCGACACCTGGGTGTTCACATCGGCCGAAGTGGTGCCGGAGGTCGAGGAATCGATCTATTTCGCCGGTCTTGGCGGCCCGCGCCGCAGCCGCCAGATCGTGCTTGCCTTCAAGGCCTCGGAAATCGCCGAAGTCCACTGGCAGCTGACCCGCACCAGCATCGCCGGCTACCCGGAAAACAACTGACCCACCTGACCGCTGGTTTGATTTCCGGGCGGCATGTGCTACGGGCCGGGCATCCACCACACCAGTCGTGAAAGGCCGCCAGCCCATGGCCGTCGCCGCCAAGAACATTCCCGCACCAGACCTGGTTCCCGTGCGTCGCGCCCTGCTCTCCGTTTTCGACAAAACTGGCCTCATCGATTTCGCCAAGGCGCTGGCAGCCGCAGGCGTCGAGCTGGTCTCGACCGGCGGCACGGCAAAGGCGATCGCTGACGCGGGCCTTCCGGTGCGCGACGTCTCCGAGCTCACCGGCTTTCCCGAGATCATGGATGGCCGCGTCAAGACCTTGCATCCCGGCGTGCATGGCGCGCTGCTTGGCGTGCGCGACGATCCGGAGCATTCAGCGGCAATGCGCAAATACGGCATCGAGCCGATCGATCTCGTCGTCTCCAATCTCTATCCGTTCGAGGAGGTCCGCCGCTCCGGCGCCGACTACGCATCGATCGTCGAGAACATCGACATTGGCGGCCCGGCCATGATCCGCGCCTCGGCCAAGAACCACGCCTATGTCGCCATCGTCACCGATCCCGGCGACTATGCCTCGGTGCTGAACGCGCTGGAGATGAACATCGGCTCGCTGTCGCTGGATTTCCGCAAGAAGCTGGCCGCCAAGGCCTTCGCCCGCACCGCCAGCTATGACGCGGCGATCTCCGGCTGGTTCGCCGAAGCGCTCGAGATCGAACACCCGACGTGGCGTGCCTTTGGCGGCAGGCTGGTCGAGGTGATGCGCTATGGCGAGAACCCGCATCAGAGCGCCGGCTTCTATATCAATGGCGACAAGCGGCCGGGCGTCGCCACGGCGCGTCAGTTGCAGGGCAAGCAGCTGTCCTACAACAACATCAACGACACCGACGCCGCCTTCGAGCTGGTCGGCGAGTTCGATCCGGCGCGTTCCGCCGCCGTCGCCATCATCAAGCACGCCAACCCGTGCGGCGTTGCCGAAGGCACCTCGCTGAAAGCCGCCTACGCCAAGGCGCTCGCCTGCGACCCGGTTTCGGCCTTCGGCGGCATCGTCGCGGTCAACCGCACCCTCGACGCCGAGGCGGCGGAAGAGATCGTAAAAACCTTCACCGAAGTCATCATAGCGCCCGGCGCCACTGACGAGGCAGCGGCCATCGTCGCGGCGAAGAAGAATTTGCGCCTGCTGGTCACCGGTGGGCTGCCGGATCCGCGCACGCCGGGCACGACGGTCAAATCCGTCGCCGGCGGTCTGCTCATCCAGGGCCGGGACAACGCCGTCGTCGACGACCTCGAACTGAAGGTGGTGACCAAGAGGGCGCCGACGCCGGTCGAAATGGCCGACCTGAAATTCGCCTTCCGCATCGCCAAGCACGTCAAGTCCAACGCCATCGTCTACGTCAGGGACGGCGCCACCGTCGGCATCGGCGCCGGCCAGATGAGCCGGGTCGACTCCTCACGCATCGCTGCCCGCAAGGCACTCGACGCCGCCGAGGCCGCCGGCCTTGCCGAACCGCTGACCAAGGGCTCGGTCGTCGCCTCCGACGCCTTCTTCCCCTTCGCCGACGGATTGCTGTCGGCGATCGCCGCCGGCGCCACTGCCGTTATCCAGCCGGGTGGCTCGATGAACGACAAGGACGTCATCGCCGCTGCCGACGAGCACGGCATCGCCATGGTGTTTACGGGCGTCCGGCATTTCAGGCATTGACGCACTTCTTCCTTCTCTCCTTGCGGGGTGAGAAGCGGTTCGCGCAGCGAACGAAAAGCCAATTGCCTGGCTTTTCGAGCTTCGAACGCCCTGAGCCCGCGAAGGGCCGGGCGGTGGACGATCCGCCCTGCCGGGTCCCCGCTGCTCCGCAGCGTCCCGGCGTTCGCCAGCCTTTCATCGTGCCACTGGCACGATGAATTCGCTTCGCGAACCGGCCGCTCACCCCACAGGGGGAGAAGGAAGAAAGAACTCAATCCGCCGGCCGGTCCGCTGGATAGGGCGTCTTGACCAGGATCGCCATGCCGATCCCGAGGAACAGCACGATCACCGCCATGCCGAGCCGTGCCGAGCCGCTGGCCAAGGTGACGGACGCGACCATGAACGGCGCCAGGAAACTGGTCGCCCGTCCGGCCAGCGCATAAATGCCAAAATAGCGGCCGGATTCTGCCGCCGTGACGCTGCGCGCCATGTAGGATCGCGACGACGCCTGCACCGGCCCGAAAGCCACACCGATCAACAGGCCGAAGAAGATGTAGGCCTTTTCCGCTGCGGTGCCGAACAGGCCGCCACTGTCCGGTCCAGGCATCATCCAGAGGCCGAACAAAGTATAGCCCGGTCCGGTCGAGACGATGCCGATCGTGGCGATGCTGAGCAGGACCAGCGAGATCATGACGATGGTTTTTGAGCCAAGCGCCGTGTCGAGACGGGCCGCAACCAGGCAGCCGAAGATGGCGACGACGTTGAGAATGATGCCGAAAATACCGATTTCGGTGATCGACCAGTGGAACATCGCTGCTGCGAAAGTGCCCCCCAGCGCCAGCACCGCATTGACACCGTCCTGATAGATCATGCGGGCGACAAGGAAGCGGAAGATGCCGCTGCGCTTGCGCACCTCGCCCAGCGTCACTTTCAGCTCCGCCAACCCCTCTCGCACCGCAGGGCCGATCGGCAGGCCCTTGATGGCATCGGGGGTGAAAAAGAACATCGGCAGGATGAACAGGAAGTACCAGCCGGCTGACAAAGGCCCGGTTGCGCGCGCGTCCTCGCCGAGCTTCGGGTCGAGCCCAAAGAGCGGGTCGGTGCCGATGATCGTCTTGCCGGTCTCCGGCGAACCGGCCAAGCAAGCGACGACGAAGATCAGCGCGATCATGCCGCCGAGATAACCAAGGCCCCAGGCCATGTTGGAGATTCGGCCGATCTCGCTCTTCGGCACCAGGCGCGGCATCATCGAATCGTTGAACACGGTCGAAAACTCGGCCGCGACCGACGCCAGCGAAAAGAACAGCACGACCAGGAAAAGGTTCGAACCGGGGGCCGCGAACCAAAGCATGCAAAGGCAGGTGACCTTGACCGCGGCAAAGAATGCGATCCAGGGCTTGCGCGGGCCGGTCTGGTCGGCAATCGAGCCGAGGATGGGCGACAGCACGGCGATGACAAGACCTGCCGCGGCAATGCCGTAGCCCCAGGCCGCCTGGCCGGTCTCCGGATCGCTCGCCATGCGCGAGACGAAGTAAGGTCCGAAGATGAAGGTCGTCACGACCGTGAAGAACGGCTGCGCCGCCCAGTCGAACAGCATCCATCCCCAGATGCCGCGCCCGGACGCACGCTGCACTGTCTCTACCGTCATCATGATCCCTCGGCACCGGTTCCGTGTCGGGCGCCATGTCTGCATGTTTCATGCGCTCATGCAATGAACGAAGCTCGGTGCCGTACCCTTGACGTTGCCGGGCGTTCACTGTTCGAAAGCCATGCAACCGGCTTTCGTCCGCTACGCGAACCAAGCCCGTATTTTTCTCGTGGGGGAAGCCGGACCGTAGGTCCGGCGCCGTCCTCCACCCCCTGCTTCGCAACGATTGTCGCCGGCGTGGATCTCTTGATTATTAAGTTGACTCTTTTTGTCCGCTTTGACTAATTGCGCTCGCGCAGGGCCGGAACGGTGACCGGCCGAACTGCTCGAAATTGGTCTGACAGGGAATAAGAGATGACGATTGGTCGACAGGCATTGCTGCGCATTCAGGCAAGGCGATTGATTGCGAGCAGTGCCTTGATAGCGGCATCTTTTGGAATGGTGGGGACCGGCCGGGCCCAGGACGTTTCGCCGGACGATGCAACTCAACTGGAAACGATCGTCGTCACCGGCAAGTCGGACCGCGTTGGCGGGCCCGATCAAACGATCGTCGCCAAGGATACGGCGACCGCCACCAAGACCGATGCGCCGATCGTCGACGTTCCCACCTCGGTTTCAGTTGTAACCCAAAAGGAACTGGAGGCGCGCCATGTCGAAAGCCTCCAGCAGGCCGTGGCCTACACATCCAGCGTCCTCACCGACGAGTTCGGCAACGATGACCGATACGACTATATTCGCATCCGCGGTTTCGACCAGACATCGCTCGGTACCTATCGCGACGGCCTGACGGCGCGCATCCCCGCATGGTTCACGGCCAGCCGTCTCGAACCTTACGGACTTCAGCGCGTGGAGGTCCTGAAGGGATCGACATCGACGCTATTTGGTCTCAACGGTCCTGGCGGACTGGTGAACGCCATCACCAAGCGGCCGCTGGACCAGAAGCAGGGGGAGATTTACACGTCCTATGGCGACGGCACCAAGGAGATTGGCGTTGATTTTGGCGGGCCGATCGACGCCGATGGCGTGTGGACCTATCGGCTCACCGGGCTGGCCAAGGATGGCGATCAAGGGTGGGATTATTCCAACGACGACCGGCTTTACATCGCACCTGCGTTGACCATCAAGCCCGAGGAAGGAACCTCGCTCACCATCCTGACTGACTATTACAAGCGAGATGGCACAGGCGCACGCGGCACCCCGGCCGGCGCCAATATCGACATCGGCACCTTCCTGGGCGAGCCGGATTTCAACCGCTTCAACACCGAGCAGGTCGATATCGGCTACCAGTTCGAACATGAATTCAACGAGAACCTCACCTTCCGCTCCAATGCCCGCTACACGCATTTGAGCCTCGACTACGCCGAGGTCTACGGCGCGTCGCTTGACCCCACGGCGGACCGCACGGCATTTTCCGTCGGCGGCCTGTCCAACCGCTATGCCTTCGACAATCAGTTGCAATACGATACGGGCTGGGACCGGGTCGCCAGCAAGACGCTTGTCGGCGTCGACTACGCCAACGACAAGACCCGCGAAAACATCCTCTTCGGCACCGCCGGCCCCATCGACATCGACAACCCGACCTATTGCGGTCTGTCCTGCATCAACCTCGGTCCCTATGTGAACTGGCGGGTCAAGCAGCAGGCGGTCGGTGTCTATGCCCAGGAGCAATTGACGTTTGACGACCGCTGGATCGTCACCCTGGGCGGGCGCTGGGACCGTGTCCATACGACGGCGGACTATCTCGATCTGGGAACGCAGGACGACGACACCGCATCGGCCTTCACCAAGCGCGCCGGCCTGACCTACAAATTCACGCCGAACCTCGCGGTCTACGCCAACTATTCGGAAAGCTTCCAGCCGCTCGTGTCGCCAAGCGCCAACGGGTATGCGGTCTCGGGCTCGTTGAAGCCTCAGGAGGGCAAACAGTATGAGGCAGGCATCAAGTACAAGCCCGACGGCTTCGACGGCCTGTTCACAGCCGCGGTCTTCGACCTTACCCAAACCAATGTTCCGACCTATGTCACGCCTGTTGTCCAGCAGCAGATCGGCAAGGTTGGCGTCCGCGGCATCGAACTCGAGGGTAAGGCCGCCATCGCGGAAAACCTGAACCTGACGCTTGCCTATTCCTACTGGGATGCCGAGATCCTGGAAGACGGCATTGGCGGGAATGCCGGCAATCGGCCGCAGCGCGTTCCTCGCCACCTGGCGTCAGCCTGGGTCGACTATACGCTTCCCGAGGAAGGACCGCGTGGCGACCTGACCATCGGCGGTGGCGTGCGCTATATCGGACAAACCTACGGGGATGACGCGAACACCATTTCGATTGGCGGCTACGCACTGGTGGATGCGGCGATTAGCTACAAGATGACCAAGGACGTGACGTTGGCCTTGAACGCAACGAACCTGTTCGACCGGAAGTATCTGACAACCAGCTATTACGGGACCGAATTCTACGGCGACCGGCTGAAAATCGTCGGCACCCTCAAACATTCCTGGTGAGCTTGCTGAACGCCAAGCGCCGATAACATTGGAAAAGGCGCCACACGCACCCGACAATGCGTGTGGCAATCATCGACGGTTCACATCCCCGTCAGATCGCTCATCAGCCCCGACGCCACCGACAGCCGCGACACGGTGATGTCGCCGCCCTCGGTCAACGCCTGCAGCCGCTCGCGGATGCGCGCCACCCGCTCGCCGCCGGCGTCCAGCCAGGCAGCCACCGGATCGGCCGTCTTGGCGTGGCCGGTGAGCGCCGCCACCGCGATGCCGCGCCGTGCCGCATCGATCGTGTCGGTGGCGCGCGAAAGCGCCAGCTGATCGTAGTAGTCCGATGGCGTGATCGAGCGTGCGGCATCCTCGACACGCGGAATGCGGAAGGCATCGCTGACGGCGAAGAACGCCTTGGCCGCGGCGACGATATCGGCGCCGGCGGTGCGCGCCGTCAGCGCGATGTCGGGGATGAGTTCCGCCACCTCGCTCAGTGCCAGCTGCCCGGCCAAGCTTTCCGGCGCGCCGGCCTTGAACAGCCCATGCCGCTTCTCCTCGATGCGCTCGCGTGAAAAGGCCGGCAGCAGCGAAACGAGCTTGGGCTCCAGCGCCTTGCGGGCTTCCTGCAACTCGGCAATGCGCTGGCTGAGGGGTGCCGTGCCGGCATCGTTCTTCAGATACCAGCCGCTGGTCACATACATCAGCCGGCTGACCATCTGATAGAGATCGAGCTGCACCTGGCCGTCGATCTGGTTGTCGAGCGCGTCGATCTCGCGATAGAGCGCCGGCAAGGCAAAACCGTCACGCACCACCGCGAAGGTCCGCACCACGTCGCCGGCGGTGCGCCCGGTGGCCTCCTGCAGCCGGTTGACGAAGGATGGGCCGCCGCGATTGACCAGATCGTTGGCGACGACCCGTGTGATGATCTCGCGGCGCAGCCTGTGGCCATGGATCTCGGCGGCGTATTTCTTCGCCATCCGGTCGGGGAAATAGCCCATCAGGTCGCGGTCGAAATGCGCGTCATCAGGCACGTCGCTGGCGACGATGTCGGAAAACAGCACAATCTTGGCATAGGCGAGCAGCACGCCGAGTTCCGCTCTGGTCAGCGGTTCGCCACGCGCTTCGCGCTCGGCCAGCGCTGCCGGCGACGGCAGCGTCTCGACGGCACGGTCGAGCAGGCCGCGCGCCTCCAGCGCCGTCATGAAACGGCTCTGATGCGCGATGTCGGCAAGGCCGCGCTTGCGGGCGATCGAAAGCGCCAGCGTCTGCTGGTAGTTGTTGGACAGCACCAGCGAGCCGACCTCCTCGGTCATCTCGGCCAGCAGCTTGTTGCGTGCCGGGCGTGTCAACGACCCCTTGCGCATGGCGGAAGCCAGCGCGATCTTGATGTTGACCTCGACGTCGGAGCAGTTGACGCCGCCCGAATTGTCGATGGCGTCGGAGTTGCAGCGGCCGCCATTCATGCCGAACTCGATGCGCGCCCGCTGCGTGACGCCGAGATTGGCGCCCTCGCCGATCACTTTCGCCCGGACGTCGAGCGCGGTGATGCGAATGGCATCGTTGGCGCGGTCGCCGACCTCGGCATTGGTCTCGGTCGATGCCCTGAGATACGTGCCGATGCCGCCGAACCAGAGGAGATCGACCGGCGCCTTGAGGATGGCGGTCATGATCTCGACCGGCGTGGCGGTGGTCTTGGCCAGGCCGATCGCCGCCGCCGCCGCCGCCGGCAAGGTGATCGATTTCTGGTTGCGCGAGACGATGATGCCGCCTTCCGACAGTTTCGTCTTGTCGTAGTCCTGCCAGCTCGAACGCGGCAGCGCGAACATGCGCTCGCGCTCGGCCATCGAGGCTGCCATGTCGGGATCGGGATCGATGAAGATGTCGCGATGGTCGAAGGCCGCGATCAGCCGGGTTTTCGGCGACAAAAGCATGCCGTTGCCGAACACGTCGCCTGACATGTCGCCGACCCCAACGACGGTGAAGGACGAGGTCTGGATGTCGCGGTTGATCTCGCGGAAATGCCGCTTGACCGCTTCCCAGGCGCCCTTGGCGGTGATGCCCATCTTCTTGTGGTCATAGCCGGCCGAGCCGCCGCTGGCGAAGGCGTCGTCGAGCCAGAAGCCGTGCTTCTCCGAGATCGCGTTAGCGGTATCGGAGAAGGTCGCCGTGCCCTTGTCGGCGGCAACGACGAAATACGGATCGTCCGGGTCGCGTCTGATAACGCCGGCCGGCGGGATGACGCCGTCGAGGCCGATATTGTCGGTGATCGACAGCAGGCTGGAGACGAAGTTCTTGTAGGCCGAAGTACCGGCCTCGAAGATCGCGTCGCGGCCGGCGCTCATCGGCAGCTTCTTCGGATAGAAGCCCCCCTTGGCGCCCACCGGCACGATGACGGCATTCTTGACCTGCTGTGCCTTGACCAGGCCGAGCACCTCGGTGCGGTAGTCCTGGGCGCGGTCGGACCAGCGCAGGCCGCCGCGCGCCACCGGACCGAAGCGCAGATGCAGACCTTCGACCTCGGAGCCGTAGACGAAGATCTCCCGCCACGGCCGCGGCGCCGGCAAGCCCTCGACCGCGTGCGAGTCCAGCTTGATCGCCAGCGACTGGCCCTTTTCTTTCGTATCGGCAACGAAATGATTGGTGCGCAGCGTGGCTTCGATCAGATTGAGGTAGCGCCGGATGATGGTGTCGTCGTCGATGTTCGGCACATCCTCCAACGCATCCTTGATCTTGGCCTTGAGATGCTTTGCGGCCACCACGCCTTCGGTCTCGGCTGTCGGACCAAGCCGGGCGATGAACAGCGCATGCAGGCCACGCGCTATGTCGGGATAGCGGTTGAGCGCGGCGGCGATGAAATCCTGGCTTTGCGGAATGCCGACCTGCTGCAGATAACGGCCATAGGCGCGCAGGATGGTGATCTCGCCAGACCACAGGCCGGCGGTCTGGGCGAGGCCGTTATAGCCGTCATTGTCGACGTCGCCGCGCCAGACGGAGAGGAACGCATCTTCGAACAGCGCGCCGCCATCGGTCAGGTCGATCGGCTGGCCGTAGCTGTTCTCAAGCTCCATGTCATGAATAAAGACTAAGCCGGGCCGATCACTATTGATCGTGCCGACCTGGTCGTCGCCGACCTCGAAAGTGCGCTCGCTGATGACGCGGAAGCCGATGTTTTCCAGCACCGGCACCCGGCGCGACAGCGCCACCGGGCTGCCATGGTGATAGATTTTCAGCGATGCCTGATGCGGCTTCTGCTCGGCATGGCGATAATAGTCGATGGCGATCGGATTGCCGGCGCTGATCTTGGCAATGCGCCCGGCATCGGCCAGCGCCACCGCCGCGCTGAACGAATCGCGGTAGCTTTCCGGCAGCCGCGCGGCGATCGCCTTCAAAGCCTGGTCGCCGCCACTGGCCTCGGCCGCATCGGAAAGGGCGTCCTCCCAGGTACGCACGATGTCGCGGATCGCCGCCTCTATCGTCGCTTGCTCGACCTTCGGCGTCTTGCCGCCGGAGCGGCCGATGATGAAGTGCACGCGCGCCAGCCCGCCCTCGGGAAAGGCCGGGTAGTAGGCCGACAGCCGGCCTTCGAATACGGTTTTCAGATAGGAGCCAATCTTCTCGCGCACGACGCTGTCGTAACGGTCGCGCGGCACGAAGACGAGGATCGACACGAAACGGTCGAACTGGTCGGCGCGCACCAGCGCCCGCACGCGTGGCCGCTCGACCAGGCCCAAAATGGCGGCGGCATGTTTGCGCAGGATCGGCACCGGCACCTGGAACAGCTCGTCGCGCGGATAGCTCTCTAAAACGTTGATCAGCGCCTTGCCGGAGTGATCGTGCCGGTCGAAGCCGGACTTGGCGATGATGGTTTCGGCTTTTGACCTCAGA
The DNA here is from genome assembly GCF_020164655.1 of Mesorhizobium sp. AD1-1. NCBI lineage: Bacteria > Pseudomonadati > Pseudomonadota > Alphaproteobacteria > Hyphomicrobiales > Phyllobacteriaceae > Mesorhizobium > Mesorhizobium sp. AD1-1. The sequence goes on from NZ_JAIUGP010000002.1 coordinate 226,784, forward strand.
TACGGGATCTTCATCACCGAGCGCGTGTAGGCGGTCGAGGTGAACAGGCCGACGATGCGCAATTCGCCCGCGAGCGTACCCTTGGCGGTGTAGGTCTTGATGCCGATGTAATCGAGATAGATGCGGCGGTGCACGGACGACTTGGCATTGGCCTTGGTGACGATCAGCGGCTCCGGCCCATGCAGGAAGGCGCGGATCTCCGGCGTCGTCGTTACCGCTTCGGTGCCGCGCCTGAGCACCAGCACGTCGGGATCGGACAGGATGCCGAGGCCAGGCTTTTCAGCGCGCTCCAGCGTGCCGCTTTCCTCGCCGCCGGTGTATTTGAACTCGCGCATGCCAAGGAAGGTGAAATTGTCGTCGCGCAGCCACTCTAGGAAGGCGAGAGCCTCGGCAACGCTCTTCTTGTCGAGCGGCACGGCCGTATAGCGGAATTCCGAGATCGCCTGATCGAGGCGGGCCAGCATTGGCCTCCAGTCGTGAACGGCGGCATGAACCTGGCCAAGGATCTTGCGCAGCCGCTCGCTCAATCCGCTCGCCTGCTCGGATGTCAGCCGCGGGATGTGGACATGGATGACGCTCAGCCGGTCGTGGCTGCCATCGTCCTTGGCGAAATTGCCGTCGCCGAGGATTTCTTCCACGCCGCCCTTGCCGTGGCGCACCACGATAACCGGATGGGTGACCAGGGTCGGTTCGCCCGATGTCTCGGTGATCTCGCCGAGGATGGAATCGAACAGGAACGGCATGTTGTCGTTGACGACCGTGACAACCGTCATCGGGCGGCCGTCTCGCACAACGCCCGAATCGGCATCGACGGCGACGACGCACTCGCCTTTCCTATGAGTGGCGACTGCCTGGCCGGCGAGATCGGCAGCCCGCTCCAGGTCGGCCACATCGTAGGGAGCAATGTCTTCAGCTGGCGCGCGGGCGAGCAGATAGTCTGCAAGCCTGGCTGGCCTTTCCTCCGCTTTAAGCGCTGCCGTGGCTTTTTTCTTCGGCTTGCTCGCGGATTTCACGCTGGCCATGACGCACGTCCCTCCCGTCGAATGCTTTTACGACTATGGTAGCAGATGACCGCTGTTTGGCGACAAAGGTTTGACGGCTTGCCAAGAATTATCGGAATTTGGCGACAAGATGCCGCGCAACGAGGAGAAATGACCCATGACCGGCAAAATCAGCGCGCTTGATCTTGGCCAGGGAGAGCTGAGCGAGGCGACAAAAACCTATTTCGCCAAATGCGAGGAGAAGCTCGGCCTCGTCCCCAACGTGCTCAGGGCCTATGCCTTCGACGACAAGAAGCTGCGCGCCTTCACCGACATGTACAACGATTTGATGCTGGGTGAGTCCGGCCTGTCGAAGCTGGAGCGCGAAATGATCGCGGTCGCCGTCTCCTCGATCAATCATTGCTACTATTGCCTGACCGCGCACGGCGCGGCGGTGCGCCAGCTCTCCGGCGACCCGCCGCTCGGCGAAATGATGGTGATGAATTTCCGCGCCGCCGATCTTTCGCCCAGGCAGACGGCAATGCTCGAATTCGCCGTCAAGCTGACGCAAGAGCCGGCCAAGATCGTCGAGGCCGACCGGGCCGCGCTGCGTCAGGCCGGCTTCACCGATCGCGACATCTGGGACATCGCCTCGACCGCTGCCTTCTTCAACATGTCGAACCGCGTGGCTGCGGCAATCGATATGCGGCCGAACGACGAATACCACGCCATGGCAAGGTGACGGATTGCGGCAGGGGCCAGACCGGGGCGTTATATTAGCAGTGTCGCATTCTCGTTGCTTGTTTGCCGGTTTGGTCCGATGATCGGCAGGCGGCATGACCGCATGCCGGTTCGATGCCGCTCACCAAGGGAGGAGAACATGGCGAAGTATCTCTACGTCTATCATGGCTCGGGCAAGATGCCGACCGACGAGGCCGAGCGGAAGGCCGCAATGGACGCCTGGAACGGCTGGTACGGCAAGCTCGGCTCGGCCGTGGTCGACGGCGGCAATCCGGTCGGCATGTCGAAGATGGTGCTGCCCGGCGGCAAGGTCGAGAACAATGGCGGCAGCAATCCGGCCGCCGGCTACACGATCGTCGAAGCGAAAGACATCGACGATGCCGTCGCCAAGGCCAAGGACTGCCCGATCCTGATGAACCCGGCCTTCAGCGTCGAGATCGCGCCGATCATTGAAGTGATGTGACGCGCCGGCTCAGGACCGCGTCGCTATGGCGGCCGCCGCACCGGCCATCGTCGTGGCGCTGATGCGATTGGCGATCTTCATGGCGCGCTTGCTCTTCAAAAGCTTGCGCGCCTGTGATGCGGCGAGCACCCAGGCGAGATCGATGGCGACCAGCACCACGGCCATGGTCGCCGTCAGCTCGACCCAGCCGACGATGCTGACCGAAGCGAGGTCGATGATGGTCGGCAGCAGCGCCAGGTAGAACATCATGATCTTGGGATTGCCGAGCGTCACCGCCATGCCGGCGAAGAACAGTTTTATCGCCGAATCCTCGCGCGGCATCTCGCCCTCTTTTGCATCGACAGGCGCGGCCCACATCTTCCAGGCGAGGTAAGCGAGATAGGCAACGCCGACCCATTTCACCACGACGAAGGCGAAATGGAAGGTCTGCGCCACGACAGCCAGCCCGAACACCGCCAGCGATAGCCAGATGCCCTCGCCGATCCACATGGCGAGCAGGAACGGGAACACGTCGCGAAACCCTTTCGAGATGACGCGGGCGACAAGCGCCGCGATCGATGGCCCAGGCGAGCCCGCGGCAACGAACAGAGCGGCGGCGAAAATCAGGAGCGAGGTGGGGTGCATAACCGGGTCTCTGGTTGAAAACCTTCGATTTCGGATATTAACGCAAGTGGCTCGGCTGCGGTAGCACCGACAAAAGACCCTTGTCGGTCCGGCATGTCGCGGCTAGAAAGGCCATCGCGAAACAATTTTGAGCTTCACTTTGCCTACGTAACCGCCGGTCTCGCCAACTCCCCCGACACACTGCATGACACCGCATTTGCGGTATCTGTTTTCATTTTCATGTGTTCTTCTGGGCGGCGGTTCGAGACCGGTTTGGCACTGCTGAACCGTTGTTGCGCGCTGCCGCCCGTGACATCCGATTTCCGATCATAGCAAGCGACCGCCACGCCGCGCCCGCATGGGCATCTCGACATCGCCGGCCTGATGAACTTCCCGACGGGAAGGGCTTATCGGCATGTCTGGACTTCTGCGTATCCACTGGGCAATCGCACCCCAGACCGCACCTCGACCGCTCATCAATTGCAACCGCTGCAGCACCGTGAGGGCCTATTGCAGCAGCGGAAAGTTCCGCGTCAACGCCAATGGCAAACGCATCGACGTGTGGCTGATCTATCGCTGCATCGACTGCGACAATTCCTGGAATTTCGGCATTTTCGAACGCTGCAACCGCCGCGACATCGACCCGGCGCTGCTGGCGGCGCTCGAAAGCAACGATCCTGCACTCGCTCACCGTCATGCCTTCGATGCGGTGGCGTTGCGCAACCGGATCGGGCGCGTCGAGGAGTTCTCCGATGTCAGCGTTCACAAGCGCAGGCTCGGCGACACCAGGGAAGCCGCGACCGTGTTGGAACTCCAGCTCGGGCTCGAAATGCCGACATCGCTGCGGCTCGACCGGCTGCTCGCAAGCGAACTCTGCATCTCGCGATCACGGCTTCAGGCGCTGGAGGAGAAGCGGCTGCTCATCGTTGACCCGGATGGAGCAAAGGCCCTGCGCAAGCCGGCCCGTGCGGGAAACACGATCCGCATCGATCTGGCCGGCGAGGCCGATCGGCAGGCCATCATCGCGGCTGCCGGTGGATGAACGAAAAAGAGGCGGAACACTGGTTGCTCCGCCCCTCTCCGCTGTTGGAAAAAATAAGAGCTTACGCCGCGCCGACCACCTTGGACGACTTCTCGAACCGCTTGCGCTCGTTCGGATCGAGATAGAGCTTGCGCAGCCGAATGGTCTTCGGCGTCACTTCGACCAGCTCGTCGTCCTGGATCCAGGCCAGCGCGCGTTCCAGCGTCATGCGGATCGGCGGGGTCAGCTTGACCGCCTCGTCCTTGCCGGCGGCACGGATGTTGGTCAGCTTCTTGCCCTTGAGCACGTTCACTTCAAGGTCATTGTCGCGGCTATGGATACCGATGATCATGCCCTGATACACCTTGACGCCCGGATCGATGACCATCGGGCCGCGATCTTCCAGGTTCCACATGGCGTAGGCGACCGATTCGCCCTGTTCGTTGGAAATCAGCACGCCATTGGTGCGGCCTGGCAGCTCGCCCTTGTAGGGCTCATAGGCATGGAAAAGCCGGTTCATCACGGCGGTGCCGCGCGTGTCGGTCAAAAGCTCCGACTGGTAGCCGATCAGGCCACGGGTCGGCGCATGGAAGACAATGCGCTGACGATTGCCGCCGGATGGGCGCAGTTCGACCATCTCGGCCTTGCGCTCGGACATCTTCTGCACGACGACGCCGGCATGCTCCTCGTCGACGTCGATGACGACTTCTTCGACCGGCTCCAACAATTCGCCATTCTCGCCCTTCTGCATGACGACGCGCGGACGCGACACGGCGATTTCAAAGCCTTCGCGCCGCATCGTCTCGATCAGCACGGCCAGCTGCAATTCGCCGCGGCCGGAGACGAAGAACGAATCCTTGTCAGGCGATTCCTCGATCTTCAGCGCGACATTGCCTTCGGCTTCGCGCAGCAGGCGGTCGCGGATGACGCGGCTGGTCACCTTGTCGCCTTCGGTGCCGGCCAGCGGACTGTCGTTGACCAGGAACGACATGGTCACGGTCGGCGGATCGATCGGCTGCGCATGCAGCGGTTCGCTCACGCTCGGGTCGCAGAACGTGTCGGCGACGGTGCCCTTCGACAAGCCGGCAATGGCGACGATGTCGCCCGCCTGCGCTTCTTCGATCGGCTGGCGCTCAAGGCCGCGGAAGGCCAGGATCTTGGAAATACGGCCGGTTTCGATCTGGGTACCGTCATGGTGCAGCACCTTGACCGGCTGGTTGGCCTTCAGCGTGCCGCTCTCGATGCGGCCGGTGATGATGCGGCCGAGAAACGGATTGGCTTCCAGGATGGTGCCGATCATGCGGAACGGACCGGGATGAACGGTCGGCTCCGGCACATGCTTGATGACGAGGTCGAACAGCGGCGCCAATTGCTGGTCCTTCGGTCCTTCCGGATTTTCCGAAACCCAGCCATCGCGGCCTGAGCCGTACAGAATCGGGAAGTCGAGCTGCTCGTCGGTGGCGTCGAGCGCTGCGAAAAGGTCGAACACCTCGTTGACCACCTCGACATGACGGGCGTCCGGGCGATCGATCTTGTTGATGACGACGATCGGCTTCAGGCCGACCTTGAGCGCCTTGCCGACGACGAATTTGGTCTGCGGCATCGGCCCTTCGGCGGCATCGACCAGCACGATGGCTGAGTCCACCATCGACAGGATGCGTTCGACCTCGCCACCGAAATCGGCGTGGCCGGGGGTGTCGACGATGTTGATGCGGGTATCCTTCCAGTCGACCGAGGTCGCTTTGGCCAGGATGGTGATGCCGCGCTCCTTTTCGAGGTCGTTGGAATCCATGGCGCGCTCGGCCACGCGCTGATTGTCTCGGAAGGAGCCGGACTGCTTCAAAAGCTGGTCGACCAGGGTGGTCTTTCCATGGTCGACGTGCGCGATGATCGCGATATTACGGATTTTCATGTTCTGGTCTCGGAAGCGTTGCAGGCAGCAGGCCATAAGGCGCTGCCTCTTTCGGTTGCGCGGCTCATACAGGGTTTTTCGCAGTTGCGAAAGAGGAGGCGCGTCACCAAATACTCATCAAATCTTAAGCATCTGCGTGTGAGATGATTTTGTTAACCAAGGCGGGAACCCTTCGGGGCCTGGGCAGTTCGAACGTCATGACCGATAAACTCAACCGATTCTGGCCGCTCATCGCCTCTGTTGCCTTCGCCGTCCTGCTGGCGGCCAACGCCGCGCAGTCGGCCGCGACGACGAAGGAATCACGGCCTGCCTTGCCGTCAGAGGCACAGTCGGCCGAGCAGATTTTCGCCGACGCGCCCGACGGCGTCGACCCGGTGGTGACCGGCCCGGTCAGCGCCGCCTTCAAGCAGCGGCAGGACGCCGCCAACTGCGACAGCGCCGTCTGGCCGAATATCCCTATGGTCTGCTACCCGGACTAAGGCATCGCGCGCCCTAGACGCGCGACACCTTTCCATCAGCGCGCGCTTATGCCGACCGCACCGGGTCGAGCGTCACCTTGTAGAGTTCGTTGTCGTCGCGATCCATCAGCCGCACCGTCATCTGCTCGCTGGCGCCTGAAATATCGACCAGCCCGAAGAATTGCAGACCTGCCGAGGGCGGCAGGTTCTGTCCCTGTTCGGCGGTCGGCGCCTTGATGAACTTCAGCTCCGGACCGAACGTCATGTCGAAATCGTTCGGCCCGAATGTTCCGGCATGGATCGGACCCGAAACGAATTCCCAGAACGGATTGAAATCCTGGAACTGCGCCTTGTCCGGGTTGTAATAATGCGCGGCCGTGTAATGCACGTCGGCGGTGAGCCAGACGGTGTTGCTGATGCCGGCATTCTTGATGAAGCGCAGCAGGTCGGCGATCTCGAGCTCACGCCCTTTTGGCAAGCCATTGTCGCCATTGCTGACTGCTTCGGCACCAACCTTCTTGGTGCCGTCGTCCCAGACGACGAGGCCGAGCGGCATGTCGGCGGCGATGATTTTCCAGGTCGCCTTCGAATTCGCCAGTTCGCGCTTCAGCCATTTCGTCTGCTGTTCGCCGAGCATGCGCGATTGCGGCGTCATCTCATCCTGCATGTCGGGACCATTGGGGCCGCGATAGGAGCGCATGTCGAGGAAGAACACGTCGAGCAGCGGCCCGTAGGCGATCTTGCGATAGACGCGGCCGGGCTCGGAAGGTTCGTAGCGGATCGTCGTCATCTCGTGGAAAGCCCGCGCCGCACGGGCCGCCAGCACGTGGATGGATTTTTCCGTATAGCGGCTGTCGGCGCTGAGATCCTTCGAATCCGACCAGTTGTTCAGGACTTCATGGTCGTCCCACTGGTAGAAAGTCGGGCAGATGGCGCTGAGGCCGAGCACGTTCCTGTCCATCATGTTGTACTTCCACTGGTCCCGGTATTCGTCCAGCGTCTCGGCAACCTTGCGCTTGCCGTCGATCAGCACGACGTTCTTCCACTTGCCGCCGCCGGGCAGGTCGACCTCGTCCTTCATGGCGCCGTCGGCATAGATGGTGTCGCCCGAATGCAGGAAGAAGTCGGGCGTGTGCTTGCCGATCGTGGCGTAGGTCTTCATGCCGGTCTCATCGATGCCCCAGCCCTGGCCGGCGGTGTCGCCCGACCAGGCAAAGCGGATGTCGCGCTTCGAGGCCGGCGCCGTCCTGAAGCGCCCGGTGATCGGCTCGGAAACGGCGTTGATGTCGGCGAGATCGGCTGCCGTCATGCGATAGAAGATATCCTGGTCCGAAGCGAGGTCGGTGAGCAGCCGCTTGACGGTGTAGTCGCTGGCCGGCGACGTATCGAGCGGCGCCAGGCGTGTCGCATTGGCGAAATTCTCCGTCGACGACACTTCGAACATGACGCGCGACGGGCGATCGGTGCGCGTCCACACCATGCCGCTGGTTGCGTCGACATCGCCGGACTGGACGCCATGGGTGAAGGCCGGCCGCTGACTGGCGCGCGAATAGTAGGGCAGCGCCAGGCTCGAGACGCCGGCCAGGCCAACGGCGCTGGCGGAGGTGACGAAAGCGCGGCGAGTCATCGAAAGCTTGTTCACGGCTGTCTCCTGGATGGCTTGAACGGTGCCACCAAAATCCAGCGTCAATGTTTCAGGGACATCTCGGGATCATGAAGTTTTTCTGACGATCAACAGGCGGGTGGGCGTTTGCGCGGACGGCGAAGCTGCCGATCTTCCTCCGTGTGGGGGAGATGGCAGCTTGGCCGGTAGCGTCTCTCCCTACGCCGCCTGCGGCTCCGGCTCGAATGCCGGCTTGCTGGTGTTGATCAGCAGCGAGATACAGGCAGCGGCTATTGCCGTCATGCCGGCGATCAGGAAGGCCAGTTCGTAATTGCCCTGCAACTCGCGCATGGTGCCACCAAAGGCGGCGGCGGTCGCCGCACCGATCTGGTGGCCGGCGACGATCCAGCCGAACACGATCGGCCCACTGCGATCGCCGAACGCCTCATTGGCGAGCCTCAGAGTCGGCGGCACGGTGGCGATCCAGTCGAGACCGTAGAGCACGGCGAAGATGATCAGGCTGGTCGCTGAGAAGCCGGAATAGGGCAGGTAGATCAGCGACAGGCCGCGGATGCCGTAATAGACGCCGAGCAGCTTGCGCGGGTCGAAACGGTCGGTGAGCCAGCCCGACAATGTCGTGCCGATCAGATCGAAAATGCCCATCATCGACAGCAGGCCGGCGGCCTGCACCTCACCAATGCCCATGTCGCCGCAAAACGCGATCAGATGCGTGCCGATCAGCCCGTTGGTGGTGAAGCCGCAGACGAAGAAGGTGGCGAACAGATACCAGAACACCCGCGTGCCGGCAGCACGGCGCAGCGTCGAGAACGTATGCGCCAGAAAGTTGCCCTGTGACGCAGGCGGGGTCGGCGGCACATCGTCAGCCTCGGCGCCATAGCGCACCATGCCGATCGATACCGGCCGCTCCGGCACCAGCAGCCAGACCAGCGGTATCAGGGCAGCGGTCGCGATCGCGACCGCAATGACAACCGGCTGCCAGCCGCCCGACTGTGCCAGAGCGGCGATCAGCGGCAGGAACACCAGCATGCCCGAGGCACTGGAGGCCGACATCAATCCCATGACAAGGCCGCGATTGGTCTTGAACCAGCGATTGACGATGGTCGCGCCGAGCACGCTGGCGACGGCACCGGAACCAATGCCCGAGAACACGCCCCAGGTGATGAACAGATGCCACGGCTTGGTCATCAGCAGGCTGAGCATGGTCGAGCCCGACATCACCACCAGCGAGGCGAGCAGCGTGCGGCGCAGCCCGATGCGCTCCATCAGGGCTGCGGCAAATGGCCCCGTCAAACCGTAAAGCAGAATGCCGACACCGGCGGCCAGGGAGATGACGTCGCGGCGCCAGCCGAAACTGTTCTCGAGTGGCAGCATCATGACCGAGGGTGCGGAGCGCAGGCCAGCCGCGACCAGCAGGCTGAGGAAGATGACGCCGACCACGACGAAAGCGTAGCGCTGGCCAAAGGGGCGAGATTGAGTTATCATGTTACTGACCGGTACGTTGCAGGGTGGGAACATGTATACGTACCGATCGGTAACATTGTCAATCGAGTCACACGATGCCAACCGACAAAAATATTGAACTGACCATCAGCGACGGTCATGCATCCGCTCCGCCGAAAGCCGCCAAGAAGATCCTCGATGTGGCCTATGACCTGTTCTACCGGCGCGGCATCAGGGCGATCGGCGTCGACGAGATCGTCAAGCGTGCCGGCGTCACCAAGCCCAGCCTCTACCGCAGCTTTCCGTCCAAGGACGAACTGGCCGCTTCCTATCTCAGGCAATATGACCGTGAATACTGGGAGCGCTTCGACGAGGCGGTCGCCGCTCATCCCGGCGACCCGCGCGCTCAGATCAAGGCTTTCCTGACCCGCATCGGCAAGCGCACGCAGGTGGCGGACTATCGCGGCTGCGGCATGACCAATGCGGCGGTCGAATATCCCGACCACAGCCACCCGGCTCGCGTGGTCAGCGAGGCCAACAAGCAGGAACTGCGCCGCCGCCTGCGCGCCATGGCGGCTGCGATGGGCGCGCAAGACCCAGACACGCTCGGCGACGGCCTGCTGCTGCTGATCGAGGGCGCCTATATCAGCGGCCAGTTGTTCGGCCTCGGCGGTCCGGCGCAAGCGGTTGCCCGCAATGCCGACCTGCTGATCGAAGCCAGCTTGAAGAAATAGCGTTTGGCGCTACGCTGCGGCGGCTTGCAACGGAGATTGACCGCCATGCGTGCCATTCTGATCCCGCTTGTCCTGGTCGGTCTCGGTCAGGCGGCGCAAGCCGACGGCATTTCCAGCGCCTACACCGATCTGGATTCGAAAACGGACTGCGTGACCTACGCGCAGGCAGAAGAAGGCGACGGCGACTGGGCCGAACTCGCCTGTTCAGGCTATCGCGGCTATCCCGTACTGATCGCCTATGACGACGCCCGTGAAACGCTGTTCTACGGTTTTCCGCCCGGCGGCGACATGACGACGGTCTGGGAAAGCTTTTCCGGCCTCAATTCGTCCGGAGCCAAAGTCGAATGGCGCATCGAAACCAAGGGCGACACGGCAGTGCCCTATGCCGTCATCCATCGCCGCTCGATCAGCAATCCCGAGGACGAGAAAAAGCCGACCGAGGTGCTGCTCGTCGCCAAGGTCGGCCAGATGGACGCCCGCGACGGCTGCACCGTCGGCCTGGTGCTGGCCACCGGCAATCCCGTCGCCAACGACCAGGCGCGCAAGCTTGCCGACGACAAGGCACGCACCTTCGCCTGCGGCAAGGACAGACACACCGTCATCGGCAAAGTGCCGGCCTTCGGCCGGGTCGACAACTGACCGGTCGGGCTACTTGCTCGCCTTGGCCCGCTCGATCGCGTCGACGATCATCTTCTTGGCGTATTTGGAATCGTGCCAGCCTTCGATCTTGACCCATTTGCCGGGCTCGAGATCCTTGTAGTGCTCGAAGAAGTGCTGCACCTGCTGGCGCGTAATGTCGGGCAGCTGAGTGTATTCGGTGACGTTCTCGTAACGCAGCGTCAGTTTTGGCGACGGCACGGCGATGATCTTCTCATCCTGGCCGGCATTGTCTTCCATGATCAGCACCCCGATCGGCCGCACGTTGATGACGCAGCCCGGCACCAGCGCGCGCGTGTTGCAGACCAGCACGTCGATCGGATCGCCGTCGCCCGACAGCGTGTGCGGCACGAAGCCGTAATTGCCGGGGTAGCGCATCGAGGTGTGCAGGAAGCGGTCGACGAACAGCGTGCCGGCCTCCTTGTCCATCTCGTACTTGATCGGCTCGCCGCCGATCGGCACCTCGATGATGACGTTGACGTCCTCAGGCGGATTCTTTCCGCTGGCTATGGCTTCAATGCGCATGGCTTAAATCCCTCTCTCGATGGACGATCGATAGCGGGCGGCGCGTCATGGTGCAATGCGGCGAATGGTGCTGGGTGCGAATGGAACGCCCAATTGCCGAAAGGCCGGGTTGTCATTCCCAGACGAAAGCGACCTTCTTCAGCGCCTTCTGCTCGAAGATCTCGACGCCCTCGGCGACATCGCGGCCACCGGCGCCGGCATAGAAGGCAAGCGCGTTCTGGTTGTCCTCCAGCGCCCACACGACCATGCCTTTCAGCCCGTGATCGGCCAGCCGCGCCTTGGCCGCCGAAAACAGGCGGCTGCCGAGCCCGATGCCCTGATATTCCGGACGCAGGTACAATTCGTAGATTTCGCCCTGCTGGCGCAGTTCACGGGCGCGGTTCTTGCCGATCGTCGCATAGCCGGCGATCTTGCCGCCGATTTCGACGACCAGAACGGTGGCGGCGCGGCGAATCGCATTCGCCCACCAGTCGGCGCCTCGACGGTTGATCATCGATGTCAGGGTCCGGTGCGGAATGATGCCGGAATAGGCGCCGCGCCAGGCTTCCAGATGCACCTCGGCGATGGCACTGGCATCGCGCGGGTCGGCTTTCCGGATGTCGATCGTCAGCGTATTCATGATTTGTTAACCATAAACCCGCATCGCCCGATTGCAAGGGTCCGGGCCGCCCGCCGACTGCTTTCTCACAGGCGATCACCGCGCTGGTGAGGGGCCTTCAAGACTTCTGTGGAAAGGCTCAAATCTCGACGAGATGGTCGTCGAGCTCGTTGCTGTCGCCCGCAGTGACCGGGAAATGCTCGGCCAGCACCGCACCCACCAACTCGATCGCCTTGACGAAGCCGTCGGCAAGCCGGTCGTCGCCGGCATGCACGGTAAGGTCGCGCACGACGCCATCCCAGACATGCTGGCCGACCTTGGCGTCGATACCCGAATCGGCAACCACCTCGGCATAGCGCTCGGCGATCGAGACGAAGACCAGCACGCCGGTGCGCGCCGTGGTGCGGTGGACGTTGCGGGCGAGGAACTGCTTGATCGCGTTGGCGTGCGCCGCCTGGTAGCGCAGCCGCCTCGGCACCAGGTGGATGCGCATACCAGGCAGCGCCCACAACAAGGCCAGCACGCAGGCAAGCGCCAGGAGCTGGGCGAGGACGAAATGCGGCAGCCGGATCGACAGCCACCAGGCCTCCAGACCGTAGCCGACCGCCAGGCTGACGAACAGCATGCACATGGTCGCCATGAAGGCGGCCGGGAAGAAATAGCCGTCGCTGCCATGCGCCACGACACAGTAGATTTCGCCGTCGGTTTTCTCCTCGGCGGCGCGGATCGCGGTTGCGATGCGCTCATGATCCTGCGGGCTGATTGGTCGTGTTGCCATGATCTGTCTCACCAGCTTCCTGAAGAACCGCCACCACCGGACGAGCCGCCGCCACCGGAAAATCCGCCACCGCCGCTTGACCCCGAGGACCAGCCACTGCCCGAACCCGAAGACCAGCCGCCGCCCGACGACGAACCGGTTGTCCAGCCAGTGCCCGAGTACCCGCTCGGCCCGCGGCCATAACGAAACGTCATGCCCAGCCATTTGTACACGCCCGGCGACAGTTTCGTGCCGAACATCGGCGGCAGGAACGCCATCGCCATCCCGCCGAAGAACATCGTCGCCCACAGGATCAGGAACACGGCAAAGATCGGATCGATGGACGTGCCGTCATCGGCGGGATTGCGCTTGCCCCGCGCTTCCAGTTCTTCGGGATTGCCCTCCAGCACCATGACCATGTCATCGACGGCTTTGCTGATGCCGCCGGAGAAGTCCCCGGCGCGGAAGGCCGGCACCATGTCATTTTCGATGATGAGCTTGGTGTGCAGGTCGGTCAGCGTGCCTTCCAGCCCATAACCGACCTCGATGCGCATCTTGCGGTCGTTCGGGGCAACCAGCAGCAGCACGCCATTGTTCTCGCCCGCCTGGCCGAGCTTCCAGAAGCGGAACAGCCGGTTGGCGTAAGGCTCGATCTCCTCGCCATCGAGGCTGGGAATCGTCGCGACGACGATCTGGTCGGAGCCTTTCGTCTCGAAATCGGCGAGTTTTTGGGTCAGCGCCGCCCTGGTCGCGGCGTCGATGATGCCGGCATTGTCGACGACACGGCCGGTCAGCGCCGGCAGGTCGGCCGCGTAGGCCATGACGCAGGAGAACAGCACGACCGCAGCAATCAGGACGGCCGAGGCGAGGCGGTCGCGTTTCGACAGGCTGATGCTGGATACCATCATGCCATCACCAGCTTCCCGACGAGCCGCCGCCGCCGGACGAACCGCCGCCGCCGGAAAAGCCTCCACCGCTGCTTGACCCCGAAGACCAGCCGCCGCCGGAACTCCCCGACGACCAGCCGCCACTGGAGGATCGCCGGCTTGGCTCGAAGGTCATGCCAAGCCAGCGGTAGCGGCCGGGGCCAAGCTTCTGGCCGAAGATCGGCGGCAGCACGGAAGCCGCAATGCTGCCGAAGAAGATGATCGCCCAGATGCTGATGAAGACGGCGAAGAACAGGTCGTCGGAATCGAAAGGCGCTTGCTGGTTGCGCTCGCCGCGCGCCTCCAGCTCCTCCGGATTGCCTTCCAGCACCATGACCATGTCGTCGACGGCCTTGCTGATACCGCCGGAGAAGTCCCCGGCGCGGAAGGCCGGCACCATGTCATTTTCGATGATCAGCTTGGTGTGCAGGTCGGTCAACGTGCCTTCCAGCCCATAGCCGACCTCGATGCGCATCTTGCGGTCGTTCGGGGCCACCAGCAGCAGGACGCCATTGTTTTCCTTCGCTTGGCCGAGCTTCCAGAAGCGGAACAGCCGGTTGGCGTAAGGCTCGATCTCCTCGCCATCGAGGCTGGGAATCGTCGCGACGACGATCTGGTCGGAGCCTTTTGTCTCGAAATCGGCGAGTTTTTGGGTCAGCGCCGCCCTGGTCGCGGCGTCGATGATGCCGGCATCGTCGACGACACGGCCGGTCAGCGCCGGGAGATCGGCCGCGAGGGCGGTGAAGGGGAGGAAGAGGAGGCTTAGAAGAGCGAAAAGGAACCCTAGGCTTGCGTTCCGGAGCGCCCCCCTCTGCCCTGCCGGGCATCTCCCCCTCAAGTGGGGAGATTGGCCGCCATCTCCACTTTCACCAATTTTCAACGTCGCAAGATGGGCGTCAGCGCCGAAGCTGCCAATCTCCCCCCTTGAGGGGGAGATGTCCGGTAGGACAGAGGGGGGTGTTTGCACGCCAGCAGCCCGTCATTTCGCGGGATTTATTCCGATGACAGTGGACGTTCACCCGCCCTGCTTCGTGCCGAAATCGACCTTCGGCGGCTGCATCTTGTCTTCGGCGACGGTGAAATTGGCGAAGGGCTCGTTGCCGCGGAACCAGAAGGTCGCCCACAGCACCGAGGGAAACGTCCTCAGCGTCAGATTGTAGTCCCTGACCGCCTGGATGTAATCGCGCCGCGACACCGCGATGCGGTTCTCGGTGCCTTCGAGCTGCGCCTGCAGCGCCAGGAAGTTCTGATTGGCCTTGAGGTCCGGATAGGCCTCCGAGACCGCGATCAGCCGCGACAGCGCGCTGGTCAGCCCCGCCTGGGCATCCTGGAACTTCTTGAGGGCTTCGGGATCCTTCAGCGTTTCCGGTGTTACCGTGATCTGCGTTGCCTTGGCGCGTGCCTCGACCACCGCGTCGAGCGTATCCTTTTCATGCGAGGCATAGCCCTTGACCGTCTCGACCAGGTTGGGGATGAGGTCGGCGCGGCGCTGATACTGGTTCAGCACCTCGCTCCATGCCGCCCTGGCATTTTCTTCCGCCGTCGGGATGGTGTTATAGCCGCAGCCTGCAAGCAGCGGCAGCATGATCGCCATCATCAGGAAGGCGGGCAGCGTGCGGAACGTGGACGGCAAGGCAAGGCGCTGGGCAAACATGATGGGGTCCCTCGGTAGAAGTTGCACGCGAAGCATTACCACAATCAGCGCGCAAGAAAACCGCCCGCGCCGGCAGCCCCTCGCCTGGCACGCCCGGTGCCGCTGCAAGGCTCTGTGATTGGCCGTGCGAACGCGATAAGGTCCGGCAAAACAGGACATCATCATGGCGGAACGCCAGGACAGCGACAAGGAATCGCGCCGTATCCTCGAGCGCATTGCGCGCGAGACGGATCCGGCCGGCAACTCGTTTGTAGCGCGGGCAGCGAAAGGCATGCACGATCACGTCACCGCGGCCGATGCCGATCGTGCCGATCCGATCGAAGTCTGGGGCACCCGCTTTGGCCGCACGCTGGGCCTGCTGCTGGCGCTGGGCCTGATGGTCTGGCTCGTGCTTTACGTCATCCGGGGCAGTTAGGAATCAAACGACAATGAGCGCCGAACAAACCGACGCGCCGCGTGCGGTCATCGTCATTTCCAGCCATGTCGCGCGTGGCTCGGTCGGCAACCGTGCCGCCGTCTTTGCGCTGGAGACCCTGGGTTTCCCGGTCTGGGCGGTGCCGACCGTCATCTTGCCCTGGCATCCCGGCCATGGGCGCGCGACGCGCATCGTGCCGCCGCTCGACGAGTTCAAGGCTCTGATGGCCGATCTCGAGCGGGCGCCATGGCTGGGTGAGGTCGGCGCCGTGCTGTCCGGCTATCTCGGCGAGGCGGGCCAGGCCGAGGCCGTCGCCTCGCTGGTCGCCGCGGTCAAGGCAAGGACGCCCGGCGCCGTCTATATCTGCGATCCGGTGATGGGTGATTCGGGCGGCCTCTATGTGCCCGAACCGACCGCCATCGCCATGCGCGACCGGCTGATGCCGATCGCCGACATAGCCACCCCTAACCGCTACGAACTGGAATGGATGGCCGGCGCCGCGTTGCCAGACATGAAATCGGTGATCGCGGCGGCGCTGCATGCCGGGCCATCGACCATGCTGGTCACCTCGGCGCCGTCGATGATGACGGGCGGCACCGGCAACCTCCTGCTCGATAGCAGCCAGGCGCTGCTCGCCGAACACCGCCTGATCGACAAGCCGCCGAATGGCCTGGGCGATCTGACGGCGGCCGTTTACCTGGCACGCATCCTGTCCGGCCAGCCACCGATCAAGGCGCTGCAATCGACGACGGCGGCGGTCTACGAGATCCTGGCACGCACCGCCAAGCGCGGCGGCGACGAACTGCAGCTCGAAACCGATGCGCAGAGCCTGTCGCATCCGATGGCGATGGTCCAGCTTCGCCACCTCACACATCCGGGGCGGGGCCGCCGGGCGTGACATCGACTGAGGCCGTACTTGTCGGCGTCGATGGCTGCAAGGCCGGCTGGATCGCCGTCCGACGAACTTTTGGCATGGCACCGTCGGTCGGTGTCTTTGCAACCTTCACTGCCCTGCTCGCATCCCTTCCCGAAGACGCTGTCATCGCCGTCGACATGCCGATCGGCCTGCCCGGCTTTTCGGGCAAGGGCGGGCGCGGCCCCGAAGCCCTGGTGCGGCCGCTGCTCGGGGCACGCCAGTCCAGCGTCTTCTCGATCCCGTCCCGTGCCGCGCTCTATGCGGACACCAACGGCTTCACCACCATCGAAGCGTGGTATGCCGCGCACATCAGGGCAAGCGCGGTGGCCCTGACCACATCCGATCCGCCGCGCGGCGTCTCGATCCAGGCGTTCGGCATTTTTGCCAAGATCCGCGAGATCGACGCCCTGCTGATCGCGCGGCCCGATTTGCGCAGCCGCGTGTTTGAATCGCACCCGGAAGTCGCTTTCTGCCGCTTGAACGGCGATCAAGCCATGCAACTGCCGAAGAAGATCAAGGGCAGCATCAATCCGGCCGGCATGGCGGAACGCAAGGCGCTGCTCTGCCGGCACGGCTATGATAAGGGCTTTCTCGACCAGCCGCCGCCCCGCGGTGCCGCCGCTGATGACTTCCTCGACGCAGCCGCGATGACGCTGATCGCCGGTCGCATCGCCAGCGGCGAGGCGCGGCCGTTTCCCGACCCGCCGGACCGAGACAGCTTTGGCATTCCCGTCGCCATCTGGGCGTGACGCTGTTGGCCACCGTTGCGCTCGATGCATGGCATTTCTAGCCAGCCCTCATAATTCTGCATTGCTCGCGACCGGCTTTTGCCGCTAGAGCCTCTCTAGACCGCAACGAGCTGCCGCATCCAACTCGGAAAGGCTCCAGACGCCGCCCATGTCCCATCTCCCTGAACATCTTCTCGCCGGCTATCGCAATTTCATGAATGGCCGCTATCTCACAGAGAGCGGGCGCTATCGCGATCTCGCTCGCGAAGGCCAGGCGCCGGAGACAATGATCGTCGCCTGCTGCGATTCGCGTTCGGCGCCCGAGGCGATCTTCGACGCTGGGCCGGGCGAACTCTTCGTGCTGCGCAATGTCGGCAATCTGGTGCCGCCCTATGCACCCGACGGCGAGTTCCATTCGACCTCGGCGGCGCTTGAATTCGCCGTGCAGAGCCTCAAGGTCAAGAACATCGTCGTCATGGGCCATGGCCGCTGTGGCGGCATCCGGGCGGCGCTCGACACCAATTCCACGCCGCTGTCGCCGGGCGACTTCATCGGCAAGTGGATGAGCCTGATCGCGCCGGCGGCCGAAACCGTCTCCTCAAGCACCTTCATGACCGCTTCGGAGCGCCAGACCGCGCTGGAGCGCATCTCGATCCGCTATTCCATCGCCAATCTCAGAACCTTTCCCTGCGTCTCGATTCTCGAAGGCAAGGGACGGCTGTCGCTGCATGGGGCCTGGTTCGATATCTCGACCGGCGAACTCTGGACGATGAACAAGGAGACTGGCGATTTCGAACGGCCGGAGCTGGGATGAACGCGGCGGCGCGCAAGCTGGTGAACATCAGGTCGGTCGCTTTTGTGGCGGCCGCACTGCTGCTGGCGATTATTGCCGCCCGCGCCGATGATCGTGCCCTCATCAGCCGCTGGTATTCGGCGCTGCTGGTCGCCGACCGCACGGAACTGTCCGACCTGCTCGCCGACGATGTCCGCATCAAGCTGGACGACCTCGGCATCGTGCAAAGCAAGCAGGAATTCATCGCTTCGATCGACGAATGGAAAGGTGCCGTTGCCGGTGCTGCGATCCGGCACCGGATCGAGAAAAGCGAAGGCGGCGTCACCACGGTGGTCGCCTGCTACGATTTCCCCAACAACGACATGCTGATGCAGGAAACTTTCGCGGTCACCGACAACCGCATCACCGCCAGTTCACAAGCGGCGATCGCCGAAAACTGCGACGGCTTTTGAGGGCGATATCGGCCAAATCCGCATATTGCGGGTCCGCCGGCGGCGCCCTACATCGGGTACGACCCACCTGCCCGCCCCACCAACGAAAGACTGTCCATGCCTTCCACGAAAGCCGTCGACCTCGCCGCCCATCCGCTGACCGCGTGGCAGGGGCCGCTCGGCCTGCCCGATTTCACGCGCATTGGCGACGGCGACTTCTCCCCGGTCTTCGACGCGGCGCTGAAGGCGCACGAGGCCGAGATCGAGGCGATCGCCGGCAACAAGGATGCGCCGACCGTCGAGAACACGCTTGCCGCGCTGGAACTTGGTGGCGAAGCGCTCGATCGTGTCTCGTCGATCTTCTGGTGCCGCGCCGGCGCCTACACCAACGAGACGATCCAGGCGCTGGAGCGCGACATCTCGCCGAAAATGTCCAGGCATTTCTCGGCGATTTCAATGAATGAGCGGCTGTTTGCCCGCATCGACGATCTCTACCAGCGCCGTGAGAGCCTGAGGCTCGACGCCGAGACCCTGCGGGTGCTGGAAAAGACCTGGAAGGGCTTCGTCCGTTCCGGCGCCAAGCTCGACGCCGACGGCAAGAAGCGGCTGGCAAGCATCAGCGAGGAATTGTCCTCGCTCGGCACGGCTTTCGGCCAGAATGTTCTGGCCGACGAGCGCGACTGGGCGCTGTTCCTCGATGAAGCCGACCTTGCCGGCCTGCCGGACTTCGTGAAAAGTTCCATGGCCGAAGCGGCCGAGATACGCGGCCAGAAGGGCCGCTATGCCGTCACTCTGTCGCGCTCGATCTATGAGCCGTTCTCGACCTTCTCCGAACGCCGCGATCTGCGCGAGATCGCCTTCCGCGCCTTCACCATGCGCGGCCAGAATGGCGGCGCCACCGACAACACGAACGTGGTGCGCGACATGCTGCGCCTGCGGGCCGAAAAGGCAAAGCTGCTCGGCTATGCCTCTTTCGCCGCGCTGAAGCTCGACGACACCATGGCCAAGACGCCGAAGGCCGTGCACGCGCTGCTCGATCCGGTGTGGGAGAAGGCGCTTGAGAAGGCAGCAAGCGACCAGATCGAATTGCAACGGCTGGCCACCGCAGCCGGCAGCAACGAAAAATTCGCTGCCTGGGACTGGCGCTTCTACCAGGAGAAGCTGCGCGCGGAGAAATTCGCCTTCGACGAGGCGGAACTGAAACCTTATTTACAGCTCGACCGGATCATCGACGCTTGCTTCGACGTGGCGACACGGCTGTTCGGCATCACCTTCGAAGAGAAAAAGGGCATCGCGGCCTGGCATCCGGACGCCCGCGTCTTCGTGGTGAAGAATGCCGACGGCAGCGAGCGCGGCCTGTTCCTGGCCGACTATTTCGCCCGGCCGTCAAAGCGATCCGGCGCCTGGATGAGCGCGTTGCAATCCGGCTACAGGCTCGGCCACGGTGCGAGCCCGGTCATCTACAACATCATGAACTTCGCCAAGCCGCCGGTGGGCGAGCCGGCTCTGCTGTCGGTCGACGAGGCCAAAACGCTGTTCCACGAGTTCGGCCATGCGCTGCACGGCATGCTGACCGACGTCACCTGGCCCTCGGTTTCGGGCACTTCGGTCAGCCGCGATTTCGTCGAACTGCCCTCGCAGCTCTACGAGCATTGGCTGACCGTGCCGGCGGTGCTGGAAAAGCACGCTCTGCACGTCAAGACCGGCAAGCCGATGCCCAAGGCGCTGCTCGACAAGATGCTGGCCGCGCGCACCTTCGGCGCCGGCTTCGCCACGGTCGAATTCACCGCCTCCGCCTTGATGGACATGGCCTATCACGCGCGGGCGGAGGCGCCTGAAGCGCCGCTTCGTTTCGAAGCCGAAACGCTTGCAGAACTGCATATGCCGGACACCATAGCCATGCGTCACCGCACCCCGCATTTCGGCCATGTCTTTTCCGGCGAAGGCTATTCGGCCGGCTACTATTCCTACATGTGGTCGGAAGTGCTCGATGCCGATGCTTTTGCCGCCTTCGAGGAAACCGGCGACCCCTTCAACCCGGCGCTCGCCGAGCGGCTGCGCAAGAACATCTACGCCGCCGGCGGCTCGAAGGATCCGGAAGAACTCTACACCGCATTTCGCGGCAAGATGCCGTCGCCGGAAGCGATGATGGCCAAGCGCGGGCTGGCGTGATTGGCTTTCCCTTCCCCCCTTGTGGGGGAAGGTGGATCGGCGCGTAGCGCCGAGACGGATGAGGGGTGTTCCAGGAAATGCCAACGCCTCACTCCGCTGGAACCCCCCTCATCCGACCTCGCTTCGCGAGGCCACCTCCTCCCACAAGGAGAGAAGGGAGAACCCTACACTTTCCACGGATCCGCAACCCTCGGCCACACCGGCCTTGTCAGCTTCTTGTAATCGGTCACCGCCGGATTGCTGGGATACGAACTCGGCGCCGAGACATAGATGATCTCGGCGGCGATCGGCTCGAAGCCGGCGTAGAAATGATTGGTCGACTTGATCAGCAGCATGTCCTTGGCTAGCGGATCGACGCCGATGTTGGAAAAGATATCCGGCTCGAAGGTCTGCGTGCGGTTGGTGTTGAGGATGATGTCGACCTCGGTGCCTTCGAGGCGGACCAGCGCCGTCGGCCCAAGCGTCACCCGGCTTGGCCCGAAACTCTGCCAGCCCTCCGCAACCGCCTTCAGCACGCGCACGCGCGCATCGATCGGCTCGCCGGCTTGCGGCCCGGCCTTGCCGCCGAAGCGCAGGTCGATGACTGCGCCCTCGCCTGCCGCCAGGCAGAAGGTGACCGCGATCGGATCCCAGATGGTCGCGACGGCGAACCTGTCCAGGCCACGCGCCAGCATCTGGCGCAGCACGAAGGTGCCGTCGCCGGGCACACCGCCGCCGGGATTGTCCCAGATATCGGCGATGACCACCGGCTTGCCCGGATTTTCTGTGCGCACGGCCAGCGCCCGATCGATGCCGTCGGCAGCACTCAGCATCGTCATCGCCGTCTTTTCGCGCAGCGCGTAGAGTTCCCGCCCGAGCCGTTCCGCCAGCGCGTCGCCCTTGGCCTTGTCATTGTCGGTGACGACCAGGATGCGCGTGCCCATCTCGGGCACATCGGCCGCCATGAAGCCGTGGATGACGGAGACCGACAGCACGCCGTCCTTGCCGTGCAGCGCCTTGATGCGATCGACGAAGGACCGCATCGGCTCGCGGCTGGTCGGCAGCACCTGGATCATGCGGCAGTCGAAGGTCGAAATGACAGGGCTGATCTCACCACGCACTGCTGCCAGGCCAAGCTCGACGACATGTTCGCCGCGCTCGTAGAAATCGGTGTGCGGAAATTCGAGGAAATAGGCGAGGATGTCGGAGGCCGCCACGCGCTTCGGTGTCAGATGGCTGTGCGGATCGAGTTCCACGGCGATCACCACCTCCGGCCCGACCATTGCGCGAACCCGTTCGAGCAGATCGCCTTCGCAATCGTCATAGCCTTGCGCCACCATGGCGCCATGCAGGCCGAGGATGACAGCATCGACCGGCAGCGCCGCCTTGAGCTGGCCCAGAATCTCGTCGCGCAATGCCTCATAGGTCTGCCGCTGCACCAGGCCGCCCGGCTCCGCCCAGGTGGCGGTGCCTTCGATGACGTCGAGGCCTTCGGCCACCGCACGCCGGCGTAGCGCCACCATCGGCGAGGAGCACAGCGTCGGCGTTTCCGGATGCTTGCCGGGCCCGGCATAGAAGGCCATCTCGAACGAAGCCCTATCGGTCGGCACCGGCGAGAAGGTGTTGGTTTCCGTCGCCAGCGAGGCGGTGAAAATGCGCATGAAAGCTCCGTCCGTGAATAGGCGCTTATTTGACCGCCCCGAGCGCCAGGCCTCTGACGAGGTAGCGCTGCAGCCAGATGAACAGGATGGCCACCGGCAAGGTCGCCAGCAGCGTCGCGGCCATGACGTGATGCCATTCGATGGTGTAGCGGCCGGCGACCAGCGAAAACACCTGGATCGGCAGCGTGTAGCTTTCCTGGCTGCGCAGCATGGTGAGCGCCACGACGAACTCGTTCCAGGCGTTGATGAAGGTGAAGATCGCCGTCACCGCGATCGCCGGCAGGCAGAGCGGCAGGAACACCTTGCGCAAGGTCAGCCAGCGGCCGGCGCCCTCCATCCAGGCGGCTTCCTCGAGATCGCGGGGGATGGTGTCGAAATAGCTCTGCAGCATCCACACCGTGAAGGCGACGTTGAAGGCCATGTAGATGAAGCCGAGCGCCGTCGTGCTCTCGACCAGGCCCCAGGCGGCCATCAGCCGGAACAGGCCGAGCACCAGCACGATCGGCGAGATCATCTGCGAAATCAGCAGGAACTGGCGCAAGGCGCCGTAGCCGGCAAAGCGGAAGCGCGACATCGCATAGGCCGCCGGAACCGAGATCAGGATGGCGCCGACGGTGGCGATCACAGACACGTAGAGCGAATTGAGCAGCGCCTGGCCGAAGCCCGTCGCCACCCACATGTCGGAAAAATTCGACCAGCGGAATTCGCTCGGCCACCAGGTCGGCGACAGCACTTCCTGTCTCGGCTTAACTGCGGTCAGGAACATCACCGCGAAGGGAAAGAGCGTCACCACGATCAGCGGCGCCAGCAGCAGCCAGGCGATGATCGAACGCTTGAGCTTGCTCGTCATGCGCGTTGCTCCCGCATCGCCAGCCGCACATAGATCATGGTGAAGACCAGCAAGATGGCGAACATCACCAGCGACACCGCCGATGCTTCGCCCAGCTTGCCGATGCGGAAGGCCAGCTTGTAGAGATGGGTGACCAGGATATCGGTCGAGTTGGCCGGCCCGCCCTGCGTCATCACCCAGATGATCGGGAAGGAATTGAAGACGTAGATGGTGTTGAGCACGATGGCGATGTTGATGAACGGTTTCAGGAGCGGAAAGGTGATTTCGCGGAACTGCTGCAGCGGCGTCGCCCCTTCAAGCGCCGCCGCCTCGTAGAGATCGTCCGGGATCGACGACAGCCCGCCGAGGAAGATCGTCGTCGTGAACGGCACCGTCACCAGGATGCCGATCAGCACTTGCATCGGAAAGGCGGTTTCGGCACTCGCCAGCCACTGGATGTTGTGATCGATGAGGCCGAGGCCGATCAGCGCCGAATTGAGCATGCCACTTTCGCCGCTCAGCGCCCAGCGCCAGACCACCGCAGTCATGGTCAGCGACACCGCCCAGGGCAGCATGATGATGACGCGGGCAATGCCGCGGCCATAGAAATCGGTGTTGAGGATCATTGCCACCGGGATCGACAAGAGAAGCGCGCCGCCGACCACCATCACCGTCCATTGGCCGGTGCGCCAAAGCGCGGCCGTGAAGTCGGGATCGGCAGCGAGTGCCGCGAAATTGGCGAGGTCGTTGAAGTCACGAAGCTGGCCGAAGCGGCTGACGTCATGCGTCGAGATCTGGATCAGGTCCCAGACCGGCCAGAAGATGACCACCGCCGCCAGAAACAGGCTGGGCAAGGTCAGGAGATAGGGCAAGAAACGATTTTGCATCGGCTGGCTTTGTACCGCGTTGCGAGGAGATTGGATTTCGCTGGCTTAACAGATTGACTTGGTCCGGCCTCGTTCTTCTCAGGGCACCGCTTCAGGATTCCTTGCAACCGTCGGCGCTGCCCTCACCTGCTCGTCCGTTCTCCGCAGCAGTTGCGGAAGGGCCCCTTTCCTCTCGCCCGTCGATCGGGGGAGAGGTGTCGAGCGAAGCTCGACGGAGTGGGGGTCGACCCCTTGGGCGCAAGGCGAGGCTTGCGCCTGGTGCTCTTCCTATATCCGTTCGCGGTGGCTGCCAGGTGGTTCCCCCACTCCGTCTCGGCTTCGCCGAGCCACCTCTCCCCCCTCCGGTGGGAGAGGAAAGGAGCCTGGCTGGGCGGCGTTGACATCGACGAACTATCTTTCTGCTCGAGGCTGCAAGATGTGGCGCGCCCCGCCTGAATCTGGGGCGCGCCACGGGCGCAGGGAGATACGCCCTATTCCTTCAGCACTGCCCCTACTTCTTCAGCACCGCATTGGCCTTGGCGGCTGCGTCTTTCAAACCGGCCTCGGGGTCGCCGCCGAGATAGATCTTCTGCATGGCGTCCGACGTGATCTGGGCGACCTCTTCCCAGCCCGGGATGACCGGCGCGAAGCGGGCGTCGGGCAGCAGAGCGGTGAACGCGGCCAGATCGGCATTGTTGACGTAGTAGTCCATCTTGGCCTCTTCCTTGTTCACCGGCAGGAAGCCTTCGCCCTGTGTGAACTTGGCACGCTGCTCCGTGGTGAACAGGAAATCGAGCAGCTTCCAGGCCTCGTCCTTGTTCTTGGAGTTCTTGAACATGATGATGGAATCGGTGACGCCATAGGTGCCGCGCGCGCCGGTCGGTCCAGCGGGAATGGCCGCAACGCCGTATTTCAGGTTCGGCGCCTCGTCCTTGATCTGGTTGGACAGGAAGGGTGCGGTGATCATCATGCCGACCTTGCCCTGCTTGAACAGGTTCTGCACGTCCTCGCGGTTGTTGGAGGTGACGCCGGGTTCGGTCAGGCCTTCGTCGATCATCGACTTGTAGAGTTTGGCGGCTTCAAGCGCGCCGGGCGTGCTCAGGCCCGAAGTGCCGTCCTTGTTGAGGATTTCCGTGCCGTAGGACCACATCGCATAGTAGTAATAAACGTCGGTCTCGATCTCCTTGCCCTGCAGGCCGAAGCCGAACGTGCCGGACCCCAGAGCCTTGATCTTGCGCGCATCTTCCTGCAACTCGGTCCAGTTTGCCGGTGGCTTGGCGATGCCGGCCTTCTCGAACAGCTCCTTGTTGTAGTACATGGCGCGCGCCGAGGCAGCGATCGGCAGGCCGTAGGTCTTGCCATCCATGATCGAGGGCGACAGGAAGGTGTCGATGAAGCGGTCCTTGAAGTCGGGCTTGATGTAGCCGTCGAGCGGCTCGGCGACATCCTGCTGGACGAAGTCGATCAGCCAGCGCGTGCCGATGATCGACAGATCGGCATTGGTGCCGGCGGTGATGTCGGTGGTCAGCTTCTGCAGCAGCACATCCCACGGCACCACTTCGAACTTGACCGTGATGCCGGGGTTCGCCGCCTCGAATTCCTTCTTGACGCTGTCGAAATATGGGCCAGTCTTGGCGCTGTACTCGGCCACGGTGACCCGCACCTCGCCCGCATCCGCCTGCGCCGCAATTGCCAGCATGCTCATTCCGGCCATCAGGCCGACAGTCCATTTTGCAAGACTCATTTGAACTCTCCCATTTTGATTTTTGCGCCTGCGCGCCTCTTCGTTACCCAAGCAGAAGATTTATGTGACTTTCCTACATTATCGAGGATTTGAAGGCTTGCAAGCAGATTATTCTGTTGCTTAATTACATTTTGTGGACTAGGCCTGATCCGACCTGTCGAAGATCCCGGAGGATGACGCACGGTGGTTTCGCAAACGGAACTCGAAGGCAGGGCCGAATTCGAGGGCAAGACTGTCGTTGTGACGGGTGCGGGCGGCGGCCTCGGCACGGCCATCGTGGCGCTGATGGCGCAAAGGGGCGCCAGGGTCGTAGGCTGCGACCAGTCGAGCGAGGCGTTGAAGAGCCCGCATTTTGCCGCCCGCCACGTCTTCGATCTTCTCGACAAGGCGTCGATAGCCACGGCGATCGCCGCCATCCTCGACCGGGACGGTGTGCCCGACATTCTCATCAACAATGCCGGCTGGACGCGCGCCGAGACGCTCCCCGCGCTCAACCCCGACAGGATTGAGCAGGAACTCGACCTCAACCTGACCGGCGTGATGAATTTCGCCGATCCGCTGGTCAAGGCGATGGCCAGCCGTGGCTCTGGCAGCGTCGTCTTCATCTCCTCGGTCAACGCCATCGCGCATTTCGGCAATCCCGCCTATGCCGCGGCCAAGGCCGGCATCAACGCCTATGCCAAGGCGATCGCCGTCGAGCTCGGCCGCAGCGGCCTGCGCGCCAATGTCGTCTGCCCCGGATCGATCCGCACCGCCGCCTGGGACCACCGCCTTGCCAAGGATCCCGAAATCCTCGGCAAATTGCAGCGGCTCTATCCGCTCGGTCGCATCGTCAACGCTGCGGAAGTGGCGGAAGCCGTCGCTTTCCTTGCGTCCGATCGCGCATCGGGAGTAACAGGCGTGGTGATGCCCGTGGACGCGGGACTGACCGCCGGTTGCCTGCCCTTCATCGACGACATATTGGGAGCGTGAGCATGACCGACGTCGAGTTCCGCGACCTGTCGAAATCCTTCGGGCAGCACAAGATCCTCGAGAACATCAGCCTCGATATCAAGAGCGGCGAGTTCGTCGTCCTGGTCGGGCCGTCCGGCTGCGGCAAGTCGACCTTGCTGCGCATGCTCGCCGGCCTGGAGACGATCACTTCCGGCGATCTGTTGATCGGCGGCGTGCGCGCCAACGCGCTGCCGCCGCAGCAGCGCAACATCGCCATGGTGTTCCAGTCCTATGCGCTGTTTCCGCATCTGAAGGCATCGGACAATATCGGTTTCGGCCCGAAGATACGCGGCGAGACGCGCACGGTAATCGATGAGAAGGTCAAGAAGGCGTCCGGGGTCCTCAATCTCTTCTCCTATCTCGACCGCTATCCCCGCCAGCTGTCGGGCGGCCAGCGCCAGCGCGTCGCCATGGGCCGCGCCATCGTGCGCGAACCGTCTGTGTTCCTGTTCGACGAACCGCTGTCCAATCTCGACGCACAATTGCGCGTGCAGATGCGAGTCGAGATCAAGGCGCTGCACCAGCGGCTGAAGTCGACGATCGTCTACGTCACCCACGACCAGATCGAGGCCATGACCATGGCCGACCGCATCGTCGTGATGGATCGCGGCAGGATCCAGCAGGTCGGGGCGCCGCTGGAGCTCTATGACAGGCCGGCCAACAAGTTCGTCGCCTCCTTCCTCGGCTCGCCGTCGATGAGTTTCGTCTCGGGTTCGCTCAAGACGACGCTTGAGAAAACCTGGTTCGAATCGGCCGGCGGCGGGCGGCTGGCGCTTGCCGGCAAACAGGTGCCGGCGGACAGCGCGGTGGAGGCCGGCATCCGGCCCGAGCATTTTGTCATCGGCGAGGCTGTCGACGCGATGGCGATCAGGGTGGATGTCGTTGAGCCCACCGGCTCCGAAACACATGTCTATGGCGCTATCGGTGCTGATACGGTACGCGCCGTGTTCCGTGACAGGGTGCCGGTCAGGCCGGGAGACCTGCTGCCGGTCTCGGTCGATCCCGGCAACATCCATCTGTTCGACAAGGCGACGGGCCTGCCTCTATGAAAATATCAGCATGAAGACGCCGGCCGACATCATCACGCGCCTGCAGCTGATGTCGCAGGACGGAACGAAGTCGGATCGCAAGCTGGCCGGCTTCGTGCTGGCAGACCTCGACTTCGTTTCCAAGGCGGCGATTTCGGAAATTGCCGCGCGCGTCGGTGTCAGCGAGCCGACGGTGACGCGGTTCTGCCGCAACCTCGGCTGCGAGGGCCTGCGCGACTTCAAATTCTATCTGGCGCAAGCCATCGCCATCGGCGGCCAGTATCTGTCGCCGGAGCCGTTGAGCCGCGATGCCCGCGAACAGCGCATCGCTTCCGCCATCACCGAAGCGGCGATATCGGCCATCCAGCGCGCCAGCGAAAACCTCGACATGACGACGCTGGTCGCCGTCGCCGCACGCATCGCGGTTTCCGGCAATGTGCTGTGCATCGGCTCCGGTGGCATTTCGTCGATGATGGCGACCGAAATGCAGAACCGGCTGTTCAGGCTTGGCGTGTCGGTGCTGGCGCAAATCGACGGACAGTTGCAACGCATGTACGCCGCCGTCGCCACCCCCGACACCACGCTGATCGCCTTCTCCGTCTCCGGCTATGCACGATCGGTCATCGATGCGGTGCAGGTCGCCCAGCAATATGGCGCCACGACGATCGCCATCACCCCGCCGGACTCCGCGCTCGCCAAGGTCGCCGACACGGTCATCCATTTCCAGTCGCTGGAAGACGGCAATATCTACAAGCCGACATCGTCGCGCTATGCGCTGCTGTCGATCGTCGACATGATCGTCACCTCGGTCGCCGAGACGCGCGGACCAAGGGTTCTAGAAAATCTGCGCCGCATCAAGCAGAGCGTCAACACGTTGAAAGTTGACGATCCGCGTTTGCCGCTGGGGGATTGACCCTCCGGCAAGGACATCAGGCCTGATGGCCGAGCGCCTCGATGCTTTTCGCCAACGTCTCCGGATCGCCTTCAATGCGCACGGTCTTCAGCCGCGCCGTGCCGCCGGCGACAACCGAGACGGCGGACCCCGGCACGCCAATCGCCTTGGCAATCAGCTTTTCGAGCGCATGATTGGCGGCGCCGTTTTCCGGCACGGCGCGGACGCGCGCTTTCAGATGGCTTCGCTCGTCCGCCGTGGTCTCGATGCCTTCGAGCCTGTCCAGCGCAGCCTTCGGCGTCAGCCGGACAAACAGCTCGACGCCATCATCGCGCAGGCGAAACGGCGCGCTCATACGATCATCGGCCTCACAGGACCAGAGGCGCCACACTGGTCAATATGAACTGCCGCAGGAAGAACAGGATCAGAAGCAGGATGATCGGCGAGATGTCGATGCCGCCAAGGTCCGGCATGAAACGGCGGATCGGCCGCAACGCCGGTTCGGTCAGCCGATAGAGCATGTTGCCGATGGAACCGACGAACTGATTGCGCGAGTTGACGACGTTGAAGGCGTAAAGCCAGGAAAAGATCGCCGATGCGATGATGATCCACCAGTAGAGGTCGAGCGCCATGACGATTGTCTGAATGAGGGCGAGCATGCCGGTCTCCAATTGTTGCCGACATGTAGCCATTGCACGCGAAACCGGCAAGGGCCGCCTGCCACGGTGCGCCGGTACGGCTGCCAGGCCACTGGATTTCGGCAAACCTCCGCCTTGACAGGAAACCGCGGCGCCCGATAAATGCGCCCATCCGCTGGACGGGGCTGTAGCTCAGCTGGGAGAGCGCGTCGTTCGCAATGACGAGGTCAGGAGTTCGATCCTCCTCAGCTCCACCAGCGGATTAATTCCTCGCTCTCCGCGCCATATGCAGTCCGCGACGCTCGTCCGGGCTGGCCTCCACGGCTGGCATTTGCCGTGCCGGCGCGCCTAAAAGGCCGCGCGCCGCGCCGCCTGTTTTCGCAATCTCCGGCAAGACTTTTGTCAATTGGACTTATGGCGGAAGCGCTCGTCGATTGTTTCCGTTTTTTTTGCAAACCGCCCCACTAAATTGACGTTACCAAATCAGTTTTTTCTGTGCGTTGTGGCCAAGGCGTTTCGGCGGGGGCGACCGGAGACGCTATATGGATTTCGAGTCGAAATGAAAAATCCGCCTGCGGAAGCAAAGACGTGTCAATTCGCGAGAATCTCGCTGCAAACCTTAGACGGCTGTGCAAGGACCATGCCTCCGTAAGCGCGGTATGCCGTGAGCTGCACATCAATCGCACCCAGTTCGAACGCTACCTGCAAGGGCAGACCGTTCCCAACAAGGCCACAGCCAAGCTGATATGCGACTACTTTCGCATCGACGAGGCGGAACTGTACCAGGATCCCGGCACACCCGAGCCAGTGATGCGCGGCCTGCCGCCGGTGTCCGAGAGCCTGTTCAACCAGATGATCCGCCCTCCCAGCCCTTCGATCGCGGGCGGCACCTATTTCACCTATTTCTCGATCCCGGGCCGCCTCGACCTCCTGGTGCGCTCGGTGACCTTCGTGCGGCGCGAAGCCGAATTGGTCACCTTTCGACGGGTC
This sequence comes from Mesorhizobium sp. AD1-1, assembly GCF_020164655.1. Classification (NCBI taxonomy): domain Bacteria; kingdom Pseudomonadati; phylum Pseudomonadota; class Alphaproteobacteria; order Hyphomicrobiales; family Phyllobacteriaceae; genus Mesorhizobium; species Mesorhizobium sp. AD1-1. Next base: position 256,952 of record NZ_JAIUGP010000002.1, read on the forward strand.
ACCGGGTGGTCGGAGCGCCGGGGATCGACCTGGGCACGAGCGCGCGGCAATCACTATGGCGTGGCGATCTCGCGGCTGAACTGGATTTATTTCAGCGGCATCAATCGCCGCCAGACCGGAGAGCCGTCGCTGATCTCCGTGCAATGGGCTCCCATCTCCGAACCGGTGCTGATGGGCAAGGCCATGCTTCTGACGGAGGCCGGCCCGGCATTCGTGTCCGTCATCATGCGGCGCGACATTGCCAACATCCACGCAAGGGATGCCATCAGCATGGCGCATGTCATCAGTCTCGACGATCCGGGCGTCGACCAACTGGTTGTCAGCCTCACCCGGGACGGGTTGGGCTAATCCCTCGGATCGCCGTGTCTTACGCCAATTAAGAATAAGCGTACGCCGATAAAGCGTACGCCAACGATTGTCTACTCTGTATCTGAATAAAATCGATATTTTACACTTTGGTACCAAGAAAGATAATCCACGCATCCGCCTTCGACTCGTGGTTTTACTATAATTTTAACAAACCATTAACTCTTCCGACCTTACCTTTCTTCGCGCGGATCCCGTTCCGGGGGTCCTTCAACGGATCCCAGATTGGGGTCAGGAAAGGGATAAAAATGGCCAAGAAAGTGACCAATACTCCGAAGCTGACGATTGCCGCCGGCACGCAGACCGTCTTCTTTTCGCAGGGCATGCACTACAACAAGCGCTGAAGCCGTTCTGCGCCGACGAGCGGTTCGCTTGTCGGCGCTTCGGCTCCGCAGATGGCATCCAGCTTCATGAAAATGCGCTCTTCGAAAACGCTTGTTTTCTACCCTGGCCCGAACAAGGTCACGGCATGCAACTTCCTGACCAGAAGCGTATTTGAATGCAGCCCTGATATGGTCGGCCTTCTCGCATCGTGGGACAAATGGGCATCGACGGCGGACATTGCCCGCGCCCATGGCTGGTCGAAGTCCGAGCTGAAAGCTGTCGTTCCCCGGTTGCTCGATTTTTCCGCCCTGGTCACCGCCGGATCGCCTCTCGCCGAGCAGGAGGAACAGTTTTCAGGACAATGGAGTTGGGGGCTTCCGACGGCGCTGATGCATTTCTGCGTCCAGGACAGCGAATACATGACCATCGAGCAAGCGGAAGAGCGGCAGATGGAACGCGCCGGCCATACGCCGCAGCCGGACCTCCTGCTCAAGAATTCCGCCGGCGCCATCCAGCTGCCGAATGCACTGGAAGACAACGAACTTCTTGGCTTGATGGCGCGGCGCCGCACCAACCGCACGGCGGCTCAGCCCACCATCACGGCCAAACAGCTTTCCGATTGCCTGTTCGCAGGGCTCGGCATCATCGGTGAGACCGCCAATTGCGTCGGCACCCTGCCGCTTGGCATGACCCCTTCCGGCGGCGCGCGAAATCCCTATGAGGCCTATGTGGTCGCGCTCGGCGTCGATGGCCTCGAACCCGGTGTCTATCACTATTCCGCCGCCGACCACGACCTTGGCAGGATTTCCGCGAACCATCTGCCGAAGATCTCCGAACTGGTCGGCGGACAGGAGTGGGCTGACGCCATGCCGTGCCTGATCCTGCTTTGCGCCAGGCTCGACCGCACGATGTGGAAATATGAGGACGCCAACGCCTATCGTGTCGTGCTGATCGAGGCCGGCCATATCGGCCAGAACATCATGCTGGCGGCGACCAATCATGGCCTGTCGGCGTGCCCGACAGCCGCGCTCAGTCATTCCGCCATCAAGCGGCTGCTTGGTCTCGACAGTCTCACCGACGCACCGATCTATGCCTTGACCCTCTCGACCCCGGAAAGAGACCCGTCCACCGCGAGCCAATCCATCAATTAGTCGACCAACAATGTGCAGTCCGGCCAGTAACGCGTTCCCCAGGGTATAACCAGAGACAGGAGCAGCACGTGCCAAATCAATCCTTACGCCAGTCGGAAATCGATAGTCTTCAATATATTTCGTCGATGACCAATGAGCTCGTGCAAATGGCCGAATCAAGCCGTTTTCCGATGATCTCCTATCTGCTGGGCATGGCCTATGCGGAGGCCTTCGACGTTCTTCGCGGCGCACGGCCGGCCAGGCATGCGCAGCTCAGCGGCAACCCGCTGCACCCCAAGGCGCAGGCAAAAGACAATCGTGCCGCCCAGCCACGGAGAGCGTAGCGACATGCAATCGTCAGCCGCATGCGCGGTGGCCGGCTCGACCTCCCGGCCAAACCGCTGGGAGACGCTGTGCGCGTTGCAAAGCCTGCTGCCGCTGCTGAAGAAAGCCGCGACGGATCTGCACCGCGCCGACATGGTCTACTGGTTCGAGCAGGCCGATGCCGAGGTCGCCAACATCATCAGGGGCCACCCCTCCGATGCAACCGCGATCCCGACCCTGATTGCATCCTGCCCGCAGGACCGGCATCCGGTCGCTCAGGCTTGATGCAAGTCGCCCGCCCAAACGCCACGCGCTTAGTGGTTCAGCGCCGCTGAACCGCTCTGATCACCAGCTTTCAGGCAATTCCAGACCGGAGCCTATTGCGCGCCTGGAATGCCAAGGGGGACCTGCACATGAACATGATAGCCAACATCAGAAGCGTCGATGCCAGGGAAAGCATTTTCAGTCGGCTCGACGTCTTGATCGCCAGGCGACCGCCATCGCCTGACGCCGCGCGGATCGAGGCCCGCCAACTCGTCTCGATGGCGATTGCCGACAGCTGCCAGGCCGACAGTCTCTGGGGTACAGTGGACGCCTTCCACGCCCATTTCGACTTCATGATGCAGACCATCGAGATCAACGGAGCCGATGACCCGAGCCTCGGGCTGTTGCGCACGAAATGCCGTTTCTACCTCGAACAGGTCGAGGCCCTGAGCCTGTCACTGACCTATTGACAGGCCAGCCGATCAAGTTCGGCTCTAGAGCAATTCCAGGAAAAGTGTGAAACGGTTTTCCCGGGAATACGCATAGCGTTTTCCCTTGGGAATTGCGTCAAAACAAGAGTTAGAGTAGTTGGCCGTTTCCGTGAAACGGTGAGCTGCTCTAGTTGCGCAGGCTGAACACGAACGGCGCTGTACGGCTCAGACGCGAGCCGAGGTCCGGTGGCGGTGCCGGCACCGTGGCGCCTTGCAGCACGGCGAGCGCCGCACGGTCCAGATCCGCATCCCCGGAGGAACGAGAGAGCTTGGCGGACAGGACCCGGCCGGACGAGTCGACCGTGAAGGCGACATACGGCCTGCCTTCCACGCCTCGGGCCTTGGCAGAGCTGGGATAGCGCGTGTGCCGCTTGATCCAGGCGCCCAGACGGGAGTCCCATTTGCTGGAGTCGCCGGAGCGCGACGTCGATTCCGCCGCCTTCGGCGCCGCGGTCCTGGCCGCGGGCCGTGCGTCGGCGCTGGCGACGGTTGCCGTCTTCGGCGGAGCCGCCTTCTCCTTCTTAAGCCGCGGCTTGGGCTTCTCGACAGGTTTTTTCGCCTTGGCCTCGACCGGTTTCTTGTCTTTGACAATTTCGACCGGTTTCGGCTGCGGCAAGGGAATGACGACGTCTGGCGTAACGGCCTCGACAACATCCGGGATGACCTCATCCGGCGGCGGCTGATCGGCCTGTTCAGCCGTTTCGGTCCGGTTGGGTTCGGCCTCGTCAGGCGCGACCGCTTCCGGCGGCTCGACAACCGGCTCCGCCTTTTCGACCGGTTCTTCAGGTGTCGGCTCGGTCGTCGGTGTCGGTTCGGTCTGATCTGGCGTCACCGCGTCCAGCGCGGCGACCTGTTCTTGTACGGCCGGCATCACCACCATCGGCGCCATCTCGATCACCTGGGCCGGTGGCGGACCGCCGTCCGCTTCGGTGACCATGGTGAGATTCTGCACTGCATAGGCGACCGCGACATGGGCTCCGAGGACCAGCGCGGCAGCACCGGCCCACAAGCCAAGGTCGCGCCAGCCGAAGCGCGACATCTGGACCGAGGGCATGGCGACCGCTTGCGTCATGGCGCCGCCGCACCGGTGGCCGTGGGCGCGGGGGCATTGGACGCGGGAGCCGTCTCCAGGCCGACCAGCGCGATCTTCAGATAGCCGGCGCCGCGCAACAGGTTCATCGCCTCCATCAGGTCGCCATAGGCGACCGCCTTGTCGGCGCGCAGGAAGATGCGCGTCTGCTTGTCACCCTTGGTCTTGGCGTCCAGCGTCGCGGCGAAAGCCGGGCGTGGCACGCCGTCATTGCCGATCGCCAGCGTCAGATCGTCCTTCAGCGTCAGGAACAGCGGTGTCTCGGGCCTCGGCGCGGGCGTTGCGGTCGAACCCGGCAGGTCGACATTGACATCCACCGTGGCCAGCGGTGCCGCGACCATGAAGATGATCAACAGCACCAGGATGACATCGATGAACGGGGTGACGTTGATCTCGTGGCTTTCCTCGAGATCGTCATCCATGGTCTGTCGGATTCTGCTTCCCATGGCGCTACTCCGCTGCCAGCGGCGCGGCCGGCGCGACGGTGCGGAAGTCGAGGTCGCGGCTGACCAGTCGTTCGACCCCTGCCGAGGCATCGGCGAGGATCTGCCGATAGCCGGCTATCGAGCGGGCGAAGACGTTGTAGATGACGACGGCCGGTATGGCCGCGACCAGGCCCATCGCGGTGGCCAGCAGCGCTTCGGCGATGCCCGGCGCGACCACGGCGAGATTGGTGGTCTGCGCCTGCGAGATGCCGATGAAGGCGTTCATGATGCCCCAGACCGTGCCGAACAGGCCGACGAAGGGCGCCGTCGAGCCGATCGTCGCCAGCACGCCGGTGCCGCATGACATGCGCCGCGCCGCCGCCGCCTCGATGCGCGACAGGCGCGACGTAACCCGTTCCTTGAGGCCATCGCCTGAGACATGATCGAGGGCGCCGGCTGAGAGTGCGGTCTCCTCCTCGGCCGCCCGCACCAGTAGCGCGCCCGGGCCGCCGCTGCGGTCGAGGGTACTGCCGGCCTGCTTCAGCGTGGCGGCCTCGCCGATCGCCCGCACGGCGCGACGGATGCGCAGCTTGCCGCCGAAAAGCTCCAGCGACTTGGCCAGCCATATCGTCCAGGTGACGAGGGAGGCAAAGGCCAGCCCGATCATCACCGCCTTGACGACGATATCGGCCGCCATGAACATGCCCCATGGCGACAGGTCATGCGGCAAGGTCAATTCCATCGCCGTCGAAGGTCCGGCCTCGGCTGGCGCGGCCGTGTTCGGCTGGGTGCCCGGCTGCGAAGGCGCCATCGTGGCCGGCGGAGCGACTGCCGGTGCGGCGGGCGCCGGCGCAATCGGCGCTGGGGCCGTGGGAGCAGCCGGGGTGGGGGCATCAATCGCCGGCGCGGCACCGGCCGGTTGCTCCTGGGCCATCGCGCTGCCGGCCGACAGGATGACGGATGCGACCAACGCCGCCAACAAACCAGTTCTCGACAACAGCTTCTTCCTTGTTCTCACAGCGGCCAGCCGCCTTCTATTTCCCGCCGCCGCACCAGATCTCGTCACTGCACATAGCCGACAGGCTGGCCGGTGACGGGGTGCGCGAACACGCCCATCTCCACGCCGAAAATGCCTTTCAGCACATCGCTGCGCATGATCTCGCCTGGTGTGCCGCGCGTCAGCAGCTTGCCGTCCTTGAGCGCGATCAGCTCGTCGCAGTAGCGCGCCGCCATGTTGGGATCGTGCAGCACGACGACGACGCACAGGTCGCGTTTGCGGCTGAGCTCCTTGACCAGCCCGAGCACCTCGACCTGATGGGCGATGTCGAGTGCCGAGATCGGCTCGTCGAGCAGCATGACGCCGGCGTTCTGCGCCACCAGCATGGCGAGCCAGGCGCGCTGGCGCTCCCCGCCCGACAATTCGTCCACCAGCCGGTCGGCAAAACCTTCCATGTCGGTCAGGGCCAGCGCCTCCTCGACATGCTGCCTGTCCTGCGCGCGGAAACGGCCAAGCGCGCCGTGCCAGGGATAGCGTCCCAACGTCGCCAGTTCGCGCACGGTCAGGCCAGTCGCCGCCGGTGTCGTCTGCGGCAGATAGGCAAGCGCGCGGGCAAATTCGCGGGCGCCCCATTGCGGCAACGGACGCCTGGCGAAAGTGATGGCGCCTGAACTCGCCGGCTGTTGGCGCGCCATGAGCTTGATCAGCGTCGACTTGCCCGAACCATTGTGGCCGATCAGCCCGTAGACGCGCGAGCGCTCCAGTTCGAGCGAGACCGGACCGAGCAGCGTCCGCTCGCCGACGGCAAAGCGCACCGCGTCGATATGGAAGGCAGTCTGGGCATCAATTCCAGCCATGCTCATGGCTTTTCTCCAGTGCGGCCGCCCGCATTTCCAGATTCCGGCTTTCGACGGCTCATGCCCGGTTGACTATGAAACATGACCTTACTAGTCAACATTGAAGATGACTGCAACGATCAACAAATCGTCGCGACCGGCAATATCGACATGAAATTTGGAAAAGGGGGCGCAGGATGATCTCGGGACGTGGACTGATTTGGCAGGACCGGATGGCGCGAAAGCGCCTGCTGATCGCAGCGGTGTCGGTGCCGGCCCTGCTTGGCTGCGGCCATGCACTGGCCCAGGAGACGGTCACCACCACCCTGGACCCGATCAACGTCCAGGAACGTGTCGAAAGCGCCTTCGGGCCGGTCAAGGGCTACGTGGCCACCAAGGGCTCCACCGGCACCAAGACCGACACGCCGCTGATCGAGACGCCCCAGTCGATATCGGTGATCACCAAGGACCAGATGGAAGCACAGGCGATCGACAACCTCGGCGGCGTTCTGCGCTACACGCCCGGCGCCACCGGCGATCTCTACGGCACCGACAATCGCGGCCTCGGCCTGCAGTTGCGCGGCATTTCGAACGCCAACGGCGTCTTCTACAGGGACGGGCTGCAGCTCAAGGAGAGCAATTTCACCCTGTTCACCGCACTCGATTCCTATGGCGCGGAACGCTACGAGGTGCTGCGCGGACCAGCGTCGGTGCTCTACGGCCAGGCTAGCCCCGGCGGCATCATCAACTATGTCAGCAAGCGGCCGACCGAGGAAAACCTGCGCGAGATCGAACTCGGTGGCGGCAGCTTCAATCGCTATGAAGGCAAGTTCGATTTCAGCGGTGCCGTGAACGCCGACAAGTCGCTGCTGTTTCGCCTCACCGGTGCCGCTCATATGGGCGACACGCAGACCGATTTCGTCAAGGACGATCGCATCTTCATCGCGCCGGCGATCACCTGGCAGCCCGATGCCGACACCAGCCTGACCATCCTCGCCAACTATCAGCGCGATCGCTCGGGATGGGCGATGCAGTACCTGCCTGCCTACGGCACGGTCGTACCGGGCAAGGACGGCAAGTACCTGCCGAACAGCATGTTCGTCGGCGAACCCGGCTTCGACTCCTACAACAACGACCAGGCCTCGATCGGCTACGAATTCGATCACCGTTTCAACGAAACCTGGCAGGTGCGACAGCATGCCCGCTACGTCCACCTCACCCACACCGAGGAGGGCGTCTTTGGTGGCGGACTGACGGACTCGAACGGCCTGGAACCTTCAAGCGGCGACTACTACCGTTATGCAGATGCCGGCGGCACCAAACTCAGCGGCGTCACCATCGACAACCAGGCACAAGCCGATTTCGACACCGGGCCGCTTGCCCACACGCTGCTCGTCGGCCTCGACTACAAACGCTACACTTACCGCGACTATGCCTCGGAAGGGACCGTCGAGGACGGTTTCAACATCTTCGATCCGGTTTACGGGTACCCGATCACCGATCTGACGCCCTACACCGATACCGACACCACCCAGCAGCAGGTCGGTCTCTATGCCCAGGACCAGGTCAAGTTCGGCAACTGGCGGCTGACCCTTGGCGGCCGCCAGGATTGGTCGGATGCCAAGGTCTACGACAATCTGGCCGGCGGCTACATTCCCGAGCAGAAGGACAACGCCTTCACCAGCCGCGCCGGCCTGGTCTATCTCGCAGACAACGGCCTGGCACCCTATGTCAGCTATTCCGAGTCGTTCCAGCCGGTGGCCGGCGCCGATAGCGACGGCAATCTGTTCGTGCCCGAGACCGGCAGGCAGTACGAGATCGGCCTGAAGTACCAGCCGACTGGCTGGAATTCCTTCATTACGGCATCGGTTTTCGACCTGACCCGACAGAATGTCGTGCGTTCCGGTAATGAGGGCTCACCCAACGATCTGTTCCAGACCGGTGAGATCCGTTCGCACGGCGTGGAACTGGAAGCCGTGGCGAGCCTGGATGCGGGCCTCGATCTGAGAGCGGCCTACACCTACCTCGACACGAAGATCACCAGGGCGACCGCTGTCGAAGACGTCAACGGCGTCTGGGTCAGCAACGAGGGCAACACGCCCTTCGGCGTGCCGGCCCATTCCGCATCGCTTTGGGCCAATTACACCTTCATGAGCGGCAAGCTCGAAGGTCTCGGCCTGGGCGCCGGTGTCCGTTATGTCGGCTCGACCTATGGCGACGACGCCAACAGCTTCAAGGTTCCGTCGGTCGTGCTCGCCGACGCGGCGGTCCATTATACCTGGCAGAACGCCACGCTCAGCCTCAATGCCAGCAATCTGTTCGACAAACGCTACGTCGCCTCCTGCTTCTCCTCGGGCTTCGGCTGCTTCTACGGCGAGGGCCGCAGGATCAACGGTTCGGTGAAATACACATGGTAGAAGCAATGTGGCGGGCCGGTCCAAAATGGCGGCGCTGACACGGCGCCAGTATCTTGCCGGCCTCGCCGCGACCGGTCTCGCTTTGCCGGGCGGCACGGCACGCGCGGCACCTGCCCGCGTCGTCTGCCTGGAATGGACATCGGCCGAAATGGTGGTCTCGCTCGGCGTGTCGCCGCTCGCCGTCGGCGACACCAGGGGTTATGGCGACTGGGTCCAGGGCCCGGCGCTGCCGCAGGCCACCATCGACCTGGGGTCGCGCAGCGAGCCCAATCTCGAACTGCTTCGGGAATTGCGGCCCGACCTGATCGTCGGCGCCTATGGCTATGGCTTGGACGAGAACAGCTTCACCAGATTGGCGCCGACCTTCAATGTGCCGTTCTACAGCGGCAAGGCTCCACCTTACGCGCAGGCGCAGCAGGTGACGCTGCAGCTTGGCAACATGCTTGGCCGTGGGACGGAAGCAGAAAACCTTGTCGGGCGCATCGAAGCCTCGATCGCCCAAGCGCGTGCCAGGCTGGAGCGGGCGGTGCAAAAACCGGTCTGCGTCGTCAGCATGTTCGACGATCGCCATGTCCGCGTCTACGGCGCCGGCAGCCTGCTGCAGGACGTCCTCGACCGGCTCGGCCTCGTCAATGCCTGGACCGGCGCCACCAATGAATGGGGTTTTTCGACGGTCGGCATCGAGGAACTGGTCGCCGTCGGCGAGGCGCAACTGATCTCGCTCGATCCGATCCCGCCGCACGTCAGGATCAGGATCGCCCGCAACTCGCTCTGGGCCAATCTGCCCTGCGTCCGGAACGGCCAGGTGCGGACCATTCCGCCGGTCTGGCCGTTCGGCGGTCTTACTGCCGCCGCGCGTTTCGCCGAATTCGTGGCAGCGGCATGATCGCTCAGGCAATGTCCCTGCCGCGACAGCGCGACGGCATCGGCGCGCTCATCCTGCTGGTGGCCGTGCCCGCGGGTCTGGCGCTGGTGCTGAGCGTCATCGATCTCATCCACCTTCTGCCGGCGCACCTGTGGTGGCAGGCGCTCACCGCCCCCGACACATCCGATCCAGTGCAGTTGCTGTATCGCTATGCTTTCCTGCCACGTGTCGCCGCCAGCGTGCTGGCCGGCGCGGCGCTCGGTCTCGCCGGTGTCGTCATGCAGCATGTGCTGCGCAACCCGCTGGCCGAGCCGACCACGATCGGCACCAATGCCGGAGCAAGCCTCGCTTTGGCGGCCGCCACCCTCTACGCACCATGGCTGCTGGAAGGCGGCCGTGAAGGGGTGGCGCTGGCTGGCGGCGCTCTCGCCACATCAGCCGTTTTCGCACTGGCGCGCGGGCGCAGCTTTTCGCCAGTGTCGATCATCATCGCCGGCCTCGTCGTCAGCCTCACTTTCGGTTCGGCCGGCGCGCTGCTGATGGCGCTCAACCGCGAATACACCGAGGAGCTGTTCATCTGGCAGAGCGGCTCGCTGGTGCAGAATGGCGATGCGGCCGTCGTTGCTCTGGCGCCGTGGCTGCTGGCCGGCATCTGCGCCGCGTTCCTGCTCTGGCGACCGCTACGCCTGCTCGATCTCAGCGACGACGGCGCGGCATCGCTCGGCACCCGCCCGGCCGTCATCCGCCTTGCCGGCATGGCTGTCGCCGTCTCGCTTGGCGCGTTGGTCGTCGCCGAGGTCGGCGTCATCGGGTTCGTAGCGCTCGCTGCCCCGGCGCTGGCGCGGCTGGCCGGAGCGCGCACGCTTGGCCGCCGCCTGGTATGGTCGCCGCTGGTCGGCGGCGCCCTGCTCTGGCTCACCGACCGTCTGGTGCAGCATCTGCCGTTCGCCGGCGAAATCCCCGCCGGCACCGCGACCGCTTTGCTCGGCGCGCCGCTGCTGCTGTTCCTGTTGCCGCGAATGCGAACCACCCCCGAAAGGCAGGCCGACATGATGTCGTCCGTACGCCTGCCGACAAACGGCCTGCCGTTGATCGCCGGCCTGCTGGCGCTCATCCTCGCGGTTGTCGTCGCAATGGGCTTTGGCCGTGGCGCAGGCGGTTGGCACTGGATCGCATCCGCGGATTTGACCGAGCTGCTTGCCCTGCGCGCGCCTCGCGTCGTCGTCGCCCTGTCGGCGGGCGTCCTGCTCGCCGTCGCTGGCACGCTGATGCAGCGCATGACCGGCAACCCGATGGCCGCGCCCGAGGTCCTGGGCATTTCCGGCGGCGCCTCTTTCGGCGTGCTGGCGCTGCTGCTGCTCAGCGACGGCTTCGACCGCGCGGCAATGCTCGGCGCCGCACTCGCGGGCGCCTTGCTGGCGCTGACGATCGTCGTGCTGGTCGGGCGGCGCAATGCACTGTCGCCGGCGCGGCTGCTGCTTGCCGGCGTCGCCGTGGCGACGGTCGCGTCGGCCTTCGCCGCGCTGCTTCTGGCCAGCGGCGATCCGCGCACGGGCTTCCTGCTCGCCTGGCTATCGGGATCGACCTATCGCGCAACGCCCAATGATGCCTTCACTGCCGCTGCGGTCGCGGTCGCCGTCCTCGCGCTGGCGCCGCTGACGGCGCGCTGGCTCGATATAGTACCGCTCGGCGAAACTGCCGCGCGTGGCCTTGGCCTGCGGCTTGGACGGGTTCGCGCCATTCTGCTGGCACTTACCGCGCTGGCCACCGCAACCGCGACATTGGTCATCGGCCCGCTGAGCTTCGTCGGCCTGATGGCGCCGCATCTCGCGCGCATGCTCGGCTTCCGCCGTGCCGTGCCGCAGCTTCTGGCCTCGGCCATGACAGGCGGGCTGATCCTCGTTGCCGCCGACTGGGCAGGCCGGACGCTGATCTTTCCCTGGCAGGTGCCGGCCGGGCTCATCGCCGCCTTCGTCGGCGGCCCCTATTTCATGGCGCTGATGTGGAAAGGCAGGCAATGAAGTCGGCCCTGGCATATTGCCGGCCCTGCCCTGCCGATTGTAAGCAGCGCCCATCGATGGCGGCCGGTGCCCTCGCCGCGTCCATCAAGACAGCTTGCGGTTCACCTCGATGATCAGACGTTTCCTGTCCTATTACGCGCCCTGGAAGGGGCTGTTCGCGCTCGACTTCTCCTGCGCGGTGCTGGCCGGCCTGCTCGAACTCGGCTTTCCCATGGCGGTCCGCACCTTCGTCGACCAGCTCCTGCCACGGCAGGACTGGACGCTGATCATCATCGCCTCGGCCGGGCTGCTGGTAATCTATCTGCTCAACACGGTGCTGATGGCGGTCGTCACCTATTGGGGCCACATGCTTGGCATCAACATCGAGACCGAGATGCGGCGCAAGAGCTTCGATCATCTGCAGAAACTGTCGTTCCGCTTCTACGACAACCACAAGACCGGCCATCTCGTCGGTCGCGTCACCAAGGATCTCGAGGAGATCGGCGAGATCGCGCATCATGGCCCCGAGGACCTGTTCATCGCCATGATGACGTTCGCCGGCGCCTTCGTGCTGATGTTCACGGTCAACATGCATCTGGCGCTGATCACGGCGGTGATCGTGCCTCTGATCGCCTGGGTGACGATGCGCTACGGCGACCGCATGGAGCGCAACTGGCAGGCGCTCTACCGGCGTGTCGGCGATTTCAACGTCCGCATCGAGGAGAATGTCGGCGGCATGCGCGTCGTCCAGGCCTTCGCCAACGAGGAGCATGAGCGCACGCTGTTCGCACATGACAACCAGCGCTACCGCCAGACCAAGCTCGACGCCTACCGCATCATGTCGGCCAGCAATTCGCTGAACTACATGGGCATAAGGCTGATCCAGCTCGTGGTCATGATTGCCGGCAGCTACCTCGTCATTACGGGAGGCCTGAGCAATGGCGGCTTCGTCGGCTTCCTGCTTTTGGTCGGCGTCTTCGTGCGGCCGATCGAGAAGATCAATTCGGTGATCGAGACCTATCCAAAAGGCATTGCCGGCTTCCGCCGCTACACAGAGTTGCTCGACACCGAACCCGACATCGCCGACCGGCCCGGTGCCGTTACCGCCAGCGGCCTCAAGGGCTCCATCGAATATCGCGGTGTGAGCTTCGGCTACGGCGACGGCAAGCCGGTGCTCAGGGATATCGATCTCACCATCCGCGCCGGCGAAACCATCGCCTTCGTCGGGCCGTCAGGTGCAGGCAAGACCACCATATGCTCGCTGCTGCCGCGGTTCTACGAAGTCAGCGCCGGGCGGATCAGCATCGACGGCATCGATATCAGGGACATGACGCTCGCTTCGCTGCGCGGCCAGATCGGCATCGTCCAGCAGGATGTCTTCCTGTTCGGCGGCTCAATCCGCGAAAACATCGCCTATGGCCGTCTAGGCGCCTCCGACGACGCCATCGCCGATGCCGCGCGGCGGGCGCAGCTCGACGGCATGATATCAGGCCTGCCGGCCGGTTATGACACGATCATCGGCGAGCGCGGCGTAAAACTGTCCGGCGGCCAGAAGCAGCGGCTGGCGATCGCCCGCATGTTCTTGAAGAACCCGCCGATCCTGATCCTCGACGAGGCGACGTCGGCGCTCGACACCGAGACCGAGCGCGAAATCCAGAAGTCGTTGGCCGAACTTGCCGAAGGCCGAACCACGCTGGTCATCGCACACCGGCTGGCAACGATCCGCGGCGCCGACCGCATCGTCGTCGTCTCGGAGTCGGGCGTCGTCGAGCAGGGGTCGCACAGCGAACTGATCCGTGCCGGCGGAATCTATCGACGCCTGCACGACGCCCAGCATCTGGTGTCATCGCGTTGATCCACTATGGTAGCGGCCAAAGCAGGGAGCGCCCGGATGATCAAGGCAACGCCCTTCGACTTTCCCTTTGACGGCAGGCTGGTGGCCGAAAACACCGCGCTGATCGTCATCGACCTGCAGCAGGATTTCCTGTCGACGACGGGCTACTTCGCCAGGCAGGGCTATGACCCGTCGCCTCTGAGGGCGATCCTGCCGACGGTGAGCCGGCTGATCGCGGCCGCGCGCAAGGCCGGCGTCAGGGTCATCCATACCAGGCAGGGCTATAGGGCCGACATGGCCGATATGACGCCTTACGAAAAATGGCGCCGCAAGCGCTCCGGTCTCGACGGCACCGATATCCTGCTGCGCTCGGGCACGGGGTTCCAGATCGTTCCGGAGATCGACGTGGCACCGCACGACATCATCGTCGACAAGACCTGCAACAGCGCCTTCATTTATACGGATTTCGAGCTTGTGCTCCGCGCGCAAGGCATCACGCATCTCATGTTTTCCGGATGCACGACGGATGTCTGCGTCCACACCACGCTGCGCGAAGCCTGCGACCGCAACTTTCAATGCCTGACGATTTCCGACGCCTGCGCCAGCGGCGACAAACAAGCCCACGAGGCCGCGCTTCATATGGTGACGGTCGAAGATGGCGTCTTCGGCGCGCTGGCGGATTCGGGCGCTGTCATTGAAGGCCTGTCGCGGCTTGGCGACAGGCCCGAGGCAACAAAAGGCTGAAGAACTTCAGCCCGTTGCGCGCGTCTCCAATCCTGCACGAGACGCATATGCTCCAGGCTGGAATGCCTCGTGTTCGCGACGCGCCAGCGAATTGCGCAGCAGGGTGATCGTTTCCCGGCCGAGCGTTGCGATCTCGCGTGGCGTGTCGACGCCGACAATCATGAATTCATCGATCCCGAGGGCTGCATAGGCAAGCAGCGACAGGGCGGCCTGGGCTGGCGGCCCGGCAACATCGACCGCCTTGTGGCCGGAGGCGGAAGCACCTTGGTGAATCCCGACCGGAAGCGCGAAGCGCAGCTTGCCGGCCCGGCCATGTTCGGCGGCGGAGCGGCGCACCCGCTCCATCAATTGCCGGATCTCGTCGATCGAGCCCGGCGCCAGTTCAAAGACATCGGCATGTCGGCCGGCCACCTTGAGCGCCGTTCCGGACTGCCCGCCCATGCGGATGACCAGGTCGGCGCCGTGCGGTCCCTTGCGCGGCACGTAGCCGCCCTTGATGCTGTAGAACGTTCCTTCGTGGTCGAAGGGCCGGTCGTTCGACCACAGCCGCTTCAGCAGCACCAGATATTCGTCTATTCGCTGCCAGATGACGGTGTGCCCGACCGGCCGTGTTTCGGCGTCGGCATCGCTCAGCGGCTCGCTGATCATTCTCAGCGCCAGGCGTCCGCCGCTTTGCCTGCCGATCGACGCCAGTTGGCGGGCCGCCACAGTCGGTTCGACCACGCCCGCCCAATGGGTGAGCACGACTTCCAGCGACGAGGTGCGATCGAGCACCTGGGCCGCAAGATCCATGTTGGTCAGCAGTCCGGCCGAATCGTCGACGACGATCTTGCGGAAGCCGCCGTCCTCGATCAGCCCGAGCTTGGTCGCGGTCTCGGCAAAGTCGTAGAAAAAGGGAACCGCGGCATCGGCGGTCTTGCCGGGAATATGCGTGAACTCGATCGGCATTGCCATGTCCTCCGTGGTGTCGGGCGCGCGAAAGCACGCCGAGGATTCGGTTCATTCAACTCCGATTGCTTGTAAGCGGTGGGGGCGGCTAACCCCGGTCGATCTGACGACTCAGGGAATAAGACCCAGAACAACGGCCCCGGTGAACACGAACGCAAGGGCAAAGACGAGATAGGCGAAAGCCCCGGCATAGGCCGGGCGGAAGGTCTGGGCATTGGCCGCCCGCTGACCACTGCGATCCGTCTGGGCGTTCTGGATATAGGACATATCGACCTCCGTCTCGTCGGTTAATCTATAAAACTTGTAGACTTTGTCGATTGCTATTTTTCGGTCGAATCTAGAATAATTTTCTCCTAGGTGATGGGAAGTTGGTAGCCACTTGCTTACAGGGGCACTCGGGCGGCCGATCCGTATGGCGCGTCCGTTTTCGGGTCTGCGTCCGAATGGACCTATGGCCTTGCCCTCGCGGCATTCAATTCGTGGATTGGCCGCCCGTCGCCGGCGCGGTAGCATCGCCCAACCAGCAAAGCGAAATCGTCACATAGGGGCAGAAAAAATGGGCACGAGACTGGCCGGCAAGGTCGCCATCATTTCGGGCGGCGCGACGGGAATGGGTGGAGCAGCCTCGGAGCTGTTCGCCGCCGAAGGCGCCAAGGTGGCGATCATCGACCGCAACGGCGAGGCGGCCGCCGCAACCGCAGCGACAATCAGGGCACGCGGCCATGTCGCCGAGCATTTTGTCGCCGACGTCTCCGACGAGGCACAGGTCGAAGCCGCCGTGAAGGGTGCTATCGAAAAACTCGGGCCCATCACCGTGCTGTTCAACCACGCCGGCACCATCGTGATAAAGCCCTTCCTGGAGACCACGGTGCAGGAATGGGATTGGCTGCATGCCGTCAATGTGCGCTCGATGTTCCTGATGACGCGCGCCGTTTTGCCCGGCATGATTGCGGCGGGCGGCGGCTCGATCGTCTGCACCTCGTCGATCTCGGCGGTGGCGGCTACTCCCAACGAAGTGCTCTACGACACCACCAAGGGCGCTTGCCACATGTTCGCCCGCGCCATCGCCGTCGAGTTCCGCGACCGCAACATCCGCTGCAACGCCGTCTGCCCGGGCTTCATCCGCACGCCGCACGGCCTGCGCGAGGTTGCCGACCTCGGCAGGCTCGGCGTCGATGTCTCGGACGCAGCGCTGGCCGCGCAGCAGGGCCGCATCGGCGAGCCGGAAGAGGTGGCGAGGGCGGCGCTTTACCTCGCCAGCGACGAGTCGAGCTTCGTCAACGGCACGCATCTGTTCGTCGACAACGGTTTTACCGCGATGTGAACAGCTACGCCGACAGCCGCCCGGCTGTCAGCGCTCTTCCCGTCTAAATGGCTTGAGCAGCGCCGACGGCGCCACCGCGTTGCGCGACATCACAGCCATGGCGACGATGGTGAAGATGAACGGCAGCATCAGGAACGCCTCGTAGGGGATGTGTCCGAGCCCGCTCGCCTGCATGCGCAGCTGCAAGGCATCGACGAAGGCGAACAGAAGTGCCGCACCCGCCGAGCGCCATGGATCCCAGCGGCCGAAGACGACCAGCGCGATCGCCACCCAGCCGCGCCCGGAGACGACGCCGAAGGTGAAGGCGTTGAACTGCGCCATCGACAGGAAGGCGCCGGCCAGCCCCATCAGCGCGCCGCCGAGGACAACCGCCTGGAAGCGTGTGGCGATGACGCTGACACCGGCCGAATCCGCGGCACGCGGATTTTCACCGACCATGCGCACCGACAGGCCCCATGGCGTGCGGTAGAGTATGAAAGCGGCCAACGGAATGGCCAGGATCGCCATGTAGACCAGCGCGAACTGGTTGAACACCGCCGGCCCGAGCACCGGAATGTCGGAGAGGAGGGGGATCGGCAGCGTCTGAAAACCATTGATGTTGGGCGGCACAGACTGCTGGCCGAAGATCAGCCGGTAGAGGAAATAGGCAAGGCCCGACGAGAACAGCGTCACGCCGATGCCGCAGACATGCTGGCTGAGGCCGAGCACCACCGTGAACAACGCATGCAGCGCGCCCATCAGCATGCCGGTCAGCACCGCCGCCAGCACGCCGAGCCACAGGCTGCCGCTGAGGCTGGCAGCAGTGAAGCCTGTCATCGCCGACAAAAGCATGATGCCTTCGATGCCGAGATTGAGCACGCCGGCCCGTTCCGAGAACATTTCGCCCAGCGTTGCAAAAGCCAGCGGCGTGGCGATACGAATGATCGCGGCCAGAAAACCGACCTGGAAGATCTGTTCGAACACCGCGCTCATCGGGCAACCCCGACGCGGCGGATGCGATAGGCGGTGAACAGCAGCGCCACCAGCATGGCGAGCAGTGCAGTGCCCTGGATGACATCGCTGAGGAAGGCCGGCACGCCGGTCGCCCGCGACATCGCCTCGGCGCCGGTCATCACGGCGGCAAGGAAGATCGCCGCCGGCACGACGCCAAGCGGGTTGAGCCGCGCCAGCATGGCCACGACGATGCCGGAATAGCCGTAGCCCGGCGAGATGTCGCTCATCACCTGGAAATGCACGCCGCCGACCTCGCCGACGCCGGCCAGTCCGGCCAGCGCGCCGGACAGCAGCGCTGTCGAGATCAGCACGCGCTCGACATGGATGCCGCCATATCTGGCCGCTTCCGGGTTTTCGCCGGTGACCCTTATCCTGAAGCCGAGCGTGGTGCGCACGATCAGGAACCAGATCAGCGGTGCCGCCAGCAGCGCCACGATAACGCCGAGATGCAGCCTTGTACCTTCGATCAGCACAGGGAAATTGGCCGAATCCTCTATCGGCGGCGAGATCGGATAGCCGCTGAAGGAGTCCTTCCACGGTCCTTCGATCAGCGCCATCAGCGCGTAGTAGATGACCGAGTTGAGCAGCAGCGAACTGACGACATCGTCGACCTTGAATTTTACCCTGAGGGTCGCCGGCACCAGCGCGACCGCGGCCCCGGCCGCAGCGCCTGCGACCGCCATCAACACCATAGCGAGCGGTCCCGGCATCGGGATGGCGCCGACAAAGCAGCTGGCCACCGCGCCGGCCAGCAATTGACCCTCGGCGCCGATGTTCCAGAATTTTGCCCGGAAGGCGACCGCCACCGCCAGTCCGGTGAAGATCATCGGCGCGGCGCGCACCATCGTTTCGGTGATCGCATAGCTGTCGCCCAGCGAGGCCGTGAACATCACGCCATACGCGTCGAGCACGCCGGGGCCGGCCAGCGCGATCAGGCCGCTGCACAGGACAAGCGTCGCGCCGATAGCCAGCAGCGGCAAAGCGAGGTTGAACCAGGCCGGCGTAGAGGTGCGGACTTCCAGGCGAAACATCAGCTGTGCCCCTCCGCCCCGGTCATCATCAGGCCGAGCTGTGCGATCGTTGCATCGGCGCTGTCGAGCGTGCCGACAATGCGGCCCTCATACATCACCGCGATGCGATCGCAGAGCACCAGCAGCTCTTCCAGATCCTCGCCGATGACGATGATGCCGCAGCCCTTGGCCCGCATGTCGAGGAACTTTTCGTGGATGAAACGCGCCGCGCCGATATCGAGCCCGCGCGTCGGTTGCGAGACGATCAGAACCTTCGGGTCGAAAGCGAGTTCGCGCGCCAGAAGGGCCTTCTGCAGATTGCCGCCGGACAGCGCTCCCGCGCGGGTCATCGGCCCAGGGCACCTGATATCATAGGCCTTGATCTGCTCTTCCGCGAAGGCGCGGATCGCATCCGGCTTGAGCAGGCCTCTGCTGCTGAACGCGGCGGTGCCGATGCGCGGCAACACCATCGAATCCGCGAGCGGCAGGTTGGTAACCAGCCCCGTCGTCATACGGTCTTCCGGGATACGGCCGAGACCGAGCGCCTGCACCTCGCGCGGCGAAAAGCGTGAGACTTTCTGGCCGGCGATCGTCATCCGGCCGGCGTCAGGTACGCGCACGCCGGAGATGACCTCCGCCAGCGCGCGCTGGCCATTGCCCGACACGCCGGCAATGCCGAGGATTTCGCCTGCACGCACGGCAAGCGACACGTCGCGCAGCGCCGTACCCGAATGACGCGAGGTGGAAATGCCATTGAGGGTGAGCACAGCGGCACCCGGCGTCGATGGTCCCCGCGCCGGCGGCACGATCTCATGGCCGCACATCAGTTGCGCCATTGCGGACGATGTCGTGTTGGCGGGATCGTCGACGCGGCCGGCGACGCGCCCATGCCGCAGCACCGTGCAGCGATGCGTCAGTGCCCGCACCTCGTTGAGCTTATGCGAGATGAAAATGATGCCGAGCCCTTGCGCCGCCATCGACCGCAACGCCGAAAACAGCCCGTCGACCTCGCTCGGCGCCAGCACCGCCGTCGGCTCGTCGAGGATCAAGAGCCTGGCGCCGCGAAACAGTGCCTTGACGATTTCGAGCCGCTGCTGCTCGCCGACCGACAGCGCCGAGACCGGAAGATCGGGATCAAGCGTCAGCCCATGCTGGCGGCCGATCTCGGCCAGCCGCGCCAGCCCGCCGGCGCGGTCGATCCGCCCTGTCTTGCCGGGAATGCCTATCAGCAGGTTCTCCAGCACCGTCAGCCTTGGCGCCAGATGAAAATGCTGGTGCACCATGCCGATGCCGGCGGCTAGCGCATCGGCGGAACTTGTGATCCGCACCGGCCTGCCCTGGATGAGAATTTCGCCGGCGTCGGGCGCATAGGCGCCGAACAGCACATTCATCAGCGTCGTCTTGCCGGCGCCATTCTCGCCCAGCAACCCGAGGATTTCGCCGGGCGCGACGCTGAGATCAACGGCCTCGTTCGCCTTGACGGCGCCGAAGCTCTTGGTGATGCCGCGCATTTCGATGAGGGGGGCGGACAAGGGGGCTCCTGAACGGACGGGCTTTGCGATTCAGCTTTGATTGAGAGGAATGCGCTGCACCCCCCTCTGGCCTGCCGGCCATCTCCCCCTCAAGGGGGAGATTGGATGTCATATCGGCTTTCGCCAATTTTCTACGTCGAACAGTGCCGCCGACGAAGCTGCCAATCTCCCCCCTTGAGGGGGAGATGTCCGGCAGGACAGAGGGGGGCGCCTAGCACCAGCCCCTCAAACCAGAACTCAATCCGAAACCGGCGTGTTCTCGTCCAAGTCGACGCGGAAATTGCCTTCGAGTATCTCGGCTTTCTTCTTTTCGACCAGCTCCTTCACATCAGCCGGCAGCGTCTTGTCGAACTTGTGGTAAGGCGCCAGATGCGAGCCGCCCTTGGCCATGCGCGAGAAGTCGCCATAGTCCTGCGCGGTGAAGACGCCGGCCTTGACCAGCTTGATCGCCTGTTCGACCGTCGGATACATGTCCCAGACCGGGCCGGTGATGACCGTATCCGGGCCGAGACTCGACTGGTCGGACATGTTGGAGATGGCAAGGATCTTCTTGTCGACCGCCGCTTCGATGACACCGAAGCGCTCGGCATAGATGACGTCGACGCCGGCGTCGATCTGCGCGACCGCCGCTTCCTTGGCCTTGGGCGGATCGAAGAAAGAGCCGATGAAGGCGACCTTCTTCTTGATGTTCGGGTTGACCTCCTTGGCACCGGCGAAGAAGGCGTTGACCAGCCGGTTCACTTCCGGAATGCCCATCGCCGCGACAGCGCCGATCGTGCCCGACTTCGACATCTTGCCGGCGATCATGCCGGAGAGATAGGCGGGCTCGTGGATCCAGTTGTCGAACACGCCGAAATTCGGTTCCGCCGGCCCGGCACCCGAGCCGAACAGCCAGGCGGTCTTCGGGAACTGCTTGGCGGTGCGGCGCGACTCACGCTCGGCGGCGAAGGCATCACCCAGCACCAGCTGGTAGCCGCCTTGCGCGTATTCGCGCATGACGCGGCTGAAATCGGCGGTCTGCACCTTCTCCGACCATTTGTATTCGATGCCGAGTTCCTTCTCGGCCTTCTGCAGGGCGACATGGATCTGGTTGTCCCATGGCTCCTCGATCGGCGTGGCGAAGATCGCCGCCACCTTCAGTTTCTTGTCCTTGCCGAAGGCAGCGCCCGGCAGCATTGCCGCAGCCAGGCCAAGCGCGCCCAACTCCAGCACATTGCGTCGCGAAAGCCCTTCGCGTGCGGATTGAAATCTGTTCTTTCGGTTTTCCATTGTATTCCCCTCTGTTCGACAGCCGTGTCGAGCCGGCTGTTCTAAAAATCAGACGAGGAACTATGGAACGGGTCCGGACTTTTGTCCACGTGGTCAAATTTGACCGCACCGGATTCTCGAAGTTAGCCGGAGAGACTTGCCGATCAGACCCGTTCCAGCGCGATCGCGATGCCCTGGCCGACGCCGATGCACATGGTGGCAAGCGCATACCGGCCGCCGCGCTCGCGAAGCTCCAGCGCCGCCGTGCCGGATATGCGGGCGCCCGACATGCCCAGGGGATGGCCGAGCGCGATGGCGCCGCCATTCGGGTTGACGTGTTCGGCGTCCTCGGCAATGCCGAGCTGGCGCAGCACGGCGATGCCTTGCGAGGCAAAGGCTTCGTTGAGCTCGATGACGTCGAACTGTTTTGGCGTCAGGCCAAGCCGCGCGCAGAGTTTTTGCGTCGCCGGCACCGGGCCGATGCCCATGATGCGCGGCGCCACGCCGGCGGCAGCCCCGCCGAGGATGCGGGCGATCGGCGTCAGCCCATACTTTTTCACCGCCGCCTCGGAGGCAACGATCAGCGCCGCCGCGCCGTCATTGACGCCGGAGGCGTTGCCGGCCGTCACCGTGCCGCCCTGCCGGAACGGCGTCGGCAGCTTGGCCAGCGCCTCGACCGTTGAGCCCGCGCGGGGGTGTTCATCCTTGCTGACAATGAGCGCATCGCCCTTGCGCTGCAGGATGGTCACTGGGGTGATCTCCTTCGCCAATCTTCCATTGGCTTGTGCGGCGACGGCCTTGTTCTGGCTGCGCACTGCGAAGGCGTCCTGGTCGGCCCGCGACACCGAAAAATCCTCGGCGACGTTCTCGCCGGTTTCCGGCATGGAATCGACGCCATACTGCTTCTTCATCAGCGGGTTGACGAAGCGCCAGCCGATGGTGGTGTCGTAAATCTCGGCATTGCGCGAGAACGCCGTGTCGGCCTTGGGCATGACGAAGGGTGCCCGGCTCATCGATTCGACGCCGCCCGCGATCATCAGCTCCGCCTCGCCGGCCTTGATGGCTCGGGCGGCAATGGTCAGCGCATCCATGCCGGAGCCGCACAGGCGATTGACGGTGGAGCCCGGGACCTCCTTTGGCAGCCCGGCCAGCAGCAGCGCCATGCGCGCTACGTTGCGATTGTCCTCGCCGGCCTGGTTGGCGCAGCCATAGACGACATCGTCGATCGCCTGCCAGTCGATGCCCGGATTGCGCTCGGCCAGCGCCCTCAGCGGTATCGCGCCAAGATCGTCTGATCGTACCGAAGACAGCGAACCGCCGAAGCGGCCGATCGGCGTGCGGATGTAGTCGCAGATATAGGCCTCGGCCATGTCATGCAGCCTTTGCTTTTCCGGTTCCCTCATGCGCCGCCTTGGTGCGGGCCTGCAGGTCGCGCAATGTCTTCAATTCGAGTTCGCTTGGCGCCGGCGTTTCGTCAAGCGCCTCGGCAAACTTAACGACCCAGCCACAGCTCTCCTGCACCTGCTGGCGGGTGACGCCTGGATGCAGCGACACGACGGTGAATTCCTTGGTCACCGGATCCGGCTTCCAGATGGCGAGATCGGTGATCAGCAAGGTCGGACCTGATGTGTCGATGCCAAGCCGCTTGCGATGATCGCCACCCTCGCCATGGCCGAAGGAGGTGAAGAAGTCGATCTTCTCGACCATGCCGCGCTTGGTCTGCGCCATTGTGATGTAGATCTGCTTCGACGAGGTCGCGATCTCCGGCGCACCGCCGCCGCCAGGCAGCCTGGTCTTGGGATGGAGATAGTCGCCGATGACCGTGGTGTTGATGTTGCCGAACTTGTCGAGCTGCGCCGCCCCCAAAAAGCCGATCGAGATGCGGCCGCCCTGCAGCCAGTAGCGGAACATCTCCGGCACCGCGACGGTGGTGACGGCGGTCTCGCACAATTCGCCGTCGCCGATCGACAGCGGCAGCACATCGGGCGCGGTGCCGATCGTGCCGCTCTCGTAGATCAGCGTGATGTCAGGCGCATGTGTCAGCCGCGCCACATTGCAGGCCGCGGACGGTGCGCCGATGCCGACGAAGCAGACATCGTCATTCCTGAGCGCCCTGCTGGCGGCGATCGTCATCATCTCGTTGGGGGTGAAACCCAATGGATTGTCGCTCATGCCGCTTTCCTCAAATGCTCGACCCGGGCCGCGAAATCGCCGGCGCTCTTCTCCAAGACATTGGCCTGCATCCACGCCTGGAATTTTTCACGGTCGGCAGCGATCTCGTCCCATTCCAGATAGGCCGCATTGTCACGTGCATAATAGCCATGCGCATAGGACGGATGCGAGCCGCCTGGCACGACGGATATCGCCGCGATCGTCCAGCGCGGCAGCACGGTCAGATTGGGGTGCAGATCGTCGAAATTGTCGACCACTTCCTCCACCGTCACCACCGCTCGCTTGGCCGCCAGCACCGCTTCCTTCTGGATGCCGATGATGCCTTCGACCAGCACATTGCCTTGTCTGTCGGCCTTCTGCGCATGGATGAAGGTGACGTCAGGCCTGATCGAAGGAACAGCCGCCAGCACCTCGCCGGTGAACGGACAGGTGACAGACTTGATGTTCGGATTGACCGCCGCGAGGCCAGCACCGCGATAGCCGCGAAACACCGCGCAGGGCAGACCGGCCGCGCCCGCCTCATAGGCATTGGCCATGCCGGCATGGCTGTGCTCCTCGATCTCGATCGATCTGGGGAAACCGTTCTCGATGGCGTCGCGGGCGCGCCGCAGCAGGCCGACGCCGGGATTGCCGACATAGGAGAAGACAATTTTCTTCGCCATGCCCATACCGATCATCTGGTCGTAGATCAGGTCCGGCGTCATGCGGACCAGGGTCAGGTCGCGAAAACCCTGACGGATCGCCTCATGCGCCGCCGCCGTCGGGATCAGATGGGTGAAACCCTCGAAGGCGACCGTGTCATCATCGTTCAAATTCTCCGCAACGGCCTGTTTGAGCGGCAGGAACTTGACCATCGCATCGGCTCCGGGTTCAAAAAGTTCGCATTGCGAACATATGTTTTATATGCGATACTTTCTACGCTGGGGGAGGGCGAGGAGTCAATCCTGGCGTCGATGCCGTTCCCGCGGAGTTGAGATGGACGAAGAAGCCGCTTCCCGTGATCATGTCGGCTCGCTTGAACGTGGCCTTGCCGTCATGGAGATCCTGGCTCGGCATCCCTCGGGCATGACGCTGACCGAAATGGCCGAGGAAGCGGGCCTGACCCGCGCCGGCGCCCGCCGCTTTCTGCTGACGCTCACCGCCACCGGCTATGCAACGCAAGCCGGCCGCGTGTTCTCGCTGTCGCCACGCTTGCTGACGATCGCCCGCACCTGGCTCGGCGGCGCCTCGCTCTGGGCCTTCGCCGCACCCATCATGCGCGCTGTCGCCGCACAGCTGAACGAGGCCTGTTCGGCGGCGATCCTGTCGGGTGCCGATGTCGTCTATGTCGCCCGCATTCCCGGCCGCCGCATCCTCAGCGTGTCGCTTGATGTCGGCACCAGGCTGCCGGCCTATTGCACTTCGATGGGACGCATCCTGCTTGCCGGTCTGACGCCTCAGGAATTGGACGCATTCCTCGGCCAGGCGACGATCGAGAGACGGACGCCGAAGACGATCACCGACAGGCGTTTGTTAGCCAACGCCATCGGCAAGGCGAAAGCGGACGGCTTTGCCATCGTCGACGAGGAACTGGAACTCGGCCTGCGCTCGATCGCCGTGCCGATCCGCGACCGCGCAGAACGCACGGTCGCGGCCATCAACGTCTCGACGCAATCGGCGCGGTTCTCCGTCGCGGAGATGGAACGGGAGATTCTGCCGGCGCTGCTGGAGGCCAGGCAGCGGATTGAAGATTTTTTTGTGGTTTAAGAGGCCTTCTCCAACAACCTTCACCGTCGGCGGGACAGCGCCCCCCTCTGCCCTGCCGGGCATCTCCCCCTCTTCTTGGGGGAGATCGGACGTCACGCCGGCTTTCGCCAATCTCCAACGACGCAGGAATGGGCGAAGCCGCCAATCTGCCAATCTCCCCCTTGAGGGGGAGATGTCCGGCAGGACTGAGGGGGGCGCCAAGGATCGCCAGCGCCCGGCACCGCTCCGCCGACCCTCAATGCTTGATGCGATCCCGCATGGCATACCACAGCATGCCCAGCACATAGAGCGGACCGCGCAGCGCCGTGCCGCCGGGGAATGGCATTGGGGTCAGCGTCGAGAACAGATCGAGCCGCGAGGCGTCGCCGGCGATCGCCTCGGCCAGGAGCTTGCCCGACAGCGTCGACAGGATGACGCCCTTGCCGGAATAGCCATGCGCGAAATAGACCTCGCCATAGTGCCCGACATGCGGCAGCCTAGATGTCGTCACCGACACCAGCCCGCCCCAGGCGTGATCGATGCGGCAGCCCTGAAGTTGCGGGAAGGTGGCTTCCATATGCGGCCGCACGAAGCCGGCGATATCGGCCGGCGGTGACGGCGTGTAGCGCTCGCCGCCGCCGAACAGCAGCCGGCCGTCCGCCGACATCCGGTAATAGTTGACGACGAAGCGTGTGTCGGACACCGCGACATTGGCCGGGATGACATTGCGCTTGCCCTCCAGCGGCTCGGTGGCGACGATGTAGTTGCCGACCGGCATGATGCGGCTGTTGACGCGCGGCTCCAGCCCATCGAGCAGAGCGTCACCGGCCAGCACGACATGTTTTGCACGCACCGATCCCTTTGCCGTCGAGATCCGGATCGAAGGCTCACGCTCCAGCTTCACCGCCACCGAATTCTCATGGATGACGACGCCGGCAGCAATCGCCGCGCGGGCAAGGCCGAGCGTGTAGTTCAGCGGATGCATGTGGCCGCCGAGCGGCTCATACATCGCGCCATGATAGGGTGTGTCGACCTTGGCTCGGGCTTCCGCCGCCGACAGGATTTCGGCGTGCGGGAACTTCATCACCGTGGCCAGGCACTCGACCTCTTCCTCGAGATCCTTGAGATCGGAGCCGTTGACCGCGCCGACCAGATGGCCGGTCAGCCTGAGATCGCAATCGATGGCATGGCGCTCGATGATATCGAGCACCAGCCCGCGCGCCTCGAACGCAAGATCGAACAGTACCTTTGCCCGCTCAGGCCCATAGAGCTTGACCAGTCCCTTGGCGCCCTTGCGCAGGCCGGGGATCATCTGGCCGCCATTGCGGCCCGACGCGCCCCAGCCGATCTTGCCGCCTTCGAGCAGCACCACCTTCAGCCCGCGCTCGGCGGCGTGAAGGGCGGCCGACAGGCCGGTGCAGCCGCCGCCGACGACCACCAGGTCGGTGTCGACATCGCCGACCAGCGCCGGATGGTCCGGCGCCGGATTGGCGGTGGCGACATAATAGGATTTGCCGATATCGAGGCCCGAATTGAAGCCCGTTGAACTGGAAGCCATGATCACACCTTCAGCAGCAGGTGGTCGCGTTCCCAGCTCGTCACCACGCCCTGGAACAGGTCGAGCTCGACGCTCTTTACGCGCAGATAAGTCTGGAAGAAATCCTCGCCGAGCAGTTCCCGCACCGGGCCGCAAGCCTCGAAACGATCGAGCGCCTCCTCCATCGTCTTCGGCAGCGTGCTCTTGATCTTGTAGGCATTGCCCGACGCCTCGGGCGAGCGCGCCAGTTTCTGCTCGACGCCGAGATAGCCGGCAAGCAGCGAGCCGGCGATCGCCAGGTAAGGATTGGAATCCGCACCCGGAAGCCGGTTCTCCACCCGCCGCGCCGCGCGGCCGCCGGCCGGCACGCGCAGGCCGCAGGAGCGGTTGTCATGCGACCATTCGATGTTGGCCGGCGCGCTGTGGTTCGGCCTGATGCGGCGGAACGAGTTCACGTTGGGCGCGAACAGCGGCATGATTTCGGGGACATATTTCTGCAGGCCGCCGATGAAGTGGCCAAACATTGCGGTGTCGGCATCGTCGTTGCCGGCAAACAAAGTCCTGCCGGCCTCGTCGATGACCGACATGTGCAGATGCATCGAGCTGCCGGCCTGTGCGGCGATCGGCTTGGCCATGAAGGTGGCGTGCATGCCGCTTTGCTGCGCTGCCTGGCGCGTCAGCCGCTTGAACAGCAGCACCTTGTCGGCCAGGGGCAGCGCATCGCCATGCAGGAAGTTGATCTCCAGCTGCGCCGTACCCGATTCATGGATCAGCGTGTCGAGCGGCAGGCCGGCCGCCGCCGCATAGTTGTAGATGCGCCGGATCACCGGCTCGAACTCCTCGAGCCCGGCCATATCGTAGGGATGCTGCACGGTCTCGGCGCGGCCATTGGCGCCGACCGGGGCGGTCAGCGGACGGTCGGGATCGGGATTGGGCGCGGTGAGATAGAATTCCACCTCGGGCGCCACCACCGCCCGCCAGCCGCGCTTGGCGTAGAGATCGAGCACGGCGCGCAGCACATGGCGCGGCGAGGCCATCCAGGGCCGGCCGTCCATATGGAAGGCATCGGCAAAGACATAGGCCTTGCCGGGAGCGGCACCCGGCGCCAGGCAGAGCGTCGATACATCAGGCACCATGCGCATGTCCGGATCCGAATAGGCAAAACCCTCGTCGATCGAGCCGGAATAGCGGCCGTCGATGCTGACCAGGAAAGCGCTGCTCGGCAGATAGAGCGCGCAGTCTTCAAGCGCCTGGAGGAATTTGGCCGTCGGCAAGGCCTTGCCGCGCAGGACGCCGTTCATGTCGGGCACCAGGCACTCGACTTCGTTGATGCCGTGCCGGGCCAGCCAGGCCTTGGCATCGTTGCCGCTGGAGAGCGAGATGTTCGTGTTGTTGTCAGGCATTTTCGTTCAAATCCGTATCAGAGAGAGTATGGCTTGCGCGGCCGCATCCGTTCCGGGCTTCAGCGCCATTTGGGCTGCATTGTCCTTGAGGCGGGCGCGCATGGCATCGTCGGCCAGCAGGCCGAGAATGGCTTTCTCCAACACTCCTTCGGTCCAGCCGTCACGGCCGATATGGTCGCCGGTGCCGGTCTCTTCGGCGCGTTGCGCGTTGTCGTGTCCATCCCAGCAATAGGGCATGATCAGTGACGGCACGCCGAAGCGCAGCGCTTCGCAAAAACTGTTGTTGCCGCCGTGATGGATGAACAGATCCGACTTCGCCACCACCGAGGGCTGCGGAAACCAGGCGTCGAGATAAACATTGTCCGGCACCGCGCGGTAAGCGTCGCGCAGGCCGCCGGCATTGACGATGAAGCGCGCCGGCAGCCTGTCGAACACCACCAGCATGCGCTCGATCAGGCCGACATCCATGGCACCCAGGCTGCCGAAGCTGACATAGACCAGCGGCCCGCCATTGCGCGGGAACACCGGCACCTCGAACGGCCCTTCAGAACGCACGCAGCCCTCGAGATAGACGAAGCGCGCGGGGTCGAGCGGCTCGGCACGCTCGCGGCGCACGATCGTCGGCGTCAGCAGCAGGTTGAGATCGGGCGACGTCTCGAGGAACTGACCCTTCGGCAGCGGCCCCAGTCCGGCATCCGCCCGAAAGCGGTTGAAGCGGTCATGCGCCGGCGCGCAAGCCGCCAGATACCTGGCCTCGAACGCCGCGCGTTGCGGGTCGTCCACGCCAAGCCCCGACAGATAGGGCGGCACATTGGCGTCCGGCAGCTCGGTCTCGGCGCAGGAGACGACGCGCACCCACGGACAGCCGGCTGCGGCGATCGCCGGGAACATGATGACATTGTCGAGCACCACGGCATCCGGCTTGAGCCGTGCCAGCAATTGGCGCAGCGGCGCCTCGGCATTGACCGCGGTGTCGACGATGGCCTGCCAGGTCGGAGCGACATAGGTCTCGAGCTGGTCGATCGGGCTCAGCCTGAAATGCGGCAGGTGCCGGCGCACGAAAGCCTGCCAGTAGCTCTGGCGTTGGCTCTCGCTCAGCGGCTCGTCGGTTGGCAGCTGGTATTCCTGGAAACCATAGTCGGCAAAGACGCCGGAGAAACCGGCATGGCAGATGAAGACGGGCCGGGCGCCTTTCGCACGCAGCGCCTGCGCGATGCCGACGCAATTCAACGCCGCGCCGAAGCTTGCTTCGGGAAACAGCGCGATGGTCGGGCTGGCTTTACGCGTCAATTAATCCTCGTCATTCCGGCCGGCTGATCGTGCCGAACAGCGCGGGAGCCCCGCGGCTGGCCGCTTGCGGTCGCTGGTTGCGGGAGAGCCGCAGATGAATGCGAAGCAGATCGGCAGCCACCTCATACTGCAGGCTTTCAAGATGGTCGAGTATGACAAGGTGTTCGCGCAGCGATTGCCGCAATCGGAAGACGTTGACGCCGGCATAGATGCCCGGCAGCCGGCGCAGCCTGAGGTGATCGGCGAGCGCGTCGGCGATGAAGCGGTTGGCGCTGCCCTCGGCGAGCATGCCGTGAAAATCGATGTCCAGCCGCTGGAACTCGCGTGTGTCGAAGGCGGCGTCCGGCAGCGTCACCAGCGCTTCCATAGCCTGGCGCAACGTCGCCGCCCGCGCGCCGTCCAGCCTGAAGCCGGGCGTCAGGATGGCCGCGGGCTCGAGCAGCAAGCGGAACTCGTAGCTGTCGCCTTGCGCTTCCGGATCGTCGGGCGTGCGCCGAAACAGCCAGGACTGGCCGGGCGCACGATCCAGCAGATTCTCTTCGGTCAGTTTGTTCAACGCTTTTAATACCGTCTTGCGCTCGGCACTGTAGCGCCGCATCAATCCCGCGACGGTCACCGTCTGGTCCAGTCGCCGCGCCGAGCGGTCGCGCAGGATCGCCTCGGCCAACTCGTCCTCCTCGGCAGCGGGCAATTCCGTGGCGACCGAAGCCTGCGCGGTGAGGTCGATGGCCAGATGATAACCGGACTCCGCCTCCCAGCGCACGACGCCCCGTTCCGCGAGCAGGCCGAGTGCCGCCCGCACCGGCGTGCGCGAGACATTGCACAGCGACGCGATCTGCTGCTCGGGCAAGCGTGCACCGGGCCCGAAGCCGCGCTGGCGCGCCACATCCAGGATGCGCTGCGCCAGATCAAGATGGTTGGTGCGGGGTCGTCTGGCTGCGGCTTGCATGGCTGGTCCAGCGGAAAACGAGATGACCGCATTGCTTTGACCGATCGCCCGAACGGACGCAATCGGCCAGTTTCCTCGGTCGTTTGACAAATTATGGATTGACGTACTTTTTTCTGCAATAGTACTGTCAGCACAATCGGCGAGAAAAAGACCGAGGGAACAGGATCGAGGCAGCGGCAAGGGTCGCAAGCGTTGGTCCGGCGAATGAAATTCGACGATCAACCGAATGGGAGTCTGTCATGACCGCTACCAGCCTGCGGCGCCGTGCGCTGAAAACATCTTCGATCGCACTTGGCCTGGCCTTGGCGCTGTCCGCGCCGGCGACGGCTGCCGACCTCGTCATTTCCAACTGGGACGGCTACATGGCACCCGACGCCATGGCCGCCTTCAAGACCGCAACCGGCGTTTCGGGCGAAGTGGTGGTGCATGCCACCAATGAAGAGATCATGGGCAAGCTGATCGCCGCCGGCGGCAAGGGCTATGACGTGGTCTTTGTCTCCTCACCCTTCGCCGAGGTGCTGAACAAGCTCGGCCTCACCGAGCCGATCGACCACGCCAAGATCCCCAACCTCGCCAACCTCTATCCGGAAGCAGCCAAGCTGCCGCACGATGTCGGCAATGCCTTCTCGGTGCCCTACACCTGGGGCACCACCGGCCTCTGCTATCGCTCGGATCTGATGAAGGTCGCACCGGCCAGCTGGAGCGACCTGCTCGCGCCCTCCGACGAATTGAAGGGCAAGACCACCATGCTGGCGACCGACCGCTGGCTGCTGGCCGCCGGCCAGCTCAACAAGGGCTATTCGGTCAACGAAACCGACCCGGCCAAGATGGCCGAGGTCAAGGATCTCCTGATCTCGGCCAAGAAGACCCTGCTCGCCTATGACGACACCACCTTCTATTCCAAGCTGGTGTCCGGCGAGGCACTGATGGTGCAGGCCTGGGACGGCTGGTGCAATTACGGCATCGCCGAAAAGCCGGAGATCAAATACGTCATTCCCAAGGAAGGTTCGGACCTCTGGGTCGACACGATGGTGGTGATGAAGGCCTCCGCCAACAAGGACGCCGCCTTCCAGTTCATCAACTTCATGCTCGACGCCAAGAACCACGCCTGGGCGGCGCAGAACATCGACTACAAGGTGCCGAACAAGCCGGCCATGGAAAGCCTGCCTGCCGATTTTCTGGCAAAATTCCCCAACATGGCGATGCCGGTGGCCGATCTCGTCAAGTTCGAGCAGTTGCGTGACGTCGGCGACGCCCAGCGCGACTATTCGAAGATCGTCAGCGAGATCAAGGCTGCGCAGTAAGCGGCGGCACATCAGAGACCACGGTCGACGGCGGGTTTCCGCCGTCGGCCGCTGAATGCGGTACCCAATCGTGTCCTCAACCAGACTTCGTTCCTCCTTGCTGATGGCCCCGGCGCTGGCCTGGCTCGCGGCCTTGATGGTGGTGCCGTGCGCGCTGGTACTGGCGCTCGCCTTCTTCCGGCGTGGCATCTATGGCGGCATCGAATACACCTTCACGCTGGAGAATTTCGGCCTGGTCTTCGACCCGCTCTATGCCGGCATCTTCCTCAATTCGGCGCGCATCGCCGGCACCGCGACCCTGATCGCTGTGGTGATCGGCTATGCCGCCGCCTACGCGATATCGGCGGCACCGCGCCGGTGGCAGCCAGTGTTCCTGTTCTTCGCCGTGCTGCCGTTCTGGTCCAACTATCTGATCCGCACCTATGCCTGGATCGTGCTGCTCAACCGCGAAGGCCTGATTACCCAGCTGCTGCGCTGGTTCGGCTACACCGGCGAGCCGCCATCGATGCTCTATACGGAAGGCGCGGTTATCGCCGGCCTGGTCTATAACTACCTGCCCTTCGTCATCCTCGCCTGCTACGCGCCGCTGTCGCGGCTCAACCCGGAACTCGCCGAGGCCTCGCGTGATCTCGGCGCTTCGGCAGCCACCACGTTCCGTCGTGTCATCCTGCCGCTGACCGTACCGGGCATCGCCGCCGGCGCGGTCTTCGTCTTCGTGCTGTCGATCGGTAATTTCGTCACGCCCGCGCTGCTCGGCGGCGGCCGCTTCCAGATGATCGGCAACCTCGTCTACGACCAGTTCCTGACCGCCAACGACTGGCCTTTCGGGGCGGCACTGGCGATGGCGCTGATTGCCATCATGCTTCTGGTACTGATGGCGCAAGCGCTGGCCGCCAATCGCGCCTCGGGTCACGTCACGCAAGCCGGCGGAGACACCGATGGCTGAGCGCTCCCCTGCCACGCGGCGCACGCTCTGGCTCGTGCTCAGCCCGGTCTTCGCTTTCCTCTACATCCCGATCGCCGTGCTGGTGGCGCTGTCCTTCAACGAAGGCGGGTTGCCGACGGCATGGTCGGGATTCTCCCTGAAATGGTATGTCTCGCTGGCCTCGAACAGCGCCATCCTCTCCGCGGCCCTCAACACGCTGATCGTGGCGCTGGTCTCGACCGCGATCGCCACTCTGCTCGGCACGCTGCTGGCGATCGGCATCGAGATGCGCCGGCAATACGGCAAGGCTCTCGAAGCGCTGATTTTCGCACCGATGATCATTCCCGACATCGTGCTGGCGATCGCGCTGCTCTCGTTCTTCTCCATGCTCAACCTGACGATGGGCCTGCACACCATCATCCTCGCCCATGTCGTCTTCAACCTCGCCTTCGTCTGCTCGGTGGTGCGCGCGCGGCTGAAGAGTTTCGACTGGTCGATCGTCGAGGCCTCCGCCGATCTCGGCGCCTCCGCGCTCACCACCTTCCGGCGGGTGACATTGCCGGTCATCGCGCCGGCGGTGATTGCAGGGGCGCTGCTCGCCTTCACGCTCTCGGTCGACGAGTTCATCATCGCCTTCTTCACCGCTGGCGCCGGCCGCGCCTCGACGACGCTGCCGATGCAGATCTACGCCATGATCCGCTTCGGCATCACGCCGGAGATCAACGCGCTGGCGACCATCGTCATGGCGGTCTCGATCACCGCGCTGACCCTGTCGCAGCGGCTCAACCGTGGGATCATCGGCCAATGAGCGAACCCCGCACTCTGCTGGCCATCGATCATGTGTCGAAGAATTTCGGCAGGGTGACGGCTGTCGACGGCATCTCGCTCGACATCCGCGAGAACGAGTTCTTCGCTTTGCTCGGCCCGTCCGGCTGCGGCAAGACCACGCTCTTGCGCATGCTGGCCGGTTTCGAGACGCCCAATGACGGGCGCATCCTGCTCGACGGACGCGACATCGCCAAAACCCCGCCCAACAAGCGGCCGGTCAACCTGATGTTCCAGTCCTACGCGCTGTTTCCGCATATGAGCGTTCGCGCCAATGTCTCCTACGGCCTGGAGATGGAACGTTTGCCGGCGGCTGAAATCCGCTCCCGCGTCGAGGCCATCCTGGCGACGACCGAGCTCGTCCCCTTCGCCGACCGCAAGCCGGAGCAATTGTCGGGCGGCCAGAAGCAGCGCGTCGCGCTCGCCCGCGCGCTGGTCAAGCGGCCCCGGCTGCTGCTGCTCGACGAGCCGCTCGGCGCACTCGACAAGAAGCTGCGCGGCGCCATGCAACTGGAATTGAAGCGCCTGCAGCACGAGGTCGGCATCACCTTCGTCATCGTCACCCACGACCAGGAGGAATCGCTCGTCATGGCCGACCGCATGGCGGTGCTGAAAGACGGCAGATTGCTGCAATGCGACACGCCGCACGCGATCTACGAACACCCCGCCGATCGCTTCGTCGCCGACTTCATCGGCGTGATGAATTTCGTGCCGGGCCAAGCCGCCGTCGATGGCGTTGTGGCCACGAATGGCGCACGCATATCAGGCAAGGTTCCGGCAACGCTCTCGCCCGGCGCATCCGCTGTCGCTTCGGTGCGCCCTGAGCGCATCCGGCTATTCCCATCGGCGGAAACCGCCAACCGCATCACCGGCACGGTCGAGGCGCTGGCCTATCAGGGGCTTGACCTGCAGCTGCATGTCCGCACGCCCCTGTCGCCAAAACCGTTCCTGGTGCGCGTCACCGCAGACGCCGCCGACCGCCGGCCGGTCTCGTCGGGCGACCAGGTCGAACTCGGCTGGGATGCCGCCGATGTCAGAATTTTCGCAGAATGACAGGAGAAGCCTGATGGCGCAGAAGACGATCGCGTTTTTTCCAGAAGCCGCCTACGGCCCGGCGCTCAATTCCGTCGGCATCGCCCAGGCAGTCGAAGCGCGCGGCCACAAGGCGGTGTTCCTGTCCGACCCCGGCTTCGTCGATGTCTACAAGGGCTACGGCTTCGAGGCGCATCCGGTGAACCTGTCGGAGCCGATGCCGCCCGAGCAGATGGCGAAATTCTGGGAGGATTTCATCAACGGCCATATCCCGAACTTCCGCAAATCGCCCTACGACCAGGTCGACAACTACGTCAAGGATTGCTGGACGGCGATCGTCGACAGCGCCAAATGGGCGCAGAAAGATCTGCCGCGCGTTCTCTCAGCCATCAAGCCGGATGTGATCTGCGTCGACAACGTCATCCTGTTCCCGGCCATCAAGCAGTACGGCAAGCCGTGGGTGCGCGTCATCTCGTGTTCGGAAAACGAGATCGAGGACGAGGACATCCCGCCCCATCTCTCCGGCTGCGGCGAGAACGACCATGCCGGCCACCAGCGCTACCGCGACCACTTCAATGCGGTGATCAAGCCGATCCATGACGACTTCAACGCCTTCCTCACCGCCAACCACGAGGCGCCCTATCCGGTCGGCCAGTTCTTCGAAGCCTCGCCCTATTTGAACCTGCTGCTCTACCCCGAGGCGGCAAAATTCAAGCGCCGCCATCCGCTCGACTCGGCAAAATTCCAGTATCTCGAAGGCTGCGTGCGGCACGAAAAGCCGTACACGGTGCCGACCTTCTCCAGGAACAATGACGGGCCGCTGCTCTACGTCTCCTTCGGCAGCCTGGGCGCCGGCGATGTCGATCTGCTGAAGCGCATCATCGCGACATTGGGCAAGACGCGCTACAGGGCTCTGGTCAATGTCGGCGGCTACAAGGACCAGTACACGGACGTGCCCGGCAACGTCATTGTCGACAGCTGGTTTCCGCAGCCCTCGGTGATCCCGCAGGTCGATGCCGTCATCCACCATGGCGGCAACAACTCGTTCACCGAGTGCCTCTATTTCGGCAAACCGGCCATCATCATGCCCTATGTCTGGGATGGCCACGACAACGCCACCCGCGTCGAGGAAACCGGCCACGGCTTCGGCATGCCGCGCTACGACTGGACCGATGCCGAGCTGGTTGCCAAGATCGAGACCTGCCTGACCGACCCGGCGATGAAAGCCAAGCTGGCGAAGACATCGGCACAGATGCACGCGCAGAATGGGCCGGAGAAAGCGGCCGGGTTGCTGGAGACGCTGCTGTGACCTCCTCCGCCCCACACCTCCACCAGGCCTCCACCCGAACCGACCTCGTCGACTGGGGCGTCCAACCTGACGCCCTGGACGGCGCTTCGCGCTCCACCGGCAGGCTCGTGCACAAAGGGCCAAACAACCAGCCGGAATCCGGCATTTGGGTCTGCACGCCAGGCCGCTGGCGCCTCAGTATCCCGCGCGACGAATTGTGCCATTTCGTCGCCGGCCGCGCGACCTACCGGTCGGATGTCGGTGAGGTGATAGAAGTCTCCACCGGCACCGTGGTCATGTTCCCTGCCGGCTGGAGAGGCGAATGCACCGTGCATGAGACGATGCGCAACGTCTACATGCTGGCGTGACCACGGAGCTTGATGACATGTCGACACCGCACTGGCCGAAGGCTTCGGCCGTGGAATTGGAAGACTGGGGCGCGGGCAGCAACACGCTCGCCGGTTCGCCGCGCGCTTCGGGCAAGATCCTGGCGCAGAACCCGGACGGATCGAGCGAATGCGGCCTGTGGGCGTGCACGCCGGGCACGCGCAAGGTCACCTTTGGCGCCGACGAATTCTGCCACTTCCTGTCGGGACGCGGCAGCTATGTCCATGACGACGGCGAGGAGATCGCGGTCGAGGCCGGCACGCTGGTATTCTTCCCCGCCGGCTGGACCGGCATCTCCATCATCACGCAAACGCTGACCAAGGCCTTCATGTGCCGCTGAGCACCCATTTCCAAGGAATCGATATGACAACCCCCATCATGAAATCCCCGATTAGCATTACCGACCTCGTCGACTGGGGCGTCATCCCGACCATGATCGAGGGCCAATCCCATACCTCGGGCAAGCTGCTGTACAAGGGGCCGGAAGGCCGCTCCGAATGCGGGCTTTGGGTCTGCACTCCGGGCAAATGGCACTGCCATGTCACCCGCGACGAGTTCTGCCATTTCCTCGAAGGGCGCTGCACCTATGTGCATGAATCCGGCGAGGTCATCGAGATCGAGCCGGATACGGCAGCGTTCTTCCCGCAGGACTGGAAGGGAGTCTGCACCGTCCATGAGACAATCAAGAAGGTCTACATGATCCGCTGAGCCTTCTCGATAATTCTGCCCTGCCGGACACCTGACGCGGCTTTCTGCGCTTCCGGTGCTCACGGACTAAATGTCCGCTGCGCTCCGGTTCTCGAAAGCCACGCCATCTGCCTCGGCAGGACGAATTCTCAAAAAGGCTCCATAAATGGAGAAGGACAAAATGGATTTCTCTCCTGACCGGCCAACCTTCTTCGTCAATCCGGACTACCGGTCGATGGCCGGCGCGGCAAAACCGGTGATCGATCCGGCGACGCTGGAAACCGTCGGCGCTATCTCTGCTGCGACAGACGGCGAGATCGATACCGCACTCACGGCCGCGACGAAGGCGCAGGCCGCCTGGAAGAAGCTCGATGCCAAGAGCCGGGCCAAGCATCTGCATGCCGTCGCCAACGCCATCGAGGCGGCGGACTTCACGCGTTGCGCCGAGCTGATGGTGCGCGAGATGGGCAAACCCTACCCCGAAGCGATCGGCGAGATCGCCAATTGCGCGCCGATCTTCCGCTACTATGCCGAGATGGCGCGCGACGATGCCGGCAAGATCGCCGGCACGACGCAGGCCGGTTCGTTCCAGTATGCGCGCTACGAACCTTACGGCGTCTCCGTACACATCATGCCCTACAATTTCCCGATCCTGCTGATGTGCTGGACGGTCGCCGCATCGCTCGCCGCCGGCAATGCCTGCATCATCAAGCCGGCCGAGGCGACGACGCTCTCGACGCTGGACTATATGACCGTGTTCCGCTCGCTGCCAGAGGGGCTGGTCTCCTGCCTGCCCGGCGGAGCGGCCACAGCGCAGGCGCTGATCGCCTCCGACCGCACCCATGCCGTTGCCTTCACCGGCTCGGTCGCCGCAGGCAAGGCGGTGGCGGTGGCCTGCGCCGAACGCATGAAGCCGTGCGTCATCGAGGCCGGCGGCAGCGACCCGCTGATCATAAGCGAGCATGCCCCGCTCGAGATCGCGGCGGCCGGCAGCGTCACCGCCGCCTTCCACCTCACCGGCCAGGTCTGCACTTCGGCCGAGCGCTTCTTCGTCGTCGATTCCGTGCATGACCGCTTCGTCGCGCTGTTCGCCGAAAGGACGCGGGCGCTGCGCATCGGCAACGGCATGGACAAGACCGAGATCGGCCCGCTGGTCAGCGAAAGCGCGCGGACCAAAGTCATGCGCCTTGTCGACGATGCGATCGCTCATGGCGCCGTCGCAGTCACCGGCGGGCGTATCCCGCCTGCGTACAATGTCGGCTGGTTCTACGAACCGACGATCCTGACCGGCGTCACCCCTGATATGGCGATCGTGCGCGAAGAGTGTTTTGGACCCGTCGCCGCCATCTGCCGGGTCAGGGATTTCGACGAGGCGATCCGGCTTGCCAATGACAGCCCGTTCGGGCTCGGCGCTTCGGTGTTCACATCGGATCTGGCCGAAGCCCACGAGGCGGCGGAACGGCTCGAAGCCGGCATGGTCTGGGTCAACAACCCGCTGATCGACAATGACGCCCTGCCGTTCGGCGGCTGGAAGGCCTCCGGCCTCGGCCGCGAACTCGGACGCCAGGGCCTCGACGCCTTCCGCCGCTCCAAGATGGTGATCATCGACCACAAGCCTGCGATCCAGGACTGGTGGTACCCCTACCCCGACAGCTGGTTTCGCGAGACCGGCGGCCGCAAGCATGTCTGAGTGTTTCGAGCCTGGCTATCCCTGGACGCCAGCTCGGTGGCTATCCCTGGATAGCCAGCCCGACCATGAGCGGGAAAAGGCAATGCCGCCGAGTGCAACCCGGCGGCATCTTCTTTGACTGACCACTACCGTTTCGGCAGCGGTTCGTTACGGCGTCGTTTCCGTCTGCATTGCGGCAGCCGTCTGGTCGATCTTGTCGGCAAGGACGCCCTGAGCCCAGGACGTGACCGCGGCGTCGACGGGCTTGTTGGCCATATCCGTCAATGCCGCGTCGAGCGAAGCATCATCGGTGCCGACGTCTGCCGCGGCAGCCGCCTCATTGGCGGCGGTGACCTCAGTCTGCTGAGCAGCGATTTCGGCCTGCAGATCCGTTATCTTTCCAGGCAAGGCTGCCTGATCTTCGGGAGTCATGGCCGCAACCTGCTCGGGCGTCAGCGATGTCAGCGCGCTCAACTGCGAATTCAGCGCATCCAGCTTCTCCTGGGCCGCTTCAGCGGCTGCCTGAGCGACCTTGGCTTTGGCCGACTGCGTCACGAACGCCTGGATGCCGGCGAACTTCTTGCTCTTCGAATTCATATAGGCGTTGATGTTGCGCTGCAGTGAGTTCAGCCGGCCAAGCTTGGCGTGGATGTTCTTCTCCTTGGGAACCGACGAAACCTTTGTGGTTGTGTCGACCGTGGTGTCGTCCGCTTTGGCCTTGGCCCGGCCCGGGGCCGACGAAGATTTGCCGTGCGAAGCGCCGCTCTTGCCATTGCTGCCGTTGTGGCCGTTGCCGCCCCCATTGCCATTGCCGCCAGCATTGCTACCGCCGTTGCCTCCGGCATTGCCACCGCCACCGCCGTGCCCATTGCCGGCGAGCGCCGGAGATGCCAGGAGCGCCAATGCGGCAAGCGCCGCCAGCAGAGTTTTCCGGTTTGTCATGGTAATCTCCTCGGGAATCGTCGCCCTGGCCCGACCGCTAAGCGACCGTCCTATGAGGAATTGCTAATAGTGCAGAGTAAACTTTAGACAAATGCTGTCTCAATACGCGATCTGGCACCCGGCCAGAAACTTAACCGACTGATATCAAACACAAATTCACGCTCTTGGACGGCCATGGCACTGAAGTCCCATGCCGGCAGGACTATAGTCCTGCCGGCAAGCAGCGGCATGGGTGAAAGTCTTTGCGTGGTATATCGGACAAGCTTTGAAAACAGGGGAGTTGATAGCGAAAGCAAAAGGCTCAGCCGATACTTTCACCGCCGTCGATTACCAGCGCCTGGCCGGTCATGAAGGATGAACGGTCGGAGACAAGGAACAGGATCGCTTCGGCGATCTCATCGGCGCTGGCCCAGCGGCCCATCGGGATCTTGGTGCGGACATAGGTTTCGATCGCCCCGCGTCCGCCCATCTGGGCGATGAACGGTTCGTTGAACGGCGTGTCGACCCATCCCGGGCAGAGCGCGTTGACGCGCACATTGTGCTTGGCATAGTCGAGCGACATCTGCCGTGTCATCGCCACCACCGCATGTTTGGAGGTTGCGTAGGCGATCATCTCGCGGTCGTAGAACACGCCCGAATTGGAGGCGGTGTTGAGGATGACCCCGCCGCCCTGCGCGATCATCGAGGGCATGACCTGTCTCGCCGCCAGGAACTGCGCCCGCACATTGACCCGCCACGAGGCATCCATGCCGCCGACCTCCACTTCGGTCAGCGTGCCGCCGATCTGGATGCCGGCGTGATTGTGCAGGATGTCGATGCGCCCATGCCTGTCGAGCGTGCCGGCAATGAGCTGTTCGACCGCCGCATCATCAGCGACATCGGTCGTGATCGCCTCGGCTTGGCCACCGATCGCGCGGATGTCCGAAGCCGTTGCTTCGCCGGCGGCCTGATCCCTGTCGGCGATGACGACCACCGCGCCTTCCCTGCCCATGATCATGGCGCCGGCGCGCCCGATGCCGGAGCCGGCGCCTGTCACCACGGCGATGCGGTCTTTGAGGATCATGATACGGCTTTCAGTTCGACGGCTTGCGCTGGCGCAACTGCCATTGGGCAAGCACCACAAGCAGCACGGAAGCGACGAGCACGATCGTCGCGATGGCGTTGATCTCCGGCGTCACGCCGCGCCGGATCGACGCGAAGACATAGATCGGCAGCGTCGTCTGCGCGCCGGCGACGAAGAAGGCGATGATGAAATCGTCGAAGGAGAAGGTGAAGGCGAGCAGGAAGCCGGCAACGACCGCCGGCATGATCTGCGGCAGCACGATCGAGCGGAACGTCGTCAACGGCGTCGCGTAGAGATCGCTCGACGCCTCGACCAGATTGCGGTCGAGGCTGCCGAGCCGCGTGCCGACGATCATCGTCACCAGCGCCATCGAGAACAGCCCGTGCGCCGCGATGATCGAACCGTAGCCGAGCGCCAGCCGCGGCGGCTGGTCGTCGGGCCAGATCGAGGCGAGGAACGGATTGACGACGGTGAACAATTGGACGAGCGCGACCAGAGTCGAAATGCCGATGACGACGCCCGGAACGACGATCGCGGCGCCCAGAAGTGCGTCGAAGACCGCGCGGGTCCGCACGCCGACGCGCGCCAGGCCGAGGGCCGCCGCGGTGCCGCACAGCGCCGCCAGCAAGGCGCTGGTGGTGGCGATGAACAGGCTGTTGTTCAGCGCTTCGACCAGGAACGGGTTCGCCAGTGCCTTGCCGTACCATTGCACCGAAAAGCCGGTGAACTCGCTGGCATGGTGACCGGCGTTGAAGGAGAACAGCACGACGAGTGCGATCGGCAGATAGAGGAAAGCGAAGACGGCAATGACGAAGGCGCGCATCAGATCAGATCCACCCGGCGCGCGCCCGAAACCCGGGTCGAAATGCGGTTGGCGGCAATCAGCACCACCACCGATACCAGCACCAGTGTGATGGCGATGGCCGATCCGAACGGCCAGTTGCGCGATTGCAGGAACAGGTCGACCAGCGCATTGCCGATGAAGAACACCTTGCCGCCGCCAAGCAGCGTCGGGATCAGATATTCGCCGAGCAGCAGGATCATGACCAGCGAGAAGCCGGTCATGACGCCCGGCAACGACAGTTTCAGGGTCACGCCCAGGAAAGTCGATAATGGCGTGGCGCCGAGATCGGCGGAGGCTTCCAGCAGCCTGCGGTCAAGCCGTTCGAGGCTGACATAGATCGGCAGGATCATCAGCGGCAGGTAGCCATAGACGATGCCGAGCAGCACCGCGCCCGGCGTGTTGATCAGCCTGACATCCTCGATGCCGACAAAGGCGAGCAGCGCCGGAATGCCGCGCCCGCCCAGAATGTACATCCAGGCATAGGTCCGCATCAGCAGGCTGGTCCAGAACGGAATGACGACCAGCGCCAGCAGGATCAGCCGCCAGCGCTGCGGCGCGCGCAAGGCGAGATAGTAGGCAACGGGATAAGCGACGAGAAGGCAGGCGAGCGCTCCCACCGGCGCCAGCACCATGGTGTTCCAGAAGGCGGTCGCCCGCGCCGGAAGATTGGCATATTGCGCCAGCGTAAAGGCGGCCTGATAGCCGCCTTCCGGTGCGCGTTCGCCGACGCTGAACACGGCGATGGCGATGAACGGCAGCACCAGGAACACCACCAGCCACGCGGTCGCCGGACCGAGCAGCATGGCGGTCAGAAAATTCCTGCGAAGACGGCTGCCGTGCATGGAAAGATTGCCCCGGTGCCGGCGGGCATAAACCCGCCGGTCAAATTATCTGAGTCGAATTTGAGGCCGCCTGGCTCAGGCCGACTTGAAGCGCGCCATCAGTTCGGCACGGCCGGGGTCGGTCAACGTTGCCGCCGCGCCGAATTCCAGCGGCGTCAACAGGTCGGCTGCCGGATAGAGGATCGGGTTGTCGAGCACCTCCTTGGGCAGCAGCTTGTTGACGCGCGCATCGGTCGACGGCGCACCATTGGCCAAATGCTCCTTCACCGCCACCTGGGGATTCATCAGGTAGTTGAGCAGCGCGTAACCGGCGGGCTTGTTCGGCGCGTCTTTCGGAATGGCATAGAAATCGGTCCAGATCTCGCCGCCTTCCTTGCCCAGCACATAGGCGATCTCGGGAATGTCGCGATGCAGCTGCGCGCCGTCATTCGTCCAGCACATGGTCATCCACGCGTCGCCGGCGCGCATCCCCGGCTGGTAGTCGGAGGAGACCGCGAACAGATGCGGCTTGACCTTCAGCAGCAGTTCCTCCGCCTTGGCCAGTTCGTCCTGCTTGAGCGAATTGAACGAGTAGCCGTAATATTTCAGCGCATTGCCGATCGTGGTCAGCTGGTAGTCATGCACCATGGTGCGGCTGTCGCCTTCCGCCATGGCGGTGTCCCAGAACTCCTTCCAGCTCGTCATCGGCTTGGTCAGCTTCTTGGTGTTGACGGCAAAGCCGGTGGTGCCCCAGTTCTTCGGCACGGCGTAGATCGTCCCATCGATCGTGCCCTCCGAGGTGAAGCGCGGATCCTCTTGCGAGCCGTCGAAATTCGGCAGCTTCGCCATCTCCAGCGGCTCGATGATGCCGAGCTTCTTGTAGGTCGAGATCGTGTAATTGGTCGGCACGAACAGGCTCCAGCCCGAGGCGCCGGCCTGCAGCTTGGCCAGCATCTCCTCATTGGAGCCGAACACGTTGACCTCGACGGCGACGCCGGTGTCCTTCTTGAAGTTCTCGAAGGTCGCCGGGTCATGATAGTTCGGCCAGGTGGCGATCGACATGCGATCGCCAAGGCTTTCCGCGGCAAAGGCCGGTGTCGGCATGATGCCGATCTCGCGCGCCATCACCGCCGTGGCAATGCCAAGGCCGGTGAGGCCGAGGAAGTCGCGGCGGCCGATCGAGCCGCGCTTCAAACGCATCAGCTGGTCGACGAAATTCTCGGGGCTGATCGGCAGTCCGTCACGATATGATTTCGACATGTTTATCTACCCTCTGGTTGGCCCCGTTGTTCTTGATCTCCGCAAACGCCAGCGGCGTTCCGGAGGCAAAGCCGATGGCGACGGGTTCACCCGGCTTGAAGAGATTGCCGTGACCGATCAGGTGATCGGCTT
This sequence comes from Mesorhizobium sp. AD1-1, assembly GCF_020164655.1. Taxonomy (NCBI): domain Bacteria; kingdom Pseudomonadati; phylum Pseudomonadota; class Alphaproteobacteria; order Hyphomicrobiales; family Phyllobacteriaceae; genus Mesorhizobium; species Mesorhizobium sp. AD1-1. The sequence continues at coordinate 300,369 of NZ_JAIUGP010000002.1, forward strand.
TGGCCAGCAGCGTTCCGATGCCCTTGACCTCGATCGCGTATTCCGCCGTCGAGCCCAGGAATATCCGGTTGCGGACGATGCCCTTGAATGGGCCGCTTGCCTGGGCGCCGAGACTGAGCGATTCAGGACGCAGGCTGACCGAAACGACCTCGCCCTGCTGCAAAGCGGTCCGTTTGCGCGCCGCAATGACGGTGCCGTCGGCAAGCGCCACCTCCACCAGATCGCCCGAATGCCCGGCGACAGTACCGCTCAAGAGATTGGTCTTGCCGACGAAATCGGCAACAAACAGGTCGGCCGGTTCGTCATAGATCTCGCTCGGCTGCCCGAGCTGGACGATGCGACCGCCATTCATGACGCAGACGAAATCGCTCATCGACAGCGCTTCCTCCTGGTCGTGCGTGACCAGCACGAAGGTGATGCCGATCTCGCGCTGCAGGTTCTGCAGCTCGATCTGCATGTCGGTGCGCAGCTTCTTGTCGAGCGCCGCCAGCGGCTCATCGAGCAAGAGCACCGCCGGCTTGTTGACCAGGGCGCGGGCAAGCGCCACACGCTGCTGCTGGCCGCCCGACAGTTCGTGGATCTTGCGGCGGCCATAGCCGGCGAGCCGCACCATTTCGAGCGCCTCGCCCGCCCTTGAGGCGATCTCGCGCGAAGACAGCCTTGGCCGCGCCTGGCGCAGCCCATAGGCGACATTGTCCTCGACATCGAGATGCGGAAACAGCGCGTATTGCTGGAACACCATGTTGACCGGCCGCCGGTAGGGCGGCGTGCCGGCCATGTCCTGGCCGCGAATGAACACCTGGCCTTCGCTCGGCTGTTCGAAGCCGCCGATCATGCGCAGGCAGGTGGTCTTGCCGCAGCCGGAGGGACCGAGCAGCGCGACAAAGGCGGAGGGCGGGACAGCGAGATCGATGCCGCTGACCGCGGTCACCGCGCCATAGCGCTTGGTGACGCCGCGAAACTCGATGTCGGGCACTGCGGTCAAGGCTGATGGCTCCAGCAACAGGGCAATATCGGAACGCTACCAGAGCCAATGGCGGCTAGTATATACCTCTCAGGTGGTATATCTGATCTATTTTCTCGTTTAAGGGGGTATGCATTGTCCCGCAGCGACGAATACAGCCGGCTCGCCACGCTCGTCGCGACGACGCGGGAGACCAGCGGCGATCTCTTTGGCCAGGCGCTGGTCGAGTGGCTGCGGCAGCACGTTAGATTCGACCACTGCGTGATCTTCGGCTATCGCGGCGCCTCGCGCCCGCCGCTGCTGTTCGAGACCTTCTCGCCCACCGAGAGCCATGTGTTCGTCGCGCTCTATCAGGAAGGGCCCTATCTGCTCGATCCGTTCCATCACGCTGCGGTCGAGCGCAAGGAAGGGTTCTGGCGCATGCGCGAGCTGGCGCCGGACCGTTTCTATGCCAGCGAGTATTTCCGCTCCTATTACAGCCAGACCAGGCTGGCCGAGGAGGTCGGCTTCTTCGTGCCGCTGCCGGGCAAGGATGCGCTGGTGTTGTCGCTGATGCGGCTGCGCGCTTCAGGCCCTTTCGGCACCGCCGATGCCAGATTGCTGCGCGACATGGCTCCCGCGGTGATCAGCTTCATCAGGTTGCGCTGGCCTGCTCTTCCGGCCGACGAAACGGCGGAAGCGAAGCAGGACGAGACGGCCGCTATGGTCAACGAATTCGACCGCGCCCATATCTGGCAGAGCCTGTCGCTGACGCCGCGCGAAAAGCATGTCGTCGACCTGGTGTTGCAGGGGCATTCGACGGAGTCGATCGCCCGCGCCATGCGCATCGTGCCGGGAACCGTGAAGGTCCATCGCCGCAACATCTACCGCAAGCTCAAGATCAAGTCGCAGGCCGGCCTGTTCGCGCGCTTCGTCGAGATCATCGATGCACGGATCCGGTAGGCTCTCTAACCGCCGGCTTCCCACGACCCGGTCTCGGCCATCCGCTTCAGCAACGGCGCCGGCTTGAACACATCCTTGCCCGTCCGTTGATGCCAGTATTCGAGCCGCTCGATGATCCTGGCCGGACCTTCAAGGCCAACCCAGAACATCGGTCCGCCCTTGCCGATGGGAAAGCCGTAGCCATTGACCCAGACGACATCGATGTCGGACGCACGGGCCGCTATGCCTTCCTCCAGGATCTTGGCGCCCTCGTTGATCAGGGGGTAAAGCGTGCGCTCTACGATTTCCTCCGCACTGATCGCACGCGGTGCGATACCCTTCTCGGCGGCCTTGTCGCGGATCAGCGCTTCAACCTCGGGATCCGGCACTGGCGTGCGCGCGCCAGCCTCATAGAGGTAAAAACCCCGGCCGGTCTTCTGGCCGAAACGTCCTTGTTCGCACAGCGTGTCGGCGATCACGGCTTTCTGGCCGCGTGCCTTGCGGTTGCGCCAGCCAATATCGAGACCGGCGAGATCGCCCATTTGGAACGGCCCCATCGGCCAGCCGAAATCGGTGAACACCTGGTCGATCTGGTTGGGCGTTGCGCCTTCCAGAAGAAGCGCTTCCGATTCCGAGCCCCGCGCGGCAAGCATGCGGTTGCCGACGAAGCCGTGGCAGACGCCGACCACGACGGCCACCTTGCCGATCCGCCTCGCCAGGTCGACTGATGTCGCCAGCGCATCGGGCGCGGTCTTCTCGGCGCGCACGATCTCCAAGAGCTTCATGACATTGGCCGGCGAAAAGAAATGCAGGCCGAGCACATCCTGCGGCCGCGAGGTCGAGGCAGCGATTTCGTTGATGTCGAGATAGGAGGTGTTGGTGGCGAGGATCGCGCCGGGCTTGGCCACGGCTTTGAGCTTGCCGAACACTTCCTTCTTGACCGCCATATCCTCGAACACCGCCTCGACGATCAGGTCGCAATCGGCGAGATCGGCATAGTCGGTGGAGCCCTTGAACTGAGCGAGCCGCTGTTGCTTGGCATCCTCGCCGAGCGAACCGCGCGTGACGGACACCGAGTAGTTCCTGTCGATGGTCGCCAAGCCGCGTTGCAGGGCCTCGTGGCTGGTTTCCAGCAAAATCACGGAATAGCCGCCATTGGCGAAGGCCATGGCGATGCCGCCGCCCATCGTGCCGGCGCCGATGACGCCGACGCGAGCGATCCTGCGCTTGACGATGTCTTTTCCTGGAAGCTTTGCCGCCTCACGTTCGGCGAAGAACAGATGGCGCTGCGCCCGCGACTGGTCGCTGGCGACCAGCTTGACGAACAGCGCACGCTCCGCCGCCAGCGCCGCATCGAAGGGCAGCGTGACGGCATTGCGCACCGACTGCGCGCAAGCGATCGGTGCCTCGAGCCCGCGCGCTTTCCTGGCAAGATCCGCAGCCTCGGCGTCGAACGCCGCGAGGTCGGCCTGCTTGAGTCCTTCATTGCGATCACGCACCGGCGTGAAGGGACCACCCTTGCGGGCGATTTCCCCAGCGAAGTTCACGGCATGCGTGGTCAGAACGCCTTCGAAGACGGCATCGACGAGACCGGCGGCGTGCGCCTCGGTCGCGCCGATCGGCGCACCTGAGACGATCATCTTCAACGCCTTCACCACGCCGACAAGGCGCGGCAGCCGTACCGTGCCACCGCCACCCGGCAGCAGGCCGAGTTTGACTTCCGGCAGGCCGAGCTTGGCGCCGGCATCGGCAACACGGAAATGGCAGCCCAGCGCCAGCTCCAGCCCGCCACCGAGCGCGGTGCCGTGGATGGCTGCGACCGTCGGCTTGGCGATGGTTTCCAGCGTCGCCACGATGGCGCGGAGTTCGGGCTGCTGCATCGGCTTGCCGAACTCGGTGATGTCGGCGCCGGCGACAAAGGTTCGGCCGGCGCATGCAATGACGATGGCGGCAACCGACGCATCGTCGCGCAATTCGACCAGCGCCTGCATCAGCGGTTCGCGGACATGGAAGCTCAGCGCGTTGACCGGCGGATTGTCGATGGTGACGACGGCAACGTCGCCGTCGCGGCTGACCTTCACAAAATCGGACACGCAAACCTCCCAGCATTATTCAGCGGCCGTGGCCACGCGAACGGGATTTACAGCGCCGTAACGTCGAAGGGAACCGGATGTCGGCCTGGCACAATGATTACAGGCCTTGAAGGTGTCTGGGACGACGAAGGCGGAGGCTACCGCAGCGCCTTCTGCCCGCCCGCCGCCGTGATCACCCCGACAATGATCAGCCCCGTCAGCAGCAACCGCACCCCGGCGCTCACCCCAAACGTGTTGAGCATGGTCAAAAGCAGCACCAGGAACAAAGCCGCGCCCCAGACGCCGGGGACATTGGCCTTGCCGCCGGCGACCGACGTGCCGCCGATGACGACGACGGCGATCGAGGCCAGCAGGTATTCGTTGCCAATGTCGACATTGGCGCCGCGGAAATAGCCGGCGAGCAGCGCGCCGTCGATGCCGCCGAGCGCGCCCGACAGCGTGTAGGTGAGGAAGCGGATGCGGCCGACATTGACACCGGCCAGCCACGCCGCGCGAATGTTCTGGCCGATCGCCAGCACCGAGCGGCCATAGATCATACGCTGCAGCGCGATGGCCGCGCCGACGGTGAACAATACCGTGAGGATCGCCAGCACCGGAATGCCCAGCACCTGCCAGTTGGCAAAATCGGCGAAGCCCGGCGGCGGCTTGATCTGCAGCCCGCGGCCATAGCTGATGTCGATCGACTGGATGATGAAGCTGGCCGATAGCGTGGCGATGATCGGCGGGATGCGCAGCGCCCAGATCAGCAGGTAGTTGGCGGCGCCGATCGCCGCCCCGCAGGCAAGTGCCGCCAAAAGCCCGACCGCGATCATGGAATCGTTGCCGTCCATCACCTTCATCGCGACGGCGCTGGCAAGGCCGATATTGGCCGGCAGCGACAGGTCGACATTGCCGGGGCCGAGCGTGATGACGAACATCTGGCCGACGCCGACGATGACGGTGAACACGGCGAGCGACAGCGCCGCCGTGACCATGCCGCCGCCGCCGTAGCCGCCGGTGAAGGCGATCGTTGCCAGCCACACCAGAAGCGCGCCGACGAACGACCAGATCCAGGGTTTGCCGGCCAGCGATTTCACGAAAATCATCGCTCACCTCTCCCGGCGGCTGATCAGCACCCGCGCCGCCAGCACTATGATGAGGATGGCGCCGTTGGCGGCAACCTGCCAGTCGGGCGGAATGTGCATGAAGGTGAGCAGCGGCGAGGCGGCGAGCGCCAGCGTCAGCGCGCCGATCACCGCACCGATCGGCGACACCCGGCCGCCGACGAATTCGCCGCCGCCGAGGATTACGCCGGCGATCGCCAGCAGCGTGTAGCCATTGCCGATATTGGCATCAGCCGAGGTGGTGATGCCGATCAGCGCCATGCCGGACAGCACGCCGAACAGACCGGCGAGCGCAAACAGCACGATCTTGGTTCGGAGCAGCGACCAGCCGGCGCGACCGAGTGCCGCCGGATTGCCGCCCGAGCCGCGCAAGATCACGCCATAGGAGGTGCGCATCAGGCCGAAATGGACGATGAGGCCAATCAGCAGCGCCGCAATGATCGGGAACGGCACAAAAGGCGGCTTGAACGCCATCAGCCCGAGCAGCCAGTCCGGCGCCTTGCCGCCCGGTTTGGGCAGGACGAGAATCGCGAGCCCCTGCCAGACGAAGCTCATGCCGAGCGTCACCACGATGGACGGCAGGTTGCGCAGATGGATCAGTGCGCCGAGCAGCGCATAGACGCCGATCGATCCGAGCAGGATGGCGGCGCCGAGCAGCGGCGCGTCCTTCAGCCAGGTCGCGGTGACACAGCCGACGAAGCCGACGAAAGTGCCGATCGACAGGTCGAGCTCGTTTCCGGCAATGACGAACATCTGCGCGATCGTCGCCAGCGCGATCGGGATCGCCAGGTTGAGCATCAGGCTGAAGCCGAAATAGCTGATGGCGCGCGGGTTGAGCCAGGCGATGGCGAGCAGCACCAGCGCCAGCGACAGCGCCGGCAGCAGTCCTCGCAGCAGGCGGGCGCGGGCCAGCGCGCTACGCTCGGCGGAAGTCCTGGCAGCGGTGTCGAGGCTGGCGGCCGTCATCTCAGGCCGCATCGCCGAAGGAGGACTGGATGATCTTCTCTTCGGTCAACTCGTCGCGGCGCAGATTGGCGACGATGCGGCCGTTCTTGAAGACATAGATGTGGTCGCAATTGTCGAGCTCTTCGGTTTCCGTGGTGTACCAGAGGAAGGTACGGCCTCGGGCAGCCTCCTCGCGCACGAGGTCGTAGACCTCCAGCTTGGTGCCGATGTCGACGCCGCGCATCGGGTCGTCCATCAGCACGATCTGTGCATCCGAGCCGAGCGCACGCGCAAACAGCGCCTTCTGCTGGTTGCCGCCCGATAGCGAGAAAATGTTGTTGTTCATGTCAGGCGTACGGATGCCGATCTTCTTCTGCCAAAATGCAGCAAGCTCGGCCTCGCGCTGCGGCGAGATCAGCAGCCCGCTGCGCAGCCGCGCCAGCGAGCGGATGCCTATGTTCTCCGCAATCGACCATTGCGGAAAGATGCCGTCCGACTGGCGGTCGCCGGCGACCAGCGCCACCGGTGCGGTCACCTCGATGCCGGCCCGGGCGCGCGATGCCCCGCTAAAGATCGCCAGCAGCAGGTCGGTCTGGCCATGTCCCGCAAGCCCGGCAAGGCCGATAATCTCACCGGCGCAGGCGACGAGGTCAGTGCCGTCCTTCTGCGCGGCGGGCCGCGCCCGGACCCTCAGCGGACTGGCGGCGGGCTTGGCGGCAGCGATTTGCGCCGCGATCTTCTGGCGCGCTTCCGCGCCGCCCATCGCCGTCACCAGCCGGTTACGGTCGAAGGCGGTGGCGGCGTCGGCGACAACCACCTTGCCGTCGCGCATCACCACGATGCGGTCGGCGTTGCGCAGCACCTCGCCCAGCACATGCGAGATCAGGATGCAGCTTTTGCCGCCGGCGACGAAGCGGCGCACGAAGGCCAGCAACTGGCCGGCTGTGTGCGCGTCGAGCGACGATGTCGGCTCGTCGAGGATGACGAGGTCGAGCCGGTCCTGGGTGACCGTGAAGGCGCGCGCCACCTCGACCATCTGACGCCGGCCGATCGACAGGTCGGCGACGATGTCCGACGCCGAGATGCTGTGGCCCGGAAAGATCTCGTCGAGCTTGGCGGCAATCAGATCCGCCGCCTTTCGCCGCCAACCGAAGCCGCGCAGCGACGCGTGGTTGATGCGCGTGTTCTCGGCAACGCTGAGATTGGGGCAAAGCGACAATTCCTGGAACACGCAGCGTATGCCGAGCTGCTGCGCCCGCGACACCGAATAATTGTCCTCGATGGCGCCATGCACGCCGATCTGTCCGCTGTCGGGAACCAGCGTGCCCGCCACCATGTGCATCAGCGTCGATTTGCCGGCGCCATTGTGGCCGACGAGGCCGACGCACTCGCCGGGGCCGACGTGAAAATCCACGCCGGCCAGAGCGCGAACGGCGCCGAAATGCTTTTCGGCGCCGTTCAGTCTGATGATGTCAGCGTTATCCCTGGGCATGCTCAACGATACTCGCTTGGCTATACGGACGGCAACGCTGGCCGACACTCACTTGATGTTGGCTTTGATGGCCGCGATCGCGTCTTCCTGCGTGTATTCGTGGCTGGCGACGCCGCCCTTGGGGATCTTTGGCAGCTCGGCCTCGAAATCGTCCTGGGTGAAGGCCAGATACGGCACCAGCAGGTCATGCGGGATGTCGGTGCGGCCGTCGAGCACCTGCTGCGCCACCCAGAAGGCGAGCGACGACACGCCGGGCGCGATCGACGCCGACCAGGTCTGGTAGCCGTCCTTGTCCTTCTGCTCCTTCCACCACTGCAACTCGTCCTGGCGGTTGCCCATGATGATGGTCGGGCGCGGCTTGCCAGCGGCGGCGAAGGCCTGTGCGGCGCCGTAACCGTCGCCGCCCTGATCGACGACGCCGACGATGTCGGGCAGCGACGGCAGGATGGTCGCCACCGCCTTTTGCGCCGTCGTCTGGTCCCAGTCGCCGGTCACCGAACCGACGATCTTGAACTCGGGATGGGCGGCGACGCCTTCGAGGATGCCGGCATGGATGGCATCATCAATCGAGGTGCCGGCAAGGCCGCGGATTTCAAGCAGATTGCCGCCCTTGGGCTGGAACTTGGCCATCTGCTCGACTTCCTGCTTGCCCATGTCCTTGAAGTCGACGACGACGCGGTAGGCGCAAGGCTCGGTCACGGTGCCATCGAAGGAGACGACGACGATGCCGGCATCGCAGGCCTGCTTGATGGCGCCGTTGAGCGCATCCGGCGAGGCAGCGTTGATGACGATCGCGTCATAGCCCTGCAGGATCAGGTTCTGCACCTGCGCCGCTTGCGTCGGCACCTCCTTGTCGGCGGTGGTGAAGATGTCGGCCGCGCCGACCACCTTGTCGGCGACCGCCTTCTTGGTGACGATGCCATAGCTGTCGAGCATCGCCTGTCGCCAGGAATTGCCGGCATAATTGTTGGAAAAAGCAATCTTCTTGCCACTGGTGTCGGCCAGCGCCGTGCCCGAAGCGAGCATTGCCGCCAGAGCGCCCAGAACGAACAGTTTCTTCATGTCGTTATCCTCCCAGATGTGTTGACTGCTGCATTCCCACCGGCTTTGACCCCGGCCTCACTCCCAACTCTGATTTGAGCACGGATTGTCGCGAGCTCAAAACAGTCTCAATCCCGGCACGCGCACCCTGAGCCGGTACAGCGACGTCGACGCGGCAATGTAGAGGCTTTGCAAATCGTCGTCGCCGAAGGTGAAATTCGCGCAATCTTCAGGCGTCCGGATGACGCCAAGAATGGTGCCCGACGCGTCGAAAATGTGGATGCCGCCGGGTCCGGTGCAGTAAAGATTGCCGCGGCTGTCGATCTTCATGCCGTCGGGCGCTCCCGGCCCCTCGCCCTCGGTTACTGCCCACACCGCGCCGCCATTGAGGTCGCCATTGGCTTCGACGCCGAACACCCTGATGTGCCCGCGTTCGGTGTCGTTGATGAACAGCCGCGACTCGTCCAGCGAAAAGCACAGCCCGTTCGGCTGCCCGAAATCGTCGGCCAGCAATGTCAGCCGGGCGCCGTCGCCATCGATGCGGTAGACGCCCTGGAACGGCAGCTCCTGCGGGCGTGGCACGCCATAGAACTCCCTCCGGCCATAGCCCGGATCGGTGAAGTAGATCGATCCGCCGGTGGCAACGACGATATCGTTCGGGCTGTTGAGCTGCTTGCCCTGATGGTGCGTGGCAAGCACTGTTGCGCTGCCGTTGGGCTCGGCGCGGGTCACGCGGCTCGTTGCGTGCTCGCAGGTGACCAGCCGCCCCTGGCGGTCCAGCGTGTTGCCATTGGCCTTGTGGCTCGGCTCGCGGAACAGCTCGATCTCGCCCTCGGCACTGCGGCGATACATCCGGCTTTCCGGAATGTCGGAGAAGACCAGCCATTTCTCATAGGGATGCCAGACCGGCCCTTCGAGGAAGCCGAAGCCGCTCGCCACCATCTCAATGGTCGCATCGCCGACGACGTCGTCGAAACCGGAATGACGCGCACGCGCCGGCACCGACATCATCGGCTCCCGGCGCGAACAGCCGTGCTACTCCGCATGGTGACGAATGGCATGAGCGCTTCCCGATACAGTCTTCTTGTTGGGGCAGAGCGTAGGCGCGGTCCCGACGAGCCGATACGGGTCAAAGCGCACGGGCGACTGTGCATTTGCACAGTCGCCCGTGCCTATCGAGCGTAGAATACCGGCGACGTCAGATCAGGGCCGGCGAACACTTCGCAAAAGCGCGGTCAAGGTTGCGCTCGCGCAAGCCACCGCCACGAGCACGACAACGCCGGCAGAGTTGGATTTTTGCCCTGCGCGAAATGAGTCGTGCTGCGCGGGCAGAGGGCTGTGAACCAACCTCTTCAGATCGGACCGGCTGCCGTGGCGAACGGAATAGGCGCGCGTGAACTCGGCACCGAGGAGGAAAATCTCCGACGAGTAGTAAACCCAGAGCAATATCACGAGCAGTCCGCCGGCGGCGCCATACGACGACGCAATCGCGCTGGTGCCGATATACCAGCCGATAAGCGATTTTCCCAATGTGAACAGGGCCGCGGTCCCGACAGCGCCAATTGCCACATCGCGCCATTCCAGGGTTCGATCGGGCAAAACCTTGTAAATGGCGGCAAACATCACGGCGATAAGCGCAAACGAAACGACGCCGTTGATCCCGCTGAGTATGATCGTTCCGAACGGCAGATGGGCGTTGATGAAAGCGCCCAGTGCCGAAATCGCGGCGCTTGCGATGAGAGAGACCAGCAACAGGAACCCGAGTGCGGCCACCAACCCCAGACTGGCGGCCCGTGCCCTCACCAGACGCGACAGGGAATTGCCTTGCGGTTCGATCTTCCAGATTGTGTTCAACGACTGCTGCATTTCGCCGAAGACGCCAGACGCGGCCACCAGCAAGGTGACCAGCCCTATGATCGCGGCCCAGGTGCCGTACAGCCTGCCGGATGCACTTTCCAGCGCAGTCTTGAGGAGATCGGCGCTTTCCGGTCCCATCAGCCCTGATATCTGCGCGGACAAGGCCAATTGTGCGGCATCGTGGCCGAAGACGAGACCAGCAATCGCAACCACGATCAGCAAGATCGGCGCCAGCGAGGTGGCGGCATAAAAGGCCATCGCCGCACCATGGCTGAGCGCATTGTCGTCGATGAAACCGACGACGCTTTCACGCACCAGGTGCCATGAATCTGCAAATGAGGGTCGCACTTCGGTACCGCAGGCGTTGAGTTGGCGTTCACTAGCAATGCACCGGACCTTCCGATGTTCCGGCTTGTGGCCGCCGCTGTTTCAGTGCTCCGCCAGCCAGGCATCGAGCCGGTCCTGTTCGCGGCGCAGCGCGTCGATGTTGATCAGGCCACGCGCCATGGCGAGATAGATCGCCCGCGTCCGCGAGTTGAACACGGAAGCATCGCCGGCGCCGTCCTCCGCCGGCACGATGCCGAGCTTGTCGTAGCAGTGCTTGATGCGGCTCTGCGCACCACGGATCGACAGGCCGCGCCGTGCCGCGATCGCCCGGTCGGTCAGGCCGAGCGCGATGTCGATCAGGCTTTCATATTCGCCGTCGGTGATGCCCTCGAACTTGTCCTGAACGCGATGCTGGATGCCGCGGATCTCGCGGTCGATGATGCAGTGGCCTTCGCGGAAAACCCCGCGCAGGGCGGACCGCATGCCTTCCTCCGTCGCCGATTTCAGCACATAGCCGTAGACAGAGCCGGGAGGGACGATGCGCGCCACGCCGCGCACATAGGCTTCGTCGGCGAAATTCGACCAGAACAGGATGTGCGTGCCGGCGCGGCGGTTCCAGATCGCCCTGGCAACTTCGATTCCCGTCGCCTTCGGCATCTGCAAATCGAGCACGACATGCAGTGGCTCGCGCTCAGTCGCCAGGTTGATGGCGTCCTCGCCGTCGCTCGCTTCGATCACCTCGACGTCACCGGGCCACAATTGCTCCACCGTTCGCCGCGCGAAGCTACGGTGCAGCCCGTCATTCTCGGCGATCATCACAAGCATCACATGGCCTCCGATACGGCGAGTTCGCCAGGCATTGTTGCAGCCGCCGCCAGTTCCCGTGATGGCTGGCGGTCGATCTCGACGACGACACGGGTGCCGCCGTTCTTGCGGCCGGCCTGGCCGATGCGCAGCCGCGCCCCGATAAGGGCTGCCCGCGTGTGCATATGGCCGATGCCGCCATACGCGGCCGGGTCAACGGCGCCGCAGCCCTGGCCGTCATCCGTGACGATCACCCGCAGCACGCTCGCGGTCGACGCCAGCAGCACGTCGATGCGGTGCGGCGCGGCATGGCGAACGGCATTGTTGATCGCTTCCTGCACGATCCGGTAGAGCGCGGTCCGCACTGGCTCCGACAGGGTGTCGGCGCCGCCGTCGCTGGTGTCGGCGATGCGTACGGCGATCGGCGGCTTGGCCCTGGCGACGCTGCGGTTGAGATGCGCCTCGACCGCATCGCGCAGGCCGAACAGTTCAAGCACGCTCGGCCGCATGTCGTCGACGATGTGGCGCAGTTCCGTCAGGCAGCCGGCGACCTCCTTCTCGAGATCGGCAAGCTGTGCTGCCCGCGCCACGCCCTGGCCGCGAAGTGCCGAGAGCTGGCGCGCGATCCGGGCGAGATCGGCAAGCGTCTGGTCGTGCAGGTCCATGGCCATGCGCCGGCGTTCGCGCTCCATGCCTTCGGTCAATTGCGAGGCGCCGACGCGCAGCAGCTCGACGCGGTTTCGCGCCTCGCTCTCGGCCAGCATGGCGCGGCGCGCCTCCTCGGTCTGGATCAGCGCGAAGATGTAGGGCGCGATCAGGTCGGCGCATTGCTGCGCGACCGCGACGTCGGCAAGCGTGTAGCATTCGACCTCGTGCCGGCTGATGTTGAGCGCGCCGATGATGCCGCCGCGCGCCCTGAGCGGCACGACGATGCGGCTGCGCAGCCTGGCGGCGAAGATCGGACCATCGATAGCGGTGGCGAAATGGAACCGCTCGTCGCTCAGCGCGTCGTCGGCGAGCAGATAGGGGACTTCGCCCCACAGCACCGAGCGGATCGGGCTGACTTCGGTCGGCAGCGGATGCTGGGCAAGCTCGCTCCAGCTGGTGTGGAAGCCGGCTTCGTAACAGGCGTGCCGGCGCCCATCATGCGACAGCACCGCCAGATCCATGTGGTCGTGCGGGATGAGCGAGCCGATCTCGATGGCTGTCGCGCGGAACGCCGTGCCGGGATCGATATGGCCGGCAAGCGCCCGCGATATCGCCAGCAGCCGGTCGATCAGGACCAGGGACACTTCCGCCATTGCTTTCACGATCCTCCCGTGCCGGGAAATAGTGGACGCATGCCGCCGCCGCTGTCAACGACGGCGCCTTTGGACATAGGAATTTTTTCTTGACCCGGTGACCTCAGCTATGGTACATTTTCGTCCATGGTGCTGATTTGCGCCGGTGACCCGCCGCACTGGCGGGTTTTTCGTTTGCTGCTCCGTCAGCGCAGGCGAAAGCTCCGAAGAAACCCGTTGGCCCTAGTTCGTTGCCCTGCCGTCGGCCCGCCGATCAACTTGCGGTGCAATGATTGTAAAGGGTTCGCGTCATGGTCTAGGGAGGAGGCCAGGAGACCGAAACAGAATGCCAGTGACGCCAAACGTTGCTCCGGGCGCCCCGGGAATTCCGGCGCGCTGGACGTCAAGCGCCAAGAGCGGCGTCGGAACGTCGCTTTCGCCGGCCGGCCGGATCTGGTTCACGATCAGCCACGGCATCCTCAACGAAATCTACTATTCGCGCGTCGACAGTGCCTGCACCCGCGACCTCGGCCTGATCGTCACCGGCGCCGCCGGCTATTTCTCGGAAGAGAAGCGCGATGCCACGCACAGCATCGAACCGTTCGAGGACGGCGTACCCGCCTACCGGCTGGTCAACACGGCGAACGACGGCGCCTGGCGGATCGAAAAGCGCATCCTCGCCGATCCGGCGCGCCCGGCGCTGCTGCAGGAAATCACCTTCACGGCGCTGAGGGGCGCCGCTGACGATTATCGCGTCTACGCGCTTCTGGCGCCGCATCTGGTCAATGCCGGCATGGGCAACACCGCCTGGGTCGGCGAGCACGAGGGAAAGCCCGTGCTGTTCGCCTCGGGGCGCGGCTCCTGCCTGGCGCTGGCCTCGTCGCTGCCCTGGCGGACCGGCTCGGCCGGCTATGTCGGTTTTTCCGACGGTTGGCAGCAACTGCACAACACAGGCGAGCTCGATGCTGCATACCAGCGGGCCGAGGACGGCAATGTCGCGCTGACCGGCGAGATCGGCTTTTCCGCGGCCAGGACCAAGGCTTTGCTGGCGCTGGGATTTGGCGCGACGCCCGAGGAGGCTGCGGAACATGCTTTCGCCAGCCTGAAGCAGGGTTTTGAACCCGCGGCGAACTCTTACCTCCAGAACTGGCGCAACTGGCAAAAGGGCTTGCTGCCGCTCGACCGGCACGCGGTGCCCGGGACCAACTTCTATCGCGTCTCGACGGCGGTACTGGCGACGCACCGGTCGATCGCCACACCGGGCGCCGCGGTCGCCAGCCTGTCGATCCCGTGGGGCTTCGACAAGGGCGACGACGACCTCGGCGGCTACCATCTGGTCTGGCCGCGCGATCTGGTCGAGACGGCCGGCGGCTTTCTTGCTGCCGGCGACGCCGCCTCGGCGTTGCAAATCCTCGACTATCTCGGCTCCATCCAGCAGCCGGATGGCCACTGGCCGCAGAACGCCTGGCTCGACGGATCGGCCTATTGGCCCGGCATCCAGATGGACGAATGCGCCTTTCCGCTGCTGCTGGCCGAAGCTTTGCACCGCGCCGGCCATTTGCCGCACGCCAGGCTCGCAGTCTTTCTGCCGATGATCGAGCGCGCCGCCGGCTTCGTCGTGCGCAACGGGCCGGTCACCGGCGAGGACCGCTGGGAAGAGGATGCCGGCTACAGCCCGTTCACGCTCGCCGTCGAAATCGCCGCACTGCTTGCCGCAGCCGACCTGCTCGACGCCTGTGGCAAGCCGGACGCGGCGACCTATCTGCGCGAGACATCAGACGTCTGGAACGACCAGGTCGAGCGCTGGACCTACGTCACCGGCACGGCGATCTGCGGTCAAGTCGGCGTCGAAGGCTACTATGTCCGCATAGCACCACCCGACAGCGCCGAGGCCGGTTCGCCGAAGGACGGCTATGTCCCGATCAAGAACCGGCCACCCGGCGACACCAACCGGCCGGCCGAGCAAATCGTCAGTCCGGATGCGCTTGCACTTGTCCGCTTCGGCCTGCGGGCGGCCGACGACCCGCGCATGACAGACACGGTCAAGGTCATCGACGCGCAATTGCGCTGCGATCTGCCGCAAGGGCCGCTCTGGTATCGCTACAACGGCGACGGCTATGGCGAGCATGAAGATGGCGCACCTTTCGACGGCACCGGCCAGGGTCGCCCCTGGCCGCTGCTGGCCGGCGAACGCGCCCACTATGAGCTGGCGGCCGGGCGTAGGGAAAAGGCAGCCAGCCTGCTGGCAGCGCTGGAAGGCTCGGCCGGACCGGGCGGCCTGTTGCCGGAGCAGGTCTGGGACGGCGCCGATATGCCGGAGCGCGAACTGCTGCACGGCCGCCCCTCGGGCAGCGCCATGCCGCTGGTCTGGGCGCATTCGGAGCATATCAAGCTGTTGCGCTCGCTGCGCGACGGCGCGGTCTTCGACATGCCGCCGCAAGGCGTCAAGCGGTATATCGAGGCCAAGACAGTGTCGCCGTTCCGGACATGGCGGTTCAACAACAAGATCCGCACGGTCCCGGCCGGCAAGACACTGCGCGTCGAACTGTTGGCTCCGGCTACAGTCCATTGGAGCACCGACAACTGGGCGACCGCCCACGATAGCCAGACGGTGGAGAACGATTTCGGCATCCATCTTGCCGATCTGGCCGTCTCTGGCCTTCCCAAGGGAAGCACGCTGACCTTCACTTTTTTCTGGCCCGGGGCCGGCGATTGGGAGAATGTCGACTTCTCCGTCATCTCAGGCGACCAGGACAGCCAGCAGACCTTCCCTCGATAACCCCGCAAATCTCCTAGAAAACAGGGACGAAACCATGCAGATCGGAATGATGGGACTGGGCCGGATGGGCGCCAACATGGTCCGGCGCCTGATGCGCGACGGCCACGAATGCGTCGTCTACGACATCAACCCGGCCAGCGTCGCGGCCCTGGTGACCGACGGCGCGTCAGGGGCGGCCTCGATGGAAGAATTCATCGGCAAGCTGGCCAAGCCGCGCTGTGTGTGGCTGATGCTGCCGGCGGCGATCACCGGCAGGATCATCGACCAGGTGGCGGCCCTGATGGAGCCCGGCGACATCGTCATCGACGGCGGCAATTCCTATTATCACGACGCCGTCGACCAGGCCGCGAAACTGGCCGGCAAGGGCATCCATCTTGTCGATGTCGGCACCAGCGGCGGCGTCTGGGGCCTGGAGCGTGGCTACTGCCTGATGATCGGCGGTCCCGACGTGGCGGTGCAGCACCTCGATTCGATCTTCGCCACGCTGGCGCCGGGCGCCGATGCCGGCTCCAATCCGTCCAGGGATGCCGGGACCGCGCCCTTCGGCTATCTGCATTGCGGACCGAGCGGCGCCGGCCACTTCGTCAAGATGGTGCACAACGGCATCGAATATGGCGTCATGGCCGCCTATGCCGAAGGCATGAACATCCTGAAATCGGCCAATGCAGGCAAGCGGCAACGGACGGCGGACGCCGAGACCAGCCCGCTGGAAAACCCGCAATACTACCAGTTCGACATCGACCTTCCCCAGGTGGCCGAGGTCTGGCGGCATGGCAGCGTTATCGGCTCCTGGCTGCTCGACCTGACGGCCGGCGCCTTGAAAAGCGATCCGAGCCTGGTGAATTTCGGCGGCCGCGTCTCGGATTCCGGCGAAGGACGCTGGACGCTGAAGGCGGCCATCGACACCGGCGTACCGGCTCCGGTGCTGTCCTCGGCGCTGTTCGACCGCTTCTCCTCGCAGGGCGAATCCGAATTCGCCGACAAGCTGCTCTCCGCCATGCGCTATGCCTTTGGCGGCCATGTCGAGAAGCCGAAGGCCGGCAAGTGAGGACAGCGGGGGAGACACGCGCATGAGCCAGGAACGGTCCGACACGCTGGTGCTCTTCGGGGCAACCGGCGACCTCGCCCACAAGAAGATATTTCCAGCCCTTTACCAGATGGTCGCCAAGGGCACGCTTACCGAACCGGTGATCGGCGTCGCCTTCGATGCCTGGGACCTCAAGCAATTGCAGGCGCGCGCACGTGACGGCATCGTCAATGCGCTCGGCAAGATCGACGAAAAAGCGTTCGCCAAATTCGCCTCGCTGCTGCGCTACGTCAGCGGCGACTACCGCGACGGAGCGACGTTCGAGAAGCTGAAGAGCGCGCTCGGCACCGCACAGCGGCCGCTGCACTACATGGCGGTGCCGCCGACCATGTTCGAGACCGTCGTCCAGGGGCTGGAGCAGTCGGGCACCGCGCATGGCGCGCGGCTGATGGTGGAAAAGCCCTTCGGTCACGATCTGCAATCGGCGCGCTGGCTGAACCGGGTCCTGCATCTGGTGTTCGACGAGCAGTCGATCTTCCGCATCGACCACTACCTGGGCAAGGAAGCGATCCAGAACCTGCTCTATTTCCGCTTCGCCAATTCCTTCCTCGAGCCGATCTGGAACCGCAACTACGTCGAGAGCGTGCAGATCACCATGGCCGAGGATTTCGGCGTCGAGGGACGTGGCCGCTTCTATGACGATGTCGGCTGCATCAGGGACGTCATCGAGAACCATCTGCTCAACATCCTGTTGCTGCTTGCCATGGAGCCGCCTGTCGGCCGCTCTGCCGACGATCTGATCGACGAAAAGGTGCAGGTGCTGCGCGCGATCAGGACGCTGACCAAAGACGATGTCGTGCGCGGCCAGTTCACCGGCTATCTCACTGAACCCGGCGTGGCGCCGAACTCGCCCGTCGAGACCTTCGCGGCGGTGCGTTTCTTCGTCGACACCTGGCGCTGGCAGGACGTGCCGTTTTTCATCCGCGCCGGCAAGAACATGCCGGTGCATGTCACCGAAGTGGTGGTGCGGCTGAAGCGGCCGCCGCTCGATGTCTTCGATCCGATCAAGCCCGCCGACCAGAACTACGTCCGCTTCCGCATCGACCCACAGGTGGTGATCGCCATCGGAGCACAGCGCAAGGCGCCGGGCGACGACATGATCGGCGAGCAAGTCGAACTGACGGCGCTCGACGACTCGAAGGGCGACATGCCGCCCTATGAACGCTTGATAGGCGACGCCATGAACGGCAACGGCCAGCTGTTCACCCGCCAGGACGCCAGCGAACTGGCCTGGCGCATCGTCGGCCCGGTGCTTGGCGACACCACGCCGCCGCACCTCTACGAGCCGCTGACATGGGGACCGGCGGACGTCATGGCCGGGTTCGGGCCACCCAATGGCTGGATCGATCCGGTGAAGTGAGAGGAACCACGCGATGGCCAAGGCAGTGAAGCAACCAGCATCGGGCACCGGGACGCCAGATACTGAAAAGATCGTGCTCACGATCGACATCGGCGGCTCGCACGTCAAGATCCTCACCAGCGCCGGGGGGGCGGCGCGCCGCGCCGATTCGGGGCCGGGGCTGACGCCGCAACAGATGATCGATACCGTGAAGGAGCTCGCCGAAGGCCTGTCCTACGACGTCGTCTCGATGGGCTATCCCGGCCCGGTCAACCACAACAGGCCGCTCGCCGACCCCGCCAATCTCGGCAAGGGCTGGGCTGGATTCGACTTTGCGGGCGCGTTCGGCAAACCGGTGAAAGTGGTCAATGACGCGCTGATGCAGGCCATCGGCAGCTACGAGGGCGGGCGCATGCTGTTCCTCGGGCTCGGCACCGGGCTCGGTGCGGCGATGATTGCCGACAACGTCGCCCAACCGATGGAACTCGCGCATCTGCCCTACAAGAAGGGCAAGAGCTTCGAGGATTATGTCGGCGAACGCGGCCTGGAAAAGCGCGGCAAGAAGAAATGGCGCAAATACGTCTTCGACGTCGTCGACCGGCTCCGTGCCGCCATGCAGCCTGACTATGTCGTCATTGGTGGCGGCAACGTCGACAAGCTCGATGAATTGCCCGCCGACTCCAGGCGCGGCGACAACACACGCGCCTTCGAAGGCGGGTTTCGTTTGTGGCGCGACAAGGCGCTGATAGTCTGATACTGTTATTGTTTAATATAGTTGTTCAAAATAACGTGTGACCTGCCATCAAGTCGTTGCAATACGCAGATTTGCCGACTAGGAATTCCGCGCTACAACAACGCCAATTCGTCCCGTGGACGCACGAAGGACGCCATAGCATTTTGATTTCGCGCATGATCCTTTCCGGAAGTCGAATCCGATTTTCAGGTCATTCGCTGTAGACGGAGAAATAGAGTGACCGACGATAGCAACAGTGCCCGTAAAGACATCGATCTGCTCGAGCTGACCGCCCACATCGTGTCCGCTTACGTCGAGAAGAACCGCTTGCCTGCCTCCGGCCTGGCCGACCTCATCGCCAGCGTCAGCGCGTCGATAAGCGGGCTCGGCAAGCCTGCGGTCCCGGTGGCTGCCCCGCTGGTCCCGGCGGTCAATCCCAAGAAGTCGGTGACGCCCGATTTCATCATCTGCCTCGAAGACGGCAAGAAGTTCAAATCGCTGAAGCGTCACATCGGTGTGCATTTCGGCCTGACGCCGGACGCCTATCGCGCCAAATGGGGCTTGCCGTCGGACTATCCGATGGTCGCTCCCAACTACGCGGCCTCGCGTTCGCTGCTGGCGAAGTCGATCGGCCTCGGCCGCAAGGCCGCCCCCGTCAAGGCGCCCGCCAAGGGCAGGAAGGCCAAGGCCTCGGCCTGAACATTCAGTCCTGAGCCAACAGTTAGGACGACTGGAACAGAAGCCTGCCGGCGAATCCGCCTTGGCAGGCTTCCTATTTTTATGGCTTGGATAGGTGGACGGGTTCCTAGAGCAATTCCAGGAAAAGTGTGAAACGGTTTTCCGTCCGGAATTGCGTAAAAACAAGGAGTTAGAGCGGGTCGCCGTTTCCGTGAAACGGTGAACTGCTCTCGGGGGAGTAAGCCATGAACTACACCAGGATGGTGATCGAGAAAGAGGCGCCGGAAGAATACGGCTACGACCGTATCCGCTTCAATCTTTCCGAAAGCTCGATCGCCGACCAGAAGCTCTCCGACATCGGCCTGTCGCTGCCCGATCTCACGCTTTTCTATGGCGAGCATCGCGGCGACAAGCAATTGCGTGCACTGATATCGGCGCAGAATGCGGGCATTTCGCCGGATGATGTGCTGGTCACCGCCGGTGCCGCCGGCGCACTGTTCATCATCTCGACCTCGCTTTTGTCGGCCAACGACCATCTCGTCGTCATTCGGCCCAACTACGCCACCAACATCGAAACCCCAAGGGCGATCGGCTGCGCCATCAGCTTTGTCGACCTGGCATTCGAGGAAGGCTTCGCCATCGATGTCGAACGCGTCAAGGCCGCGATTCGGCCGGACACGAAGCTGATCAGCGTCACCTGCCCGCACAACCCGACCGGCACGATGATGAGCCGAGCCGAGCTCGATGCGCTGGTGGCGCTTGCCGAGGCTCGCGGCTGCCATCTGCTGGTCGACGAGACCTATCGCGACCTCTCCTACGGCAGGCGGCTGCCGACGGCTGCCTCGCTCAGCCCGAAGGCGATCAGCGTCTCGTCATTGTCCAAGGCCTTCGGCATTCCCGGCATCCGCATCGGCTGGCTGATCACCAAGGATGCGGTGCTTCAGGAAAAATTCCTCGCCGCAAAGGAGCAGATCGGCATCTGCGGCAGCGTCATCGACGAAGGCATTGCGCGGGCCATGCTCGAGCGCCGGGACGCCTTCCTGGCGACACTGCTGCCCGAAATGGCCAAGCGCCGCGACATCGTCCAGGCCTGGATCGACCGCGAACCGCTGATCGACTGGATCAGGCCCGAAGGCGGTGTCGTCGGCTTCCCGCGCCTCGATGTCGAACCCGGCTTCGACCTCGACCGGTTCTATGCGAACCTGCTGGAGAACCATGGAACCTATGTCGGACCCGGCCACTGGTTCGAGATGGAAAAACGCTTCTTCCGCGTCGGCTTTGGCTGGCCGACGGAAGCCGAATTGCGCGGCGGCCTCGACGCCATCTCCGTCGCGCTGCGGCAGTAACTTCCGCGTGCCGGCGATGGAGCAGGCTGAAAATTCCTTGATCCAGCACTGATTTTGACGCATATCCGCGGCGAACTGAGCTAAAAGTTCCGCCAGCCGGACCAGCGCCCATCGTGGAAGTGCCCCGCCAGCTGACGCCACTGCAATGGGGCCTCTTAAATCATGACCGCCGAACAGATATCACCGGACCAGCGCTATGCCGCGTTCCGCCACCGCTCCTTCCTGAGTTATTGGGCGGCGCGTTTCCTCACCACATTCGCCACCATGATCGTGTCCGTCGCGGTCGGCTGGCAGATGTACGATTTGACCCGCGACCCGCTCGATCTCGGCCTGGTCGGCATCGTCCAGTTCCTGCCGTCGCTGCTTCTGGTGCTGGTCACCGGTGTCGTCGCCGACCGCTTCGGCCGCCGCCTGATCATGGCGCTGGCGGTCGTGGTGGAGGCGATGTGCGCGCTGGCGCTGCTGTTCCTGGCGCTGCGCGGCATCAGCGGGCCGCTGCCGATCTTCTGCGTGCTTGCCATGTTCGGCGTCGCCCGCGCCTTCTTCGGTCCGGCCTCCGCGTCATTGTTCGCCAATCTGGTGCCGCCTCAGGATTTCGCCAACGCCATCGCCTGGAATTCATCGGCCTGGCAGACGGCGACCATCGTCGGACCCGTCGCCGGCGGCCTGCTCTACGGCGTGTCGCCGGAAGCGGCCTACGGAACCGCCGCTGTCCTGATGCTTGTGTCCGGGCTGCTGATCTTCACCATCCCGAAGCCGTCGCAGCGCACCGAGTCGGACAAGCCGACGATGCAGCACCTGCTCGGCGGGTTCAGCTATATCTGGAGCGAGAAGATCGTGCTCGGCGCCATCTCGCTCGATCTGTTCGCCGTGCTCCTGTCCGGCGCCTCGGCGCTGCTGCCGGTCTATGCGCGCGACATCCTCCAGCTCGGCCCGTGGGGCCTCGGCCTGCTGCGCTCGGCGCCCAGCATCGGCGCCATTTGCGTCGCCATCTGGCTGGCCGGGCATCCACTTCGCAACCACGCGGGCATGATCATGCTGGCAGCCGCAGCCTCGTTCGGCGCCTTCACCGTGGTTTTCGGCCTGTCGACCATCACCTGGCTGTCGATCGTGGCATTGGTCTTCCTTGGCGCCACCGATATGTTCAGCGTCTACATCAGGGAGACGCTGATCCAGCTGTGGACGCCCGACGAGGTGCGCGGCCGCGTCAACGCCGTCAACCAGGTCTTTGTCGGCGCCTCCAACGAGGTCGGCGAATTCCGGGCCGGCACGATGGCCGCGCTGATCGGCACGGTGCCGGCCGTGGTGATCGGCGGCATCGGCGCCATCGCCGTCGCTGGCCTGTGGATGGTGCTGTTCCCGCAACTGCGCAAGGTGCGCCACCTCAACGGGCGCAACTGATCTTCCCACGGTTGACAGCCGACATGCCTCGCCCATGCCACAGGAGCTCTCATGATCACTTGCTACCTGAAATACGTCATCGACCCCTACAAGCTTGCCGAGTTCGAAGATTATGGTCGTCGCTGGATAGCTCTGGTCAACCGCCTCGGCGGAAACCATCACGGCTATTTCCTTCCAAGCGAAGGGGCGAGCAACATCGCCTATGCCATGTTCAGCTTTCCGAGCCTTGCCGACTACGAGGACTATCGCAAACGGATGGCTGCCGACCCGGAATGCCAGGACGTGTTCGAAATGGAAAAACGCAATCGCAGCATTCTCAGCTACGAGCGCAGCTTCCTGCGGCCGGTGCTCGAACCTTAATGCATGTCGCCCAAAAGCGGCCCCGGTTTTGGGAGAACGACATGCATGAAGACAAAGACCTAAAGCGGGTCGCCTGAAATCCGTTCAGACGACGGTTTAGCTATCTGCTCGGCTTGCCGAAGATCATCCGCAAAAACTCGTCCAGCCAGCGCTTGAGATGCATGTCCCAGATCAGCCGGCCGCCGAGATGATCGCGGCCGGGCTGGGCACCGGGCAATTCGAAGCGATGCGCGCCGCGCACCACCCAGCGCTGCATCATCACCCTGGTCAGTTCGCCATGGAACTGGATGCCCCAGGCATTGTCGCCGTAGCGGAAGGCCTGGTTGGGATAGGTCTCGGCCGTCGCCAGCAGCGTCGCGTCCCTGGGCAGCGAAAAACCCTCGCGGTGGAACTGGTAGACCATCTCCGGCCAGTGCATCAGTTGCTTGCCGGCTTCGGTCGCCTTCAGGGGATACCAGCCAACCTCGACCAGCCCTTCACCATGACCCTCGACCTTGCCGCCGAGACAGTTGACCAGCATCTGCGCGCCGAGACAGATGCCGAGACATGGCCGGTTCTCCCTCAGCGGTATTTCCAGCCAGTTGGTCTCGCGGCGGACGAACTCGTCGTCGTCATTGGCGCTCATCGGGCCGCCGAACACCACCGTGCCGGCGTGATCGTCCAGTGTTTCGGGCAAGGCGTCGCCAAGCGGCGGCCGGCGGATGTCGAGATCGAAACCTTCTTCCAGCAACATGTGGCCGACACGTCCCGGGCTCGAACTCTCCTGATGCAGCACGATCAGGATCTTTGGCTTCGAACTCGTCTGGCGTGGCATGGGAAGGCGAAGATCCTATTCGTCGCTCGATGTTCCGGTGGCGCCGGGCGCGTGCGCCGCCGCCTTGCGGCGCGCCTCGACGCGGTCGTGGCGTTCGACGCCGATCAGCTCGGCGACGCGCCAGACGGTGTTGTCCTCGAGCTCGTGCAACTCGCCGTCGGCATAGACGATTTCCCACATCAGGCCGATGAAAGCCTTGCGCGCATCGGCATCGAGATGGCGCTTCAGGACGCTGGTGAAGGCGTAGAGATCGATCGCCTCATTGTCGGCCCGCTCGCCGGCAGCGGCCAACGCTTCGAGCTCCGCGCCACTGATCGAATAGCTCTCGGCCAGCACCGCCTTGAACCGCTCCCACTCGACATCCTGGCGCACGCCATCGGCGTTCATCACATGGTAGAGCAGCGCCGAGGCGGCGACACGCGGATCGTCCGTGCTGGCATGCGTGCCGGCACCGGCCGGCAAATCCCTGAGAAACGACAGAACGCGTTCAAACATAGATCCATACCCCAACGGCCTGACGGCCTGCCCAACTCAAAACAACCGAAACCGGCGCGGCGATTTCTCCGCTTCCTCGTCCGGATCGACGCCGGGATCGTCCGGCAGCCGCGCAAGCTCCTCGGCCGGCTCGACGCCTTCGGCATCGCTCGGTACCGCGGCGAAGGCCGCTGCCGTGATCGGCCTGACATGATCTTCTTCGCGACTTTCAGCTTGCTTGCCCGCCGACGTCTCGCCACCGGCGTCGTCGATCACTTCGATCGGCCTTTTTTCGCTCGTCGGCTTTGCCAATGCTTCAATAACCGGTGCCGCACCCGCTGGCGCGTCATCATGGCTGTCGATCAACTGGCCAAGACGCTCCATCGGCGCGCGCCACTCGAAGGCGTCGAGCCGGCCGGTGATCGGCGATACCGGAGCCCAGCGTTCCGATACCACGCCGTCTGCGACCCAGGCCGGATCGCGCGGCGCCCGCACCGCCCTGGACAGCAGCTGCCGAACTTTGCCCTGATCGCCGGTCTCGGCCTCCTCGATGTCGGCGAGCAGCAGATAGGCGCCCTCGCGACGGTCCATCCGGATCGCCGCCTCGGCCTCGCGGCGGGCGGTCGCGAAATCCTGCGCGTCGAGCGCGGCGCGCGCCACCGTCATCGACGATTCGGCGTGGTTCTTCTTCATCTCCTGCAGCTTCTTCGCCCGGTTGAGGCGGTCGAGCACCGCGTCGCCCGGCCTTGCATGGGTATAGAGCTCGGCGATCTCCGGATGCGGCTCGGCCTTCCAAGCCGCCTCGAGGATTTTCGAGCCCTTGCGCACATCGTTCTGCTTGAACAGTGCGGCCGCGGCGGCCACGGCGGCAGGCGCGAAATCGGGCCTGAGCTTGTTGGCCTCGATCGCCGCCGTTCTGGCGGCGGCGGGATCGCTGTCGGCAAGCGCCTGCGCCTTGGCGGTCAGCAGCACGGCGCGGCGGCGGTTGGCGGCATCGCGTTCGATCTGCCGTGTCGCTTTCTGCGCGTCGACCAGTTTCAGGGCGCCGTCCCAGTCGCCGCGCGCGGTCAGCTCTTCCAGCGTCGATTCCGCCGCCCAGGCCAGTTGCGGCGCCACAGCGGCGGCGCGGCCGGCATAATGCCTGGCGGCGTTGCGGTCGCCGAGCCGTTCGGCTTCCAGATAAAGCCCGCGCAAACCCAGCAGCCGCATTTCGGGATCGTCGAGCATGCTCTCGAATTTCTGCCGCGCGCCTTCATGATCGCCTTCGAGCAGCGACGCCTGCGCTTCGAGCAGGTGGATCAGCGGCTCCTGGTCGGAACGGATCAGCTTGGCGGCTTCCTTGGTCTTCTTGCGGGCCAGCGCGCCATCACCGGCGCCGGCGGCAATCATGCCGGTCGACAGCGCCTGATAGCCACGATCGCGGCGGCGGACACGGAAATAGCGCGAGATGGTGTAGGGGCTGTTCCACAGCGCCTTGAGCAGCCACCACAGGATC
This sequence comes from Mesorhizobium sp. AD1-1, assembly GCF_020164655.1. Classification (NCBI taxonomy): domain Bacteria; kingdom Pseudomonadati; phylum Pseudomonadota; class Alphaproteobacteria; order Hyphomicrobiales; family Phyllobacteriaceae; genus Mesorhizobium; species Mesorhizobium sp. AD1-1. The sequence continues at coordinate 325,702 of NZ_JAIUGP010000002.1, forward strand.
ATCACCGCAGCGACCACGGCAACGACAGCCACCGCCGCCACCATCAGGCTGACCTGGTATTGATAGCCGTTGAAAGTAACGACCATGTCGCCCGGCCGGTCGGCCAGCCAGGCAAAGCCCAGCCCGAGCGCGAAAACGACGATGAGGAAGGCGAGCAGGCGGATCATTGTGTTGCCCTCATGCCTTCATCGCGCCCGAGACCAGCGCATCGACCTGGGTTTCGACCTCGATGCGCGCCTTCAGCTTGCCGGCAAAGTCGGCGCCCGCGGCCTTGGCGGCCTCGGGCAGCGTTTCATACTCGCTGAGCGCCTTGGCGTAGTCGCCCTGGTTGACCGCCGCCTCCATGCGCGCGACGGTTTCCGGTGCGCCGGCGCCTTCGACGGCGCCGATCGGCCTGACCTTGACCAGCGATTGCGCGCTCGACAGAAGGCTCTGAACGAAGCCGGCATTCTCATCGACAGGCGTTGCCGCCGTGACCATGGCATTGGCGGCGGCATCAGCCTGCGATGCGATCTCGGCGCGGGTTGGAACGCCCTTTTCGGCATAGGGGCGCAGTGCCGCAAGCTGCGGCGCATCAGGCGAAATCGCGGCGAGGGTTTCGAGTTCGGCCGAAAACGGCCCGCCACGCTCAAGCGCCGCCTTCAAGGCCGACGCCGCGATGGCAAGCGCGATCTTCGGCTGTCCCGCCGCCGCCTCGACCTTGCCGGACAGCTGCGACACAGACTGCTCCAGCGCTTTCAGCCGGCCATCCTGCGCGGTAGCCGCCTCGCCGGCCGACTTCACCTGCGCGTCGAGGCCTGCCAGTTTTTCGGTGAGCGGACCAAGATCGACCGGCGCCGCGCTGCCCGCCTTGCCGAGGGCGGCGACCGCCGTCTCGATCTGCGCGACCTTGTCGCCCAGTGCGGTGACGCCGGCCGCGTCGCCTGCTCCACCTTTCTCGACAGCCGATTTCAGCGCCGCGACATCGGCCTTGACCTGCTCCAGGCCCGAGGACAGCCCGACCATCTTCGCCGCTGCATCGCCATTGCCGCCGGCGTCCTTCAAGCTGGCGATTTCGGTCTTCAGCGAGGCGATGTCGCCATTGACGCCATCGAGCGAGACGCCGGCACCGGAACCCGGCGCGCCGAGCAGGCCGGCAAATTGCAGCCCGCCGGCGCCGACCAGCGCGATGACGCCGCCGATGATGCCGGCGGCGATGCCGTTGAGGCCGCCACGCTTTTCAGGGGCTGGCGCCATTTTCTCGTCCTGTGTCTCGGCTTTTGCCTTGTTGCCGTCGGTCTGCGCTGCCGACGCGTCGTCGAAACTGTAGTCGAAGGTTTTGGCGCGGTTGGGCGGCGCATCCGAACCGGGATAAGGCAGCTCTGGCTCGGCGGCTTTGGCTCCGCCATCCGCCGGCGCTTGCCCTTCCGCACCTGCGGCGCCATCGGCATGCTCCCACGGCTCGAGATCGGTCTGGTCGGCATGAACCGGCTCTTCGGGAACCTCGGGCTGCGAAGCGTTCGCTGCTTCCTCGGCCTTCGCCTCGTCTGTCTGCGCCTCCTGCGTGGCGGCGTCCTCGTCGGCGATGCGTGAGACGGCGCCCGGCTCGAGATCGATGGTCACCGGCTCGCGGCGGCTTTTCGAGTGTCGCATCTTCGGCGTCTTGACCATGCCTGGGCTCCGCACATTCGCTTCGTCTCAACGCCTGGCGGCGCATGATGGTTCAGAAAGGGTCTAGCACATCACCAAGCGGTGAAAAGGGGCGGTGTGATGACGCGGCTCAGCGCGGCGCCTGCAAAAGTGCCAGCAATGCCTCCTCGTCAGGTTGCGCGGCAATGCGGATCCTTTCGCTGGCGGCATCGTCGAAGGCTGCGGCGATCCGCGTGGAAAGCGCAAAAACCCATGTTTTTTCGAAGAGACCGCGCAGAGCGGGCCGTCTTGCCAACATCTGCATCGCCGCCGCCGCCTTGGATGAATAGAGCAATACCGCGTCGGCAGGTTGCCCCGACAGGCGTTCGAGGATGACTTCGTCCGGATAACCCACTGTCAGCGTGTCATAGGTCTCGACGGCGTGGACCCGAACGCCCGCCGTCCCGAGCCTCTGTTCGAACGCCGGAAACCGCACGCGCCCACACAGGTAGACAATCGTCTTTCCAGAAAAACCGGCAACGAGAACGTCGGCCAGCGCCTCGGCATCGCCCGGGCCTTCACTGACCGACAAAAACCCCGCTTTGCGGGCAGCTTCCGCAGTCCGCCTACCGACGGCATGACAAGGCAAGGCGGCGAGCGTCGCGATGATTTCTTCCGGCGCATGGCGCATGGCATTGGCGCTTGTGACGGCCACCGCGACGGCATCGTCCGGGATCAGTCCGGCAGCGGCGGGCAACGCCTTTGTTCCGGTCAGGGGCAAAAGAACCGGCTGAAAACCTGCCTCCTCCAGCCGACGCGCAGTGCGCGAAGCACCCGGTTCCGGCCTGGTCACCAGGACGCGAAGCATTTCAGAGCCAGCCGTCGAAGAACTTTTCGCCGGCCTTGGCACGCACGCTCCGGGCCGCTTCACCACCGATCCGGGCGGCGTCTTGCGCCGGTCCCTGCAGTTCGACCGTGTGTGACTGCGTGCCGTCGGGCGAGATGATCAGCCCGGCAAAAGACAGTTTTCCGGCCTCGATCGCCGCATAGCCGGCGATCGGCGTGCGGCAGGAGCCATCGAGCGCCGCCAGGAAGGCACGCTCGCAGGCCAGCGCCTGGCCGGTCGGCACATCATGGACGGCCGCCAGCATCTTTTCGACATCGCGGTCGCCGATACGGGTTTCGATGCCGATCGCGCCTTGCCCCGGCGCCGGCGGGAAGACATCGAGCGGTATCAGGTCGGTGACGACATGCTCGAGCCCAAGCCGCTTCAGCCCGGCATAGGCCAGGATCGTGCCGGCGGCGACGCCTTCCTCGAGCTTGCGCAGCCGCGTCTGCACATTGCCGCGGAACATCACCACGTCGAGATCCGGCCGCATCCGGCGGATCAGCGCTTGCCGCCGCAGCGACGACGAGCCGACTTTCGCCCCGCGCGGCAGTTCGGCGATCGTCTTCGCCGCTTTGCCGACAAAGGCGTCGCGTGCGTCCTCGCGCGGCAGGAAGGCCGACAGTTCGAGGCCGTCGGGCAGTTGCGTCGGCATGTCTTTCGACGAATGCACGGCGATGTCGATCCGGCCGGCCAGCAGCGCCTCCTCGATCTCCTTGGTGAACAGGCCCTTGCCGCCGGCTTCCGACAGCGGCCGGTCCTGAATGCGGTCGCCGCTGGTCGAGATGACGACCACCTCGAACGCCTCCGCCGGCATGCCATGCGCGGCCATCAGCCGCGCCTGCGTTTCATGCGCCTGCGCCAGCGCCAGCGGGCTGCCGCGTGTTCCGATTCTCAAGATTGTTTGCATGGCGCGCAGTCCGTGATAACCCCCCGGCAAGCGAGGCCTTTCCGGGGTTCTCCTAACGGGGAAAGCCCCATGATACAATCTTTAGGGACAGCGACGAATTGATCCGCGTGCTGGGCATAGAGACGAGTTGTGACGAGACCGCCGCCAGCGTGGTGGCCATCGACGGCGACGCCGCGCCAAAAATCCTGTCCAACATCGTGCTCAGCCAGATCGAGGAACATGCCGCTTTCGGCGGTGTCGTGCCGGAAATCGCCGCGCGCGCCCATGTTGAGGCGCTGGACGGCATCATCGAGGCGGCGCTTGCCGATTCGGGCACGGCACTAGCCGATATCGACGCGATTGCCGCCACCGCCGGCCCCGGCCTGGTCGGCGGGCTGATCGTCGGGCTGATGACCGCCAAGGCAATCGCCGCGGCGGCGAACAAGCCGCTGATCGCCATCAACCACCTCGAAGGCCATGCGCTGACCGCAAGGCTGACCGACGGGCTCGACTTTCCCTATCTGTTGCTGCTGGTCTCCGGCGGCCATACGCAAATCGTCGCCGTGCGGGGTGTCGGCGACTACCAGCGCTGGGCAACGACTATCGACGACGCGCTCGGCGAAGCCTTCGACAAGACGGCCAAGATGCTTGGCCTGCCCTATCCCGGCGGACCGAATGTCGAAAAGGCGGCACAGGCCGGCAACGCCTCGCGCTTTGCCTTTCCGCGTCCGATGAAGGGCTCGGCCCAGCCCGACTTCTCCTTCTCCGGCCTCAAGACCGCCGTGCGCCAGGCGGCGAGCGCCATTGCGCCGCTGAGCGACCAGGACGTCGCCGACATCTGCGCCTCGTTCCAGGCAGCCGTAGCCGATGCTCTGGCCGACCGTGTTTCTCGCGCGCTGACGCGCTTTCGCGAGACATTTCCCGGCACTAGGAACCCAGCCCTCGTCGTTGCCGGTGGTGTCGCCGCCAACCGCACGATCAAGACCATGCTGGAGCGGCTCTGCGCCGAGACCGGCTTCACCTTCATTGCGCCGCCACTGAAACTTTGCACCGACAATGCGGCGATGATCGCCTGGGCCGGCATCGAGCGGCTGCGCGAGGGCATGGCGCAGGAGAACGGCTTCGATTTCGTGCCGCGCTCGCGCTGGCCGCTGGACAGCATCTCGGCGCCGATGGTCGGCTCCGGCCGGCGCGGAGCCAAGGCATGAACGAGGTGGCAATGAGCGGCAACGTCACCGCGCCAAGCGGCTGGCGCGTTGCCGTGCTCGGCGGCGGCGCCTGGGGCACTGCCTTGGCCTTGGCCATGCTGCGCGCCGGCCATTTCGTCCGCCTTTACGCGCGCGATCCGGAGACCGTCGCCGCGATCGACCGCGGCGAAAATCCACGCTACCTGCCGGGCATTACGCTCCAGCCCGGCATCGTGGCGACGAGCAACATCCAGGCCACGCTCGACGGTGCCGATTGCGTGCTGGCGGTGACGCCGGCGCAGTCGCTGCGGGCGACGCTGGCGGCCGCGAAGGACCATATGCCGGCCGGTATCCCGCTGGTTCTGTGTGCCAAGGGCATCGAAAGCGAGACTGGCGCGTTGCTATCGGCGATTGTCGAAGAAATCCTGCCGCTCAATCCGGTTGCCGTTTTGTCGGGCCCGAGCTTCGCCACCGACGTCGCCCGCGGCCTGCCGACGGCCGTTGTGGTCGCCGCCCGCGACGAGGCATTGGCCGCCGATCTCGCCGCCCGCTTTTCCGCCGAAAATCTGCGCTGCTATTCGAACGACGACCTGATCGGCGTCGAGATCGGCGGCGCCTTGAAGAACGTCTTTGCCATTGCCGCAGGTGCCGTCACCGGGGCGGGTCTCGGCGCCAGCGCCCAGGCGGCCATGGTGACGCGCGGCTTTGTCGAATTGCGCCGCATCGGCGCTGCCTTCGGCGCCAGGCCCGAAACGCTGATGGGGCTTTCCGGCCTTGGCGACCTGCTGCTGACCTGCTCGTCCACCCAGTCGCGCAATTTCGCCTATGGGTTGGCGCTCGGGCAAGGCAAGCCGCTTGCCGGATTGCCGCTGGCAGAAGGCGTGCCGACGGCGGCGATCGCAGCCCGCATTGCCACCGAGCGCAACATCGACGCGCCGATCATTGCCGCCGTCGCCGCCATACTGGATGGCACCATCACCGTCCGGCAGGCCGTGACGGCGTTGATGACCCGGCCGCTGAAGACCGAAACCAACGATTGATCCCCACGACTTTGAACGATCAGGAGAAAAAATGCTGTTTGCTGTGATTTGCAAGGATAAGCCCGGAAGCCTGCAGGTGCGCCTCGACACGCGGCCCGAGCATGTTGCCTTTCTCGAGGGGTTGAACGGCGACAAGAAGCTGGCATTCGCCGGTCCGTTCCTTGACACTGAAGGCAAGTCCAATGGCAGCCTCGTGGTCGTCGAAGCGCCCGACCTGGCTGGCGCCCAGGCTCTGTCGGCCGCCGACCCCTACGCCAAGGCCGGGCTGTTCGAAAGCGTCGAAATCCGCCCGTGGAACTGGACGTTCAACAAGCCGGCGGCTAGTTAAATCCCGGTCGCCAGCGCGACTCCAAGGAGGAGAAAGACATGAACTACTGGCTGTTCAAATCCGAGCCATTCAAGTTCTCCTTCGAGATGCTGAAGGCCAAGGGCAAGGCCGGCACGCAATGGGACGGCGTGCGCAACTACGCGGCGCGCAACAACATGAAGGCGATGCAGATCGGCGATCTCGGCTTCTTCTACCACTCCAACGAGGGGCTGAACATCGTCGGCATCGCTGAAGTCTGCGCGCTTGCCCATCCCGACACCACGTCGGACGATCCGCGCTGGGAATGCGTCGACATCCGCGCCGTAAGGGATGTACCGAACCCGCCGACGCTGGAACAGGTGAAGGCCAATCCCAGGCTTGCCGACATGGCGCTGGTGCGGCTCGGACGGCTTTCCGTGCAGCCGGTGACGCCGGCCGAATGGAAGGAAGTCTGCCGCATGGGCGGCTTGACGCCGGCTCCGTGACGGCGCTCACGCCCAACAGTGCCAAACAGTTCATTCTCGACAACACGGCGCTGATGGCGCCGCCGCACGTGCCGGAGATCCTGCTTCATCTTGCCGACGAAGCGCATGACCTGTGGCAGCGGACCGAGGAAGAGCTGGTCGAAATCGGCCTGCCGCCGCCCTTCTGGGCTTTCGCCTGGGCCGGCGGCCAGGGCCTTGCCCGCTATGTCCTGGACAATTCCGGCACGGTGCGTGGCAAGCACGTGCTCGACTTCGCTTCCGGCTCCGGCCTTGTCGCCATCGCCGCTGCCAAGGCCGGTGCCGCCAAGGTGATCGCCTCCGACATCGACCCGTTCTGCGCCACCGCGATCGGGCTCAACAGCGAGATCAACGGTATCGGGACCGAATTCCTCGGCACGGATTGCATCGGCACCGATGCAGGTTGGGACGTGGTCCTGGCCGGTGATGTTTTCTATGACAAATCTTTCGCTGACCGGCTGGTGCCATGGTTCGCAACGCTGAAGGCGCGCGGCGCCGAAATCCTTGTCGGCGATCCCGGCCGGTCGTATCTGCCGAAGACAGGGCTGGAGCCGCTTGCGGTCTATGAAGTGGCCGTCACGCGGGCGCTGGAGGATGCGCTGGTCAAGCGCACGACCGTCTGGCGGTTCGCTTGACGCGATCGCCGAACAGGCGTTCCATAACATCCAGATCAGAGGGGCGAGCTCATGGATTTTTCAGCAGTGAACTGGCTGGCGGTGGTCGCTGCCGCAATCGTGGCGTGGCTGTTCGGCGCCGCCTGGTACATGAGCCTGAGCAAGCCGTGGCTGAAGGCCGCCAAGCTCGATCCGGCCACGATGAAGAAGTCGCCGCTGCCCTTCGTCGTCAGCTTCATCGCCGAACTGGTCATGGCCACCATAATGGCCCTGGTCGTCGGCGCGATGACCGGCGGCGAGCCGACATGGCTCGCCGGACTTGTCTTCGGCTTCGTGCTCTGGCTGGGTTTCGTCGCCACGACGCTCTCGGTCAACCATCGCTACGAGAATTTCGGCTGGGACCTGACCCTCATCGACGGCGGCCACTGGCTCGGCGTGCTGCTGATCATCGGCGCCGTCATCGGCTGGTTCGGCGCGGTGGCAAGCTGAGTCAAGAAGGGAGTAGGGCAGTAAGGCAGTAGGGGAATAGGGGAGCAGACGGCACCGACGCCTATCCCTACTGCCCTACTGCCCTACTGCCCTACTGCCCTACTGCCCTACTGCCCTACTGCCCTACTGCCCTTTATCCGTGGTCCGCGTCTTGGCGACTTCCTCTAGCATCCATTCGCGAAAGGCGACGATGCGTGGATCGTCGGCGGTATTTTCGGGATAGACCAGGAAATAGGCGAACTCGGGCGCCACGCGCAGGCCGAGTTCGAAAGGCTGCACCAGCCTGCCCTGGGAAAGGTCGTTCGCCACCATGGCGAAATCGGCGAGCGCAACGGCATTGCCGTCGAGCGCTGCCTGGACGGCATCCGTGGAATTTCCGAACACGACTGTCCGGCTGTCGTCGAAATCATTGATGCCGGCCGCCGCCATCCACATCCGCCAGTTCGGCCACGTCACGCCTTGCCGCGACCATTCGATATGCGCAAGCGTATGGTTGAAAAGATCGCGCGGCTCGCGCAGCGGCGGACCGGACGTCAAAAGGCTCGGGCTGCACACCGGAATGAGGATGTTGTCGAACAGCCGGTGGGTGCGAAGGCCCGGATATTTGCCGGCGCCAAAACGGATGCCGACATCGATGTCGTCAAGTTCGAAATCCCGCACTTCATAGGCAATGTCGAATCGCAACTCGATATCGGGGTGACGCTTGCGAAAATCGTCGACGCGTCGCATCAGCCATTTTGACGCGAACTGCGCGTCGAGCGTTACCTTCAAAAGAGCGGTGCCGCGCGTCAGCTTTTGCGCCCGCGAAACAGCCCGGCCAAGCAGGTCGAGCGCGTCCGCCGAGGCGTCGAACAGCACCGTTCCCGCCTCGGTGAGCCGGATGGTGCGGCTGGTGCGCGTGAACAGCACCAGCCCGAGCTGATCCTCGATTTCCTTGATCTGATGGCTGACGGCGGCCGGTGTCAGCCCAAGCTCGTCGGCGGCACGGGTGAAATTGAGGTGCCGGGCCGCCGCCTCCAGCGTCCTCAAGGCACGAGTCCCAGGCAGAAGACGAGCCATCCTATCCTCAAAGAAAACTTGATGATCGAGAGAAAACTACTCGTTTCCTACAGAGATTTCAATCTGGCATGATCTGTCCATCGAAACATCATCAAGCCGGATTTGATATCCGGGGAGAACGGAGCACACCATGTCCATCATCGTTTTGAATTCGTCCGCACATCGTCCGAACTGGCTGGCCGAAACCCTCGACTGGTTGCGTCACGCCCGGGTCGCGATACGCCTCCCCCGCCGCGATACTGCCTACCAGAACGTCGAGGATCTCTCCGACCGCCAACTGCGCGATATCGGCGGCGCGCGCCGTGATGTCGCTCGCGCAATGGACAAGGAGCTTGGCCGGCTGGGCCTGCTCGACATCGGCTGGCAGAGACCTGACCGTAGGGGAGTAGGGGAATAGGGGAATAGGAAAAACTAAGGCCGCGCCGAGCTTGTCCCTACTCCCCTACTCCCCTACTCCCCTACTCCCTTACTCCCCTACTCCCTTACTCCCTTACTCCCTTACTCCCCTACTATCTTACCACCCTCACCACCGTCCGGTCCGACAGCAGCGGCAGCAGCCGCGCCATGGTTTGCGCCGTGACAGCCACGCAGCCTTGCGTCGGCGTGAAGCCGGGGCGCGCCAGATGGAAGAAGATGGCGCTGCCGCGCCCGCGCCGGCGCGGCGACAGGTTCCAGTCGAGCACCAGGCAGGCATCGTAGAGCCTGTCGTCGCGCCGCATGCGTTCGTGGCTGGCGCCATAGGGAATCCTGACCGGCCTGTTGTAGTTGCGGTCGTCAGGCACTTCGCACCAGCCCAGATCGGGCCCGATCGGCGTCATCGCCAGCCGGGTCCTGCGGCCGCTGGAGAACTGATCCCCCCGGAAATACCCCGACAGGATCCGCATCGCGGCCAGCGGCGTGGCGCCATCGCCTTCGCGCTTGTGGGCCGAGATGCCACCGCGCCCCAGCGCACAGGCAAACACCGTTTTCCCGGCCTGCAGCAGGCCCTGGCTTGGATGCCCAGGCCTCGCCCGCACGGTCAGCACACGCAGCCCTTTTCGCAAAATTGCGCCGGCTGCATTGCGATCGTGTTTTTTCTTGTATGATCGTGCCACGGAACAAATCACTGTGAACGGCTGTTACGCCGGTCAGCTTCCGCATAAACAGGCAGCGGTCAACTGAATTTTCTTTTCAAAACAACGGATTGATCCATGACTTCACGCACCATACTGATCGTCGACGACGATGATGACCTGCGCGGCACGCTGGTCGAGCAATTATCCCTTTACGAGGAATTCGACGTGCTGCAGGAATCGACTGCGGCAAAAGGTGTCGCCGCAGCGCGCGGCGGCCTCATCGATCTGCTCATCATGGATGTCGGGCTGCCCGACATGGATGGCCGCGAAGCGGTGAAGATCCTGCGCAAGGGCGGCTACAAGGCGCCCATCATCATGCTGACCGGTCACGACACCGATTCGGATACGATTCTTGGTCTCGAGGCCGGCGCCAACGACTATGTGACGAAGCCGTTCCGCTTCGCCGTGCTGCTGGCGCGCATTCGGGCGCAGTTGCGCCAGCATGAGCAGAGCGAGGATGCCACCTTCTCGGTCGGGCCCTATACTTTCAAGCCCAGCCAGAAACTGCTGCTCGACCCGCGCGGCGGCAAGGTGCGGCTGACGGAGAAGGAGGCCTCGATCATCAAATACCTCTATCGCGCCGACCAGAAGGTGGTGACGCGCGACGTGCTGCTCGAGGAGGTGTGGGGCTACAATTCCGGCGTCACCACGCACACGCTGGAAACCCATGTCTACCGGCTGCGCCAGAAGATCGAGCGCGATCCTTCCAATGCGGAAATTCTTGTGACAGAAAGCGGCGGCTACAAGCTGGTTCCTTAAACATTTTCATTATCCAATGAGCGGCCGGGCGGGGCCGCTTTCGGGTACGATCCAGTTGGAGGGTGGTTTGGATCGAACTCGCAGAGGAGGAGTCGGACTGTCGGTTCGGGGACATAGCTAGATGGCGCTGGATGACGACATCCGCGTTCTGTCCGCCGTGAGGCTCTTCGAGGGCTTCACGCAGGAACAACTGCGCCTGCTCGCCTTTGGCGCCGAGAACACCAGGCTGATTGCCAACCACAAGCTCTATCGCGAGGACGACGAGGCCGATTCCGCCTATATCGTTGTCAGCGGGCGCATCGTGCTCTACCGGGAGCAGAATGGTGAGCGAATCCCGATTGGCACGGCAGACCCCGGCACGATCCTGAGCGAACTGGCATTGATCGCCGACACCAACCGGTTGACCAGCGCCTCGGCCGAGATCGATTCGGAAGTGATGCGCCTCAGCCGCAAGATGTTCCGCCGCATCCTGGAGGAATATCCCGAGATCGCGGTCAAGCTGCACCAGCGCATCTCGGAGGAATTTCAGGCGATGATCCGTCGCATCGAGGAACTGGCGCCGCGCTTCTCCGGCTAGATCTAGCGTACCCACGAAGCTGCTGGCCTCGCGGCCGAAGGCAGAAGCGTTTTCAACGACAGCGATGAGCTGGTCGTGGCGCACTGCGGCCATCCGGACGCCCGGATCCAGCGGCAAGGCTCCGTTGACAGGCAAGAGGTGAAATCCTAAAGCACCTCGAAAGCGGCCGGCGCAGCAGGCGCCATCACCACCAGGCTCCTGGGGGGAGCGAGCCATGCCATCAGGGCGGTACGAGACCATTATCTTGTATTCCCGCAATGACGCGTTCGGCGACGGACTGATCCGGATTCCGGCATTGCGCGCCGCCAGAACGGCATTCCCCGATAGTTTCATCGTCTACGGAACCACCCGGTCGTCGTCCCTTGAACATAGCCTCAATCGCCATGCCCGCCATTTGGTCGATGCGATCAATGTGCGGACGCCGCTGGCGCGCCTAGTCGCCGATCACCGCAAGGGCAAGGAGCGATTGGCCGTCGTCGATTTCCGCATCTCGGCGCGTTGGCTGCTTCAAGCCTCGGCATCACTGCTCGGCCGCGGCATTGCCTATGAGGCAAACTTTCCGGCTTTCGCCCTTTCCTGGCGCCTGGGTCACAGGCCTGAAGCACGACCCGGGCACAATGCCTGGCGCTACCATCGCCTCATCGAACGCCTTGCCGGCAAGCGGCTGCCTTTCGATCATCGGCTGGAGCCTAGCCCGGCCGCACGAGCGGCGGCCAGGAGCCTTGCGGACGGCAAGCATGCTCCCTTGATCATTATCGCGGCGCATGGCAGCGCCAGCAAGCGCATGTCGGCGGATCAGGTTGCCGCAATCGCCGACAGCCTGATCGCCGACGGGGCGAACCTTCTCTATGTGAGAACCCCCGGCGACGGTCCCGATATGGCTGAGCTGGCTCAGCGCGTGCCGAAGCTGCGGCTTGTCGATTCCGCCGCGATCGGAGGTGTCGATATCGGTGACATCTTGCTGGCGCTCGGCGAGTTTGCCGATCTTTACATCGGCGCCGAAGGCGGTACCGCACATCTCATGGCAACGGTGATGACGCCGATGGTTATCCTCAATGGCGGCGCCAACATGGCCCGTTGGAGGCCGCTTTCGAACTGCGTGGACGTGATCGCGACCCGCCATGCCAGCCCGACCGGCCTGGTCGCCGATGTCCCGGCGCCGACAATCATCGAAGCGGCGCAACGGATGCTGGCGACACGCCGCCGCGACCATCCCCATCTGCCGGATCTCGCAGGCCTGTCAGCGCAGCAGCCCTGGGGCAACGACATGCGTGAAGACGTGAAGCGCGCCGTTTGAGTTCGAATTTATTTGGACGCGCTTCGAAGCGTGTTGGATTCAGGTCGGGCATTTGCAGGCCGGCCTCCCCTGAACATCGGCGCCATGGTACAATGGGTTCGGTGGAGCGAAGCGCTGCAACCGTTCGATGCTGACCACCGGCACAATGCAGGCGGAGTTCTCGGCGCGGCAGAGCTGGCAGCCATCGCACTGGATTAGGCATAGGTCAGCACTTCTTGATCTTTGATTCCAATGGAGTTCCTCTCAGTCCTCTATGAGAATAGCAAATGCCAGAGAACAGCGCGCCGAACACAAAGCATGGCGGCGAATGGACAATAGCCTGGCGCTTGGTCGTGGTGGCGGCGGCGGCGATCAACGTTGCGATGCTCTTGGCCGCGCTGTTCGTCGCGCAAATTCGTGGTCTGGACGCGTGGATCTTTTATCGAGATCCATCCGCAGCCGCCGGAGTCGGTTTCTATACGGGGTGGATTTCGTCCCTGGGTGCTTCGCTATGGATCGGCTCCGGCGCCGCAACCCTGTTTGCTGGCCTGCTCACGCGCCGATGGGATTGCACGTTTCTCGGCGGCCTTACCCTCCTCCTGGGCCTCGATGACCTGTTGTTGATCCATGAGGACGTGCTGCCCATTGTTGGGATACCAGAGATCGTTCCGATGATTGCCTACGCCGCCGCCGGGTTGTTCTGGTTCTTCCGGCTGCGACGAAAAACATTCGACGGCACGATCATCTTTGTGGCCGCAGGCTTCCTGCTGGCGATGTCAGCATCGATCGACCAGCTCGGAGAGCTGTTTCCTACCCCCGGTTCTGCGGCCGCCATCGCCGAGGACGTCGTCAAAGAGCTTGGCATCTTCCTTTGGGCGGCAGGTGCCGTTGGGTACGCGGCGATGGTGACACGATTGGGCCGCCCGTGGGTGGATCCAGCCGGTCCCAACTCTACAGACTGACTGCCGCACGCGGGCATTTTCGACCAGACTAGTCCAGATCGAACCGCGCGATGACAGGCACATGGTCCGACGGGCGCTCCCAGCCGCGCGCCAGACGCAGGATCTCGTAGCCGGAAAAGCTGGGCACAAGGTTCGGCGACGACCAGACGTGGTCGAGGCGGCGGCCGCGATTGGACAGCTCCCAATCCTGCGCGCGATAGCTCCACCAGGTGTAGAGCTTCTGCTCATCCGGCACGTTGAGCCGCATCAGGTCGACCCAGTTGCCGGCGCGACGCATCGCCTCGAAATTTTCCGTCTCGACCGGCGTGTGGCTGACCACGTTGAGCAATTGCTTGTGCGACCAGACGTCATGTTCGAGCGGGGCGATGTTGAGGTCGCCGACCAGCACCGAGCCGGACACCTCGTCATGTTCTGCCCGGATGGCATTCATCTCGGCAACGAAATCGAGCTTGTGCTTGAACTTCCTGTTGATGACGGGATCCGGTTCGTCGCCGCCCGCCGGGACGTAGAAATTATGCAGCAGGATCGCCTTGCCGCCGGCCCGCACCGTCACCGAGAGGTGCCGGCTGTCCTCGATTTCGCAAAAGCGTCGCTTTTCGACCAATTCGATCGGCCGCCGCGCCACGGTTGCTACGCCGTGGTAGCCCTTCTGGCCATGGAAGGCGATGTGCTCGTAGCCGAGCTTGCGGAAAGCCTTCTCGGGGAACAGTTCGTCGGGAACCTTGGTTTCCTGCAGGCACAGCACGTCGGGCGCATGCTCGACGAGCAGGCGCTCGACGATCGGCATGCGAAGGCGAACGGAGTTGATGTTCCAGGTGGCGATGGAGAAGGGCATTTGGCAATCCAGGACAGCGTGCAACCGGCCAGAACCGATGGGTCCCGGCGGGGAAGACGCCTTTTGACGGAGTCGGTCCGGGAAATTGCCAGCCGCAAGCCGCAAAGACAAGCCGGGCAACGCTCGACGAGGCGCGGCCCGGTGCTTTCCACAGCTATTGGAGCGTTTGAAGCTAGCGCGCCTTGTTGGTGTTGAGCTCGCGGTTCGCCGTGTAGTCGATGGCGAAAGTATCCGGCGCGAAGCTGACGCCTTCCTTGGTGTTGAAGATCATCACCGTCGTATCCTTGCCCTGCGCGTCGGTGATCGTCCACTGCCGCAAGTCGAAGGTTTTCGGATCGAACATCATGGTGATCTTCGAATTGCCGAACACCGATTTGTCGGCGAGCTGGATGGTTGTGAGGTCGTCCTCCTGCTTGACGCTTTTGACGCGGTCGCCGGAGAGGTCGATCCTGTTGTCGAGCAGCAGCTTCAAGGGTGTCTTCGACAGCGGATAGAGATCGGACGTGTTGAGCCTCTTGTTCAGGATGACCACCGACTGGCCGTCTGAAATCACCCGGAAGTTCGAAGAGCCGTCGTAGTTGAAGCGGATCTTGCCTGGCCGTTCGAGGAAGAACTTGCCGCCGGTCTGCTCGCCCTTGGGGCCGAACTGCACGAATTCGCCGCTCATCGATTTGACCGAGGAAAAGTGGTCGGCGATCTTCTGCGCAGCGGCCGGCACAGCCGCCTGCGCCGAGGCCAGCAGCTGGAAGCCGGGCACCGCGTTGAAGGCTGCCGCCCCTGCAAACGCCAGGCCGAGGCCCAGCAACTGACGCCGGGAGGGAGCAAATGTGCTGAGCTCTGAAAGATCGTTTTTCATGTCGGTCACTCTCGTCTGATTCCTGAGTTGTTCTGTGCTTGGACCCCCAGTTGGGCTGAAATTTGGCGGGTCGGGCGTCCCTTGGTCGCTTCAACGCCTTGAAAGGTTCAAGGTTGCCGGACCGGGATGTCACAAGGGTCAGGCTTTCTGGTCAGAACTTGTCCTCTTCGGTCGGCACCAGGATCTCGCGCTTGCCGGCATGGTTGGCCGGGCCGACGATACCTTCCTTCTCCATCTTCTCGATGATCGAGGCAGCGCGGTTATAGCCGATGCCCAGCCGGCGCTGGATATAGCTGGTCGAGGCCTTGCCATCGCGCAGCACCACGGAGACCGCCTGATCGTAAGGATCGTCGGAATCCTCGAAATTGCTGTTGCCGCCACCGCCGCTCGCTCCACCCTTGCCTGACGGCTCGTCGTCATCCTCGCCATCATCCTCGGTGATGGCGTCGAGATACTCCGGCACGCCCTGCAGCTTCAGATGCGCGACGATCTTCTCGACCTCTTCATCGGCGACGAACGGGCCGTGCACGCGCTGGATACGGCCGCCGCCGGCCATGTAGAGCATGTCGCCCATGCCGAGCAGCTGCTCGGCGCCCTGCTCGCCCAGAATGGTGCGGCTGTCGATCTTCGACGTCACCTGGAAGGAGATGCGGGTCGGGAAATTGGCCTTGATGGTGCCGGTGATGACGTCGACCGACGGCCGCTGCGTTGCCATGATGACATGGATGCCGGCGGCGCGCGCCATCTGCGCCAGGCGCTGCACGGCACCTTCGATGTCCTTGCCGGCGACCATCATCAGGTCGGCCATCTCGTCGATGATGACGACGATATAGGGCATCGGCTCGAGATCGAGGTTCTCGGTCTCGTAGATCGCCTCGCCGGTCTGGCGGTCGAAGCCGGTCTGAACGGTGCGCGAGATCTTCTCACCCTTCTTGTCCGCCTGGCTGACGCGGGCGTTGAAGCCGTCGATGTTGCGCACGCCGACCTTGGACATTTTGCGGTAGCGGTCCTCCATCTCGCGCACGGTCCATTTCAGCGCCACCACCGCCTTCTTCGGATCGGTGACGACGGGCGTCAGCAGATGCGGGATGCCGTCATAGACCGAGAGTTCCAGCATCTTCGGATCGATCATGATCAGCCGGCAATCCTGCGGCGTCAGCCGGTAGAGCAGCGACAGGATCATGGTGTTGATGGCGACCGACTTGCCCGAGCCGGTGGTGCCGGCGACCAGCACGTGCGGCATCTTGGCGATGTCGACGATGACCGCCTCGCCATTGATGGTCTTGCCCAGCGCCAGTGCCAGCTTGGCCTTCGTCGTCTCGAAGTCGCGGCTGGCCAGGATCTCCCTGAGATAGACGGTTTCGCGCTTGGCGTTCGGCAGTTCGATGCCGATGGCGTTGCGGCCGGGCACCACCGCGACGCGGCAGGCGATGGCGCTCATCGAGCGGGCGATGTCGTCGGACAGGCCGATGACGCGCGACGATTTGATGCCGGGCGCCGGTTCGAGCTCATAGAGAGTGACGACCGGACCCGGACGGACGGCGATGATCTCGCCCTTGACGCCGAAATCCTCCAGCACGCCTTCGAGCAGGCGCGCGTTCTGTTCCAGCGCGTCCTTGGACAGGCTGGCGTCGCGCACCACGTTCTTCGGCTCGGAGAGGAAGTGCAGCGACGGCATTTCGAATTTTTCAGAGCCGATCAGCGATGTCTGCGCCTCGCGCTGCACACGGGCGCCTGGCACGGGGCGCGCCGCCGGCGCCTCGACGCGCGTGGCGGCATCGGAACGGAACGGCTGTACCTTGGCGGTCGGCGCGCCGCGGCGTTGCACGACAGGCTCATCGTCGAAATCGGCATCCTCGCCCGCATTGTCGAAGCGGTCGTCGAAGATATCGGCATCGTCGGGGTCGAGCGAGGCGCTGCGGTCGTTGACCATGGCGGCGAAGAATTCCGGCTCGACGCGGGCGCGGCCATCCTGGCTCATCCGCTGCTCGGCGAACTCGGCCGATTCGACCCGTTCGGCGGCGCGGCGCCAGGCGGTGGAGCGCTGCTCCATCTCCGGCTCGTACTCGTCCCGCTCTTGCCTGCGGCGCACGACGCGGCGGTGCATCCATGCGCGCAGCGACAGCCACCAATGGGTGATGGCGCCGAGCGCCAGGATGCCCTCGTCGCCTTCGTCCTCGTCATTGTCGAACAAAAGGTCGTCCTCGCGCGGATCGACGGCGGGCTCGTCCTCCATCACGGCAAAGCCGTTCTTGCGTCCGATCAGCGCCGAGCCATGGGCAAAGAGCCACAGTGCGGGCGCCGAAAGCAGGATGGCGATGATGCTGGCGATCAGCCCGGTCGGATAGCCGCCGATGACGACACCGGGGATCTTCAGCACCATGTCGCCGAACACGCCGCCGAGGCCGGTGGGCAGCGGCCAGGTCTTGGGCGGCACCACGCAGCCGACCATCGCCGCGGCCAGCAGCGCGAAGCCGAACCAGGACAACCCGCGCTTGGGCAGCCTGTCGACGCCGCGCGCGGAAAACAGCAGGAAGCCCCAGATGACCGTCGGAACCAGGGCGGCGACGGCGGCGAGGCCGAAGAACTGCATGGCGAGGTCGGAGAACACGGCACCCGCATAGCCCATGGCGTTGGTGACGGTGTTGTTCGTCGCGTGGGAAAAACTCGGATCGGCGACATTCCAGGTGGCAAGGCTGGCAACGCCAAAGGCGGCCAGCGCGAACAGGCCGACGCCAACCAGCCGCCCGACCTGACGCCGCGCGAACGCCTGGATGCCGTGCCCCGTATCGGCCAGCGCGAGCGGTGCTGAAGCCCCTGAACGCATGCTCTTCCCCGTCTGTCGTGGACTCGCCGGGTGCGTGGCGCACTCCGGCAGATTCGGGTCTCAGACTATCGGTGGGAAGGTTAAGGGCGCATTAACTATAAGAGGTTGAGACGCTCAAACCTCATTACCGCCGGTTGAGCCGTATGAGGCAATGATGGACGACGGACCGATGGAGCTCCATCGAATGAAACAATGGCGGGCTGCCGGCCCGCCATTGGTCGTCTGAACGGAGATCGGGTCTCGGCCCGATCGCGGCAAATCAGTTGGCGCCGCCGAGCGCCTGCACATTGGCGCAGAATTCCGCATGCGGCTTGCTCATCGCCGCATCCTGGCATTCCTTCTTCATCGCTTCCTGCTTTTCCATCGGCATGGCCATGAAAGCTGTCTTGAAGTCCGCCATCGGCTTCATGGTTTTCATGCCGGAATCCGTGAAGAACGGCGCCATGTTGTCGGGCTCGTCCAGAGCACCGGCAAATGCCACGCCGCCGATCATGGAAAGAGCAAGCGCTCCGAGACAGATGTTCTTGAGGTTCATGAGATGGTTTCCTTCCCTGTTGTTTGGCACGAGCGTCAGAACGACGATCGTCCCCACGGTTCGGAACCAGAGCGGTCGTTGTTTCCTCAAAAAACATGATCACGCGAACGTGATTGCGTGAAGCCGGGCATTGCCGGAATGGCTTGCCAAAAAAAGAGGCCCGGATGCGATCCGGGCCTCAATGCGTGAACTCCTTTCGGGAGCGTCACGACGGGATCTTTCAAAGCAATTCCAGGAGAACTGTGCAGCGCTTTCCATTCGGAATTGCGTGGAGATATGGGGCCGGCGGGAGGAGGGTTCCGCCGGCCCCTTGGCTAAGCTGGCCTTACGGCACCACTTCGCCATGCTGGGAGATGTCGAGGCCTTCGACCTCTTCCTGGGTCGTCGGGCGCAGGCCGACAAGCGCCTTGACGATGTAGAGGAGCACGAAGGTGGCAATGCCGGTCCACACGATGGTGACGGCAACGCCGTAGATCTGCTTGCCGAGCGAAGCACCTGCGCCGAGGCTGTTGATCGCCGGGTCGGCGAGCACGCCGGTGAGCAGAGCGCCGACCACACCGCCGACGCCATGCACGCCGAAGGCGTCGAGCGAGTCGTCATAGCCGAACATGTGCTTGACCTTGACCGCCGAGAGGTAGCAGACGACGCCTGCGACGATGCCGACGATGAAGGCACCGGTCGGGTTGACGAAGCCGGAAGCCGGCGTCACCGCGACCAGGCCGGCAACCGCACCCGAGATGATGCCGAGCACGGAAGGCTTCTTGGCGACGATCCATTCGGCGAACATCCAGGCCAGTGCCGCCGCCGCGGTGGCAACCTGGGTGTTGAGCATGGCAGCGCCGGCAAGACCGTCGGCTGCCAGTTCCGAACCGGCGTTGAAGCCGAACCAGCCAACCCACAGCAGCGAAGCGCCGATCACCGAATAGACCAGGTTATGCGGCGCCATGTTGGTGGTGCCATAGCCTTCGCGCTTGCCGAGAACCAGCGCACAGACCAGACCGGCGACACCGGCATTGATGTGAACGACCGTACCGCCGGCAAAGTCGAGCACGCCCGCCGATCCGAGGAAGCCGCCACCCCAGACCCAATGCGCGATCGGCACGTAGACGACCAGCAGCCACAACGCCATGAAGATCAGCAGCGCCGAGAACTTCATGCGTTCGGCGAAGGCGCCGGCAATGAGCGCCGGCGTGATGATGGCGAACGTCATCTGGAACATCGAGAACACGAATTCAGGAATGTTGGCGACGCCCGGCAGCCACAGCGAGGCCGTGGTGATGCCGTGATGGAAGAACTTCGAGGTGCCGCCGATATAGCTGTTCACGCCGCCGCCGTCCGAGAAGGCCAGCGAATAGCCGAACATGAACCACAGCACCGTCACCAGGCAGGTGATGGCGAAGCTCTGCATGACGGTGGCGAGCACGTTCTTCTTGCGCACCATGCCGCCGTAGAACAGCGCAAGGCCCGGAATGGTCATCATCAGCACCAGCGCCGTCGAGGTCAGCATCCAGGCGGTGTTGCCGGTGTCGAGCACCGGGGTCGGGGCAGCAGCCGGCGCGGCCGCGGCTGCGGCCGGTGCCGCTTCCTGTGCGAAGGCGGCGACCGTGCCCAATGCTGCGAGAGCAAGCGAACCCAAAAGGGCAGCTCGTCCCGTCGTCTTCAAGGTGGAAGGAATATTCATTGAACTCTCCATTGGAATACGTGATCGCCGCTCAGAGCGCGTCGGTGTCTGTTTCGCCGGTGCGGATGCGCACCGCCTGATCGATGCCGAAAACGAAGATCTTGCCGTCGCCGATCTGGCCGGTCTTGGCGGCTGCGGTGATGGCTTCGACGGCCTTGTCGACCATGTCGGCACTGACCGCGACTTCGATCTTGATCTTCGGCAGGAAGCTGACCGCGTATTCCGCCCCGCGATAGATCTCCGTATGCCCTTTCTGACGCCCGTAGCCTTTGACTTCGGTGACGGTCAGGCCCTGGATGCCGACGGCGGTGAGCGCTTCGCGTACCTCGTCGAGCTTGAACGGCTTGATGATTGCCATCACGATTTTCATAAGGTTTCACCCTTTGCTGTTGCGGTCCCCCGCGTTTGTACACCTTCACCGATCCCAAAGAGCCGGAGAGTGCCCACAAGGATTCAAGCTCCGTGCCAAGTGCCGAAGCAGGGTGTTAACCCACTGTAAACAAAGAGATTAGGGGGTGCACCGACGCAACCTGCCCACAGCTGCGGCGATACGCCTGCTTAAAAATTAGGCAAATTTTGAAAAATGCCTACTCTGCAGGCGATCGCTTGAGCCGGATCAGCCCTTCCTGCGCAACCGAGGCAATCAGCGTACCGTCGCGGGCAAACAGCGAGCCGCGTGTAAAGCCGCGCGAGCCCTGCGTCGACGGGCTGTCCTGCGTGTAGAGCATCCAGTCGTCGAGCGCATGGCTGCGGTGGAACCACATGGCGTGGTCGAGGCTCGCCGCCTGGATATCGCGATCGAAAATGGCGCGGCCATGCGCGAAGGTCGATGTGTCGAGCAGCGTCATGTCGGAGAGATAGGCGAGCACCGCTGCCTGGATGGCGCGGTCCGCCGGCACCGGACCGGTGGTGCGGATCCAGATGTTCTGCTTTGGCTCCAGCTTTTCGCGGCTGGTGTAATGCTTCAGCATCACCGGCTTCATCTCGATCGGCCGGTCGCGCTCCCAGTAGCGTTTGATGCCATCGGGCACCGCCTCGCCGAATTTGCCCAGCAATTCGCGTTGCGACAGCAATGTGTCCGGCCCCGGAACGTCCTGCGGCATCGGCACCTGGTGCTCCAGGCCGACCTCATCCTGCTGGAACGAGGCTTCGAGCGAAAAGATCGCCTGGCCGTGCTGGACCGCCACCACGCGCCGCGTGGTGAAGGAGCCGCCGTCGCGAATGCGGTCGACCTCGTAGACGATCGGCACCTTGGTGTCGCCGGGCCGCATGAAATAGCCGTGCAGCGAATGCACGTACCGATCGGGATCCACTGTCCGCTGCGCCGCCACCAGCGCCTGGGCGATGGTCTGGCCGCCGAACACGCGCTGCCAGTCGAGCAGCGGGCTGCGACCACGATACAGATTGTGTTCCAGCTTCTCGAGGTCGAGAATGCCGAGAAGCTCGTCCATGGCTGCCGTCATATTTCGCGCCCTCGCCGCAGAAGTGTTATGGCGGTTTCCGACAGGACGGACAGGCAGTCAAGGGCGCAAGACCCGGCCGGCGCAGGAGCGAAGATGATGGAACGCAAGGCGGACACGAAAAACAGATCCGGGCTCGATGTCCTGGTCGCCGGCGCCGGCTATGTCGGCCTGGCCGCCGCCGTATCGCTGAAACAGGCGCGACCGGGCCTCGCCATCGCTCTCGTCGATGCGGCACCTGCTGGCGCCTGGCAAAGGGATGGCCGCGCCTCGGCCATTGCCGCTGCCGCCTGCCGCATGCTCGACCAGCTCGGCGTGTGGGCCGAGATCGCACCCCAGGCGCAGGCGATCACTGAGATGATCATCACCGATTCGCGCACCGCCGATCCGGTGCGTCCGGTCTTCCTGACCTTCGGCGGCGAAGTGGCGCCGGGCGAGCCCTTTGCGCATATGGTCGCCAACAAGGTGCTGAACGGCGCCTTGCGGGCCAGCGCCGAAAGGCTCGGCATCGATATCATCGAAGGCGTCGCGGTGCAGGGCTTCGAGACCAACGGCAGTGGCATCACCGTGCATCTCGCCGACGGCGCGGCGCTGAAGGCGCGGCTGCTGGTCGCCGCCGACGGCGTCAACTCGAAGCTGCGCGACATGGCCGGCATCAAGACGGTGAAGTGGGAATATGGCCAGTCCGGCATCGTCTGCACGGTAGCGCATGAACGCCCGCACAATGGTCGCGCCGAAGAGCATTTCCTGCCGGCCGGGCCTTTCGCCACATTGCCGCTCAAACCCGGCGAGGACGGCACCAACCGCTCGTCGATCGTCTGGGTCGAGCGTACGCCCGATGCCGAGAAGCTGGTGGCCGGTGACGATCTCCTGTTCGAACACGAACTCGAGCAGCGTTTTGGCCTGAAGCTTGGCGAGATCCGCGTTACCGATGCGCCGCGCGCCTGGCCGCTCGGCTTGACCATTGCGCGTGCCTTCGTCGCGCCCCGCATCGCGCTCGCCGGCGATGCCGCCCACGGCATCCACCCGATCGCCGGCCAGGGCCTCAATCTCGGCTTCAAGGATGTCGCAGCCCTTGCCGAGGTGATCGTCGAGGCCGACCGGCTCGGCCAGGACATCGGCGCGCTCGACGTCCTCGAACGCTACCAGCAGTGGCGCCGCTTCGACACGGTGCAGATGGGCATCACCACGGACGCGCTGAACCGGCTGTTTTCCAACGATATCGGCCCGCTGCGAACCGTCCGCGACATCGGCCTCGGCCTTGTCGAACGCATGCCGCGCCTGAAGGACTTTTTTATCCGGCAGGCGTCGGGGTTGTCCGCCAGCACGCCGCGATTGTTGAAGGGCGAGGCGATCTGAGCGCTATCGCTCAGTTGACCTCGAAACCCAGCTTCTGCCGCAGCCGCAATATCCTTTGGTCGGATATTTCGAGACGTTTCTCGCCGCCCTGGGCGGCGCGGTTGACCATTTGCAGCAGATCGTTTCGCTCGGCGACATCGAGGCGTTCGCGCAGGAACGGCGCCAGCTTGTCGATGACGACGGTGGTGTCGTCGACCTGCGCCGCCGCCCATTTGGCGTAGATCACCGCCTCGTCGGTCTTCTTCTTGTCGGCGATCTCGGAAATCACCGCGCGGATGACAGCCTCGCGCTGCGGCAGGATGGGCCCATCCTCGGAGACGATTG
The DNA here is from genome assembly GCF_020164655.1 of Mesorhizobium sp. AD1-1. Classification (NCBI taxonomy): domain Bacteria; kingdom Pseudomonadati; phylum Pseudomonadota; class Alphaproteobacteria; order Hyphomicrobiales; family Phyllobacteriaceae; genus Mesorhizobium; species Mesorhizobium sp. AD1-1. The sequence continues at coordinate 348,850 of NZ_JAIUGP010000002.1, forward strand.
ATGTGATCAGCGTAGCCGCCGCTACGACCGGATCATCGATCGCCGTCAGAGGCGACAGAGCCGCCTGCTTGCGCAGCTTCTTGCGACGGATGTTGCCCTGCACGCGCCCGACAACGTCCGCAACCTCGCGAGCCGCGTCGTTCATCGCCTTCATCCGGTACCACCAGAACGCCGCCGCGCCCATCACGCCAAGGATAGCAATCAGGAAAGGCATGTCGAAATCCCCAAGAACCCCGGCGACGATAGGAGAACTCTCGCCTTGCTTCAACACGCAAAAGTTGCGCACCAAATGAACCGGGACGATCGTTCAATCGAACGCCTTGGTTTCCGCGTGGCTGTAGCACATGGCGGGGGCTATGACCCCGGCACATTGTAGATCGCCCGCACCTCGATGGTGCCGATTTCGGCCAGCGGGATCTCGCCGGCGATCTCCAGCGCCTGGTCGAGATTGTCGGCCTCGATCATGACGAAGCCAAGCAACTGCTCCTTGGTTTCGGCGAACGGGCCGTCGGTGATCAGCCGCTTGCCCTGGCGTTGCCGCACCGTCTTCGACGTCTTCACCGATTGCAGCGCCTGCGCGACGATCAGCACCCCACGATGATCCAATGACCGGTCATGAGCCATCGAATCGGCATCGAGCTTGGCCAGACGCTCCGGCGTCATGGCATGGAGGTCGTTCTCCTCGCCATAGACCAGACAGACATATTTCATTTCCAGCTCCCTTGCTGTGACGAACCATAGGCGATCACGGTATCGGTTGAGTTCTTGCCGGCAGCGATATGGTCGAGAAGGCTGACCGCAATGCCGATGATTGCAACTGCCGCAAGCAGCCGGCCGAAGCCGGAGGGCGGCACATGCAGCGGGTCGCTTTTCCCTGGATCGGCCGTTCGGCAGGTGCTTGTCCAATGGGCAGAAAACAGATTGTTCATGCGAACCTCCATCCGCCACGAGAATCCGTGGCCGCCCGCAGGACGGTCGGGGCCGATGCAAGTCGACATTCTTGCACGTACATTTTTCAAAAAAATTCGGTGCGGCTCGCCGGTGCTGCATGCGCGCGCAAACAGCGCGGTGGCCTTCCCTCGCGCCCGCGCTATAGTTGGGAGGAACGCCGCCTGGCCGGCGCCACCGCTGTAATAAGGAGGAATTCATGGACCGCACCGCAAACGCCGTCTGGAAAGGCAATCTGAAAGAGGGCACGGGCACGCTCGACACCCAGAGCGGAACCCTGAAGGGCACGCCCTATTCGTTCAAAGCGCGCTTCGAGGACGAGAGCGGCAAATCCGGCACCAACCCTGAAGAGCTGATCGCGGCGGCGCACGCCGGCTGCTTTGCCATGCAGTTTTCGCATTTCCTGGCCGAGAACGGCACGCCGGCCACCGAACTCGACGCCAAGGCCGTGGTGACGCTGGTTCCCGGCACCGGGATCACCGGCAGCGCCCTCACAGTGGTCGGCAAGGTCCCGGGCATCGACGCGGCGAAGTTCAAGGAATTGGCCGAAAAGGCCAAGGCCGGCTGCCCGGTCTCGAAGGCGCTCGGCGCCATAAACGTATCGCTCGACGCCAAGCTCGGCTGAAGGCCCGAACGGCAAATTCATCCAGAAACCGCTGGCCCTTGGGCCGGCGTTTTCGTTTGCGGTCAGCCCTTCAACGCGGCCGCCCGCACATCCGATGGCGTCGCGCCGTAGCGCCGCCGGAACGCCCGGTTGAAATAGGAGAGGTCGTTGAAGCCTGCCTCGAAGGCGATCGCCGTGATGCTGCGTCCGGCATGACGAGGATTGCTGAGCATCCGATGCGCGCGCAACAGGCGCTGGCACAGCATGAAATCCGACAGCGACGTGCCTTCGCTCTCGAACAGTTTTCTGATGTAGCGGGCCGAAAGGCGGTGACGGCGGGCGATGTCTTCGGCCGACAGGTCGCCGCCATGGGCTGTTATTTCGGCCTTGATGGCACGCAGCCGCGCCACGCGCACGCCTCGGCCCCGGGCGATTTCTGCCGCGTCTCGGGTGGCACCCATGGCCAGAGCGACGAGATCGAAAATATGCGTCGTCGCCAGATGCCAGGCCTCCGGGGTCAGCACGTCGCCGGCATCCTGGATCGACCTGACATAGTCGAGCAGCAGCCGCATCGCCCCGCCGGAGGTTGGCAGCGGCTGCATCAGCGCCGGGGCCGAGTCGCCGATCAGCGGTGACAGTGCCTTGAGCGAGAAGCTCATATTGACGAAGCGAAGACCGCCTGGCTGGATGACATTGAGGCCGACCTCCTCGCCGCTCATCATCAGCGCCTGGCCGTTGCCGACCGGCTCCTCGCGGCCGCGATGCTTCATCACGCTTGCGCCATCGAGGGCGACCAGGAGGACGAGATCGTCGCTGTCGATCAGCGACGTCGAATGATGGACGCGGAATTCCGAACACGTGCCCGTGGCGATGCCGAGGCCAGGCAACGCGCGCACCTGCATATCGACATGCGTCGGGCCGAGTGGATCGAGATCGACCTTGAGCACCGTGCGGCCATAGACCTCGCGCATGACCTCGACGCGATCCCGCTCCGGAAGCGCGTCCGTCATCAGTCGGAACGAGGCGGTTGGCCCCATCGTCGCCGTCACCGGCATCCCCCATGCCTCAGGTCAATTAGAAGCGGCGTGATATGCGCCGCGCCTCCGAAAACGTCAATACAGGGCCGTTTGGGCCGTTTTTAGGGCCGCTGCGTCCAAGCTGCCCGCTTTTGCCGGACCTAGTTTGCAGCGCGTTTCCGATCAGGAAGCGCATCGCAAACAGCCACAAGGGGGTTCGATGTATCATTTGCAATTGTTCAGGACACTGTCGGGGCTCGCCTCGGCAGGCTTCAATCCACGCGTCTATCTGTTGTCCATCGCTCTCGGCGGAACCGTCGCCGACCATCGCGATCCGAAGCGGCCGTGTGGGGAGCGTCGGCCATGAGCGTCCGGCATACAGTCCTGGCGGCACTGGTCCTGTGCCTCGGCCTATCGGGCTGCGTCGGCATCAACCCGGTTTCTGCGGTCGTCGGCATGGCCGGCATGGCGGCGGCCAACTCCGCCGGCATGGCGCAATCGAGCGTCATCAGCCCGCAGGAGCAGGCGAAGTACGCCTCGATGTCCTGTGCGGATCTGCGGCAATTGATGGCAGGTTACGAAGAGGCGAAGAACCATGGGCCGTCGGTCAAGAAATACGGCGGCATGGCGCCGGCCGGCAAGACGGCGATCGTCAACAATGTCATCGGCACGCGGCTTGTCTATCTCCGGCAGCTAGTTGCGAGCAAAGGATGTTGAGGGCCTCGTCACACCACGCCTGCCGGGCGGCACTTGTCGGGCTTGCCGGCTGGCTGGCCTTCAGCGCCGGCGGCGCTTACGGCCAGGGTAAGGGACCGACGACACGCTCGCGCCTCGGTGCGATGCCGGCAGCGCTTGTCGGCAAGTGGGGTTTTGCAGTTGCCAGCGGCAATTATTGCGACACATTCAGCAACTGCGATCCAGGCAGCGGCGGCAGCGTCACCTTTACCTTCGGGGCTGACGGGCGCACCTATTACGCGCTGTTCCAATCGTCTCTGGTCGACGGCTGCGGTCAGGTCCGGTCGCTGACCCTGAAAACCGGTAAGGCCTCCGTGCGCGGTTCGACCCTGGTTTTCACGCCGACGGCAGGAACCTACAAATCCGTCAATGGTTGCCGGCCCGACCTCACGGGCCTCTGGAAATTCAAGCCCGGTGACCTGAAGCCGGTCTCCTTGCGTTGGCAACTGGACGGCAACCAGTTGCGGCTGATCGACCCCGACGGCGAAGCGAGCGGCGTTTACTCGAGGAGGTGAGCCTAGCGCTCGCCGGTCAGCGCGTCGATGCGGGCGCGTAACATTGCAATCTCCTCCTCGAGGGCGCTGACGCGCTCCTCGAGGCCGGAGGCAGATGAAGCAGCCGACGCAGCCTGCATGGCGATGGGGGCGATCTGCGGAGTCCCGCTCAGCAGATGAACGTAACGCTCCTCGCGCTGGCCCGGTCCGCGTGGGATTTCCTGGATGAGTGGCGGTCGGCGGCCGATCAGCATGTCGAGCTCGGCGCGCAAATCTTCGATCGACGAAAACCGTGCCATGCGCTCGGTGCGCGCCGACAATTCATGGGCCGTCTGCGGCCCGCGCAGCAACAGCAAGCCGATCAAGGCGGTCTGCGGTGTGGTCAGCGAGAAGCGCTGCGCCATCTGGTGCTCGTAGCGCTCGACACGCGAACCGAACATCTGCCGCACCAGCCCCTTTTGTTCGAGCAGCTTCAGCCCCCGGTGCACCTCGCTCTGCTCCAGCGCCATCACCGGCTCGCGCGCCGTCTTCTGGTTGGCGGCAGCCAGTGCCGCGTTGAGCGTCAGCGGATAGACATCCGGCGTCAGTTCCTTCTTCTCGATCAGGCAGCCGAGAATGCGAGCTTCCACAGGGGAAAGGATGGGAAGGTCATCGCTCATTGGATTACTCTCGCCGGCAACCAACCAACCGCCTAAACCCTTCTCTCCACCATCATCTTCTTGATCTCCGCGATCGCCTTGGCCGGGTTGAGGCCTTTGGGGCAGGTCTGCGCGCAGTTCATGATGGTGTGGCAGCGATAGAGCCGGAACGGGTCTTCGAGATTGTCGAGCCGCTCGCCGGTGGCCTCGTCGCGGCTATCGATCAGCCAGCGATAGGCCTGCAGAAGCGTTGCCGGGCCGAGATAGCGGTCGCCGTTCCACCAATAGCTCGGGCACGAGGTCGAGCAGCAGGCGCACAATATGCATTCGTAGAGCCCGTCGAGCTTCTCGCGGTCCTCATGGCTCTGCAGCCACTCCTTGGCCGGCTCCGGCGACACCGTCTTCAGCCAGGGCTGGATCGACGCGTGCTGGGCGTAGAAATTGGTGAGGTCGGGCACCAGATCCTTGACCACCTGCATATGCGGCAGCGGGTAGACTTTTACCGCGCCCGAAATGTCGTCGCAGCCCTTGGTGCAGGCGAGCGTGTTGGAACCGTCGATGTTCATGGCGCAGGAGCCGCAAATGCCTTCGCGGCAGGAACGCCGCAAGGTCAGCGTCGGGTCGATCTTGTTCTTGATCCACAGCAGCGCGTCGAGCACCATCGGCCCGCAATCGTCCATGTCGACGAAATAGGTGTCGATGCGCGGGTTCTCGTCGTCGTCCGGCGACCAGCGATAGATGCGGTATTCCCGCAGATTGGTGGCGCCCTCCGGCTTCGGCCAGGTCTTGCCCGGCTTGATCTGCGAATTCTTGGGGAGCGTGAGTTCAACCATGTTCGATCCTCAATACACTCTGGCCTTGGGCGCGATCTTGGCGAGGCTGATGCCGCCGTCCTTTTCAGCCAGCTGCGGCTCGGTGTGCACCGGCCGGTAGGAGAGGGCCACCTTGCCGTCTTCGCTCAGCCTGGCCAGCGTATGCTTGCGCCAGACCGCGTCGTCGCGCGCCGAAAAGTCCTCGCGTGCGTGCGCGCCACGGCTCTCCTTGCGCGCCTCGGCGCTGTAGACCGTGGTGATGGCATTGGCCATCAGGTTTTCCAGCTCCAGCGTTTCGACCAGATCGGAGTTCCAGATCATCGAGCGGTCGGACACTTTGATGTCCTTCAACTCGCCCCAGATCTGCGAAATGCGCTTACAGCCATTTTCGAGCGACTCCTGCGTGCGGAATACGGCCGCGTCTTCCTGCATCGCCTTCTGCATCTTTTCACGCAGCACCGCCGTCGGCGTCGAGCCGTTGGCGTGGCGCAGCCGGTCGAAGCGGTCCATGATCTTTTCGACCGAGGCTTCGTTGGGCGAAGGGATCGCCGACTTGCGGTCGATGACCTGGCCGGCGCGGATCGCCGCCGCGCGGCCGAACACCACAAGATCGATCAGCGAATTCGAACCGAGTCTGTTGGCGCCGTGCACGGAGGCGCAGCCGGCTTCGCCGACAGCCATCAATCCGGGCGACACCTGGTCTGGATTGAGCGCCGTCGGATTGAGCACCTCGCCCCAGTAATTGGTCGGCACGCCGCCCATATTGTAGTGGACCGTGGGCAGCACCGGGATCGGCTCCTTGGTCAGGTCGACACCGGCAAAGATCTTGGCCGATTCCGAAATCCCTGGCAGCCGCTCATGCAGGACGGCGGGATCGAGATGGTCGAGATGCAGGAAGATGTGGTCCTTGTTCTTGCCGACGCCGCGGCCCTCACGGATCTCCAGCGTCATGCAGCGCGAGACGACGTCGCGCGAGGCAAGGTCCTTGGCTGACGGCGCGTAGCGCTCCATGAAGCGCTCGCCCTCGGAATTGACGAGATAGCCGCCCTCGCCGCGCGCACCCTCGGTGATCAGGCAGCCGGCGCCATAGATGCCGGTCGGGTGGAATTGCACGAACTCCATGTCCTGCAGCGGAAAGCCGGCACGCGCGGCCATGCCGCCGCCGTCGCCGGTGCAGGTGTGCGCCGAGGTGGCCGAGAAATAGGCGCGGCCATAGCCGCCGGTCGCCAGCACCACCATCTTGGCCGAGAAGCGGTGGATGGTGCCGTCATCCAGGTTCCAGGCGACGACACCGGTGCAGGTGCCGTCCGGCTCCATGATCAGGTCGAGCGCGAAATACTCGATGAAGAACTGCGCATTGTTCTTCAGCGACTGGCCGTAAAGCGTGTGCAGGATGGCATGCCCGGTGCGGTCGGCGGCGGCACAGGTGCGCTGCACCGGGGGACCTTCGCCATAGTTCATCATGTGGCCGCCGAACGGCCGCTGGTAGATCTTGCCCTCTTCGGTGCGCGAAAACGGCACGCCGTAATGTTCGAGCTCGTAGACCGCGGCCGGCGCCTCGCGCACCAGATATTCCATGGCGTCGACATCGCCCAGCCAGTCCGAGCCCTTGACGGTGTCGTACATGTGCCATTGCCAGGAATCGGGACCCATGTTGGACAGCGAGGCGGCAATGCCGCCTTGCGCCGCCACCGTGTGCGAGCGGGTCGGGAACACCTTGCTGATGCAGGCGGTGCGCAGCCCCTGTTCGGCCATGCCGAGCGTGGCGCGCAGGCCGGCGCCGCCGGCGCCAACGACCACCACGTCGAACTTGTGGTCGACAAAGGTATAGCCTGCCGTGTTGGCTTGTTTCGCGTCCTTGGCCAACTCAGCCTCCGAATGCCAGCTTGAGCAGGGCGAAGATCGAGGCGACGCCGACCGCTATGGTGAAAAATGTATTGAGCGCGATCAGCGCCAGCTTCATGCCTTCGCCATGCACGTAATCCTCAATGATCACCTGCATGCCGATCCGCATATGGGTGAGACCGGAGATGAGCACCAGGGCCATCACCAGCGCCACGAACGGGTTGGCAAGGGCTGCCCGCACATGCTCGTGGTCGGCGCCGTTGAGCGCGATCAGGAAACCGACGAAGAACAGGATCAGCGGGATGTTGGCGATCGCGGTCAGGCGCTGGCGCCAGAAATGCCCGGTGCCCTCGCGGGCGGAGCCGAGGCCGCGGACCCTCGCCAGCGGCGTGCGCATGTCGGTGTTTTTGCCGCTCATGATCAAGCTCCCCGCGCCATGGTGCCGGCGATCCAGATCAGCAGCGTGAGCAGGATCGAGCCGGCCAGCGTCGCCCAGGCGATCTTCGAGGCGGTATGCTTTTCCAGGCCCGCGCCCGTGTCCCAGATGAGGTGCCGTACGCCGCCCAGCATATGATGCATCAGCGCCCAGGTGTAGCCGAACAGGATGATCCGGCCGAGCCAGGTGCCGAAGGCCCAATTGGCCCAATCGAAGGTCGCCTGCGAGCTTGCCGCCGCCATCAGCCACAGGGCGACCAGCAGCGTGCCGAAATACAGCGCGCCGCCGGTGATGCGGTGAATGATCGACATCGTCATGGTGATCGGCGGCCGGTACACGGTGAGGTGCGGCGAAATCGGCCGTTCACGTCTGGCAAATTCGCGGGTGGCTGGTGATTTGCTCATGGCTCCCCCAGTTCGGCGTCTCTCTGGAGCCTCAGGTGGAAATGCGGCATTGCCGCTTCCGGTTGCGACTTCGGACAGCCGGTTTCTAATGCTCTTTTTGCACCGCGTCAAAGCCAGAAAACCGTTTCGAAAACGTAATTTAGTCTGACTAAAAGGCGGGCTTTGGCTTCAATCGATTAGGCCGGGAAGGCCTGAAGCCGGCTCGATATCGCTGCAGTGCAACATATCTGGCCCCAGGGCCCAGCGGTGGTGAGACTGGCGTCAGCGTTTGCAGGTCTGCGGCGTCGATCCCTTCTTCATCACCAGCGCCTCGCGCCCGTCGATCACGATTGCGTCATGCGTGGCCGCCTGGTAGCGGCTGCTCTGGTTGGCAGGCGACGCCGCAAACTCCTCGGTCGCGCCGTCGGACCCGACCACACGCAACGACGTGCCTAGATTTTGGATGGAAATCATACCGTTGTTGCCGCATCTATAGGTGGCCGTGCCTATGCCTGGTCGCGGCGCGGTAAGGTCGGTGATGATCTTGGTTGCAGCTGCCGGAGGCACCGCGGCTGCGACGGACTGCTGGGCCGGCGCAGGTGAGACGACGACGGTATTGGCTGTCTTCGGCGCGCTGTCTTGCGGCACACAGGCAGCGACGACACCGAGCAACGGGAAAACGGACACCCAAATCGGCCGGCGTAGCGCCATATGCTGTCCTCCCGCGCGGCAAGCGGCCACGATGCTTTGTCCAGATCAATATCGTCCCGACGCCAAGGCGGACGCCGCTGCGATGGTGCGGCCAAGCATGGCCGAATGATGGCCACCGGGTTTTCCATCCAGTCGGATATTAACGGATATTAACCATGTTTACCGAGACATCGCCGCCAAACGCGCCGGGCTCTTAACAAAGGTTAAGAAACCGTTAATTTCTGATTCGAGGAGGCTTTCCCTCAAGACACGGAGGACGCCATGCGTTCGAATTCGGGCAAATCGCGCCTTGCGGCGCTCGTCGTAGCAGCCTCGGTCGCCGGCCTTGCAGCGCCAGCGCTTGCCGGCGCACGGCATCAGGATCGCGTCTACGCCGATTCCTTCGGCAACCTCGTCGTCGACAGCGCCGCCGGCTACAAGCGCATCATCGTCGGCCAAGGCAGGCTGGCCAAGCAGCTCTCCGACTACACCAGCGCCGGCCAGCCCAAGGTGATCCACGAGAACGAAGCCGACGAAATCGGCGGTTATAGCGATTGCTACCGGCCGCCGGTGCTGGTGAAGGGCCGCTCCTATATGTACGGCCTCTCCGACGGCGAGATGCCCGAACTCAGCCCCTGCCGCTAGCTTCCGTTCCGGCTGACGACCAGTTGCCGGCAGGCCCGACGGAGACGCGCACGCAATCGCGCCCGGCATTCTTCGCCTGATAGAGCGCCTGGTCGGCCCGCCGCATCAGATCGGCAAAGTCTTCGCTCGCATGGAGTTCGGCGACGCCGAAGCTCGCAGTGCAGCGGTTGTCAGCCGGCAGTCCGTCTATGGGCAGCGCGCCGAAGGCGCTGCGCGTTCCCTCGGCGAACAGCCGCGCCGCGGCAAGGTTGGTTCCCGGCAGGATGATGGCGAACTCCTCGCCGCCAATGCGGCCCGCAACGTGATGCGCGGCGGCGGCTTCACGCAGGAAGCCTGCAAAAGTCTCGATCACCCGGTCGCCGGACGCATGGCCGAAGCTGTCGTTGACGCTCTTGAAATGATCGAGATCGGCTATGACCAGCGCGACCGGCACGCCTTGCCGCAGGGCGCCAAGCACCGCCAGTTCGGCATGGCGGGTGAAGCCGCCGCGATTGAGCAGGCGCGAAAGCGTGTCCGTCTCCGACCTCGACGTCACTTCGGCAAGCACGTCGCGAACCAGGATGGCCAGCATCAGCAGCGCCAGCGCCAGCGCAAAGACAGTGCCGAGCGATTGCGACACCAGCGCGTAGTTGCTTTGCAGATAGGCTTGCGGATTGGCGCCCCAGCCGCCGAGCGCATGGGCGATGAATGGCTTGGAGGCAAACTGCAGGCCGCTCGCCGCCAGCACGGCCATCAATATGCGATCGAGACGGGCAAGCTTTTGCCTCGATGACCAGACGATGGCCAGCCCGATGAACTGCATGACCGCATAGGGAAGCTGGTAGGCCATGATGCGGATCAGCGACTGGCGGGGCAGGTCCTGTACGAAATACACAGCCATGGTGGTGGCCAACAGGAAAAACAGCATCGCCTTCCAGGGCGGCGCCACGCCGTATTTGCGGGCAAGCCCGCCATTGAACGCAATGGTGGCGGCAAGGAAGACCGCGAAGGCGGCAACGACTGGGAGCCGCGCGTCGGCAAAAGCGGGAATGGAGAATTCGATGGCCGAATAGGCCATGCCCAGCAGATAGCCAAATGCCAGCCAGCGCGCCGGCGCCCGGCCGACATCGTGGAAGGCGACCGCCATGAAGCAGGCCGCCAGCAGGCCGGCAACCGACAGATTGATCAACAGGATGAAGTTGGCGCCGCTCATGTTCTCCCGCACCCGCGCCGACAGCTAATCATCGACGGGCGAAGAAGACGTTAACGTCCTGGCCGGGCAGGATTCAGCCGGTCTTGAGCGGCTCCGGCAGGAACGCCGTTTCCGGCCGCTCATAGGACAGGCGTACACTGTCGCGGCCGTTCTTCTTGGCCTTGTAGAGCGCATCGTCGGCACGGCGCATCAGCGGCTCCAGCGCCTCGTCACCGCTGCGGGCCGCCACGCCGAAGCTTGCCGTCACCTTCGTTCCCTGGGGAAGCCCGTCGACATGGCCGGCCGAATAGACCGTGCGCACCGCTTCGGCGAACAGCCGTGCCGCGGCAAGATCGCTGAGTGGCAGCAGCACCGCGAATTCCTCGCCGCCGATACGCCCGGCAACACCGCGCGCGCCGGCCGCCGACCGAAGCTTGGCGGCGAAATCGGCAATCACGCGATCGCCCGCCCCATGCCCATGCACATCGTTGAGCGCCTTGAAATGATCGAGGTCGGCCAGCACCAACGCGACCGGGAACCGCGCCGAGGCGCAGTGCCGCAAGAGCAGCATGCCGCGCTCCTCGAAGCCACGCCGGTTGAGCAGGCCCGACAGGGGGTCGGTAAAGGTCTCGGTCTTCAACGCCTTCAACACGTCGAGTGCCGCGGCGGAAAACAGGCACAGCGCGATAAGCAGCGACAGCAGCGCGTGCGACAGCAGCGCCGTCGTCCAGTAGGACGAGCCATAGAACCCGTCATAGCTCGTGAAGGGCCCGTGCGCGATGACGACGACAAGGGTGCGCACGAAGAAGTTGACGCCCGACAGCAGCGACAGCACGAACAGGATTTTCTCGGTCGGGCCGCTGTTGCGCACCGGGCGCAGTTCGGCGGCAACCAGAAGGCTGATACCGCCGAAAGCGAAATTCATCGCCAGGATGCGCCAGGTGAGATCCGGCGCGATGAACAGGAACCAGCAGAACGACGCCAGTCCCCCGCAGGCCAGCGCGCCGATCCCCACATAGGGCACCTTGCGGCCATAGCGGTGGACGATGGCGCCGGCCAGGCAGCAGCCGGCGATGCTGAAGCAGATGTTCGACACCAGCTTGGTCAGCGGCATGCCGATCGGCAAAGTGAAATACTGGAGCAGGAAGCCCACCGCCGAGAGACTGTAGCTGAGCGCCAGCACGGCCAGATAGGGGCGGTGGCGCTGATAGGACCATAGCACGAGGAACGCCGCGCCGAGCGCCAGCGCGATCGTCGGGTTGAGCAGCGCTATGAGCAGACCCGTGTCCAAACGACTATGACTTCCCCTCGCTTACGTCGGGGAAGAGCTTAGAGGGCAAGCCCAAACAAGCGGTTAAGCCTCGCCGCAAGCAGGACCGCCATCTCAAAATAATGTCAGGGAACCGCCGTCTCCGGTCAGCGTTCCTTCGTTGACAATCTGGAGCGACCGATGGCCGACACAATCACACTGACCGACCACGATGCGATCCGCTCGTGGGCTGCCGGGCGCGCCGGCTTTCCCGCAATCGTCGACATCTCGCCCGAAGCGGGGACGCAGCCCATGTTGAGGCTGGTCTTCGGCCAGCACGCCTATCAGGATCAGGACCAGCCTGAACGGCCGCTCAATGCGGGAGGCTATGAACTCGTCGAATGGGACGAATGGTTCAAGCTCTTCGAGGAACAACAGCTTGCGCTTGTGGTCGCGGCCGAACAGCCCGGACGCCGCGAGGAGTTCCACGAACTCGTCCGCCGTGACGGGAAGCGTTGACCCGAGCCGGGTGCGGCTCGGGTCCGTTCAAGTCTGGACTACTTCCACTCGCGGATGTCGACGAAGTGGCCGGCGATCGCCGCCGCGGCCGCCATCGCCGGCGACACCAGATGGGTGCGGCCCTTGAAGCCTTGCCGGCCCTCGAAATTGCGGTTCGAAGTCGAGGCGCAGCGTTCATGCGGCTTCAGCCGGTCGTCGTTCATGGCCAGGCACATCGAGCAGCCCGGCTCGCGCCAATCGAAACCGGCGGCGACAAAGATCTTGTCGAGGCCTTCGGCTTCCGCCTGTTCCTTGACCAGGCCGGAGCCCGGCACGATCATCGCATCGACATGCGGGCTGACCGTCTTGCCTTCGACCACCTTGGCGACGGCGCGCAGATCCTCGATGCGGCCATTGGTGCAGGAACCGATGAAGACGCGGTCGAGCGTGATGTCGGTGATCCTGGTGCCCGGCGTCAGACCCATATAGTCGAGCGCGCGCTGCTTGGAGGTGCGCTTGTTCTCATCGGTGATGTCGTCCGGGTTCGGCACGATGCCTTGCACCGACACGACGTCCTCGGGCGAGGAGCCCCAGGAGACGATCGGCGGCAGCTTGGCCGCGTCGAGCACGATCACCTTGTCGAAATGCGCGCCCTCGTCGGACTGTAGCGTCTTCCAGTATTCGAGTGCCGCATCCCAGGCCGCGCCCTTCGGCGCGCGCGGCTTGTCCTTGACATAGGCGAAGGTCGTCTCGTCCGCGGCGATCAGGCCGGCGCGCGCGCCGCCTTCGATCGACATGTTGCAGATCGTCATGCGGCCCTCCATCGACAGCGCACGGATCGCCTCGCCGGCATATTCGATGACATAGCCGGTGCCGCCGGCAGTGCCGATCTCGCCGATGATGGCCAGGATGATGTCCTTGGCGGTGACACCTTCCGGCAATTGGCCGTCGACACGCACCAGCATGTTCTTGGCCTTGCGCTGGATCAGCGTCTGCGTCGCCAGAACATGCTCGACCTCGGATGTGCCGATGCCATGCGCCAGCGCGCCGAAAGCGCCGTGCGTCGAGGTGTGGCTGTCGCCGCAGACGATGGTCATGCCGGGCAGTGTAAAGCCCTGCTCCGGACCGATGATGTGGACGATGCCCTGGCGGATATCGTTCTCGGAATAATATTCGACGCCGAAATCCCTGGCGTTCTTGGCCAGCGCCTCGACCTGGATGCGGCTTTCCTCGTTCTTGATGCCGAACTTGCGCTCGGGCGAAGTCGAGACATTGTGATCGACCACGGCCAGCGTCTTTTCCGGATGCCGGACTTTACGGCCGGTCATGCGCAGGCCTTCGAAGGCCTGCGGACTGGTCACTTCATGGACCAGGTGGCGGTCGATGTAGAGCAGGCAGGTGCCGTCGTCCTGGCGATCGACGACATGGTCGTCGAAAATCTTGTCGTAGAGGGTGCGCGGTGCGCTCATGTGCGTAAATCCGTCGATATGAGAATGGGAAAGAGCAGGTGCCGGACCTCCGGCCCGGCGAAACGACCCCGATGGGTCGGCCTAGGGTAGTCGGCTGGTCAGCGCCCCGGACACGCGCGCGGAGAAGCGCGACGGCAGGCGTTTTCTGTCCTGCAGCACGAACCCCTTGTAGGCCGGATCGCCAAAAAGCTCTTCCATGGCGTGGCTCATATCAATGTTTTGGGTTTTCGGCAATTGTAAGCTGCCTTCGCAGAACTCGGGTTCCTCGTCCTCACTTCCACACCTTCAGGGGGAGAGGAAGGGAGCCGACCTTACTTAAGCTAGCGCCTTCCTCTACCCCGTCGATCGGGGGAGAGGAAGGAAGCCAAGATCGGAGAACGCGCCGCTCAGATCACTTCAAACACAAACGTCTTCACCAGCGCATCCGGCTCGGCGATCGCATAGCAGCGGAACCACGGGCTTTCCTCGACCGGCCGCCATTTCCCAGTCTGCTCCAACTCATCGAACACCGCCTGGAAGCCGCCGCTCTCGAACACCCGGTCGCGCACGGTAAAGATCGCATGGCCGCCCTTGCGGGTGATGCGCACCAGTTCGTGCAGGCCTGTCGCCGGCGCATGGCTGATGGTGAACACGCCTGTCGAGAAGAAGGCGCGGAAAAACCCGTCCGGCCACGGCAGCGGACCGCCCAGCATTGCCTGCTTCAGTTCGCTGTAGGCATTGCGGCTGCCGGCGATCTTCAGCATATCGTCCGAGAGGTCGAGCCCCGCAATGTCGCGGTAGCCGAGCGCATTCAGCGACGGTCCCGACAGGCCGGTGCCGCAGCCGGCATCGAGCAAGGGGCCATCGCCCGCCGGCACATGGCGCGCCACCCAGGCGGTGATCAGGAAAGGCAGGAGGTAGCCGAGCGAGGCGGTCTCGCTGTCATAGGTCGCGGCCCATGCGGCATAGGCCTCTTCAAGCGCTTCCGGCGTGTCGGCCGTATAGACGGAATCCAGCGCCGCATTGGCTTTGTCGACGATCATGGGACCTCCTCAACGGGAATGCTCGGGGATCGTAGCGCTGCCTTGGCCGAAAAACTATTCCTCGTGCTGGCGGCGCAGCCGCCGTTCCAGCGCCCTGAGCGCCAGCGACAGGCCGACGGTCAGGATGAGGTAGATGTAGGCTGTTATCGAATAGGTCTCGAAGAAGCGAAAGGAGCCGGCGGCGTAGACCTTGCCCATCTGCGTGATGTCGGCAACGCCGAGCACCGAGACCAGCGAGGAATCCTTGACCAGGGCGACGAAATCATTGCCGAGGGGCGGCAGGATGGTGCGGATCGCCTGTGGAAACACGATGAGCCGGAAACGCTGCGCGCGGGTCAGCCCGAGCGCCTTCGCCGCTTCGATCTGGCCCTTCTCCACCGCCTGGATGCCGGCCCGGAAAACCTCCGAGATGAAAGCCGAATAGCCGATGGTCAGCGCCATGATGGCGCGCCACAACAGCGACACGTCGCGCACCAAAAGCTCGCCGAACAGGCCGGCGCTTTGCAGCGGCGCGGTCAGCGCGTTCCAGGCCGCGACGAAGGCCGGCGCGCCGGCAAAGGCGATCCAGAACAACAGCACCAGGATCGGCACGCCGCGGATGATCTCGACATAGAAGCGCGCGATCTGGCGCAGCCAGCGCGAACCCGACATTCCCATCAGCGCGATGCCGAGACCGATGGCCGACGCCAGCACGAAGGCGATCACGGTGACGAAGATGGTGACGCCGATACCCTTGGCGACCGTGGCGAACACCTGGGCATAGAGATTGCTGGTGGCGACGAAGACGGCCACCGCGATCGCGAGAGTTACGGCCACGACAAGCCACCAGGGGAAGTCGGCTTTGGAGGAAGAGGCGGGAGGCATCAAAAGGATTGCGCCAAGGCACCCCCCTCTGGCCTGCCGGCCATCTCCCCCTCAAGAGGGGAGATTGGCAGCTTCGTCGACGGCACTCTTTTTACAACTTTGGTGATTGGCGAAAGCGGAAAAAACAGCCAATCTCCCCCCTTGAGGGGGAGATGCCCGGCAGGGCAGAGGGGGGCGTTCAAGCGCGAAGTCGGCGCGAAATCACTGCCCCATCTTGTAATCAAGGAACCACTTCTTGTTCAGCGCATCGAACGTCCCGTCCGCCTTCAACGCCGCAATCGCCGCATTGACCGGCTTCACCAGGTCGGAACCCTTCGGGAAGATGAAGCCGAAATCCTCGGTGCCGAGCGGTCCGCCGATCAGCTTCAGCTTGCCGTCGGAGGCGTCGACATAGCCCTTGCCGGCGGTGCCGTCGGTCAAGACGACGTCAACGTCGCCGGATTTCAGCGCCTGCACCGTGGCGCCGAAGGTCTCGAACAGCTTGATGCGCGGGTTCTGCTCATTGCCGTCGAGCACGCTGTAGACGGCGGTGTAGAAGGGCGTGGTACCGGCCTGCGCGCCGATCAGCCCATCCTTGAAGGCGCCGAAGGTCTTGGCGTCGGTGAAACGGCTTTCATCGCCGCGCACCAGCATGAACTGTTCCGAGCGCATATAGGGGTCGGAGAAATCGACCTTCTCCTTGCGGTCGTCCTTGATGGTGATGCCGGTCATGCCGATGTTGTACTGGTTGTCGGAAACCGCCTGGATCATCGCGTCCCAGGATGTGTTCTGGTACTCAACGGCGAAATTCAGCCGCTTGGCGATCTCGTTCATCGCATCATATTCCCAGCCGATCTGCTTGCCGGTCTTGGCATCGATGAACTGCAGCGGCGGATAGGCGTTTTCGGTCACAACCACCACCTTTTTGCCGCCGAGGTCGGGCAGCGCCTGCGCAAAGGCGGCAACGGGTACCAGGACGAGGGCAAGCAGGCCTGCCAGCAGCAGTTTCGATTTGGTCATGACACACTCCCCGGAAATTGACGGACCCGGGCACGGCCGGGCTTGTAGGAAAATCCGGCGCCGACTTTAGCTTTCCGCAAGCGTCATGCAAGACGGTCCGCTGCGTCAGCGCGCGCGAAAAGGGATTCCGATGCCTTCATTTCCGGGATTCAGGAATGAACGGTGTCGCGGCAGCGATCAGCTCCGCTTCACGATGCCGGCATCCGCCTTGCGCAAGCCGGAGACGAACCGCGTCAGCGTGCGGTGCAGGGATTTCAACTCGTCGGCATCCAGCGGCAGGTTGCAAAGCATCGCCGCCGGCACGCTTTTGGCCTGCTCACGCAACGCTTGTCCCTTCGCTGTCGGCTCGACCAGAACCCGGCGCTCGTCGGCGGGGTCGCGCCGGCGTGTGACCAGGCCACCGGCCTCCAGCCGCTTGAGCAGCGGCGTCAGCGTCGCCGAATCCAGCCCGAGCGCTTCGCCAAGCTCGCCGACCGTGCTTGGAGCCCGTTCCCAAAGCGCCAACATGGCCAGATATTGCGGATAGGTCAGACCAAGCGGATCGAGCAGCGGGCGGTAGAGCTTCGTCATCAGCCCGCTTGCCGAATAGAGCGCGAAGCAGAGCTGTTGGTCGAGCCGCGGAACGTGAAACGTCCCGGTGGCCTCCGCCGGGACGTCGCTGGTGCTCTTTGTCGTCTTTTCCGTCATGCCGCCTTTACCGAAAGCGCTACGTCGACATTGCCCCTGATGGCGTTGGAATAGGGGCAGATCTTGTGCGCCTCCGATACAAGCGCTTCCGCCGCCGCCTGATCAAGGCCTTTCGTTTCCGCCGCGAGCGCGACGCCGAGCTTAAAGCCTTCGCCATCGGGAAGCAGGCTGACGGTGGAGGTTACCCCGGCATCCGTCAGCGACAGCTTCTGTTTGCGCGCGACAAAGCGGATGGCGCTTTCGAAGCAGGCGGCATAGCCGATAGCGAACAGTTGCTCGGGATTGGTGGCGCCCCCCGGCCCGCCGAGTTCCTTGGGCATTGCCAGATCGACCTTGAGCAGACCGTCGCTGGTCTCGCCATGGCCGGCGCGGCCGCCGGTGACGTGAGCCTGTGTGGTGTAGAGTGCCATATCAAATCTCCAATTACTTTGTGCGCGATTATTTAGTGCACAAAGTAATTCGCCGTCAACAGCCGGATCCTGTGTCTGGCGCTGAAAGCGTTCACAGTCTGGTGAAACGAAAAAAGGCGGCCGAAGCCGCCTTTTTGAATGAGTTCCGAAAATCTTATTCGGCAGGGGTCGCTTCTGCGGCGGCCTTGGCTGCTGCTTCGGCCTCGGCGGCGGCCTTCTTCTCGGCGGCGTCCTGGGCGGCCTTCTCGACGGCCAGGGCCTCGGCTGCTGCCACCTTCTCGGCTTCGATGCGGGCCTTCTCGGCGTTCAGCGCATCGCGCTCCTCATCGTTCAGCTTGCGGGCGCGCACGCCGGTGTTTTCCGAAATACGGGCCGATTTGCCGCGACGATCGCGCAGGTAGTAGAGCTTGGCGCGACGCACCTTGCCGCGGCGAACGATCTCGACGCCTTCAACCATCGGCGAGTAGACCGGGAACACGCGCTCGACGCCTTCGCCGTAGGAAATCTTGCGAACCGTGAAGTTCTCCTGGAAGCCGGCGCCGGCGCGGGCGATGACGACGCCCTCATAGGCCTGAACGCGGGTGCGGGTGCCTTCGGTCACGCGGACCTGGACGCGCACGGTGTCGCCGGGCTGGAATTCGGGAAGCTTGCGCTTGGCTTCGATCTTGGCGGCCTGTTCGGCCTCGAGCTGACGGAGAATATCCATCTCAAAAGTCCACTTCTTGTTCTTCCGACAGTCAGAGCGTCCGACACTCGCCTTGCAGTTCCATTGACCGCTTGGCTATGCCTTTTGTCTCCAAGACATTTGTCTTTGAAACATCAGGCAGGGGCGACTACACCGTCATTGTTGACGGGTCCGGCAGATTCTTTCTGGCCGGTACGGGCGGGCACATACAGCTATTTCGCCGCTTTGTCACGCCTTGGGCGCGCATTTTCTGCTCGCATGGCACCATCGTAATCCTGCCGTGCCGGGTTGCGCCGGTCGTTCAGGCTTTCTAAAGCCTGAAATAACACAGTTTTGAGCGGCCGCAATTCATGTCTGTCTTCGATGCCATCCTGCTGTTTCTAGCGGGCTTTCTGTCAGGCGCCGCCAATGCGGTCGCCGGTGGCGGCACCTTCATCACCTTCGGCGCCATGACGTTGGTCGGCCTGCCGCCGATTGTTGCCAACGCCACCTCCTCGGTGACGCAATTTCCAGGCTACATCACCTCGACCCTCGCCTACTCGGCCGATATCAGGCACTTCTGGCGCGGCGCGCTGCTGCTGTGCCTGATCTCGGCCGTGGGTGCACTGGCCGGCGCTCTGATCCTTTTGGCGCTCGACAATCCCTCGTTTCGCGCTCTGGTGCCGTGGCTGCTGCTAGCCGCGACGGCCCTGTTCGCCGCCGGCCCCTGGCTGAAACCAGTGCCAAAGCCCGGCCATGAAGCGGCGGTGGGCTCGCTCGCCGGCTCGCTCGCACAATTTCTCACCGCCATCTATGGCGGCTTCTTCGGCGCCGGCATGGGCGTGATGATGCTGGCGACGCTCGGCCTCACCCAGGCCGGCGACTATCACCGGCTGAACGCGTTGAAGAACATGCTGGCCATGGTCATCGCCGCTGTCGCGATCGTCGTCTTCGTCTCGGGCGGCGTCGTCGCCTGGCCGCAGGCGATCATCATGATCCCGGGCGGCGCGCTCGGCGGCTATGCCGGCGTCTGGATCGCCAAGCGGGTGCCGCAAAACGCGGTGCGCGGCTTCGTCGTCGCCGTCGGCCTGTTTTTGGCCTTCTATTATTTTGCCAAGGGCTGAGCAGCGGCAAGCAGGTCCGGACGCCTCTCGGCTGTCAGTCTTTCTGACTCCGCCCGCCGCCAGGCGGCGATCTTCTTGTGATTGCCGGAAATCAGGACCTCGGGAATGTCACGGCCTTCGAACTCCTGCGGCCGCGTATAGTGCGGATGTTCGAGCAGGCCGTTTTCAAAACTCTCTTCCTCGCCCGACATCGCGTTGCCCATGACCCCGGGCAGCAGCCGCACCACCGCGTCGAGCAGCACAAGGGCGGCCGGCTCACCACCCGAGAGAATGAAATCGCCGATCGAGACTTCCTCCAATCCCCGCGCGTCGATCACCCGCTGGTCGACGCCTTCGAAGCGGCCGCACAGGATGACGGCGCCCGGCCCAGCGGCCAGCTCGCGCACACGCGCCTGGGTCAGCGGCTTGCCGCGCGGGCTCATCAGCAGCCGGGGCCGCGCATCGCCTTCCGGCGAAGCATGGTCGATGGCTTTCGCCAGCACGTCGGCGCGCATCACCATGCCGGCGCCGCCGCCGGCGGGCGTGTCGTCGACGGTGCGATGGCGGTCGGTGGCGAAGTCACGGATCTGGATCGTCTCCAGCGACCACGTCCCGGCCTCGAGCGCCCGGCCAGCCAACGACAGGCCGAGCGCGCCGGGAAACATCTCGGGGTAAAGCGTCAGCACCGAAGCGGAAAAACTCACCGGTTGCCCCCGGCATCGCTCGGTCCGCGCGGCCTGCCCTTCGGATCGAAGTCTTCCTCACGCGGACCACCGCCATCCTCGTCATCGACCAGCCCGGCTGCCGCCGGATCGACACGAACAAAACCCTCGGCGATCGACACTTGCGGTACGGCAGCCTGTGTGAACGGGATCAGCACGCCCTTGCGCCCGCCCAGCGTCACGTCGAGAATGTCGCCGCCGCCGAAATTGTGCACCGCGACCACCTTGCCAAGCACGGCACCCGTGTCGTCGCGGACTTCGAGGCCGACGAGGTCGGCATGGTAGAATTCGTCTTCCTCGCCATCGTCCGGCAGCATCGAACGGTCGACGAACAGCTCCGTGCCGGCCAGCGCCTCGGCCGCATTGCGGTCGGCAATGCCCTTGAAACGGACCACGACGACGGTGTTGGCGGGCCTGATGTCGACGATCTGGAAGGCGCGCCCGTCCCTGGCGTAGAGCGGCCCGTAATCGGCCAGCGCCAGCGGCTCGCCGGTGAAGGTCTTCACCCGCAATTCGCCCTTGATGCCATGGGCGGCGCCGATCACGGCCATCTGGACAGGGTTCTGGAGCTTGCTCATGGCGAAATATCCTTTGGCCTGCTCTAGCCCCACGCGGCTGTCATTTCAATGACGGGCTATTCACCGCTTCCTAACCCGAATATCGGAAAATGCCGCCATGCAGGAATTCCTCATCCCGGCCAAACCCGATCTCCAGGCGGCACGCGAAAGCTGGCTGAAGATCCTGGCGCGAGAACGTCGGCTGTCGCCCGAGACGGTGGAAGCCTATGAGCGCGACACGCGTCAGTTCCTGCATTTCCTCACCGGCCATTGCGGCGGCTCGCCCGGCATTTCGGACATCGCCGATCTGCGCCCGGCGGATTTGCGCGGCTTCCTTGCCGCCCGCCGCAATGCCGGCGCCGGCGCCCGCACGCTGGGCCGGGGTCTCGCCGGCATCCGCTCGCTGCTGCGTTTCCTCGAGCGGCGCGGCCTCGCCAATGCGGCCGGTGCGGCGGCACTGCGCGCGCCGCGCCAGCCCAAATCGCTGCCCAAGCCGCTGACGGCGAGCGATGCCAAGCATATCGTTTCCATCGAAGGCCAACTGGCGGAGGAACCCTGGATCGCAGCCCGCAACGCCGCCGTGCTGACGCTGCTCTACGGCTCTGGCCTGCGCATTTCCGAGGCGCTCGGCCTGGCCGGCGCCGATCTGGCGTCGGCGGCCGACACGGTGCTGCGCGTTGCCGGCAAGGGCGGCAAGACGCGCCTGGTGCCGGTGCTGCCGGTGGCGCTCAGGGCAATCGCCGAATATCGCCGGCTCTGCCCCTACCATCTCGACCCCAAGGGCCTGTTGTTTCGCGGCGCCCGCGGCGGCCCGCTCAACCCGGCCATCGTCCAGCGCGACATGGCCAAGCTGCGCTCGGCGCTCAACCTGCCCGATACCGCGACGCCGCATGCGCTGCGCCATTCCTTCGCCACGCATCTGCTCGGCCGCGGCGGTGATTTGCGCACCATCCAGGAACTGCTCGGCCACGCCAGCCTGTCGACGACACAAATCTACACCGGCGTCGACACCGCGAGGCTGCTCGAGATTTATGAGCAGGCGCATCCCAGGGCGTGAACGCCAGTAACGTTCACCATTTGGCCGAAAGCCTCCCCAACGTCGTCGTCCCTGGGCGAAGCAGGAGCGAAGCTCCGTCGCGGAGACCCTGGGATGACGAAGAAATGGGCGTTTCCGCTAATCGTTGAAGCATGAGCCCCATCGACGTCAGTTGAGGGCGATAGCCAGTCCAAGACAATTTCTCAGCACAGGTTAACCGTTTTGCCGCTTTTCAGTTCTAGAAGAGGCTCATGAAACGCGTCATAGCCATCGCCGACCGTGCTGCTTCCGTGTCGCTGAAGCTGCTCGTCGCGCTCAATGTTCTGTTCTTCCTGTCGTTCCTCGCCGTGCTGCTGTTCGCGGCCGGCAAGGCGCATGCCGAAGTCCCGACCTGCACCGGTGCCGACATGCTGTCGGCCCTGCAGAAGAACGATCCGGCGACCTACCGCAAGATCGAAGCGGAAGCCGCCGCGACGCCGAACGGCAAGGGCCTGTTGTGGAAGCTGGAAAAGCCCGGCGAGAAGCCGTCCTTCCTGTTCGGCACCATGCATATGACCGACCCGCGCGTCACCACGCTGCCTCCCGAAGCGCAGAAAGCCTATGACGCCGCCGGCACCATCGTCATCGAAACCACCGACGTGCTCGACAAGCAGAAGATGATGGTAGCGATGCTCAAGGAGCCGGACCTGATGATGTTCACGGATTCGACGACGCTGGCGTCGCTACTGTCGCCCGACGATGCGGCGGCCATGAACACCGCGCTCGACGCACGCGGCATTCCGCCGGCAACGGTTGCCAAGATGAAGCCGTGGATGCTCTCGGCCATGATGGCACTGCCGGCCTGCGAGCTGGCCCGTCAGTCAGGCGGCGCCCCGGTGCTCGATGTCAGGCTGGCGGAAGGCGCGAAGGCTTCCGGCAAGCCGGTGGAAGGATTGGAGACGGCTGAAGGCCAACTGCGCGCCATGGCCTCGCTGCCGCTGGCGTTTCACATGAAGGGCCTCGTCGACACGCTGAAGCTCGGCGACAAGGTCAACGACATCAACGAAACCATGATCGTGCTCTACCAGCGTGGCGACACCGGCATGTTCTGGCCGCTGTTTCGTGCCGCGATGCCGGACCAACAGGACGACCCCGCGGGCTACGCGGCGTTCGAGGAAACCATGATCACCAGCCGCAACAAGGTGATGGTCGAGCATGCCGAACCGATCCTTGCCAAAGGCAACGTCTTCATGGCGGTCGGCGCCCTCCACCTCCCCGGCCCCGAAGGCCTGGTCGAGGATTTCCGCAAGGCCGGTTACACCGTCACGCCTGTCGGACTTTAGTGACTTCAGCTTACTTCGCCAGGATCTGGGCCAGCATCGCCGGAACGACGATCCGGTGAAACGGCATGATGATCGCGAGATAGGCGCGCCCGAGCCAATTGTGCGTCTTGACGATCGTCGTCGCGGCCACCTCTTGCCGGCCGCTGCCAAGATCCCTGACTTCGACCAGGACACGGAAATCGAGATGCCGGTCGTCGAGGCCAAGCACAACCTTGCCGGGAAACTGGCTGATGAGCGGAAATATCCCGATCCGGCCCGACGGCAACACCGCAGTTTCCAAGCCCGTCTTCAGCCGGAACGGCCTGACGGCAAGATTGCGCAGCGCCATGAGCCTGCCGACCCAGGGCGGCGTTCGCCCCAGAGCGCGTTCGGCCGCGCCGAATGCGGTTAAGGAAAGGCCTTCAGTGACCAGCACATAGCGGTCTGCGAACGGGGCTCTGGCGAGAGCATCGCAGTGATTCGGGACAAGCTGAGCTGACGGATTCGTCACGGCAAAACCCTCTGATTCGACCTTAACAGACGCAAACTTGGCGCGCTGCGTGGCGAAACGACGCCACTCCGGCTGCGGAAGGGCAGGATTGTCCTTGTTTTTGGCGTTTTCCAACCCTAGCGTGAAACCAGTTCAATGATTGCGCGTTGTATGGTGTTGATTGATATTTTTCATCCACGGAGGACACTTTTATGGCGAACACACCGAATCCAAACGACCCGTTCAATTCGTCCACCAACGCACCAAGGCCAAGTGGCGGCGGCGGTGGTAGCGGTTGGCTGATTGCCCTGGTCGTCGTTATTCTGGCGGTTGTCGCGTATTATGTTTTCGGAAGAAGTGGTGAGCACCCGGCACCCGCCGAGCCGCCGGCGGCCAGCACACCGGCCCCAGCGCCTGCACCGGCGGAACCGATGAAGCCGGCTGAACCTGCGCCCGCGCCTGCTCCGGCACCTGCAGAACCGGCGCCTGCCCCGGCACCCGTGCCCGCACCGGCTCCTGCGCCGGCACCAGCCCCTGCGCCGGCACCTGCACCGGCCAAGTGATTGGCTCGATATCAGTTACGAACGGCCCGCTGAAAAGCGGGCCGTTTTGTTTTGTAGGGGCCGCCAGAAAGGCCTTTCCAGAAACTCGCTCCGGTGAGTCAGCTGGTGTGGTTTTCGAGAACCGGAGCGCAGCGGACATTGGGTCCGTGAGCAGCGCATGACCCCGAAGATCAGTCCGATTTTCGGAGAGGATCATGCGCCAATCAAAAAGGGTCACAGCATCCTTTGAGCGTCCAGGAGGGACGCGCGGCGCTGTGAAAGCGGAGAAAACCTCGCCAGATGGCCGCCGGAGTAGAGTTTATGAAAGGGCCTTAGATGTGGATCGGCTTGAAGAACGTCGCCAGCGCCGCCTCCTTGATCGCCTCCGACATCGTCGGGTGCGCATGGCAGGTGCGGGCGAGATCCTCCGACGAACCGCCGAACTCCATCAGCACCGCCGCCTCGTGGATCATCTCGCCGGCGCCGAAGCCGACGATATGCACGCCGAGCACGCGGTCGCTTTGCCTGTCGGCGAGGATCTTCACAAAACCGTCCGTGTGCAGCATGGCGCGCGCCCGGCCATTGGCGGTGAACGGGAATTTTCCGACCTTGTAGTCGATGCCGGCCTTCTTCAATTCTTCCTCGGTCTTGCCGACCGAGGCGATTTCCGGGCTGGTGTAGACGACGCTCGGAATGACGTCATAGTTCACGTGGCCGGCCTGGCCGGCAATGGTTTCCGCTACCGCCACGCCCTCATCCTCGGCCTTGTGCGCCAGCATCGGCCCGGCGATGACATCGCCGATGGCATAGATGCCCGGGATATTGGTCTTGAGATGGCCATCGGTCTTGACCCGGCCGCGCTCGTCGACCTCGACGCCGGCTTCCCCGAGCCCGAGGCTGTCGGCATAGGCGCGGCGGCCGGTGGCGATCAGCACGGCATCGGCCTCGATGGTCTCGGCGGCGCCGCCCTTGACCGGCTCGAAGGTGACGGTCGCACCCTTCTTGGCCTTGGCGACGCCGGTGACCTTGGCACCGAGCTTGAACTCGAAGCCCTGTTTGCCCAGCAACCGCTGGAATTGCTTGGAGACCTCGCCGTCCATGCCGCCCAGGATGGTGTCGAGGAATTCGACCACGGTGACCTTGGCGCCGAGCCGCGCCCACACCGAGCCGAGCTCGAGCCCGATGACACCGCCGCCGACCACCACCAGATGGCCGGGAACCTTATCCAGCGACAGCGCGCCGGTCGACGACACGATCACCTTCTCGTCGATGTCGACCTTGACGCCGGGAATGCCGGCGACATCCGAGCCGGTGGCGATGACGATGTTCTTGGTCTCGATCTCCTCGACCTTGCCGTCCTCGGAGGTGACCGACACCTTGCCGGCGGCGAGCACCTTGCCGGTGCCGCGGAAACTGTCGATCTTGTTCTTCTTGAACAGGAAGGCGACGCCGTTGACGTTCGACGACACCGTCGCATCCTTGTGCGCCATCATCTTCTTCAGGTTCAATTTCGGCGCCGATATCTCGACGCCGAGCGTGTCGAAGGAGTGGCCGGCCTCGGCGAACATCTCGGAGGCATGGAGCAGCGCCTTGGACGGGATGCAGCCGATGTTGAGGCAGGTGCCGCCGAAGGTCGCGTTCTTCTCGACCACCGCAACCCTGAGCCCGAGCTGCGCCGCCTTGATGGCGCAGACATAGCCGCCGGGTCCCGATCCGATGATAACGACGTCATAAGCCATGATACTGTCCTTCTGTTTTGAGCATGATGCCGAAAAGTGTGACGCGGTTTTCGGATAACATCATGCTCGATCTGCTTGAGAGCGCTCAGCGGCCGCCGCTTACATTCAGGATCGCGCCCGTCGTATAGGACGCGGCGTCGGAGAGAAGATAGAGAACCGCGCCCGCGACTTCATCCACTGTACCGGCTCTTTTCATCGGCAGCAGATCGCGGAACCGCTCCACCCGGTCCGGCTGCCCGCCGGAGGCGTGGATGTCCGTGTCGATGATGCCCGGCCGCACCGCATTGACGCGGATGCCTTCTAGCGCCACCTCACGGGCGAGCCCGACGGTGAAGGTGTCGATGGCGCCCTTGGAGGCGGCATAATCGACATATTCGCCCGGCGAGCCCAATGTCGCCGCGGCCGACGAGATGTTGACGATGGATCCGCCCGACCCGCCATGACGGGTCGACATGCGCTTCACCGCCTCGCGGGCGCAGAGGAACGAGCCGACGACATTGATGCGCATCATGCGCTCCAGCCGCGAAACATCCATCTCGTCGACGCGCGCCTTGACGTCGACGATGCCGGCATTGTTGACGAAGGCATCGAGCCGTCCATAGGCGCGGTCGACGGCCTCGAACATGGCCACGATATCGGACTCCTTGCCGACATCGCCCTTGACCGCGAAAGCCTCGCCGCCTGCGGCCTCGATCTCGGCGACCAGTGCCTTGGCGGCCTCTTGGTTGGAGGCGTAGTTGATCCCGACGCGATAGCCGGCCTTCGATCCGAGCCGGCAGATCGCGGCGCCGATGCCGCGGCTGCCGCCGGTGACCAGCAGCACCTTTTGCGTCCCGCTCATTCCTGGCATCCCTTCAAGGCAAACACATCCCACGGCACTTTCGAAAATCCGCTGCCGCCATAGACGCTGGATTGGCGCAACGCCGGCCCGAGGTCCGGCAGGATCAGCGTCTTCGGCGCTTCGACGCCTTCAGCCGGCAGCAGTCCGATGTTGCCCTTTTCATCCGCCGTGTAGATGACGCCATGCCAGGGCGTGCAGGCGGCAAGCTCCTCGCCGGTGACGTCGCCCTCGGGGCATTTGTGCATCAGCGCACCGTTCGGCCGCGATACGCCTTCATTCCACATGACGATGCCGTTGAGCACCACATTGTTGTCGAGGATCATCCGGAAGCTGTTGGTGACGGTCGCCGAGGTGCCGGTCGGCGTGAAATCGATCTCGCTGCCGCTCTGGGCGTCGCCATAGACAGCGAGCTCGATCGGACAGGCGGCGTGGGCGCCGGCAGCGGCCAGCATCATGCCGGCCGCGATCGATGCGATCGAAAGCACCTTGGAAAGGCTAAGGGAACGGGTCGTCATTCTGCCGCGCAGATCCCTTCCTCCGGCACACATTCCAACAGCCGGATCAGCACCAGACCTCAGAGATCAAGCACCAGCCGTTCCGGATCCTCCAAGCTTTCCTTGACGCGCACCAGGAACGTCACCGCTTCCTTGCCGTCGACGATGCGGTGATCGTAGCTGAGCGCCAGGTACATCATCGGCCGGATGACGATCTGGCCGCCGACCACGACAGGCCGGTCCTGGATCTTGTGCATGCCGAGAATGCCCGACTGCGGCGCGTTGAGGATCGGGGTCGACATCAGCGACCCGTAAACGCCGCCGTTCGAAATCGTAAACGTGCCGCCCTGCATGTCGGCGACCGACAGCTTGCCGTCGCGCGCGGCGATACCCAGCCGGCCGATGTCCTTCTCGATCTCGGCGATCGACATCTGGTCGGCATCGCGCACCACCGGCACGACGAGGCCCTTTTCAGTGCCGACGGCGACGCCGATATGGGCATAGTTCTTGAAGATGATATCGGTGCCGTCGATCTCGGCATTGACCGAGGGGATTTCCTTCAACGCGTGCGTGACGGCCTTGGTGAAGAAGCCCATGAAGCCGAGCTTCACGCCGTGCTTCTTCTCGAACACATCCTTGTATTTGGTGCGCAGCGCCATCACCGCTGACATGTCGACCTCGTTGAAGGTGGTCAGCATGGCTGCGGTCGACTGCGCTTCCTTGAGGCGGCGCGCGATGGTCTGGCGCAATTTGGTCATGCGCACGCGCTCCTCGCGCGATGCATCGTCGCCCGAGGACGGCGCCCGCACGGCAACCGGTGCCGGTGCTGCTTTCGGCGTCTCGGCCGGCTGCGACGGCGCGCCCTTGGAGATGGCGTCGAGCACGTCACCTTTCAGCACCTGGCCGCGCTTTCCCGAACCGGAGATCTGGTCGACCGAGAGATTGCTTTCGGCGATCAGTTTCGCCGCGGCCGGTGCCGGTGGCATGGTGCGCGGCTCGACCGGGCCGGCATCGCCGGCGATCTTGGCGGTCTCGGCCGCGGCCTGCTTGCCGGTCGATGCCGCATCCGGCGACGAGGCCTGCGACACCGCTTGCGGCTTCGTGGCGGGAGCCGCGCCGCCTGCCGAAATCGACCCCAGCAGCGCGCCGACACCGACCGTCTCGCCTTCCTTGACGGTGATCTCACCCAGCGTGCCGGCGGCGGCGGCAGGCACCTCCACCGTCACCTTGTCGGTCTCGAGCTCGACCAGCGGTTCATCGGCGGCGATTGTATCGCCAACCTTCTTGAACCATTTGCCGACGGTCGCTTCAGTGACGGATTCGCCGAGAGTGGGAACGCGGATTTCGGTAGCCATTGTGCCTGTCCGTTTTCTTTCGGTTCTGTTGTTCGCCCAGATCTTCTCTATTCACCAAGCGCGTCTTCATTCACCAAGCGCGTCTTCGAGCAAGGCGGCGAGCTGGGCGAGATGCTTCGACATCAGTCCGGTCGCCGGCGAGGCGGCGGCCGGACGGCCGGTGTAGCGCACCCGCTGATGCTTGGCGTCGATATGCGCCAGCACCCATTCCAGATACGGGTCGATGAACGACCAGGCGCCCATGTTCTTGGGCTCCTCCTGGCACCACACCATCTCGGCATTGCGGAAGCGCGACAGTTCGGTGATCAGCGCCTTGGCCGGGAACGGGTAAAGCTGCTCGACGCGCAGCAGATAGATGTCGTTGATGCCGCGCTTCTCGCGCTCCTCATAGAGGTCGTAATAGACCTTGCCCGAACACAGCACGACGCGGCGGATCTTGGAATCCTTGACCAGCTTGATCGCTTGTCCGGAAAGCAGCTGCGCATCGTCCCACAGCAACCGGTGGAACGAGCTTTCGCCTGAAATTTCCGGCAGCGTCGACACCGCCCGCTTGTGGCGCAGCAGCGACTTCGGCGTCATCAGAATCAGCGGCTTGCGGAAGTCGCGCTTCAGCTGCCGGCGCAATATGTGGAAGTAGTTGGCCGGCGTGGTGCAGTTGGCGACTTGCATGTTGTCTTCGGCGCAAAGCTGCAGGAAGCGTTCGAGCCGGGCCGAGGAATGTTCCGGACCCTGGCCTTCATAGCCATGCGGCAACAGGCAGACGAGGCCCGACATTCTGAGCCACTTGCGTTCGCCTGACGAGATGAACTGGTCGAACACCACCTGGGCGCCGTTGGCGAAGTCGCCGAACTGCGCTTCCCACAAGGTCAGCGCCTTGGGCTCGGCCAGGCTGTAGCCGTATTCGAAGCCCAGCACCGCCTCTTCCGACAGCATCGAGTTGATGACTTCGTAACCGGCCTGTGCGGCCGACAGATTGTTGAGCGGGATGTAGCGGGTCTCGTCGCGCTGGTCGTAGAGCACGGAATGGCGCTGCGAGAAGGTGCCGCGTTCGGAATCCTGCCCCGACAGGCGGATCGGATTGCCGTCGAGCAGGATGGCGCCGAAGGCCAGCGCCTCGGCCGTCGACCAGTCGATGCCTTCGCCGGACTCGATCGCCTGGCGGCGGTTTTCGAGGAAACGGATGATCGTCTTGTGCGCCTCGAAGTCCTTCGGCACCTCGGTCAGCTTCCTGCCGATTTCCTTCAGTGTCTTGACCGGCACGGCGGTCTTGCCGCGCCGCTGTTCGTCCTGGTTGTCGGCGGTGCGCAGGCCCGACCAGGCGCCGTCGAGCCAGTCAGCCTTGTTGGGCTTGTAATGCTGGCCGACTTCCCATTCGGATTCCAGATGCGCCCGCCAGTCGGCCTTCAACTGGTCGAGCTCGGCCTGGGTGAGGTGACCCTCGGCGATCAGCCGGTCGCCATAGATCTGCACCGTCGTCTTGTGGTTGCGGATGTTGCGGTACATGATCGGCTGGGTGAAGGCCGGTTCGTCGCCCTCATTGTGGCCGAAGCGGCGATAGCAGAACATATCGACCACAACAGGCTTGAAGAACTTCATGCGAAACTCGATCGCCACCTTGGTGGCGTGCACCACGGCTTCCGGGTCGTCGCCATTGACGTGGAAGATCGGTGCTTCGATCATCTTGGCGACGTCGGACGGATAGGGCGAGGAGCGCGAAAAGCGCGGGTTGGTGGTGAAACCAATCTGGTTGTTGATGATGAAATGCAGCGTGCCGGCGACGCGGTGGCCGCGCAGGCCGGACAGGCCGAGGATCTCGGCGATCACGCCCTGACCGGCGAAGGCGGCATCGCCATGCAGCAAGAGCGGCAGCACCTTGGCGCGCTCTTCCAGCGGCACGATTTCCTCGCGGCTGCGGCCGAACAGATAATCCTGCTTGGCGCGCGCCTTGCCCATCACCACCGGATCGACGATTTCCAGATGCGAGGGGTTGGCGGTCAAGGACAGATGCACCTTGTTGCCGTCGAATTCGCGGTCCGACGAGGCGCCTAGATGGTACTTGACGTCGCCCGAGCCTTCGACCTCATCGGGTGCCGCAGAGCCGCCCTTGAACTCATGGAAGATGGCGCGGTGCGGCTTGGCCATCACCTGGGAGAGCACGTTCAGCCGGCCGCGATGCGCCATGCCGAGCACGATTTCCTTCATACCGAGCTGGCCGCCGCGCTTGACGATCTGCTCCAGCGCCGGGATCAGCGCCTCACTGCCATCGAGGCCGAAGCGCTTGGTGCCCTTGTACTTGACGTCGATGAACTGCTCGAAGCCTTCAGCCTCGACCAGCTTCTGCAGGATCGCCTTCTTGCCGGCGGCGGTGAAGGTGATCTCCTTGTCGGCACCCTCGATGCGCGCCTGGATCCAGGCCTTTTCCTCAGGGTCGGAAATATGCATGAACTCGACGCCGAGCGTGGAGCAATAGGTGCGGGTCAGGATTTCCAGCATCTGCCGGATGCTGCCGAATTCAAGCCCCAGCACATTGTCGAGGAAGATCGGCCGGTCGTAATCGGCTTCGGTGAAGCCGTAGTTTTCCGGCGACAGCTCGTTGTAGTCCTCGAGCGGCTTGGCGATGCCGAGCGGATCGAGATTGGCGTGCAGATGGCCGCGCATGCGGTAGGCGCGGATCATCATGATGGCGCGCACCGAATCGCGCGTCGCCTGGTGCACGTCGGCATCGGAGAGGACGACGCCATTGGTGACCGCCTTGTCCTTGACCTTCTTTTCGATCGTCTTCTCGACGATGCCCCAATTGCCGTCGAGCGCCGACACCAGTTCGCCATTGGCCTGCAGCGGCCAGGAGGGCTTGGCCCAGGAGGCGCCCTTGGCGTTCCTGCGCACATCGCCGGAATCGTCTTTCAGCCCGGCGAAGAACTCCTGCCATTCGGGATTGACCGAGGCTGGATCGTCCTCATAGGCGGCATAGAGCGCATCGATATAGTCGGCATTGCCGCCATAGAGGAAAGAGGTGAGAGAAAATTGGTCGTTGGCCTGATCTTGTCTTGCCATTTTTGTCCGCGGAGCCCGGCTCCGTCTCCTGTTTTTGGAGGGGAGTAGGGAAATAAGGGAATAGGGGAGTAGGGCTTTTTGCCGCTGCTATTTTCCCTACTGCCCTACTCCCTTACTCCCCTATTCCCTTACCCTTTGATCGCTTCGACCAAGGTCGTGCCCAGCCTTGCCGGCGACGGCGAAACTTTTATTCCGGCCGATTCCATTGCCGCGATCTTGTCTTCGGCGCCGCCCTTGCCGCCGGAGATGACCGCGCCGGCGTGGCCCATGGTGCGGCCGGCCGGCGCCGTGCGCCCGGCGATGAAGCCGGCCATCGGCTTCTTGCGGCCACGCTTGGCTTCGTCCTTGAGGAACTGCGCGGCGTCTTCCTCGGCCGAACCGCCGATCTCGCCGATCATGATGATCGACTTGGTCTCCTCGTCGGCGAGGAACATCTCCAGCATGTCGATGAACTCGGTGCCTTTGACGGGGTCGCCGCCAATGCCGACGGCGGTGGTCTGGCCGAGGCCGACATTGGTGGTCTGGAACACTGCCTCATAGGTAAGCGTTCCCGACCGCGAAACAACGCCGACCGAGCCCTTGCGGAAGATGTTGCCGGGCATGATGCCGATCTTGCATTCGTTGGGTGTCAGCACGCCCGGGCAGTTCGGGCCGATCAGCCGCGAGGTCGAACGGTCGAGCCTGGCCTTGACCCTGATCATGTCCATCACCGGTATGCCTTCGGTGATGCAGATGATCAGCGGGATCTCGGCCTCGATCGCCTCGAGGATGGCTTCGGCGGCGCCTGCCGGCGGCACATAGACGACGGACGCATTGGCGCCGGTCTTTTCCTTGCCTTCGGCGACGGTGGCGAAGATCGGCAGGCTCTCGCCCTTCGCGCCGGTCCACGTCTCGCCACCCTTCTTGGGATGGATTCCGCCAACCATTTTCGTGCCGTGATAGGCCAGCGCCTGCTCGGTGTGGAACGTGCCGGTCTTGCCGGTCAGGCCCTGCACCAGCACCTTGGTATTCTTGTCGACGAGGATGGACATGGGAGCCCTTTTCTAAAAACCGTTGATCGAGGGAAACATGGTCAGAGCCGCTTCAAGTCGGCGACAGTGAGGTCGCTCTTGGCGTTGCCGGTGTTGAGCGTCGTTGCCGGCTCGAACATCAGCACCACGGGCTCAACGGTGAGCGAGCGCGGCCGGTGTTCGACGCCGCGCGGCACGACGATGAAATCGCCCTCGCCGAGTTCGACCGGGCCGTCGCGGAAATCGATGGCGATACGCCCACGCAGCACGAGGAAGGCTTCGTCCTCGTTGTCATGCGCGTGCCAGTCGAAGACCTCGCCGAACTTGGCGACCTTCGCCTGGCTGTCGTTGACGTCGCCGGCGATATGCGGATCGAAGACCTTCTTGATCTTTTGATCCGCAGCCTCGACCAGGTTTATCTTATGCGGAGGCACCAGATCAGCCCTTCACTGCCGCCACGATCTTCTTGGCCGCGTCGTCGAGATCGTCGGCCGACACCACGTTCAGGCCGCTGTCGTTGATGATCTTCTTGCCGAGCTCGGCATTGGTGCCTTCCAGGCGCACCACCAGCGGCACTTCCAGGCCGACTTCCTTGACCGCGGCAATGACGCCCTCGGCAATGATGTCGCACTTCATGATGCCGCCGAAGATGTTGATCAGGATGCCCTTGACCGCCGGATCCCTGGTGATGATCTTGAACGCCGCCGTCACTTTTTCCTTGGACGCACCGCCGCCGACATCGAGGAAGTTGGCGGGTTCGGCGCCATAGAGCTTGATGATGTCCATCGTCGCCATGGCAAGGCCGGCGCCGTTGACCATGCAGCCGATATTGCCGTCGAGCGCGACATAGGCGAGGTCGTATTTCGACGCCTCGATTTCCTTCTCGTCCTCTTCGGTGGTGTCGCGCAGTTCGAGCACGTCGGGGTGACGGAACAGCGCGTTGTTGTCGAACGACACTTTTGCGTCGAGCACGCGCAGCCGGCCGTTCTTCATGACGATCAGCGGATTGACCTCGAGCAGGCTCATGTCCTTCTCGACGAAGGCCTTGTAGAGGATCGGGAACAGCGTATCGCCGTCCTTGGCCGCATCGCCGTCGAGCTTGAGCGCGCCGTTGAGCGCCTTCAGGTCGGCTGAAGTGACACCTTTTTCCGGGTCGATGGCGACGGTGATGATCTTTTCCGGCGTGTCATGGGCGACCGCCTCGATGTCCATGCCGCCCTCGGTCGAGACGACGAAGGCAATGCGGCCGACCGAACGGTCGACCAGGATCGACAGATAGAGCTCGCGTTCGATGTCGGCGCCGTCTTCGATATAGAGGCGGTTGACCTGCTTGCCGGCCGGGCCGGTCTGCTTGGTCACCAGAGTGTTGCCCAGCATCTCGTTGGCGTTGGCGACGACATCGGCCACCGATTTCGCCAGCCGCACGCCGCCCTTGGCGTCCGGGCCGAGCTCGGTGAATTTGCCCTTGCCGCGGCCGCCGGCATGGATCTGGCTCTTCACCACATAGAGCGGGCCCGGCAGCGCCTTGGCGGCGGCTTCCGCTTCGCTCGCCTTGAACACCGGCACGCCTTCGGCCACCGGCGCGCCGAACGACTTCAGCAGTGCCTTGCCCTGATACTCATGGATGTTCATCTGTATGGTCTCCGGATCGACTGGGGGTTCACTTACTGGAGATTCATTTGGAGGCGAGTTGCGGCGCGATCTTGACGCAGGCCTCGGTTAGGCCCTGCACCGTCGCCACGGAGGAGTCGAACATCTTCTGCTCGCTCTTGTTGAGCTCGATCTCGATGATGCGCTCGACGCCGCCGGCGCCGATCACCACGGGAACGCCGACATAGGTATTCTTGACGCCATACTGGCCGGAGAGATACGCCGCGCAGGGCAGCACGCGCTTCTTGTCCTTGAGATAGGCTTCGGCCATCGAGATCGCCGAAGCGGCCGGCGCGTAATAGGCCGAGCCGGTCTTGAGCAGGCCGACGATCTCGGCGCCGCCGTCGCGGGTGCGCTGCACGATCTGGTCGAGCTTCTCCTTCGAGGTCCAGCCCATCTTGATGAGGTCGGGCAGCGGAATGCCCGATACCGTCGAGTAGCGGATCATCGGCACCATGGAATCGCCGTGGCCGCCGAGCACGAAGGCGGTGACGTCCTCGACCGAGACCTTGAATTCCTCGGCCAGGAAATAGCGGAAGCGCGCGCTGTCGAGCACGCCGGCCATGCCGACGACGTGGCTGTTGGGCAGGCCTGAGAATTTCTGCAGCGCCCAGACCATGGCGTCGAGCGGGTTTGTGATGCAGATGACGAAAGCCTTCGGCGCATACTTCTTCAGCCCGGCGCCGACCTGCTCCATGACCTTGAGGTTGATGCCCAAAAGGTCGTCGCGGCTCATGCCGGGCTTGCGCGGCACGCCGGCGGTGACGATGCAGACGTCGGCGCCTTCGATGCCGGCATAGTCGTTGATGCCGGTGAGCCTGGAGTCGAAGCCATCGACAGGCGACGACTGCGCGATATCGAGCCCCTTGCCCTGCGGGATACCTTCGGCAATATCGAACAGCACCACGTCGCCGAGGTCCTTGAGGCCGATCATGTGAGCGAGCGTGCCGCCGATCATGCCAGAGCCGATAAGCGCTATCTTGTTGCGTGCCATGTGAGGATGTTTTCCCTTTGTCGGTGACGACGTCTCAAATCTCTGGTGACTTGATGGCGGCGTCGAAGAAGAGGCCGGAATGCTGCGGGGGACCGCGAATTTTCGCCGCACCCAATAGCCCCGGCACGGAAAAAATTCAAACGATTATTTCGGCGTCAGTGTTTTCAATCGGTTAGATCATATGGGACTTACGTAAACGTCAAAGTTTGTAAGCCGACTTGGGAGGAAATAACCGACGAAGATGGAAATCGTAAGGCTGAATGCGGGTAATGACGCCCTTGTGATGCGGGTGGCCGAGGAGGTTCGAGTTGTAGACATTGGCATGACAGAGGGGGCAAAGGATCGCTACCGACGCATTCCCTGGAAATTCAGGCCTGCGCCTGCTGTGCCTCTGGCGCCGGCTTCCCTTTCTGCCGCTCCGCCCAATTCTCCAGCCAGTCGCGGCTTTGCATCTCGATCAGCCGCGATGCGGTGCGCTCGAACTCGAAGACCTCCACGCCGCGCTTGGCTGCATAAAGCGCTTGCGGCGGGGCTTCGGCGCTCACCACCAGCCGCACATGATGGTCGTAGAGCGTGTCGATCAGAAGGATGAAGCGTTTGGCCTCGTTGCGCTTGCCTTCGCCGAGCACCGGG
The DNA here is from genome assembly GCF_020164655.1 of Mesorhizobium sp. AD1-1. Taxonomy (NCBI): domain Bacteria; kingdom Pseudomonadati; phylum Pseudomonadota; class Alphaproteobacteria; order Hyphomicrobiales; family Phyllobacteriaceae; genus Mesorhizobium; species Mesorhizobium sp. AD1-1. The sequence goes on from NZ_JAIUGP010000002.1 coordinate 384,650, forward strand.
ACGTGGTCGATGAAAATGGTTGAGAAGCGCCCGGCGATCGCCAGGAAATCGCGCGCGCCAAGCGGCTTTTCGCAGAGATCGGCGAAGGAGAACCGCGCCGCATCGCCTGCCGCACGCGGCACGATCACCTGCCGCCCTTTGAGGGCAATCGATGTCTCGGCGGTCGGCGCGTTGCGCGTCATGGCTTGCCAGGCCTCGTCGAGTAGCTGGTCCGCCGCCGCATCGGCTGGCGTGACATAGACCGGTGTCCGGGCGAGCTTTTCCAGCCGGTAGTCCTTGTCGGCATCGAGCGCCAGCACCTGTGTGTGCCGCTCCAGTATGCCGATGAAGGGCAGGAAAAGCTGACGGTTCAGCCCGTCGCTGTAGAGGTTTTCCGGCGCCACATTCGAGGTGGCGACCAGCACCACACCGCTGGCAAACAGCGCCGAAAACAACCTGGACAGGATCATCGCGTCGGCGATGTCGGTGACCGAGAACTCGTCGAAGCACAGCACCCAGGCTTGCTCGGCAAGGGCCTTGGCCACCGGCGGGATCGGGTCGTCCTCCTTGACGTCGCCATTCTTGCGCGCCTGCCGGTGCTTCTGGATACGGTCCTGCACGTCCGCCATGAAGTCGTTGAAGTGGACGCGGCGCTTGCGCCGCACCGGCAGCAACTCGAAGAACATGTCCATCAGCATGGTCTTGCCGCGACCGACGCCGCCATGGATGTAAAGGCCTTTGACGGCCTCATGCGTCTCGCGCTTGCGGGCGAACAGCCAGCCCAGCGCGCTCGACTTATGCGCCAGCCGCTTGGCCGAAATCTCATCGGTCAGCAGGTCGAGCGCCGCAACGATCCGTTCCTGCGCCGGATCGCGGTCGATCGTACCGGTTTCCACCAGATGCTCGTAGCGCTGCCTGACGGTCGCATGGGTCTGGAGGCCGTCACGCAGATGCATCGGTCACGTCATTTGTTTATGCATGTCGCTGTCCCGAAACCGGGTCACTTCTGCGCGACATGCATTCGGAGGACTAAAGCGGTCGTGTCTGAACGGATTCAGACGACCCGCTTTAGATCTTTGTTTTCCCAAAACCGCGGCCACTTTTGGGCGACATGCATTAGCCTACCTTGTAAGCGAAATCGGCTGGCCGTTGGAAGTCTGGCCGTCGAATTTCGAGCCGCCCGAGGAATAGAGCCGCGCCAGCGCACCGCCACTCTCGTCATAGAGCGTCAGCTGCTTGCCGGCGACGTTCCACGACTTGACGCCGTCCATCGGCGCCGGGCAATGCAGCGGTCCGGCGCGGAAGCCGGCGCCGAATTTGGTCTGCGGTGTCGCCACCTTGCAGCTCTGGCCCGCAACGCTGGCGTTCCAGACACCGGCGACGCTGGCGGCAGTCACGTCCGAAGCGCCGGCCGGCGCCGAACCATCCGAAGGCAGCGCGGCGACCTGCGTGTTCGCAGGAGCGGTCGGGAATTGAGACGGGTCGGTGGTGCCGGGCGATGCCGGCGGCGGCAGTTGGTTCGCCGTCACCTTGCCGGCGGGCGCGGCCTCCAGCGGTGCCGGCTGCTGGTCATCCATCGAGGAGAAACGCGAGGTCGAACAGCCGCTCGCAACGAGCGCCGCCAGCGATACGGCCACCAGACCGGTTTTCGAAAAAGTCATTCCAACCTCCGTCGGATCCGGCTGGGGGGAAGCCGTCCGCACAATCTCACCCCCACCAAGATGGAGAAGGTGGCGAAATTTCAACCCGATATGGTTAAAATACAGTTTGCAGCAAGAATTGTTGCAAATTTATCGCAATCGCGGCGGCTGACCGCTTGTCGCGCGTCGCCTGGGGATCCGGTCAAAGCAGTGCAGCGCCGACATTCGACGGTTGGACGCTTGCGCGAGCCGCCTTAGCGCCTATGTCTGGAAAACGAAACACCTGCCGGAGCCGCAAAATTGGCCGCGAGAAAGACAGCCGCCAATCGCTATTATAGCGGCCCGCCCAGCGACCATTTCGACGGCGCATTGTTCTTCAATCCCGACGGCCAGCCACCCGGCCGTTTCGCCGACCTGCTGAAATGGCAGTTGAATGGCCAGCGCTCGAAATGGCCGGCGAGCGATGCAAGCCCCTTTCCGCAGGCGAAACCGACGGCTCGGGTCGAGGGCGCCGCGCTGGAAGTGACCATGGTTGGTCATTCCACCTTGCTGGTCCAGACGGCCGGTCTGAACATCCTTACCGATCCGGTATGGTCGTTGCGCGCCTCGCCGCTTTCCTTCGCCGGACCAAAACGCATCAATGCGCCAGGCATCGCCTTTGCCGACCTGCCGCCGATCGACCTCGTGCTGGTCAGCCACAACCACTATGACCATCTCGACCTCGCCACGTTGAAGCGGCTGAAGGCCGGCCACGACCCGCTGGTGCTCACTCCGCTCGGCAACGACGCCATCATCGAAGCCGCCGTGCCCGGCATGCGACTGTCGGCGCATGACTGGGGCGACAGCGTCGAGATCGGCAATGGCGCCGCCGTCCATGTCGAGCCGGTGCATCACTGGTCGGCGCGTGGCGCCCGAGACCGGCGCATGGCGCTCTGGGCCGGCTTTGTCGTCGAAACGCCTGACGGCAAGCTCTATTTCGCCGGCGATACCGGCTTCCACGATGGCATCAACTACCGGCTGATGGCCGAGAAACATGGCGGTTTCCGCTTCGCCATCCTGCCGATCGGCGCCTATGAGCCGCGCTGGTTCATGGCGCCGCAGCACCAGAATCCCTGGGAAGCCGTGCAGGGCATGACGCTGTGCAACGCCGCCCATGCCGCCGGCTGTCACTGGGGCACCTTCCAGCTCACCGACGAGCCGATCGACGAGCCGGCGCGCAAATTGACCGAGGCGCTTGACGATCGAGGCATCCCACGCGAGCGCTTTCGCGCCTTGCGGCCGGGCGAGGTCTGGGATGTGCCGGAGCACATAGCGCCCTGATCCGCATCGGTTCGACGGAACCCCAGCGCTGCAACCGCGTTTTCATGTGGTTGAAATATTTGCCGGTTTGCGAGGCATTGTCATGCTCAAATGGATTATCATTCTCCTGATCGTCGCCGCGGCGGCGAGCTTGCTCGGCATGCCGGCACTGGCAGGTGCCGCGGCCACGGGTGCGCGCATCCTTATCGGCATCGTTCTGATCATCTTCCTGCTGGTGGTGCTGGGCATTTTCGCCGTCACGTAAGTCCGGCGCTTTCGCCGAGACCAAGCGGCTGCGCACTGGTAATTCCTGCCCGTTTCCGCCATATAGCGCCAAACGGACACGGAATTTTTCGGAGCAATGGCCAGCACTGCCCCTTTCGCCAAGATGAACGGCATCGGCAACGAGATCATCGTTGCCGATATGCGTGGCCGTGCCGATCGGGTGACGGCGGCGGCGGCGATTGCGCTGAACGCCGATGCCGCGACCAGCTTCGACCAGATCATGGCGATCCATGACGCCAGGACGCCTGGCACCGCCTTTTTCATCGACATCCTGAATTCCGATGGAACCGGTGCGCAGGCCTGCGGCAATGGCATGCGCTGCGTCGTCCAGGCGCTCGCCGCCGAGACCGACCAGAAGATCTTCACCTTCGAGACCGTGGCGGGCATCCTCAATGCGCGCGAACACGCCGACGGTTCGATCTCGGTCGACATGGGCACGCCGCGCTTCGGCTGGCAGGATATCCCGCTGGCCGAGGAATTCCGCGACACCCGCATGATCGAGCTGCAGATCGGCCCGATCGACGCCCCCGTGCTGCATTCACCCTCGGTCGTTTCGATGGGCAACCCGCACGCGATCTTCTGGGTCGACAACGACGTCTGGTCCTACGAGCTCGACCGCTTCGGTCCGCTGCTCGAGAACCACCCGATGTTCCCCGAGCGCGCCAACATAACCATCGCTCAGGTTACTTCGCCCGAAACCATGATCATCCGCACCTGGGAACGCGGCGCCGGCCTGACCAAGGCCTGCGGCTCGGCCTCCTGCGCGGCCGTGGTGGCCGCGGCCCGCACCAACCGGACCGGCCGCAGCGTCAGTCTGTTGACGCCAGGCGGCGGCACGCTGCATGTCGAATGGCGCGACGATGACCACGTGGTCCTGACGGGCGCCGCCGAATGGGAATTTTCCGGCAACTTCGACCCGTCGATCGGGACATGGGCCCGCGACACTGAAAGCGCGGCCTGATGTCCGCTCTGCCCAAGAGCCCGGTGTCCCCGGGGATCGATGTCGTCACCTTCGGCTGCCGGCTCAACACCTATGAATCGCAGGTGATGCGGCGCGAGGCTGAAAGTGCGGGCCTCGGCGCGTTGGAAGGTGGCGCCGTGATCTTCAACACCTGCGCCGTGACAGGCGAAGCCGTGCGCCAGGCCAAGCAGGCGATCCGCAAGGCGCGCCGCGACAACCCGCGAGCCCGCATCATCGTCACCGGCTGCGCTGCGCAGACCGAGCCTGAAAAATTCGCCGCCATGGACGAGGTCGATCTCGTGCTTGGCAATGAAGAGAAGCTGAACGCGAATTCCTACCGCGCGCTGCCGGATTTCGGCGTCAACGACACGGAGAAGGCGCGCGTCAACGACATTTTTTCCGTGCGCGAGACCGCGGGTCACATGGTCGACGCCATCGAGGGCCGCGCACGCGCCTTCGTCCAGGTGCAGAACGGCTGCGACCACCGCTGCACCTTCTGCATCATTCCCTACGGCCGCGGCAATTCGCGCTCGGTGCCGATGGGCGCCGTGGTCGAGCAGGTCAAGCGGCTCGCCGGCAACGGCTATGCCGAGATCGTTCTGACCGGCGTCGACATGACTTCATTCGGCGCCGACCTGCCGGGCGCGCCGAAGCTCGGCAAACTGGTGAAGACCATCCTGAAACAGGTGCCCGATGTGAAGCGCCTGCGGCTGTCGTCGATCGATTCGATCGAGGCCGACGACGATTTGCTCGACGCCATCGCCACCGAGCCCCGGTTGATGCCGCATCTGCATCTGTCGCTGCAGTCGGGCGACGACATGATCCTGAAGCGCATGAAGCGAAGGCATCTGCGCGATCAGTCGATCCGCTTCTGCGAGGATGTGCGCAAGCTGCGCCCCGGTATCGTCTTTGGCGCCGACATCATCGCCGGCTTCCCGACCGAGACCGACGAAATGTTCGAGAACTCGGAGAAAATTGTCGAGGAGTGTGGCCTGACCCATCTCCACGTCTTCCCCTTCAGCCCACGCGAAGGCACGCCTGCCGCGCGCATGCCGCAGCTCCGCCGCGAGGTGGTCAAGCAGCGCGCCGCCCGGCTGCGCGCCGCCGGTGAAGTTGCCTATGTCAGGCATCTGTCGTTGCTCACCGGTACGCGTCAGTCGATCCTGATCGAGCGAGACGGCCTTGGCCGCACCGAGGGTTTTACGCTTGCCGCACTCGGCACGGGCGCACCGGGTGAGATCGTCGAGGCCGATATATCGGGCCACGATGGTACCAGGCTGATCGCGGCGCCGCTTGCCGCCCGCGCCGCCTGAGAAACGCAAAGCATGGCTGGTTTTTTCAAGAAGATATTTTCGTTCGGCAAGAAAGAGGTGGTCGAGGAACGGATCGACGAGACCGCCCCGCTACCGCCGATCAAATGGGAAGCACTCGATGCGCTGAAGCCGGCGGCCGAACAGGTCGTCCCGGAGTTCTTGAAGCGCGACGAGCCGCGGCCCGAGGCAGAAACGACGCCGACGGTCGAGCCGGAGGTAATTCCTGCGCCGGAACCGGCGCCTGTCGAGGAACCGGTGCCCGCGCCGGAGCCGACCATCCCGCCAGCACCGGAGCCGACTGTTCCCTCCGAGCCGGAACCTCTGCCGGAGCCCGCGCCGAAAGAAGAACCGGCGCCCGCGCCAGAGACTCCAGAGCCGCCGGCGCCCGAGGAAGTTCCGCTCACCCCTGCGACTCCCGAACCCACGCCCGAACGGCAGCCGCAAGAAGTCCCAGCGCCGGCGCCGGCCGAACCGGAGATCGTCCCGTCACGCCCGGAAAAGCGGCCGGAGCCGGCACCAGTCGAAGTGCCGACGCCGGCCGAGGTTCCGGCAGAAACACCAGCCCCGATCGAGGTGCCCACACCGGCGCCGTCCCCTCTTCAGCCGTCTTCAGAGGCCGGCGCCGCTCCTCATCCGCCTGCCGGCACCTTCTCCCCGTATAGCGACGGGGAGAAGGAAGAAGTTTCAGCGCCGACGCCCGAAGCACCCGTCGCCGAAATCGCACCTCCCATTCGCCAGCCTGCGCCGATCGAATCGCAGCCGGTCATTGCGGAAATTGCGCCCGAGCCGCAGCCTCTTCCACCACCCGCGCCGGAGCCGAAAGCCGCCCCCGGCAAGGTGACCGTCACCAAGAAGGTCGAGCAGAAGGCCGAGCCGCAAAAGGCGCCGGAGCCGGCACCGAGGCGCTCCTGGTTCCAGCGCATGAAGGACGGGCTTGCCCGCTCGTCCAAGGAACTGACCGGCAACATTGCCGGCGTCTTCACCAAGCGCAAGCTGGACGAAGAGACTTTGCAGGACCTGGAGGATGTGCTGATCCGCGCCGATCTCGGCATGGAGACCGCCTTGCGCGTTACCGACGCGCTGGCCGCCAGCCGCTACGGCAAGGACGTTTCCGACACCGAGGTCCGCGCCATCATGGCGGCCGAGGTGGAAAAAGTGCTGACCCATGTCGCCATGCCGCTGGAGCTCGACCTCTCGCACAAGCCGCATGTCATCCTGGTGGTTGGCGTCAACGGCACCGGCAAGACCACCACCATCGGCAAGCTCGCCGCCAAGCTGACCGATGGCGGCCTGTCGGTCATGCTCGCCGCCGGCGACACGTTCCGCGCGGCAGCCATCGAGCAGCTGAAGATCTGGGGCGAGCGGACGAAATCGCCGGTCATCGCCTCCAAGCTCGGCGCCGATGCCGCCGGCCTTGCCTATGATGCATTCGAGCGGGCGAAAGAGGCCGGCTCCGACGTGCTGATCATCGACACCGCCGGCCGTCTGCAGAACAAGACCGAACTGATGGCCGAGCTCGAAAAGATCGTTCGCGTGCTCGGCAAGCTCGATCCGGAAGCGCCGCACACCGTGCTGCAGACGGTCGACGCCACCACCGGCCAGAACGCGCTCAACCAGGTCGAGATCTTCCGCAATGTCGCCGGCGTCAACGGCCTGGTGATGACCAAGCTGGACGGCACGGCGCGCGGCGGTATTCTGGTGGCGATCGCGGCAAAGCACAAATTGCCGGTCTATTTCATCGGCGTCGGCGAACAGGTCGACGACCTCGAACCTTTCTCAGCAAGCGAATTCGCCAGGGCGATCGCTGGAGTAGCTTAACAAGCATGTCCCAAAAAGGTGCAGACTTTTTGGATCAGATCATGCGCAAGAAAGAGATTCCATGAACCCACCCATTCTCGAACGCGATCCGTCGGACCCGCAGAAGCAGAAGAAGGAAGGCGTCAATCCGCTGCTCAAGCTGGTGCTGGAGCTGGGTCCGTTGATGGTGTTCTTCTTCGCCAATGCGCGCAGCGGATGGCTGGTGCAGAAATTCCCTGTTCTGGCCGAGTTCGGCGGGCCGATCTTCGTCGCCACCGGCCTGTTCATGGCCGCCACGGCAATCGCGCTGATCGCCTCGTGGCTGCTCACCCGCACCTTGCCGATCATGCCGATGGTGTCGGGCGTCGTCGTCTTCATTTTCGGCGCGCTGACGCTCTATCTGCAGGACGACATCTTCATCAAGATGAAGCCGACCATCGTCAACACGCTGTTCGGCGGGGTGCTGCTCGGCGGCCTGTACTTCGGCAAATCGCTGCTTGGCTATGTCTTCGATTCAGCCTTCAGCCTCGACGCTGAAGGCTGGCGCAAGCTGACCTTCCGCTGGGGCCTGTTCTTCCTGTTCCTGGCCATCGTCAATGAGGTGGTGTGGCGCAATTTTTCCACCGACGCCTGGGTTACTTTCAAAGTCTGGGGCATCATGCCGATCACGCTTCTGTTCACCTTCAGCCAGATGCCGCTGATCCTGCGCCATTCGCTGGACGACAAGACCGGCAAAGAAGAGAAGGCCGGGAAATAGAGCCTGCAAATAAGGGGAAAGGGCCATGGAATTCGTCACCACGCGCGACCAGTTGAGGACGATCTACAAGACGCCACGACCGACCGACGGTTCTATCCGAAAGGAGCTGAAAAAACTTGACGGCCATTGCCGCTCCTTCATCGGCAAGAGCCCATTCGTGCTGATTGGCTCGTCCGACGGTGCCGGCAATGCCGACGTGACGCCGAAGGGCGACAAACCGGGCTTTGCCACCGTTCTGGACGACACCACCATCGCCATTCCCGACCGGCCCGGCAACAACCGGCTCGACACGCTGGAAAACATCCTCGTCAATCCCTCGGTCGGGCTGCTCTTCCTCATCCCCGGCATGAACGAGACGCTGCGCGTCAACGGCGATGCCCGCATCACCGTCGACGCAAATTTGCGCGAACGGCTCGCCGTCGACGGCAGGGAGCCGCAAAGCGTTGTCGTAGTCAGCGTCAAGGCGGCCTACATGCACTGCGCAAAAGCCTTCATGCGCTCGGATTTGTGGAAGCCGGAAACCTGGTACGACCGCGCGACGCTGCCGACGCTCGGCCAGATCATGCGCGATCAGCTGGCGGTTGCCGATTCCGCCGAGGCGACCGACCGCTGGCTCGACGAGGAATACAAGAAGACGATGTGGTAGTTTTTGCGGACGCGATTCGCGTCTGGACCGATTCCATACCTTGCTGAACATCCTTGCCATTTCCGGCAGCCTGCGCGCGGCCTCCACAAATTCGGCGCTGATCGCCGCACTGGCGCGCGAAGCGCCGTCCGGCTGCCGCGTCACCGTCCATGACGGGCTTGGCCGTTTGCCGATCTTCAATCCCGACGATGAAGGCGAGCGGACGCCGCTCGAAGCCTCCAAGCTGATCGATGCCGTCAGTCGAGCCGACGGCCTGATCGTCTCCTGTCCGGAATATGCCCATGGCGTGCCGGGCGGGCTGAAGAACGCGCTCGACTGGCTGGTCTCGCGCGATGCCGCCGTCGCCAAGCCCGCCATGCTGGTACACGCCTCGCCGCGCTCGCTGTTCGCCCGCGCCGCATTGGCCGAGATCATGCGCACCATGTCGTTCGCGCTTTACGACGATGTGCTGGAGATCGCCCTGCTCGGCAGGAAGCCGCCGGAGGTGGCGGGCATCCTGGCGGCGCCGGCGAACCGGCAGGCGATGCATGATGCACTGAATGCCTTCGCGGAGTTTATCCGCTCGCGTTGAGCGGCGGCCTCTCTTCCTTCTCCCCTTCTGGGGTCTGAAGGACGGGGCGAGACCCGTGGCTCGCCCCAGGGTGGTGGCCTCGCGAAGCGAGGTCGGATGAGGGTGTTCCAGCTTGGCACCGACGGCAATCCGTCACCCACCCCTCAACCGTCTCGGCGCTGCGCGCCGATCCACCTCCCACAAGGGGAGAAGGAAAGATCGCGCACTACCCCTTTCGCAGCGTCTCCACATCGGTCTTCCCCACGTACCAATCGCGGGCGTTGACCTCTTCAAAAACTACCCAGACATCGTCGTTGCTCAGCCCGGTGGCGTCCATGATGGCCGCGGTGACCTTCTTGGCGATATCCGCCTTCTTGCCCGCCGGATCGGCGGCGATCACTTCCTTGACGATGCGGATGTTGACGAATGGCATTTCTTGTCCTCCCGGGGATGTTCGTGCTCACGACCCGCTTCGATGAAACCGTCGAACGGTCGCCAGTGTTCAACTCTCAGTATGTCTTGGCGCCGTTGACCATCAGCCGCACCATGTAGAGCGACGTGGTGCCGGCGATGTAGAGGCAATTCAGCTTGTTGCCGCCGAACACGCAATTGGCGGTGACTTCCGGCACCTTGACCTTGCCGATCAGCGTGCCGTCCGGATCGTAGCAATGGATGCCATCGGCGGCACTGGTCCAGATGCGGCCGTCCTCGTCGAGCCTGAAGCCGTCGAACAGGCCGGCGGTGCAGTCGGCGAAGACTTTTTCGCCGGAGACTTTCTTGCCGCCCTTGCCGACATTGAACACCCGCATATGCGCCGGATTCTGCGCGCCATGCGTGCGGCCGGTATCGACGACATAAAGCTTGCTCTCGTCCAGCGAGAAGGCGAGGCCGTTGGGCCTGACCATGTCGGTGATGACGGCTTCGACCTCGCCGGTGCCGGGATCGACCCGGTAGACGTGGCAGGCGCCGATTTCGCTCTCAGCCCTGTCGCCCTCATAATCCGTATCGATGCCGTAGCTTGGATCGGTGAACCAGATGGAACCGTCGGATTTCACCACCGCGTCGTTGGGCGAATTCAGCCGCTTGCCTTTCCATTTGGCCGCGATCGTGGTGACCGAGCCGTCGAACTCGGTGCGGCTGACGCGGCGGCCCGAATGCTCGCAGGTGATCAGCCGGCCCTGCCGGTCGACGGTGTTGCCGTTCGAGTTGCCGGACGGCTGCCGGAAGACGCTGACATTGCCGTCGGTCTCGTCATAACGCAGCATGCGATTGTTGGGGATGTCGGACCAGACGACATAGCGGCCGGCGGCGAACCAGGCCGGCCCCTCCGCCCATTGGCATCCGGTGAACAGCTTCTCGACCTGCGCGTTGCCGTTGAACAGGCGCGCGAAGCGCGGATCGAGAATTTCGTAATAGTCTGCGGCCGCCATGCTTTCCTCCCGGCATCAATGACAGGGATCAAGCCAGCCGGAGGGACAGAAGGCAATGTGGGTACGCACAGTGTCCCACAAAAGATCGCTTGCCGGCTCTGCGCATGGCGTTAGCGCCGCATTAACCGGCTATGCGTCCAGCGCAATGGTGCATTGCAACATCTTCTTTTTGCAATGCACCATTACTATGTCATGCTTCGTATCGATCAAGGGAGGAAGAAACCGCCGCCGAAATGCGGCGCCAAAAAGGAACCTTGCTATGATCCTCGACAGTCTCATGACCCGCGCTCGCAACAGCATTGCCAAGCGCAAGCACTACAACCGCCTTGTCGCCGAAATCGACAGCTTTTCCAGCCGCGATCTGGCCGACATGCGCGCCGACCGCTCGGAAATGCTCTACCAGATCCACAAGCAGATCTACGGCTGATCTCAAGCCCGATAAGACGCGCCGCCAAGGTGCGTTGAGATTCAGGTCAGGCCGAGTCGAAAACTGTGGTTTCCGAGAACCGGAGCGGAGCGTACTTTTGGTACGCGAGCACCGGAAGCGCAGGAAGCCGCTGTTTGCAGGCCGGCATCACCTGAATATCAATGCGCCGCCAGTGCCTTGTCGATCTGCGGCAACAGCAACGCCTGCACCGTCTCGGGCGTCAGCGGGCCGACATGTTTGTAGGCGATCTTGCCGTCCTTGCCGATGACGAAGGTTTCCGGCACGCCGTAGACGCCCCAGTCGATCGCCGCGCGGCCCGCTTCGTCGACCCCTATCGCCTGGAACGGATTGCCGAGATCGCCGAGGAACCGGCGTGCGTTTTCGGGCCGGTCCTTGTAGTTCAGCGCTGCCATGGTGAAACGCTTATCCTGCGACAACGCCAGAAGCACCGGGTGCTCTTCGCGGCATGGCGCGCACCACGACGCGAAGACGTTGACCAATGTGACCTTGCCGGCGAAGGTTTTCGAATCGAGCCCCGGCAGGTTTGAGCCCTCCAGCGCCGGCAGGCTGGTTTGCGGCGCAGGCAGGCCGATCAGGGCCGACGGCACTTCCGAAGCATCGCGCCCCGACAGCAGCTGCGACAGGAACAGTCCGGCCAGGCCGAGGAAGATCAGCAGCGGCAGAAGCACGAACAGGCGACGACTGGGCGGCGGCGTTTCCGTTTCGGTGCTCATGGCTTGGCGACCTTGTCGGAGCGACGCCTCACGCCGGACGCCTCCAGTTCGGCAAGCTCACGCTTGCGCGCCCGCTGGTCGAGCAGGATCCAGCCGATCAATCCGGCGAGCACCACGGCAGTGATGCCATAGGCGGTGGTCACGTAGAGTGCATGCGCACTCATGCGGCAGGCCCCGCTGTGGTGGGGCCTTCCAAGCCGATCATGTCGCCCAGTCTAGACATGCTTTTCCTTAGCCTCGCTCCGTCGGCTTCGCAATCGGTCGCCGAGCCGCAGTCATACGCTGCGTCAATCCGTGCCATGGCGCAGCGCCAGCGCCGCCGAGACCGGACCCAGCACGCCAAGAAACAGGGTCAGCGCGGCAAGAATGAGGAAGGGCTGCAGAAACGGGTCGGGATTGGCGGTCGCCCCATAGCTTGCCGAAACGCCGAAGATCAGCACCGGGATGGTCAGTGGCAGCACCAGCACCGAGATCAGCAGCCCGCCACGCGGCAGCGCCACCGCCACCGCCGCACCGGCGGCGCCGATGAACGTGATGGCCGGCGTGCCGACCAGCAGCGTCAGCGCCGTGGCGCCGATGCCGAGCGGCTCCATGTTCATGAACAGGCCGAGCAGGGGAGCCGCAATGACCAGCGGCAGCACGCTGCCCGCCCAATGCGCCAGGCATTTCACCAGCACCGTCAAGGCCAGCATGTGGCGATCGTTGCCGAGCACCAGGAGATCGAGCGAACCGTCCTCGCGATCGGCCTGGAACAACCGGTCGAGCCCGAGCAGGCAGGACAACAGCGCGCCGATCCACAGGATGGCCGGTCCGATGCGGGCCAGCAGCTTCAGGTCCGGCCCGACCCCGAACGGGATGGTGACGATGACGGCGAGGAAGAAGATGACCCCGGTCAGCGCTCCGCCGCCGGCACGGATGTTGAGGCGGATGTCGCGCAGGAAGAGCGCTAGCATGGTTTGAGATGCTTTCGCCCAGACACCATCAACCGGCTTCCCCCATCCTCAACTCCATCCCCTCGATCCCGAGCGGCAGATGCGTCGCCGCGACAATCATCCCGCCATCCGCGCAATGCCTCGCCATCAACCCCGCAAACCGCGCCACCGCCGCCTTGTCCAGCCCCGCCGTCGGCTCGTCCAGCAGCCACAATGGCCGGTGGCTGACCAAAAGCCTGGCGATCGCCGCGCGGCGCCGCTGCCCGGTCGATAGATAGCCGAACGGCAGGTGGCCGATGCCGCCGAGCCCGACCGTTTCCAGCGCCTCTTCGACGCCGAGCTGTCCGTCGCCATTGAAGTCTCGCCAAAAGCGCAAATTCTCCGCCACGCTGAGCGCCGGCTTCATTGCGTTCTGGTGGCCGAGATAGTGGCAGGCCGAGGCAACAGACGGGAACGCTTCGCCCCCGTCTTCAACCTTCATGACGCCCTCAATCCTCACGCTGCCTTCCGCCGCCGGCAGCAGCCCGGCGATGATCCGCAGCAAGGTCGACTTGCCCGATCCGTTCGGCCCGGTGACGATAAGCGCCTGACACTCCTCCAAGGCAAAGCCGATGCCGGAAAACACCGCGTCGCCGCCTCGCTCGCCGCCCAGATTTTCGGCGATCAGCCGCATTCCTCGCCTGCCCTGAAACCATGTGTCGCGGCCGCTGCCGCATCGCACAAAATTGCTTTCCAACTGTCTAGAACTATTCCAGAAAATTCTCTATATGCGGTGCATCCGTGCCAGCGGTCGGCACGGGAACAGAATTAGCGCCGAACCAGCGCACGCGCCGCCTTGAACGGCTCGGGTTGCTTGGGAACGGACAGCGGAAATGGCCGTACCCGCACCTTTGCGCGTGATTGCATGCCATCGGCGTCCGTTCCCTTTCAGGCTGAACAGACAAGGATCGCACGTGTCAAAATCCCTCGACAGTTTCAATTGCCGCCGCACGCTGACCGCAGGCGGCGCTGAATATGCCTATTTCGATCTCATCGAGGCCGAAAAGAACGGCCTTACCGGCATCTCGCAGCTGCCCTATTCGATGAAGGTGCTGCTGGAAAACCTGCTGCGCAACGAAGACGGCCGCTCCGTCACCAAGGAATCGATCCAGGCGGTGGCCGGCTGGCTGACCGATAAGGGCACCGCCGGCGTCGAGATCGCCTATCGCCCGGCCCGCGTGCTGATGCAGGATTTCACCGGCGTTCCGGCCGTGGTCGACCTTGCCGCAATGCGCGACGCCATGGCTTCGCTCGGCGGCGATCCGCAGAAGATCAATCCGCTGGTGCCGGTCGACCTCGTCATCGACCATTCCGTCATCGTCGACGAATTCGGCACGCCGATGGCCTTCGCCCGCAATGTCGAGCTGGAATATGAGCGCAACGAGGAGCGCTACAAATTCCTGAAATGGGGCCAGCAGGCGTTCCGCAACTTCCGCGTCGTGCCGCCTGGCACCGGCATCTGCCATCAGGTCAACCTCGAATATCTCGGCCAGGTGGTGTGGACCAACACCGAGGACGGCGAAACCACAGCCTATCCCGACACCTGCGTCGGCACCGATTCGCACACCACCATGATCAACGGCCTGGGCGTGCTCGGCTGGGGCGTCGGTGGCATCGAGGCCGAGGCGGCCATGCTCGGCCAGCCGGTCTCCATGCTGCTGCCGGAAGTCATCGGCTTCCGCCTCACCGGCAAGCTGAAAGAGGGCGTCACCGCCACCGACCTCGTGCTCACCGTCACCCAGATGCTGCGCAAGAAGGGGGTCGTCGGCAAGTTCGTCGAGTTCTTCGGCCCGGGCCTCTCCAACATGACGCTGGCCGACCGCGCCACCATCGGCAACATGGCCCCCGAATATGGCGCCACCTGCGGTTTCTTCCCGGTCGACTCGGAAACCATCCGCTATCTCACAATGTCCGGCCGCAGCGAGGACCGCATCGCGCTGGTCGAGGCCTACGCCAAGGCCCAGGGCCTGTGGCGTGAAACCGGCTCGGCCGACCCTGTCTTCACTGATCTGCTCGAGCTCGAACTTGGTTCCGTCGTGCCGTCGATGGCCGGCCCCAAGCGGCCTGAAGGCCGCGTCGCCCTGGAAGGCATTCCGGAAGGCTTCGCCAAGGCGATGGAGACCGAATACAAGAAGGCGGCCGAAATCTCCAAGCGCTATGCCGTCGAAGGCACCGACCATGATCTCGGTCACGGCGATGTCGTCATTGCCGCCATCACCTCCTGCACCAACACCTCGAACCCGAGCGTGCTGATCGGCGCCGGTCTTTTGGCCCGCAATGCCAACCGGCTCGGTTTGAAGCAGAAGCCGTGGGTGAAGACCTCGCTGGCTCCCGGCAGCCAGGTGGTCGCCGAATATCTGGAGAAATCCGGCCTGCAGAAGGAGCTCGACCAGATCGGCTTCAACCTGGTCGGCTTCGGCTGCACCACCTGTATCGGCAATTCCGGCCCGCTGCCGGCGCCGATCTCCAAAACCATCAACGACAAGGGCCTGATCGCCGCCGCGGTCCTGTCCGGCAATCGCAACTTCGAAGGCCGTGTCTCGCCTGACGTGCAGGCCAACTATCTGGCCTCGCCGCCGCTGGTCGTCGCGCATGCGCTGGCCGGAACTGTCACCAAGGACCTCACGACAGAGCCGCTCGGCGAGGACAAGAACGGCGAGCCGGTCTACCTCAAGGACATCTGGCCGAGCTCGGCCGAAATCCAGGAGTTCATCGAGAAGAACGTCACCCGCGAGCTGTTCGCCCGCAAATATGCCGACGTCTTCAAGGGCGACGAGTACTGGCAGAACGTCAAGGCGCCGGAAGGCCAGACCTATGCCTGGGACGACAACTCGACCTATGTGCAGAACCCGCCCTATTTCGCCGGCATGACATCAGGTTTCGGCAAGATCGGCGACATCAAGGGCGCCCGCGTGCTCGGCCTGTTCGGCGACAAGATCACCACCGATCACATCTCGCCGGCGGGTTCGATCAAGGCGGCCTCACCGGCCGGCAAATACCTCACCGACCACGGCGTCGGCGTCGCCGACTTCAACCAGTACGGCACACGGCGCGGCAATCACGAGGTGATGATGCGCGGCACCTTCGCCAACATCCGCATCCGCAACCACATGCTGGGCGAGAACGGCCGCGAGGGCGGCTACACCATCCACTACCCGTCGAAGGAAGAGGAATCGATCTACGACGCGGCGATGGAGTACAAAAGGGAAGGCGTGCCGCTGGTCGTCTTCGCCGGCATCGAATACGGCAACGGCTCGTCGCGCGACTGGGCGGCCAAGGGAACCAATCTGCTCGGTGTCCGCGCGGTCATCGCCCAGTCCTTCGAGCGCATCCATCGCTCGAACCTGGTCGGCATGGGCGTTATCCCCTTCGTCTTCGAGGAAGGCACCTCATGGGCATCGCTCAACCTCAAGGGAGACGAGCTGGTCGAGATCGACGGACTGAGCACCATCAAGCCCCGCCAGACGATGATCGCCAAAATCACCTATGGCGACGGCACGGTGAAGAACGTGCCGATCATCTGCCGCATCGATACGCTGGATGAGCTCGACTACTTCAAGAACGGCGGCATCCTGCAATACGTGCTGCGCGATCTGGCAGCTTAGTAAGGGAGTAGGGGAGTAAGGGAGTAGGGAAGGGAATACCTATTCCCCTATTCCCCTATTCCCCTATTCCCCTATTCCCCTATTCCCTTACTTTCGGCGCCCCGAACCGCGCCGCGGCGGCCAACAACACACCCAGCATCAGCCCGTTGAGGATGTGCCAGAGGAAGTGCGTGCCGAGCGGGAAGCCGCCGCAGACCAGCGGGTCGATCATCCGGCAGACGACGGACACCACGAAGATCGCCGACCCGGCCAGATTGTACCAGCCGGCGCGATTGCCGCTGGCGGCCACCAGCGCGCCGAAGAAGGCGAGCGCCAGGAACGGCGGCAGATAGCCCGTCGTGCCGTTCGACGCCTGGCGCAACCAGTCCGGCACGGCAACGGTTATCGCCCCGGCAATCACATAGAAGGCGATGAAGATGGCGATGGCTTTGCCCCATCGCATGCCGAGGAAGCGACGCAGATTGAACAGCGTGTAGGCCAGCGTGAAGCCGGCGATCGGCAGCACGTCGGCCCAGACCGTGCCCTTGGTGGCAAAAGTATGGAAGATCGTCGAGCCGATGCCGATCGCCACCACCCACCAGGCCAGCACCTCGGCGAAGGCGCCGGTGCCCAGCCTTCGCACCTCGCGCACGCCCCACAGGCCGGCGGCGATGAAGGCGAAGTTGGTCAGGGCGTTGACCGGTTCGGACCAGAATTCCGGGCCGGTCCGCTCGCAATAGAGGTCGACCGGCGCCAAAAACGTTTGCCACATCGCGATTGCCGCCCGAATCGGTTTCTATCCTGAAGCGCAGATCCTTCCTATTGCGCGGTTGCGGTCGGCTGCAACGGCAAAATTTCACCGCAACGTGACTTCCCGTTGGCTTCCGGTTCTGCCACATATTTCAGCAATCAAGATAAAGCCGGCATCACCGGCGGGAATCGGAATGGCCATGGCCTCGCGAAAATCATTGTGGCTGGCAGCTCTTGCGCTGGCCTTCTCGGCGTCTGCCGGCGCCGGGCATGCCGGCGAATCCGATCGCGCCCAGACCGACCGGGTCCAGATCGAAAAGCCATTGGGCGTGGTCGAGCTGTTCACCAGCCAGGGCTGCAGTTCCTGCCCGCCGGCCGATACTCTGTTCTCCGAACTTGCCGCCAAGGAAGACATCGTCGCGCTCGCCTATCACGTCGACTACTGGGACTATCTCGGCTGGCAGGACACGCTCGGCCGCAAGGAGAACACCGAGCGGCAATACGACTATATGCGCGCCTTCGGCAGCCGCTCCGTCTATACGCCGCAGGCCGTCATCAATGGCCGCGTCCATGTCAACGGCGCCAACCGCGGCGAGGTCGATGGTGCGCTCGCCCGCATGGCCAAGAGCGGCGAAGGCATGCGCGTCGCCGTCAAGGTCAGCCGCACCAGCGATCGCGTGATGATCGACGCCGGCGATGCCGGCAACGGCCCCAGCGACGCCCATGTCGTCATCGTCTATTTCGACCCGCCGCAGACGGTCAAAGTCGGCGAGGGCGAAAATACCGGCCGCAAGATGACCTACTGGAACGCCGTCACCGGCATCCAGACCGCCGGCATGTGGCATGGCAAGGCACAGCGCTACGAACTGCCGATGAGCGAGATTGCCAAAAAGGGCGGCTGCGCCGTGCTGCTGCAGTCGGTCGGCAAGGACGGCATGCCCGGTCCCATTCTCGGCGCCGCATTCATCCACAAGCCTTGAGATAGAGCGCTCAAACCCCTGCCGCGGTAGCGCGAAGGCTCACCTATCACCAGCCAATAAAAAACCGACGTCAGCTTGCTTCTGACGCCGGTCATTTAGGTTTTGGGATCGTCGCTCCCGGTTCTTCCGAGGAAGAGCCGAGGTTGGTTCGATCCGACGCAGACCCGTGGGCGGGGGGCTTGGGGTTTACGAGCCGGTGCCGGACCGAACCGTCTCAGGCAACGCCGGTAAATTCGTCGGACATTGGGGCATGAGCGCGGATAAAAAAAGGCAGAAATGTGGCGGAACATCACCAATTCCAACACGGCGTTTCATAAAAGTGACTGGACGTGACGGAAACGGCGCGGCGCGGGGCTCGGTTCGCCGGGCCTTGCAATTCAGTCGCGAACACGCCAACTTTGGTTGGCAAAGATTCATTTTGAAGGATCGAGGCATGACCGATGACAGTGGCGGGACGGGGGATGGGGACGCATCCGCAATAATCCCGCTGCACGAGGCGCGACGCGAACGTCTCGATCAGCCGGTGCGGTTCGATCGACGCGAGCTGGACCAGATCCTCAGGCTCTACGGACGCATGGTCGCCGCCAATGAATGGCGCGACTACGCCATCGATCATCTCGCCGACCGCGCTGTCTTTTCCGTCTTCCGCCGCACCAGCGAAGTGCCGCTGTTCCAGATCGTCAAGGATCCGAAACTGGCCCGCAAGCAGGGCGCCTTTGCCGTCATCGCCGCCGGCGGCCGCATCTTGAAACGCGGCCAGGAACTCGGCCGCGTGCTCGGTGTGTTCGACAGCAAGTTGAAGCTGGTCGAAGCCTGAGCAGGGAATTAGAGCAGGGGAATTGAAGAAATGGAGAATTGATGAGTTGAAGAAAAGGCCTCGGCGTCATCTGTTGCCGCCGCTTCTTTTTATTCTTCAGTTCTTCAATTCCGCAATTCTTCAGTTCCTTCTTCAGTCCGCTCTAAGGCGAAACTTCCGCTCTGGCAGCGAACTCGGATCGGGCGGCGTCGAGGCACCGCCATTCAGGGACAGTTGCATGAACACCGTGTCCAGCCAGCGGCCGTGCTTGTAGCCGGAACCTTCAAGGCGGCCCGAATGGCGAAAGCCGAGCTTTTCGTGCAGCCGCACCGAGGCGCTGTCGGGACGGCCATCGCCGATCACCGCGATGATCTGGCGAAAGCCCGCCGTCGTCACCGCCTCGATCAGGCTTTGCATCAGCTTGAGCCCGACGCCCTGGCCCTTGGCCTCGGGCGCGACATAGACCGAATCCTCGACAATGAAGCGATAGGCCGGGCGTGGCCGGAAGGCACCGGCATAGGCGTAGCCGAGAACCGCGCCGTCCTTCTCCGCCACCAGGTAGGGAAAGCCGCCGGCCATCAGGCTGTCGAATCGAACACCCATCTCCGCGCGGCTCGGCGGCTCCAACTCATAGCTCGCCGTGCCTTGGGCGACCGCGTCGGCGTAGATGCCCGTGATGCTGTCGAGGTCGGCCGCTGTCGCCGGTCGAATCGTAATAGTGCTCATAATTTATGCGTGCCATTTCTCTGCTCGCGATAACAGCAAAGCCCGGCACAAAAGAAAAGGGCGGCCGTTGGGCCGCCCTTTTGGAACTCGATGGTCCAGCATGCTGAACTAGCGACGGTCGCCCATGAACTGCAACAGGAACATGAACAGGTTGATGAAGTCGAGATAGAGCGTCAGCGCGCCCATGATCGCCTTGCGGCCGGCAACGTCCGAACTGTCGCCCTCGAAATACATCTCCTTGATCTTCTGCGTGTCATAGGCGGTGAGGCCCGCGAAGACCAGCACGCCGATCGCCGACACGGCAAACGACAGCGCCGACGACTGCAGGAAGATGTTGATCACCGACGCGATGATGATGCCGAACACGCCCATGATCAGGAACGAGCCCATCGCCGTCAGGTCGCGCTTGGTGGTGTAGCCGAACAGCGACAGCGCACCGAAGGCGGCGGCCGTGGCGAAGAAGGTCTGTGAAATGCTGGCCGTGGTGTAGACCAGGAAGATCGAAGACAGCGACAGGCCGACGAGACCGGCATAGACCCAGAACGTCGTCTGCGCCGCCGAAACGCTCATCGACTGGACGCGGAACGACAGGAACAGCACGGCGGCCAGCGGCGCCAGCATCACCACCCAGCGCAGCGGCGAGCCGAAGATCGCGTAGCCGAAGGACGTCAGCATCTCGCCGCTCGGCAGCGTCGCGACAGCCGAAGCCGGATCGGTGGTGGTGGCCAGCATGATCGTGCCGACAGCGGCAAGACCGGTGATGAGGAGGCCAAGCCCCATCAGATTGTAAACCTTGATCATGTAGGCGCGCAGGCCCTGATCGATGTCGGCACCGACGCCGACGCCGGGCACGGCGCGCGTCTGGTAGTTGCGAATGGGATCAGCCATTGTAGTCCTCTATTGCTTCTGCCCCGTCCGGTGTCAGGTCCTTCCGGACCCAGGCGCCGCTGGCAGGGCTCCAGCATGCCTGTGGCGAAATATGATGGTTATTCGCGTCAAGAACAAGACCGTAACCGGATGTAACGGTTCGTGAGAGGGCGAAGCGCCGTTTCCTCGGCTTTTCGGACGGCTTTCTTACCAAGATTTAATCCAGGATGTCCGTTCCGGGCCTGTCGTCACAGGTTGCGCAGCACCGGTGCTGCCTTGTGGCCGAGCACCCGCCAGGTGCCGGCGAGACCAATGCCGACCGTGATCACCAGCGAAAACAGAATGGTTGCCACCGCCACCTCCGGCATGAAATGCGACGGCAGAGTCATGATGCGCGCGACGACGAACCAGGCGGCTGCGCTGCCCGCCGCCAGCGCGAAAATGGCGGTGGCCAGCCCGATCAGCATATATTCGAGCGAGAAGGCCGATATCAGCGTCGTGCGTGTCGCGCCCAGCGTCTTCAACACCACCGCATCATGGATGCGCGCCCGGTTGCCGGCTGCAAGCGCGCCGGCCAGCACCAGCACCGAAGCGATCAGCGCCACGCCAGCGGCCGCCCGGATCGCCGTGCCGAGCTGCCCGACCAGCCGGTTGACGACGTCGAGCGCGTCCTTGACCCGGACCGTCGTCACCGCCGGGAAGGCGCGGGTGACGGCGTTGAGGATGCGGGCGTCGTCGGCCGTCGATGCACTCTTTTCGGTCAGCGTCGCCATCCAGCCATGCGGGGCGCCCGCGAATGTGTTGGGCGAGAAGACCATGACGAAATTGATACCCATCGTCTCCCATTCGACTTGGCGGAAACTGGCGATCCTGGCCGTGACATTGCGGCCCAGCACATTGACGGTGATGGTGTCGCCGAGCTTCAGCCCGATCTCCTTGCCTTCTTGCGCCGAAAACGAAACCAACGGTTCGCCGCTGTAATTTTCGGGCCACCAACTGCCCTCGGTCAGCGTCGCGTTCTCCGGCTGCCTGGTGTCATAGGTCAGGCCGCGATCCCCCCTCAGCACCCAGGCGCCTTCCGCCGGCACCTTCACCTTGTCGACGTCGACACCGTTCAGCGCCATCACCCGGCCGCGCAGCATCGGCACCTTGGCCAGCACGCCCTGCGGCGCCTCCTTGCCGATCAGCGCCGAGAAGGACGCGACATCGGCGCTCTGGATGTCGACGAAGAAGAAGTTCGGCGCCCGTTCCGGCAGGCTGCCCGAGATCTGTCGCCTGAGATTGCCGTCGATCAGCGCCAGCGTCACCAATAGCGTCAGCCCGAGCCCCAGGGACAGCACCACCGATGGCGTCAGGGCGCCTGGCCGATGGATGTTGCCGATGGCGAGCCTGAGCGCCACGAAGCGCACGCGCGGGCTTTTCCTGGCGGCCCATTGCACCAGTGCGCCGACCACGCGCAGCACCAGGAAGGCGAAGACGGTAGCGCCGACAAAGATCGAGGCGATGCGCTGGTCGCCCGAGAACAGAATGGCCAGCGCCGCAAGCAGCAGCGCGATGCCTATGGCCGCCGCGACATAGGCGGGGCGCGGCAAGCCGCGGCCTTCCAGCCCCATTTCGCGAAACAGCGCGGTTGCCGGCACGTCGCGGGCGCGGCCGAGCGGCAGCAGCGCGAAAGCCAACGTCACCAGCAGGCCGAACAGCGCCGCCATGCCGAGCGCGCCGGGATAGAAGCCGCCTTCGGCCGGCACCGGAATGACGGATTGCAAGGCCGCGCTCGCCGCGAAGGGCATTAGTGCGCCGAGCACAAGGCCCAGCACGATACCCAATCCGGCTATGATCAGGATCTGCACGAGATAGACGGCAAAGACGAAGCCGCCCGAAGCGCCCAGGCTCTTGAAGGTGGCGATGACGCCGCGCTTGCCGTCGAGATAGGCGCGCACCGCATTGGCGACGCCGACGCCGCCGACCACCAGCGCCGTCAGCCCGACCAGGGTCAGGAACTGTGAGAAGCGTTCGATGTTGGACGACAGCGCGGGCGCCGCGTTGCTGCGCGTGCGGATCGACCAGCCGGCTTCCGGAAAATCCGTGGCGGCCTGATCCTGGATGGCCTTGAGCCTCGTCTCGTCGGCGTCCGCCGGCAGCCGGATTTTGTAGGCATTCTCGACCAGGCTGCCCGGCTGGATCAGTCCAGTGGCCGCCAACCCTTCGGTCGAGATCATCAGCCTCGGCGCGAAGCCGAAACCGTCGGACACGGCGTCCGGTTCGGCGACCAGCTTGGCGCGCAGTTCGAAAGTGGCGGTGCCGAGCTTCAGCCGGTCGCCAAGCTTGACGTGCAACCGCTCGAACAGAAGATCGGGCGCTGCCGCACCGAAGACGCCGAACTCTTCGCCGAACAGTTCCTGTTTCGACAGCGCCGGCTCGGTCTCCAGCGTGCCATAGAGCGGATAGACATGGTCGACCGCCTTGGCCTCGACCAGCGCCTGGTCGGATCCGTCGGCCAGACGCGCCATCGAACGCATGCTGGCGGTCCGCGAAACCGTGCCGAGCCCGTCAAGGAAGCTGCGCTCCGCCTGACTGGCGTCACGCTGGTTGATCTGGAAGCGAAGATCGCCGCCAAGCAGCGTCTGGCCCTGATTGGCGACACCGGCGGTGATCGAACGCGCCACCGAGTTGACGCCGCCGATGGCCGCGACGCCGAGCGCGATGCAGGCGAGGAAGATCAGGAAACCGGACAGGCCGCCGCGCATCTCGCGCAGCGAGAAGCGGACAGCGAGCCTCAACGTCCGGGACAGCGGCATCAGGCCGTCACCTTGACAGGCGCCGGTGCCTCGATCCGGCCCGAGCGCATCGAAACCTGGCGCGAACAGCGTGCCGCGAGCGCCGGATCATGCGTGACCAGCACCAGCGTCATGCCGCGCTCGGCCGCCTTCGCAAACAAGAGGTCGGCGACCTGCCGCCCGGTCGCCTGGTCGAGATTGCCGGTCGGCTCGTCGGCGATCAGGATGCGCGGCGACGGCGCCAATGCGCGGGCGATCGCCACGCGCTGCTGCTCGCCGCCCGACAATTCGCCGGGATAGTGGGTGACGCGGTCGCTGAGGCCAACCGCCGCCAGCTCGCGCGCCGCCACCGCGAACGGATCGGAATGGCCGGCCAGTTCCAGCGGCACCGCGACATTTTCGAGCGCCGTCATGTTGGGAATGAGATGGAAGGACTGGAACACGATGCCAATGTTTCGGCCACGAAACGAAGCAATCTGGTCCTCGCTTTTGCCGTTGAGCAGCTCGCCGGCGATTCGGACCGTACCCGAATCGACCCTTTCCAGGCCTGCCAGGACCATCAGCAAGGTCGACTTGCCGGAACCCGAAGGTCCGACGATGCCGGTCGCCTCGCCGGTCGCCACATCGAGGCTCACCCCCTTCAGCACATGGACCGATGAAGCGCCCTCGCCAAGGGTCAGGGACACATCTTTCAGCGCGATGACGGCTTCTGTCAAAATGAAATCGTCCTATATCTGGGAATGAAGGCTCTGCTTGCCGGAAGCCGTCGACTGAAGAATTTCTAGCTCATATGGGGCCTGCCGCATGTCTTTCAAACGCAGTATTGCCGCAGGCTTCGTGGTTTTCCTCGCCATTTGCGGCGTCATGTCGTCGGCGCGTGCCGAGCCGTTCAAGATCGTCGGCTTCGGTGACAGCCTGATGGCGGGCTATGGCCTTGGACCCGACCAGGGCTTTACCGACAGGCTGCAGGCAGCGCTTGGCGCCAAAGGCCATGATGTGACCGTCGCCAATGCCGGCGTCTCCGGCGACACGACGAGCGGCGGCCTGGCGCGGCTTGACTGGTCGGTGCCGGACGGCACGCAACTGGTCATCCTCGAACTAGGCGCCAACGACATGCTGCGTGGCGTCTCGCCCGACATCACCAAAAAGAACCTCGACGAGATGCTGAGCAAGCTGAAGCAGCGCAAGATTGCCGTGCTTCTGGCCGGCATGCGCGCCGCACCCAATCTCGGTCCCGACTACCAGAGCGCCTTCGACGCCATTTTCCCGGACCTGGCGAAGAAATACGACGTCGCGCTCTACCCGTTCTTTCTCGACGGCGTCGCCGGCCAGCCCGGCATGCAGCTCGAGGACGGCCTGCATCCGAGCGCACGAGGCGTCGACCAGATGGTCGAACGCATCCTGCCCACGGTCGAGAAGGTGATCGCGGCAGTGCCGGGCGATTCCTAGCGGGTTGGAACTGTTTCCGCCCGGCGAGCTTTTAACAGGGACTGTGGCCAACAAACCTCTTGCTCCGTTTGACTATCGATGATTCGCTATGGGTGACAGTTCGATTCGAGGAAGGGAGGCTCTTCATGCCGCGTCTTTTCACCGCCCTCGAAATTCCGCGTGACGCTGCCCTTTCGCTGTCCCTGCTGCGGGGCGGCTTGCCGGGAGCCCGCTGGATCGACGTCGAAAACTACCATCTGACGCTGCGCTTCATCGGCGATGTTCCCGGCCATGTCGCCGACGAGATCGCCAACGCGCTCGACCGCGTCCACCGCCCTTCTTTCTCGCTGGCGCTGACCGGCGTCGGCGCTTTCGGCCAGAAGAAGCCGCATGCGGTGTGGGCGGGCGCTTCCGCCTCGCCCGATCTGGCCGCCCTTCAAGGTGAGATCGACCGCATCTGCCAGCGGCTCGGCATCCCGGCCGACCCGCGCAAATTCATGCCGCATGTGACGCTGGCGCGCTTGCGCAATTCGACCCCGCTGGACGTTGCCCAATATCTGTCGGCGCGCGGCAATTTCTCGACGCTGCCGTTCCGCATCGGCCGTTTCGTTTTGATGTCGTCGCGCGATTCGGTCGGCGGCGGACCCTACATCGTCGAGGAAGCCTGGCCGCTGTCAGGCACGGACGCCCGCGCCTCCAGCCTTGTCGCCAGCGCCTCCGACGCCTCGCGGATCATGCGATAGGCGGAAGCGAAGGCTTCTGCCTCGTCATGATAAGGATCCGGCACGTCGCGTGCCTTTCCCTGCGCGAACTCCAGGAACAGATGGATGCGGTCCTGCACGGCCGCCGGCGCCAGCGCCTTCAGGTCGGCGACATTCGACCGGTCCATGCCGAGGATCAGGTCGAAGCGGTGGAGGTCCTGCGGCGTGACCTTGCGCGCCCTCTGCCCGGAAATGTCGACGCCGTGCCGCATGGCGACCGCGATCGCGCGTCGATCGGGGGCAGAGCCGGCCTCCCAGTCACTGGTTCCCGCCGAATCGAGCAGGATATCCCGGGCCGACCCGCGCTCGGCCCAAACGGCGCGGAAGACACCTTCCGCCAGCGGCGACCGGCAGATGTTGCCGAGGCAGACGAAGAGAATGGAATTTATAGGCTTCGCGCTCATCGATCCGTCGCTATGGTGAGGGTCGTTTTCGAATAGCACAGGATAGGGACATGGCGAGAGAGAAACTGGGCAGGCAAGCCGCTGAAGCCGCATTGACGGGCCTCGACGGCTGGGCGCTGGCGGAAGACGGCGCCTCCATCAAGCGCACATTCACCTTCGCGAATTTCTCCGAGGCTTTCGCCTTTATGACCCGCGTCGCGCTTGCCGCCGAGGCGATGGATCATCATCCCGAGTGGTCGAATGTCTACAAGACCGTCGACGTAACGCTGAACACCCACGACGCCGGCGGCGTCACTGCGCTCGATATCGATCTGGCCACGAAAATGAACCGTTTTGCCGGCGCCTGAGGCCTGGTATCGCCTCGGCAGGCCCAAATCGGCACCGGCATCTTGTAGCGGGGGTCGGGTTTCACCACATTTTCCCCCGCGGGGCAGGCGCCGGATGCGCATGAGCCCCGCAAGGAGAGACTGATGGCGCAACAATCCGGTTTTGATTTCTTCGGCTTTGGCGGCAAGCCGTCAGACGAGAGCGAAGTGCGCGAGAAATTCTGGCGCACAGCCAAGAAGGCCGCGCGGCAGATCCCCTTCATGGAAGAGGTCGTGGCCGCCTATTATTGCGCCATGGACAAGAACACGCCGCTGCGCGCCAAGGGCATTCTGCTGGCCGCGCTCGGTTATTTCGTGCTGCCGGTGGATGTCATCCCCGACTTCGTCTTCGGGCTTGGCTTCACCGACGACATCGCCGTGCTCACCGCCGCGATCACCGCCGTCAGTGCCCATATCACCACTGCGCACCGGCAGGCCGCCAGGGACGCCATGGCCGAGAAGGGCTGAACACGCGCGCGGAACGCCGTTGAAGCCGGCTTTCGGCGACAGCGTAAAAAGTCAAACTCTTGCCGCTTTCGTGGCCTCCAAGTCGCCAAAGGGATGTCGCGCCACCCGCTCGCAGGGCGGCGGCGCGGGTATGGTGGCGGTTTCCTCGGGGTGAGGGTCCTTTTCTCTTCGGAAATTCACCGTTTGGTAACCCAGATTAAATCAAAATGAAGCGACGGGCAGGACGCCAAGCCGGCCTGCCTCCGCACCATTTGGAATACGGGAAAAGCGATGCGCGGATTGATTGCGATAGTTTCGAGTCTGGCCCTGGTGGCCGTGGCAGCGCCGGCACTGGCGCAGTCGGCGACCAAGATCGGCCAGCACAATGCCTGGGGCACCTACAGCTACCAGGCATCGGGCGGCAAGGTCTGCTATGTCCTGACCGTGCCGACCGACAAGCAGCCGCCCACGCTCGACCATGGCGATATGTTCTTCTTCGTCAGCCAGCGGCCCGGCCAGCAAGTGTCCTACGAGCCGCAATTCATTGCCGGCTACAATTTCCAGGAAGGCTCCAAGGCCACTGTGACCATCGACAAGAAGACGTTTTCGATGTTCACGCGCGGCAAATCGGCCTGGGTCGAGAATGCCGCCGAGGAGCCGGTACTGATCGCCGCCATGAAGACCGGCACCGACATGAAGGTGACGGCGAAGTCCGGCCGCGGCAATCCCACCTCCTATGTCTTCTCTCTGAAGGGCATTTCGGCGGCGCTGACATCGATCGCCAAGTGTAAATAGGCAAAGCTACTTTTTTTGAGAGAAAGGCCGGGCCGCGAAGCCCGGCCTTTTTTCTTTCATACTTGCCCCGGCCCGGCCTCCGCCCGGCGGCGCCGGATCGCCTCGGCGATGAAGACACGCGATAGCGCGTGATAGAGCGGCTCGTGCGAGATCATGCGCGCCGTGCCGTAGCCCAGCATCGAGGCCAGCATCAGCGCGATGACATTGTCGTGATTGCCGGTCATCTCCAGGATGATGACGAAGGCCGTCATCGGCGCTTGCACCACACCGGCGAAATAGCCGGCCATGCCGAGCAGTGCCGCCACCCCAGTGCTCGCGCCAAAGAGGAGGCCGAGCGAACTGCCGATGCCGGCGCCGACAGCCAGCGAGGGCGCGAAGATACCGCCCGGAATGCCCGAGATCATCGACAGCAATCCCGCCAGGAACTTTTCGGCGAAGAAGAACCACGGCAGCGGCGTGCCTTCGACGGCGCCCCGCGCCTGCACGTAACCGGTGCCGAAGGTCAGCCCGCCCGAGGCGATGCCGATCACCGCCACCGCAAGCCCGCAGATTGCGGCCACGACCAGGGCGCGCCGCAAAGGCTGCCCAGTGTTCCAGCGCCGGATCCGCCGCGTCGCCTTCAACGCCAGCAGCGAGAACAGCGCGCCGAACCCGCCGCCGATGATGCCGCAGGCAAGCACCAGCGGCCATTCGGCAGCAAACGAGATGGTGTCCCTGGCGACGCCAAAATAGGTGTAGTTGCCGAGCAGGCCGAGCGAAGCGAGACCGGCCAGGATCACCGCCGTCAGCACCAGCCCGTTGGTTCGCGCCTCATAGGTGCGGCCCATCTCCTCGATGGCGAAGACGATGCCGGCCAGCGGCGTGTTGAAGGCGGCGGCAATCCCGGCGGCCGACCCGGCCAGGATCAGACCCCGGGCCTGCACCATGCCGCCCCAGCGTGCCGCCTGCAGCATCAGCGACGCGCCGACTTGCACCGTCGGACCCTCGCGGCCGATCGAGGCGCCGCAGAACAGGCCGACGATGGTGAGCATGATTTTGCCGGCCACCAGTTTGAGGGACAGGATATGGCTGCGGTCCTCGTCGTCACGCAGATGGCGGGCGGCGATCGCCTGCGGAATGCCGCTGCCTTGCGAACCGGGAAAGAAGGTGTGGGCAAGCCAGGCGCACAGCACGAAACCCAACGGCGTAATGGCAAGCGGCAGATAGAAACGCCAGCCGCCTGCATCTCCTGTCATCAGTTGAAACAGTTCCTGCGCCCTGTCGGCCAGCACCGCGAACAGCACGCTGATCACACCGATGCCAAGCGCGCCCGCCCAGAACACCAGGCGCGGCTGCCAGACCCGCCGTGAGCCCCACATCGCGCGCGAACGCCGCAGCATGGGATATTTTCGCGATGTGCCGGCCATGTCTGTCCTCGAGCGGGGAATGTTTCGGCCTAACACAGCTGGGCAGTCTATTAAACTAGCGCCGGAAAAACCTGTCGTTGGCGCTCGCCTGAGTGCCAGGCGGAAGCATCGCTTCGGTGAAAGGTCGACCCCCACTCCGTCGAGCTACGCTCGACGAAGTGGGGGAAGCCATCAGCCAAACGCGCTGCCGCCGCAAGACAGGCATTATCGGGAGAGAAATGCCCGCCATGACGAGGGGCGGTGCCGACGTCGTTCCAAGGCGATCGTAGATCGTAAAGCTAGCTGAGCATGACTCTGCCCTCAACCTGTGCTATGCGCCGCGCTTCCTTTCCGGCACGATGCGTGAAATCGGCCGCAAACCGCTTATATTGGCGTAGACCATGACCCTTTCATTCGATCTCACCACTGACAGCGCCCGCGACGCGTTGCGTGCCCGCTCGGCACAGCCCGAAAAGCAGTCGCTGATCGGCCTGACGCGGATCGAACTCGCCGAGACTCTGGTTGCATCAGGCGCTGTGCCCGAGCGCCAGGCGAAAATGCGCGCCCAGCAGCTGTGGCACTGGATGTATGTGCGCGGCGTCTCCGATTTCGCCGGCATGTTCAACATCTCCAAGGATCTGCGTGCTGAGCTCGACAAGCATTTCACCGTCGCCAGGCCCGAGATCGTCGAGGAGCAGATTTCCGCCGACGGCACGCGAAAGTGGCTGTTCCGCTTTCCGCCGCGCGGCGCCGGCCGGCCTGTCGAGATCGAAACCGTCTACATTCCCGAAGAGGGTCGCGGCACGCTGTGCATCTCCTCGCAGGTGGGCTGCACGCTGACCTGCTCGTTCTGCCACACCGGCACGCAGAAGCTGGTGCGCAATCTGACGGCCGAGGAGATCCTCGCCCAGCTGCTCACCGCCCGCGACCGGCTCGGCGATTTCCCTGACCGCGACACGCCCGACGGCGCCATCGTGCCGGCCGAAGGCCGCAAAGTGTCCAACATCGTCATGATGGGCATGGGCGAGCCGCTTTACAATTTCGAAGCGGTGAAGAAGGCGCTGCTGATCGCTTCCGATGGTGACGGCCTGTCCCTGTCGAAGCGGCGCATCACGCTGTCGACCTCCGGCGTCGTGCCGGAAATCTTCCGCACCGGCGAGGAAATCGGCGTCATGCTGGCAATCTCGCTACATGCCACCAATGACGATCTGCGCGACTTGCTTGTGCCGATCAACAAGAAGTATCCGCTGAAGGAACTGATCGCCGCCTGCCGCGCCTATCCCGGCCTGTCGAACGCCAAGCGCATCACCTTCGAATATGTGATGCTGAAGGACGTCAACGATTCCATCGAGGACGCCAAGGGACTGATCAAGCTGCTCAAGGGCATTCCGGCCAAGATCAACCTGATCCCGTTCAACCCGTGGCCGGGCACCAATTACCAGTGCTCGGACTGGGAGACGATCGAGAAATTCGCCGACTACATCAACAATGCCGGCTATGCCTCGCCGATCCGCACGCCGCGCGGCCGCGACATCCTCGCCGCCTGCGGCCAGCTCAAATCCGACTCCGAGCGCATGCGCAAGGTGGACCGGCTGGCTCTGGAAGCGATGATGATAGCGGGGCACGGCGAGGCGTGAACCGCCCCTTCGCCTGCCTAAGACGCCTCGCCATCATGGCGGTCGGCTATATCGCCGCCGTGCTGACCTCGATCCTGGTGCCGGTGCTGCTGATCGCTCTTCTGGAAGGCATCGAAGACGGCAACTGGTCGATCATTTTCGCCTTCGACTGGCTTGGCTCGTTCCCGCTCGCCGTGTTGACCGTAATGATCGGCGCGCTGTTGATCGTCGGCCCGGCGCTCTTTGTCGCCGAACGGTTCTCACTTCGAGGATGGTTCTACTTCGCCGCCACTGGTGCGATCACGTCCATTGCCTTTGGCGTATCCATGCCGCGCTCGGCCAGCAGCTTTGTCTTCAATCCGGGCTTTCTGGGTTTTCTCGCCACCGCCGGCATCGCCGCCGGTTGGATCTACTGGCTTCTGGCTGGACGCAGGTCCGGCACGGGCCGGAATCTGGGCCGGGATTGATGGCGCGTCTCGTCGGCTACCTGATCCGTTTCACCGTCATCCTGTTCGGCTATGCCGTCGCCTCGCTGGCGGCGAGCGCCTTCCTCAACATCCTGTTCCTGGCATCGCTCGGCTACACGCCGGAGCATGCGCATCCGACGGCGACGGCTTCCCTGTATTTTTCAATTCCCTTCGCCGCCCTGTTCGTCGCCTATTTCGCCCTGATGCCGGCCTCTGTCGTCATCCTGCTTGCCGAAATCCTGGGCCGGCGCGACTGGCTGTTCTATGCGCTGGCGGGCGCGGTGGTTGCCGGTGTTTTCCTCGGGCTTGCCGACCACAGCGGTGACACCGCCTTCGCCGTCAGGGACACCAGCGCCATCATGGCCGTGATCGGCAGCGGCATGGTCGGTGGTATCTTTTACTGGCTCAGCGCCGGGCGCTGGGCCGCAAGCTGGTGGCAAGGCGAACCAGGATCAAAAGAGGATGGCTGGACAGGATGACGGCGCCTACTTCGCCTGCGCCGTCAGGATCTTGAGGGCGAAGGCGGAGAACACGCCGGCGAAGAGATAGTCGACCACCCGCGTAACGCGCGGGCTTGCCTTCATCGCCGCCGAAAACTTTTCCGCCGCCAGCACCATCGGCACCGTCACCGGGACCGACAGCACGATGAACATCGTGCCCAGGAAAAACAGCTTTCCCGGTGCGTTCGGATCATGTGCGGAGACGAACTGCGGCAGGAAGGTCATGAAGAACAGGATGATCTTCGGGTTGAGCAGATTGACGCCGAGGCCCGCCGCCCAGCTGCGCAACAGCGAAATCTCGGGTCCCGTCTTCTTCTCCGGTGAAAAGGCCGAGCCCCTGGTGATTGCCTGCCAGGCCAGGAAGACGAGATAGCCGGCGCCGAAGATCTTCAGCACGAAGAATGCCATCGGCGAGGCGACGATCAGCGCCGAGACGCCGACCACCACCAGCGTGGTGTGGATCAGCGTGCCGCACAGCGCGCCGGCCATCGAGGCAAAGCCGGTGGCACGGCCCTGGCTCAGCGTGCGCGAGACGAACAGGGTCATGTCCGGCCCCGGCGTGATCGCCAGGATGACCGTGGCGATGGCGAACTGGATCAGCGTGGTGGTGTCTGGAATGAACGACATGAGCGGCCCCGGGGAATTGGGAGGCCTATACAGGATGCGCCATGTCGACGCCAGACACAGCAGCGATCCGATCTCGATCCAGCAGGCGTCTGCACGGCATTCGCTGGGCGCCGGCCGCGGCAGTCCTATGCCTGCCTGCTCAGCCGTATCCTCGCTGGCTCCTCCGCGAAGAGTCGATCGTTGCGGACATCGGTGTCCCCGGTGATCTGGTCGATGGGCTTCGGCCGGCCGAGAAAATAGCCTTGCGCCTCATTGCAGCCTTCGACCTGCAGGATGGTGAGCTGGACATGTGTCTCGACGCCTTCGGCGAGCACCGGAATGTCGAGGCTGCGGCCCAGCGTCAGCACCGCCCGGATGATGGCCTTGGCCTGCGGGCTTCGCTCGACATCGGCCATGAATGAGCGGTCGAGCTTGATCTTGTCGAAGGGAAACGAGCGCAGCGTATCGAGCGATGAATAGCCAGTGCCGAAATCGTCGATCGCGATCGTCACCCCAAGCGCCTTGACCTGGCGCAGGACATGCAGCGTGCGCACCTTGTCGGCGACGATCGTCGATTCGGTCAACTCCAGCTCCAGCCGTTTCGGCGACAGCCCGGTCTCGATCAGGATCTGATGGACGAGCTTGGCGAGATCGGCATGAGCGAACTGCACCGGCGACAAATTGACCGCGATCTTGTGGCCATTGCCCCACGAGGCCGCCTGCCGGCACGCGGTCCGCAGCACCCATTCGCCTATCGCCATGATCGAGCCGTTCTCTTCGGCAATCGGGATGAATTCGGCGGGCGGGATCATGCCATGCACGGGATGGGTCCAGCGCAGCAGCGCTTCGTAGCCGCAGGTGGCGCCGGTCGGGACCGAGGTCTGCACCTGATAGTGAAGCGAAAGCTCGCCGCGGTCGATCGCCTGGCGAAGGTCGGTGGCCAAGGCGCGGCGCGCCCGCGCCGTCTCGTCCATGGCGGATTCGTAGAAGCAGACGGCTCGCGTCACGTCGTTCTTCGCCCGGTACATGGCAAGGTCGGCGTTGCTGACCAACCTTTCCCGATCGGCTCCGTCGCGCGGATAGACCGCGACGCCGATGCTGGCGCCGGCGGCGATCTCGAAATCGTCGAGCCGCAACGGCTCGAACAGGGATTTCTCCAGCCTCGAGACCATGCCGAGCAGGTCCTTCTGATCCTTGAAGCGCTTGATGGCGGCGAACTCGTCACCGCCGAGCCGTGCGACGAACTCGCCCTCGCCGGTGAGTTTCGCCAGCCTGCGGGCAACGATCTTGAGAGCCTGGTCGCCGGCCGCGTGTCCCCTGAGGTCGTTGATCTCCTTGAAGCGGTCGAGATCGATGACGATGACCGCCGCCATCGTGTCCTCGCCCTCGCATGCCCGGTCGATCTCATGGTCGAGGCGGTCGTTGAAGGAGACCCGGTTGGGAAGGCCGGTAAGGGCGTCGTTGAGAGCGAGATGCTGAAGCCGCTCGAAACTCTCCAGTCGGCCACGCTCATCGATCAGGTAACTGGCGAAGCCGGTGGCCGCGACGATCAGGCCGACCACGGCGACGGCGACCGCCATTGCCACCAGAATATCGGGATTGGTGCCTGTGCTGATGAAAGACAGCGGCGTCACCGCCACCGCGGCCATCGCCGTGAAATGCAGGCCGACGATCGCCAGCACCAGCAGCCCGATGGCGAGATAATGCGACCAGCGGTATGGCCGGCGCACGGCATGGCCGACGGCCAGGGCGGAGAACACCGCCGAGATGACCAGTGAGGCCACGACATAGGAGCCGTCCCATTCGACGATGCCGGCAACGTGATAGGCCATCATACCGGTGTAGTGCATGGCCGAGATCGCCAGGCCGACGACGACGCCGCCCCATTCCGGGGCCAGCCGCCGGCTCTTGCCGGATGCGAGGGTGAAGCCCAGCCCGGTGCCGACGATGGCGATGACCAGGGACGCCATGGTCAGGACCGGATCGAAGGTGATCGGCGCGCCGGGCTGGTAGGCCAGCATGGCGATGAAATGGGTGCACCAGATCGACGAGCCGGCGGCGACCGCGGTCAGGAACAGCCAGCCCTTCATCTGCACGCCGGTGGTTTTCCTCGAACGGTCGAAGAGGCCGATCGTCACCCAACAGCCGGTGACGCACATCAGCGCCGCCAGGAGAACAAGCCACAGATTATGCTCCGTGGCGATGCATGATATAACGCGCATCGAGAGTCGCCCAAGCCCGAGGAGCCCGCGATGTGCGAGCAAAAGCTGCTCCGGCATCGACATGCGAACCAGGACAACTCTGTCCTGCTTGCTTAGCGTGGCCGCATGAAAACTTGATTAAATCCGCCAGTCGAATGCATCCTATGATTGTAGCAGGTTGTTTCCCAGAGCATGGCCCCGAAAAGCGGGCCGGCTTCTCGGACAAACGATTTTTTCGTTTATCCAGACATCATGCCCGCCGCCTGCCTCACGCTGGATCGGCAGTCTGGCACGTGCCTGCGATCGCCTGCCAAGCAAGGAAGGCGAGATAGCCGGCGCCAAAGATCTTCAGTGCGAAGAAGGCCATCGATGAGGCGGCGATTAGCGCGACCACCGCCAGCGTGGTGCAGATCAGCGTGCCGCACAGCGCGCCGGCCTTGAGCGCATCGATCATCGGCGCATCTCGCGCAAACCCCGGCGCGAGGCCGGGGCTGTTGGTACCAAGACAGGCGATGATGCCGGAAGCGGAACGTAGGACCCAGCTTAGCCCCCGAAACTTCTCACCCCGTTGGGTCGCATGGTGTCCATCGTCGCCCCGTTGCGATCTTCGTCAAGCAGCGAGTTGCTGCCGAAGCTGGCGCGCACGCCGATCAGGAATGCGTGGCTTGAATAACCCGACGCGGAGACCGTGGTCCGCTCGAACTGATAGCGTCCAAACAGCGACCACGGCGTGTCGTCGAAGCGGTATGTGGCCTGAACTGCGGCGTCAAACATGTCTTCGTCGAACAACGCGGCTGTTCTGTGGAAATCGAGTTCGGCATCCAGGCGAAAATTCTTCTGGACGAAATAACGCGCGACGCCGCGGACACCCCATTGGCTGAAACGTTCGATATCGAAATGTTCGGAATCGAAGGTGAACTGGCCATAATAGGCTTGGCCGTAAAGGGTCAAATTGCCGAGATAGACTTGGGCTTCCGGGCCCACCTGATAGTCGTACACACTTACGTCGCGAAGGAAATTGGAGCCATAGGATTTGTAGGCAGCGAAAACGCCAGCCGCAAAACTGTCGGGATCGCGATAATAGCCATGGATCGCGGCGCCGGTGCCATCCAAATGAAAGTCGTCCTGCCAGATGCGATCGTAAGTGAGGTCGCCTTGCAGGTTCCAGCGCCCGGCAAACGGAATGTTGACGCGACCTGCACCACCGCCGGCCCGGACCGTGTCGTCATTGCCGTCGGGAAACCTTAGTCCGCCAAGGTAAAGTTCGCCGTAGCCGGAGATATGCGGCGTGACCACCGTTTCTTCTGCGATCGGCTGCAAGATGTCGGCCGCGTAGGAAGACGTCGCCACGACCAATGACGCGACGACAATAGGAAAACGTTGCATGTGACCCCCGAGTATTCCGAATATACTGACGCAGCTAACACGCGGAAGGTCCTAAAAGTAAAAAGAAATGGACGCGACCGCTCGACTTGGCCGATTGCAGCCAAGGTGCAGCATTTCTGCAACGAAAGCTTGTCTTCGGCCGCTAAAATCAAGTGCTGCCGCATCTTTCGCGTGT
The DNA here is from genome assembly GCF_020164655.1 of Mesorhizobium sp. AD1-1. Classification (NCBI taxonomy): domain Bacteria; kingdom Pseudomonadati; phylum Pseudomonadota; class Alphaproteobacteria; order Hyphomicrobiales; family Phyllobacteriaceae; genus Mesorhizobium; species Mesorhizobium sp. AD1-1. The sequence continues at coordinate 420,455 of NZ_JAIUGP010000002.1, forward strand.
CTGAAGCACGCGCGGCGCTGTAACGCCAGCGTTCCGAGCCGGGTTGACGGCGAAGTTCTCAGAGGACTGAAAGAGATAAATCGGAACCCACGCGATCAGCCAAGCCACAACAGCGAAAGCTCGTTATCCGCGTTCGTCACCCCTGCCGTGCGCCGTTCATCTCTTGCACAAGCCGGAAACCCCGTGATACTCGCGCGCCAAGAACTCCTGTCGCGGAACCGCCAAATGTCCAAAACCAAAGACATCAAGAAAGTCGTGCTCTCCTATTCCGGCGGTCTCGACACATCCATCATCCTGAAATGGCTGCAGACCGAGTTCGGCGCCGAGGTCATCACCTTCACCGCCGATCTCGGTCAGGGTGAAGAGCTGGAACCGGCGCGCCGCAAGGCCGAGATGATGGGCATTAAGGACATCCGTATCGTCGATGTGCGCGAGGAATTCGTCGCCGACTTCGTCTTCCCGATGTTCCGCGCCAACACCGTCTATGAAGGCACCTATCTGCTCGGCACCTCGATCGCCCGGCCGCTGATCTCCAAGCATCTGGTCGATATAGCCCGGGAAACCGGCGCCGATGCGATCGCGCATGGCGCCACCGGCAAGGGCAACGATCAGGTTCGCTTCGAGCTCTCGGCTTACGCACTGAACCCCGACATCAAGGTCATCGCGCCGTGGCGCGACTGGACGTTCAAGTCGCGTACCGACCTGATGAATTTCGCCGAGCAGCACCAGATCCCGGTGCCGAAGGACAAGAAGGGCGATGCACCGTTCTCGGTCGACGCCAACCTCTTGCATTCGTCCTCCGAGGGCAAGGTGCTGGAAGACCCGTGGGTGGAGCCGCCGGAATTCGTTCATCAGCGCACCGTTTCGCCGATGGACGCGCCGGACAAGGTCACCGAGATCGAGATCGAGTTCCTGAAGGGCGATCCGATCGCGCTGAACGGCAAGAAATTGTCGCCGGCAACCATGCTGGCGACACTCAACGATCTTGGCCGCGACAATGGCATCGGCCGGCTCGACCTGGTCGAGAACCGCTTCGTCGGCATGAAGTCGCGCGGCGTCTACGAAACGCCAGGCGGCACCATCCTGATCGCCGCCCACCGGGCCATCGAATCGATCACGCTCGACCGAGGTGCGGCCCACCTCAAGGACGAGTTCATGCCGCGTTACGCCGAGCTGATCTATAACGGCTTCTGGTTCGCGCCCGAACGGCTGATGCTGCAGGCGATGATCGACAAGAGCCAGGAAGACGTCGAGGGCACGGTGCGGCTCAAGCTCTACAAGGGCAACGTCATGGTCACCGGCCGCAAGTCGAAGAAGACGCTTTACTCCGATGCGCTGGTCACTTTCGAGGACGACCGTGGCGCCTATGACCAGAAGGACGCCGCCGGCTTCATCCGCCTCAATGCACTGCGGCTGAGAACGCTGGCAGCGCGCAACCGCGCCAAGTAGGGCGGATGCGCGGTTTCGGTCGCTGCCTGGCGCCGCTGGTTGTTCTGGCGACGCCGGCCGCCGGCCAGGAGTTCGACCCCGCCTCTCTTGACCTTCCCGCGCTGATCGAGTGCAGGGCGGACGTTCCGACCTACAACGACTTTGCCCTGTGGCTGTCCAGCGCACCGGGTGCCGTTGAAACGCTTGGCTGGAAGGAGGTTGCCTCCGGCAATCCGTTTCTCAGCCAATACGAACTGCCGGCCAAAATCCGCGTGTTCAACCGCGAGACAGGATCGATCGTGTTTACCGCTGCGGGGCCGATGGCCGTGCTCGACGGCGTTGCCGCGCCGGAGCTTGCAAAAGAACTCGACGTCATGGCCGTGTTTTCCACGCCGCAAAAATTCCTTGGCGAAAAGGCCGTTTTCCAAAGCACCGAAGAGTCGGAAGGATTGACCTTCTCCACGGACGTCAAGCTCAACGTCTCGACCGTCGAGTCCCATCCCGGCAAGACCCTGGCCGGCTGCTCCTACACGCTCGAAATCAAATAAAAACCCGGCATTCACGCCGGGTTTTCGATCAAGTCAGAAATGGCCGGGGCCTTCTGCCCGGTGCATGGTCCGTCAATCGCCGTCGATCGCCGTGGCAATGCGGGCGATGGCCTGCTGATAGACGCTCGCGGAATTCCAGCCGGCAATCGCGCCCATATTCGCACTCGCGCTCGCACCTGCCCGCCAGCCATGACCCTTGAGGAAGTTGGCGGTGGAAGCCAGCGCCGTGCCCTTGTCGCGCAGGTTTCCGCCGCCGACGCCATATTTCAGGACGTTTCCTGGCAGGAACTGCGTGTGTCCGATCTCGCCATGCGCGGCCCCGACCGACGAGGCAGTCAGCGCCCCGCGATCGACCAGCTTCAGGGCGGCGATCGCATGCGGGTAGAAGAACCCCGGGCGGCGGCAATCATAGGCAAGCGTCAAAATCGCAGAGACGGTGTTCTGGTTGCCCATGGCCGAACCGAAGCCGGTTTCCATACCCCAGATGGCCAGCAACACGCCCGGCGACACGCCGTAATTCGCTTCGATCTTGGAGAACAGCGCCGCATTCGACTTCTTCAGCGACCGGCCCTTGGAGATAATCGCCGCGCCGCCGCGCCGCCGCATGAAATCGTCCACCGAGCCGCTGAAGGCCTTGTGAATGCCGCGGTCGACTGAGATGGTCTTTGTCGCGTAGTTTGCCCCGGCCAGAGCGGCCAGCCCCTTGGCGCCTACACCTTCCGACCTGGCCTGCGCGGCAAAGTCCTGCTTCCAGGCCTCGAAGCCGGCGCCGGTCTTGCCGCAGCTGGCCGCTGCCTGTGCGCCCGTCGCCAGCGCAAGCACCGCCACCACGGCCGCTGCAAACATCTTTCCCTTGGCAAGAATTGCCATGTTGATCTCCTGGTTGCCTGAATCACGTCCCAATTGCGAACTTGCCAGCGAAACGCGCACTTGTCACTGTCACCGCTGCAATGCTGGCGAATGCCGTGGAATTTGCCTAGGATCAAGTGATTATTGTGGCAAGGGGGCTGCATGCAAGACGTTGATGTCGTCATCATCGGCGCCGGCTCGGCGGGTCTTGCCGCTGCCAAAACCCTGCAGGCGGCGGGGCTTTCCTTCACGCTGCTCGAAGCGATGGACAGAATCGGCGGGCGAGCCTGGACCAGCGACCAGCATTTCGGCGTGCCTTTCGACATCGGCTGCGCCTGGCTGCATGCCGCCGACCGCAATCCCTATTTTCCCGAAGCGCAAGTGGCAGGCTGGACGTTGCATCATCACGACATGAATGTCGATCATCTCTACTACCGCGAGCGCAAGGCGAGCGAAGCGGAAGAAGCCGACATGAAGGCCGCCGACGCAAAGCTGTTCGAACTGCTGGCCAGGCATGAAGTGAAGGACGGAGATGACGATCGTCTTTCGGCGCTGTTGGCAAAAGGCCATGCGCCGCGCGCCGCCGCCACCTTCGCCGGGCCGATGGATTTCGGCGCCGACGAGGACGAAATCTCGATCCTGGACTTCCAGGCCGCCGCCGATCTCGACCCGAACTACTTCAGCAAGGAGGGCCTTGGCGCGCTGGTGGCGCGTTTCGGCGCCGGCGTGCCGGTCGAACTGTCGACGCCGGTGCGTAAGATCCTGTGGGACGTGCCCGGCGTCGCCTGCGTCACCGATCGCGGCACCGTCCGCGCCAAAGCGGTGATCGTGACCGCTTCGCCGGCGGTGCTCGCCTTCGAGGAGATCGCGTTCTCGCCGGCCCTGCCCGACACCCATTTTGGCGCCTTCTTCGACCTGCCGATGGGCATGCTGACCAAATTGCCGGTCGAAATATCGGGCACAAGGCTCGGGCTGCAGCCTTTCGACGACCTGCTGATCGAACGGATGGCCAGGCACGACATCTATTTCCTGTGCTTCCCGTTCGACCTTGACCTGATGGTCGGGTTCGTCGGCGGCGATTTCGCCTGGGAAATGTCGGCGGCCGGCGAGGCGGCCGGCATCGACTTCGTCGTCGACCGGCTGTGCGGCATCTTCGGTGGCGATACGCGCAAGCATGTCGGACGCGCCATGATGACCAATTGGGGCGGCGAGCGCTTCGTGCGCGGCGCCTACGCCGCCGCCCGCCCTGGCCGTTCCCTGGCGCGCGCCGCGCTCATGCAGCCGGTGGCCGACAAGATCTTCTTCGCCGGCGAGCACTTGGCCGGCCCGCTGATGCAGACCTGCGGCGGCGCACGGCTGTCGGGCGAAGCGGTGGCAAGACAGGTTGTCGCCCAGCTTGCGGCCAAATAGCTTCAGGAAAATGTGGAACGCCGCGCGGCTGTTCGCGTTGGGCACGGGCCGCCGTGAACATCTATGTCACCTCCGGTGAATTGAGACCGACATGAAACTCTTCGACTGCCCCCATTGCGGCCATCGCATCTATTTCGAGAACGCCCAGTGCCTGAACTGCGGGAACCCCGTGCTCTACGATCCCGAGCACGCTTGTTTCGCGCTGGCGAGCGCCGACGGCATCTTCCAGTGCACCAACGCCGATGAATGCGCCTGCAACTGGATGGCCGAGCCCGGACACGCCTTTTGCCGCGCCTGTGCGCTCAACCAGTTGATCCCGGATCTCTCCGTCGACGGCAACCGCCGCCGCTGGATCCGTGTCGAAGCGGCGAAGAAGCGCGCCATCTATTCGCTGCTGGCCTTCGGGCTGCCGGTGGCGCCCAAGCAGAACCCCGCCGACGAGATCGGGCTGGCCTTCGACTTCCTCGCCGATCCGATCGGCGGCGGCCCCGGCGGCGAGCGGATCCTGACCGGCCACGACAATGGCCTGATCACGCTCAACGTCGCCGAGGCGGATTCGGCCGAGCGCGAGAAGCGCCGCGTCGAGATGGGCGAGAACTACCGCACCTTGCTCGGTCATTTCCGTCATGAGCTTGGGCACTATTATTGGGACCGCCTGATCCGCGACGATCCGCACCGGCTCGAAGCTTTCCGCGCACTGTTCGGCGATGACCGCGCCGATTACGAACAGGCGCTGAAGGCCTATTATGCCAATGGTGCGCCGCCCGACTGGCAGCAAGGCCACATCTCGGCCTATGCGACCTCGCATCCATGGGAGGACTGGGCCGAGACCTGGGCTCACCACCTGCACATCACCGACACGCTGGAAATGGTGCACGCACTGAACTTTCCGCTCGGCCGGCTGGAGACGGTGGAGGCCAACGACTTGCCGCGCGGCGACACCGGCGGCGAATTGCAGGCGGCACCCTCGGAGCCGCCGACCGCGCCCGAGCCTTTCGAAAAGATCCTTGCCCGCTGGCTGGTGCTGTCGGAAGCCTCCAATTCGATCAACCGCTGCATGGGCCTGCCGGACCTCTATCCCTTTGTCATTTCGGACGTCACGGCGCGGAAATTGGACTTCGTTCACGAACTTCTGACCGATTTGCCTGGAGAACAGGGAACAAATCGTGAGTTGGCACAGGCGCTTTAGCGGGAACGCATGAGCTGCTGCCCCGTTTTCGCTGGCGAGGGACCATGAAAACGGAGAGAAACCATGAAATCCCTGTTGTTTCCGGCGGTCGCCGGAATGCTGACCGTGATGTCGGGCGCCGCGTTTGCCGACACCGCCGTCTCAGCCGTCACCGACCTTAACGTTCGCGCCGGACCCGGCCCGCAATACCCTGTCATCGGCGTGCTCGCCGCCGGTCAGTCGGCAACGCTCAATGGCTGCATCGAAAACAGCAAATGGTGCACCATAGCCGAGGCCGGCGGCCAGGGCTGGGTCTATTCCGACTATGTGACGGCCGATATAGGCGGCAGCCGGGTGGTGCTGACGCAACGGCGCGCCAGCGTTGCTGTCGTCTCGCCGCCGGAGGACATCGGCAACTACTCGACCGATTATACCGGCGCGATCATCGCCAGCGATCCGGTCGTCGATGACTTCCCGCCGCCCCCGGCTGAAGTCCGCACCTATGTCGACACGCACCGCCTCGATCCCATCTATCTGGAAGGCGAAGTGGTCACCGGCGCGACCCTGCCCGACACCGTCGAGCTGCGCGAGATTCCGGACTACAATTACCGCTATGTCTATGTGAACGGCCAGCGGGCGCTGATCGATCCGCAGACCCGGCGCATCATGTACGTCGTGCGCTGACGACAATTGGCATAAGCGGCCGCTGCCACAGCAGCGGCCGCCGGCAGGCGGCACCGCAGCGTCGCCTCTTGTGCGCCGACGCTGCTCTGAGCATTGTCCTTTGCGGAAAACTTCCGATTTTTCCGGCGGTCGGTTAGTCAATAGGCGATGAGTTTGGCAAAGGAGCCCGCGTGACCATCGATCCGGCCGCCTTCGAGCGCTACAGGCATTCGCCGAACGCCAGGACGACCTTGCCGCGCCTGTTGCTCGGAACGGGGATCGTCGTCCTTTTTTGGGCAGCAACCACCGTGGCCGTGCTGGTCGGCGGCACCTATGCCTTCTTCGCCCGGCAGGCGGCCCCATCATCCGGCATGCAGGGTTTCCTCGCCTCGCCCATCGGCATTCTCACCGCGCTCGTCTCGTTCGCCGGCCTCTGGATCGGCCTGTGGGTCGCGATGCGCTGGGTGCATGGCGAGAAGCTGTCGGCGCTGCTCGGCAACAGCCGGCGTGTTTCGTGGTCCGGCTTCCTCAAGGGGCTGATCGCGGTGCTGATCACCTCGTTGATCTCCGAAATCCTGCTCTATCTCTTGCAGCCGCAGATCGCGCGCGGCCCGATCAGCCTGTCGTCCTGGCTGCTGTTTGCGATCCCGATCGCCGCGCTCACTCTGTTGCAGACCTCGTCGGAAGAGTTGCTGTTTCGCGGCTACCTGCTGCGCGGGCTGGCCAGCCGGTTCAAGAGCCCGTTCATCTGGGCGCTGCTGCCGGCCCTGCTGTTCACCTCGCTGCATTGGAGTGCGAGTTCGTCGCCAGCCATCAACGCCTGTGTGCTGGCGTCGATCGCCGCTTTCGCGCTGCTGCTGACGCTTGTCGTTTACGCAACAGGCAATCTCGGCGCCGCGCTGGGTGCTCATCTCGGCAACAACCTGACCGGCTTCCTGCTGATCTCGCATCAGGAAAGCTACAATTCCTTCGCCCTGTTCAACGCCAGGCCGCTCGAGGGACCGGGCTGGGCAACGTCGGATGCGGTTCTCATCGCCTTCATCGGCATCGCCTGCAGCCTGCTGACCATCGGGCTGCTTTTGCATCCGCGCTCGCCGCTCAAGGTCGCCGCCGAGCTTCCGGACCGCGCGAGCACGGCCTGAATGCGGCTCCGGGAATGACGCTACCCGGCCCTTGTCTTGACTCTTGCGCAGATTTCCTGTCTACACGCCCCGAATTCCGCGACGAGTATCCCTCCGAGCAAGCCGACCAGGACGCCGAAACCTCTTTGAGGTGAAGTGCTGTAAATCGATCCTGGAGGCCAACACCCGGCAGCGCTGAGCGCCCCCGGGTGCTTTTTGGTTTTGGCTTTTGCTTGGACTTTTGGTTGGACACTGGGCGCGAACGCATTACCTCTCGGGCACCATCCGGGTGCCAGGGAAAAGGAAAACGAATGTTTGAATCGCTACAGGAACGTCTTGGTTCGATCCTGAACGGCCTGACCGGCCGCGGCGCGCTGTCGGAGGCTGATGTCTCGGCGGCGCTGCGCGAGGTGCGCCGTGCGCTGCTCGAAGCCGACGTGGCGCTGGAAGTGGTGCGCTCCTTCACCGACAAGGTGCGCGAGAAGGCCGTCGGCGCTGCCGTGGTCAAGTCGATCAAGCCCGGCCAGATGGTCGTCAAGATCGTTCATGACGAACTGGTCGACATGCTCGGCGCTGAAGGCGTCGCCATCGATCTCAATGCCCCGGCGCCGGTCGTCATCATGATGGTCGGCCTGCAGGGTTCCGGCAAGACGACCACTTCGGCCAAGATCGCCAAGCGTCTTTCCGAGCGTCAGAACAAGAAGGTCCTGATGGCCTCGCTCGACACGCGGCGCCCCGCCGCGCAGGAGCAGCTTCGCCAGCTCGGCGAACAGGTCAAGGTCGCCACGCTGCCGATCATCGACGGCCAGTCGCCGGTCGACATCGCGCGCCGCGCCGTGCAGGCGGCCAAGCTCGGCGGCCACGACGTCGTCATCCTCGACACCGCCGGCCGCACCCATATCGACGAGCCGCTGATGGTCGAGATGGCCGACATCAAGAAGGTATCGAGCCCGCACGAAATCCTGCTGGTCGCCGATTCGCTGACCGGCCAGGACGCCGTCAACCTGGCCAAGAGCTTCGACGAGCGCGTCGGCATCACCGGTCTCGTGCTGACCCGCATGGACGGCGACGGCCGTGGCGGTGCTGCCCTTTCGATGCGCGCCGTCACCGGCAAGCCGATCAAGCTGATCGGCACCGGCGAAAAGATGGACGGGCTGGAGGAATTCCACCCCAAGCGCATCGCTGACCGCATCCTCGGCATGGGCGACATTGTTTCGCTCGTCGAAAAGGCCGCCGAGAACATCGACGCCGAACAGGCGGCGGCGATGGCCAAGAAGATGCAGTCGGGCAAGTTCGACCTGAACGATCTCGCCGGCCAGCTTCAGCAGATGTCGAAGATGGGCGGCATGGGCGGCATCATGGGCATGATGCCCGGCATGGGCAAGATGAAGGACCAGATGGCCGCCGCCGGTCTCGACGACAAGATGTTCGGCCGCCAGCTCGCCATCATCTCGTCGATGACCAAGGCAGAGCGCGCCAATCCCGATTTGCTCAAGCATTCGCGCAAGAAGCGCATCGCTGCCGGTTCCGGCACCGACGCGGCCGAAATCAACAAGCTGCTCAAGATGCATCGCGGCATGGCCGACATGATGAAGGCGATGGGCGGCAAGGGCAAAGGCGGCGGCCTGATGCGCGGCATGATGGGCGGCCTCGCCTCCAAGATGGGCCTCGGCGGCATGATGCCCGGCGGTATGGGTGGCATGATGGGCGGCGGCATGCCGGACCTGTCGAAGATGGATCCCAAGCAGCTCGAAGCCTTGCAGAAGCAGGCGCAGGCAGCCGGCCTAGGCGGCGGCATGAAAGGCCTTCCCGGCGGCGGTGGCCTGCCCAGCGGCATGCCAGGTTTGCCCGGCGGCATGAAACTTCCCGGGCTTCCCGGCCTCGGCGGTGGCGGGCTGCCCGGCCTTGGCAAGAAGAAGTGAGGACGCCATGAACGAAGAAAAGGACATGGCCGACGCCCGCGCCCTCCTGGCAGATTACCGGGCGTCGATCGACAACATCGACGCAGCCCTCATCCACATGCTTGCGGAGCGCTTCCGCTGCACCAAGGCGGTTGGCGTGCTGAAGGCGACTCATGGCTTGCCGCCGGCCGACCCGGCACGCGAGCAGCAGCAGATCGCCCGGCTTCGCCAGCTGGCGAAGGATGCCCATCTCGACCCGGATTTCGCGGAAAAGTTCCTCAACTTCGTCGTCCGCGAAGTGATCCGCCACCACGAACAGATCGCCGCTTCCAACGGCGTGACGAAAACCAACTGAAACCCAATCAACGAACTTAGTTTTTAGGAGAAAAGAAATGCCGTTGAAGATCCGACTGGCCCGTGCGGGCTCGAAGAAGCGTCCTTACTACCACGTCGTCATTGCCGACGCCCGTTCGCCGCGTGACGGCCGGTTCATCGAGTCCATCGGCTCGTGGAACCCGCTGCTGCCCAAGGACGGCGAACGCGTCAAGGTCGACGCCGACCGCGTCAAGCATTGGCTGGCGCATGGCGCCCAGCCGACCGACCGCGTGCTGCGCTTCCTCGACGAGGCCGGCCTTGTCAAGCGCGACGCCCGTTCCAACCCGAAGAAGGCCGAGCCGGGCAAGAAGGCGCAGGAACGCGCTGCTCTTCTGAAGAAGGCGCAGGAAGATGCCGCTGCTGCCGTTGCCGCCGCCGCGGCTGCACCGGCCGAGGCGGAAGCCGCAACCGCCGAATAAGTATTTGCTCTATCGCATCCAGGAAAACGGCGGGCCATGTGCCCGCCGTTTTTTCATTCGACCCTGTCTGTAAAAGCCGCCCGGTCAATAGCCGCGCGGGCAGCGGTCAATATAGACGCGGCCACGGCTATCGCGGTAGCGGCATTCGCCACGCTCGCTCGCCCGGCCGATCAGCGCGCCGGCAACAGCGCCGACAGCACCACCGACGACGGCGCCTTCAACCGGATCGCCGGCGACCGCCGCACCGACGGCAGCGCCACCGAGGCCGCCTACGGCCGCGCCTTTTTCCGTTTGCGAACAAGCGGCGAGCGGCACCAGCAGCGCCATCAAAAGCATCGTTTTCTTCATCGTCGTTCCTCTCCGATAGGAGCCGCCTCCGCCGCCGGGCGAATCTCTAACTCGCAACTCGGCGATTCGATCCCTGAGATATTGCCCGGCAAAGGGTTCAGGCTTCGAGTTGAAAGCGGTGCTTCGATCCGGATCTAACGGCTGAACGGGATCAGCGCGCGGAGCCTGGGATCGCGCAGATACAGGCCACCCCACAGGATAATGCCGAGATAGACGCCGAACAGAATGTGCGAGAACAGCGGGTTGTCGACGCGGACATTGGTGGCGATGGCGCCGCCCATATAGGCGGTGAGCAGGATGGCGCCGAGCACCGAGGTGCGCGGCAGCGCATAGAGAGCGGTCGAGATCAGGCCGATGACGCCAAGCATGCGCGCGACATTCGGATCGGCCGGCCAGCCAAGCGGCACCATCGTCTGGATGACGATATCGAGCGGCGGCAGCTTGATGGCGCCGTCGAAGATCATGAACAGCACGATGACGCCGCTGAGCGCGCGGCCGGTCCACAAAGCGCCCGGCGAGACGGGCGCGGTTTCGGAAATGCTCATGATGGTCCCTCCTGATGGTTCTATCCCCTTCTTGCTGGGGTCGAACCAAGGACGTGGCATGGAGCGGCGATCCGACAGCGGGGAGGATTCTTTTAATCCCGCTAAGCCCGCGCGCCTTTGCCTACGAAAAATAGAACTTTTCCGCCGGGATCATCTTCGGCGGCGTTTCGCCCAGCGCCTCGAACACCGAGATTTCGCAGACACGGCAGAGGCTGTCGAGAGCGAGGTCGTTGGCTTCGGTGCCGAACGGATCCTCGAGCTCTTCCGACAGCGCGTCGAGGCCGAAGAAAGTATAGGCGATCAGCGCGGTGAACAGCGGCGTCGCCCAACCGGTGGTCGAGATCAGGCCGATCGGCAGCAGCAGGCAGACGATATAGGCCGTGCGATGCACCAGCAGCGTGTAGGCGAACGGCAAGGGCGTACCGGCGATCCGCTCGCAGCCGGCCTGGATGGCCGCGACCGACGCGAGCCTCTCATCGAGGATACGAAAGCCGATCGTGTCGACGTCGCCCGCCAGGCGCTGCGCATTGGCACGCCGGCCCATCCGCCTGACCATCTCATCCGCCGGATTGGAAAAGGCTGCTGCCTTGTCCGCCTCGGCGTCGATGAAGGCACGGGCATCCTTCGTGCTGTCGATCTTGCGCAACTGCCCGCGCAGGAAATGACAGAAGGCGAGCGCTTCCATCAGCAAGGCGCGCTGTTCGGTCTGGTTCGGGATGAGGCTGGTGGTGGCGCGTGCCAGGTTGCGCATTTCGAAGACCAGCGCGCCCCACAGCTTGCGCGCCTCCCACCAACGGTCGTAGGCGGCGTTGTTGCGGAACGAGAGATAGATCGACAATGTCACGCCGACCAGGCCGAAAGGCGTGATGTTGAAGACGCTGAAATCAAGCTGGAACCGGCGCGCCGCGGCCAGGATGATCGCGGAATAAAGCGCGAAGCCCAATATCTGCGGCAGAATGCGTGGCACGACCGAACCGCGCATGATGAAGAACAGCTGCAGGAATGTGGGGCGCGGGCGAACGATCATCGAAGGCCTTTCACGGACCGGCACTGGCCCTCAGCTTCTCTATTGTGCGATGCGACAGCTCTGCAAGCCCAGCCGCCAGCGACATCGCCATGTCGTCCTTGCAGCGCCTGGACTATCGGCACGCGCCGGTCGCGGATATTGAAGAGCACGTGGGCTGCGGCCCGTTTTTTGCAGGCGAGGGAAGACAGATGGCCGGCGAAACCGATCTCAAGACACTGCTGGCGTCGATGACACCGGAGCTGCTCGCCGGCGCCTATGTCTTCGTCACGCTGGCACCCGGCGTCCCTCAGCCGGAAGGCGTTGAGCCGGTGATGGTGTTTCGCGAGCGCGAGGGTGTGACGCTGATCGTGACCGAGGAGGAGGCCAACGCCGCGGCACTGACCGCTTCGTTCCGCTGCCGGATGCTGACGCTGAACATCCATTCGTCGCTGGAAGCCGTCGGCTTCCTCGCCGCCATCACCACGCGCCTGGCCGCCGCCGGCATGGGCGTGAACCCGGTTTCGGCCTTTTATCACGACCATCTGTTCGTTCCCGCCGATAGGGCGGAGGAGGCACTGAAGCTGCTGATCGGGCTGGCCGAGGACAACCGAGTGTAGCGCATCGGCGAAGCTGCCGATCTCCCCCTCGTGGGGGAGATTGGCCTTCATCAATGCTCCGCAAACCTTCAGCATCCCGGCCGAGGGCGGAGCCCGCGACCGCGGGCCAGCCGCGCTAGCGGCGGTGCGGCCCGTGAGCGAAAACTAAATCAGCCGTCAGGCCGCCTTCTTCTTCGGCTGGATCAGGCCGCGCTCGACCAAAAGCTCGGCGATCTGCACCGCGTTGAGTGCGGCGCCCTTGCGCAGATTGTCGGAGACGATCCACATCGACAGGCCGTTGTCGATGGTCGAATCCTCGCGGATGCGCGAGATGAAGGTGGCGTCCTCGCCGGCCGATTCCAGCGGCGTGATGTAGCCTCCGTCCTCTCGCTTGTCCAACACCTGGCAGCCTGGGGCTTCACGCAGGATATCCCGCGCGTCGTCGGCGGTGATCGGCTTTTCGAACTCGATGTTGACCGCTTCCGAGTGGCCGATGAACACCGGCACGCGCACGCAGGTCGCCGTCAGCTTGATCTTGGGGTCGAGCATTTTCTTGGTCTCGGCGACCATCTTCCACTCTTCCTTGGTGGAGCCGTCGTCGAGGAAGACGTCGATGTGCGGGATGACATTGAAGGCGATGCGCTTGGTGAACTTCTTGACCTCGACGCCATCGGCGACGAAGACCGCGCGGGTCTGGGTAAAGAGTTCGTCCATGCCTTCCTTGCCGGCGCCCGACACCGATTGATAGGTGGCGACGACGACGCGCTTGATGGTGGCGAAATCGTGCAGTGGCTTCAATGCCACCACCAGCTGCGCCGTCGAGCAGTTCGGATTGGCGATGATGTTCTTGCGCGTGAACAGCGAGATCGCGTCCGGGTTCACTTCCGGCACGATCAGCGGCACGTCCTGGTCGTAGCGGAAGGCCGACGAATTATCGATGACGACGCAGCCCTGCTTGCCGATCTTCGGCGACCATTCCTTGGAGACGCTGCCGCCGGCCGACATGATGCAGATGTCGGTGTCGGAAAAATCATACTGGTCGAGCGTCTTCACCTTCAGCGTGCGGTCGCCGAACGACACTTCCGTGCCCTGGCTGCGCCGCGACGCCAGCGCCACGACTTCGCTTACCGGAAAGCCGCGCTCTTCCAATATGTTGAGCATTTCCCGGCCCACATTGCCCGTGGCGCCGACGATCGCTACCTTGAAACTCATCGAAAAATCTCCTGTCCCTCTCCGCTTGGTTTTTGGAGAAACCCGCTGGCCGCTGCGGGTTCCGTCCCCCGGGCCGAACCCGGGAGAGGGTGGTTAGGCCAAGGGAATCACACCGTTTTGGTGGTGGTTTTGCCAGTTTTCTCGGCCAAGAATGCGGTTTTGCTGAAACGAGGAGACGCGCCGACGCGCCCGGCCCAATGATGTGCATTGAGGCTGGGGGCATCGAATGCAGGAAGAGCCGTCAAAAGGCCGCGCATCGAAACTGTCCCGTTCGGTGCCGGCTTTTACGCGGTTTGCGTCAAGAGTCAATTGCCGAGCGGCGCCTGGTTTTGCGCGCGCCCTGTACAATCGCGGCTGCGCGAAGTACGAACGGCCAAGATTGTTTGGCTGGCGCGAGGCCCGCCCCGGCATGTGCTCCGTGATGAGCGCGACCCTAAAATTCCGAAAGAGTGAGATGTCCAACTTCGAAGCACTTGTTCCAGCGCTTGCCAGGGCGCTGGAGAAACGCGGCTATTCCGAGCTGACGCCCGTCCAGAAGGCGGTCGTGGCGCCCGAGCTCGGCGAGGCCGATGCGCTGGTTTCGGCGCAGACCGGCTCCGGCAAGACGGTTGCCTTCGGCCTCGCTCTGGCGCCGACCCTGCTTGAGGGCGCGGAGCGCTTCGGCCACGCCGCCGCACCGCTGGCGCTGGCGGTGGCGCCGACGCGCGAACTCGCCTTGCAGGTGACGCGCGAACTGGAATGGCTCTACGAACTGACCGGCGCCACCGTGGCGTCCTGCGTCGGCGGCATGGACATGCGCTCGGAGCGGCGGGTGCTGGAGCGTGGCGCCCATATCGTCGTCGGCACGCCCGGCCGGCTGCGCGACCACATCACCCGACGCTCGCTCGACATGTCGGCGCTGAAGGCGGTGGTGCTCGACGAGGCCGACGAGATGCTCGATCTCGGCTTTCGCGAAGACCTCGAATTCATCCTCGACGCCGCTCCGGCCGAACGCCGGACGCTGATGTTCTCGGCCACGGTGCCGCGCTCGATCGCCACGCTCGCCCAGGGCTATCAGCGCGATGCGGTGCGCATTTCGGCCGCCGGCGAGGAGAAGCAGCATCTCGACATCGAATATCGGGCGCTGAGCGTCGCCCAGCCCGACCGCGAGAACGCCATCATCAATGTGCTGCGCTATTACGAAGCCAAGAACGCGCTGGTGTTCTGCAACACGCGTGCCGCCGTCAATCATCTGACCGCGCGCTTCAACAACCGCAACTTCTCCGTCGTCGCCCTGTCGGGCGAGCTCAGCCAGAATGAGCGCAGCCATGCGCTGCAAGCGATGCGGGACGGCCGCGCAAAAGTCTGTATCGCCACCGATGTCGCGGCGCGCGGCATCGACCTGCCCAATCTTGAGCTGGTCATCCACGCCGATTTGCCGACCAACCCGGAAACGCTGCTGCACCGCAGCGGCCGCACCGGCCGCGCCGGGCGCAAGGGCGTCAGCGCGCTGATCGTGCCCAACAGCGCCCGCAAGCGCACCGAACGGCTGTTGCAGAACGCCGGCCTCAAGGCGACATGGGCGAGCCCGCCCTCGGCCGACGACGTGATGCGGCGCGACGACGAGCGCATCCTTGCCGATCCGGCTTTCGATGAGCCGGTGAAGGAGGACGAGCGCTCCTTCATCGACGCACTGCTCGCCAGGCATGGCGCCGAACAGGTGGCCGCTGCCTTCGTGCGCCAGTGCCGCGCCAGCCGCTCGGCCCCCGAGGACCTCATGGAGATCGCGCCCTTCACGCCGTCGCGTGAAAGACCGGCGGGCGAAGGATTCGCGCGCCGCGACGAGGCGCCCAGCCGCCGCGACGATTTCGGCGACAGCGTCTGGTTCTCGCTGTCGATCGGGCGCCGGCAGAATGCCGAGCCGCGCTGGCTCATCCCGATGCTATGCCGCACCGGCAGCATCTCGAAGCGAGAGATCGGCGCCATCAAGATGCAGCCGGAAGAGACCTACGTGCAGATCGCGGCGGATTGGGCAGACCGCTTCCTGGCCGCGATCGGTCCCGACCGGAAGCTGCAAGGCAACATCCTGGTGAAGCGGCTCGACGGTACGCCCGATCTGTCGCGCGCCGGCTATCAGCCGCCAAGCCCCGACAAGAAGCCGCATCGCGGCAAGGCGCCGTTCGACCCCAACGCGCCGAAGCGCAAATTCGAAAAACGTGCACCGGCAGCAGCCGATCAGCGCCCGGCCGCCCCGCATGATGCAAAGCCATGGGCGAAGAAGCCGGGCAAGCCGAAATTCGACACCTCTGGTGCACCCAAGCACAAGAAGGCGAAGAAGCGGCCTTCGTAAGACCGGGCAACGAGCCTCATCCGCCCGCATGACGCCGGCCGCATCCCGATGCGGTCTTGCCCATCGGTTCGGCCATGTGCCACACCTTGGCAGGGACGTGGCAAGTGGGGGTGGCAAATGCGCGGCAAAGTGCTTCACTATGACGAAGTCCAGGGCTTCGGCTTCATCACCGGAGCCGACGGCAACCGCTACACCTTCACCCGCGAAAACCTGCGCCGGGAAACCACTATGCGGAAGGGCGCGGGCGTGGAATTCCAGGCGGGCGGCGGCCAGGCGCGCGACGTCTTTTTGATCGCCGCCGAGACGGCTGCACCGGCCGGCGACGCTGGTACGAGCGCCGCGCCAACTCAAGCCGGTAACGCACCATCCGCTTCTGCGCCACAGGCCCAGCATTTCGGCCGTTCCTCCGGGCCGGCCGAGCCCACCGATCTCTGGGGCTATTTCTGGCGTGGCGTGACGCAGAACTATTTCAATTTCGCCGGACGTGCCCGCCGCAAGGAATATTGGGGTTATTTCCTGTTCTGGGTGGTCTCGCTGCTTGTCATCGGCGGTATCGGTCTTTTCGCCGACAACGAAATGGGCAATTTCGACAGCAGCGTATCGGCGGCGGTAACCGTCGGCCTTTGCGGCACCTTCGTCCTGGCGACACTGCTGCCCAGCCTCGGCATGACCGTTCGCCGCATCCATGACATCGGCCTCTCGGGCTGGCTTTATCTGGTGGTGCTGATCCCGACCATCGGCAGCCTGATCATCCTGGTCTTCGCGCTGATCCCGACGCAGGCCCGCGAAAACCAGTGGGGACCGGTGCCGGCGGGCGTCAGGGTCTAGGGATGATCGCCTTCAGCGCTTCGCCCGAAAGCCTGAGAAAGACCTTCTGGCCGTGGCGTTCTGCGCCAAGCCGGTCGTAGAAACGCTGCGCGCCTTCGTTCCAGTCCTCGCTGGTCAGGTCGATACGGCCGATGCCTTCGCGCAGGCAATGATCGGCGAGAAAGCCGATCAGCGCCCGGCCGACACCAGCGTTGCGGGCTTTGTCGCGCACGAACAGGTCCTTGAGGAACAGCAGCCGCTCGAGATCGATACCGGGATGCGCGATCGCCACCGACGCCAGGCCGCTGACCTCGCCCTCGATGAAGGCGAGCGCGAAATGCGGATAGGCCGGGCTTTCCTCGCCAAGCCATTTTCGTGCCGCAGACAGGGCCCGGTCGGCATCGAGAGGCGGTTGCCGATAATGTTCCGCCATCTCGCAAAACATGGTCGCGAGCGTCGTCGCGTCCTCGATCGTCGCCCAGCGGACGCCGACCGTCACGGTATCAGCCCAGGAATTTGGCGATGATCGCGTCGCCCATCTCAACCGTACCGACCTCGGTCATGCCATCGGACATGATGTCTTTCGTCCGCAGGCCCGCGTCGAGCACGGCGGCGATCGCGCCTTCGACGCGGTCGGCTTCATCGACCATGCCGAAGGAATAGCGCAGGCACATGGCGAAGGAGGCGATCATGGCGATCGGGTTGGCAATGCCCTTGCCGGCAATGTCGGGCGCCGAACCGTGCACCGGCTCGTAGAGCGCCTTGCGCTTCTTGGTCTTCACGTCAGGCGCGCCGAGCGAGGCCGACGGCAGCATGCCGATCGAGCCGGTCAGCATAGCGGCGATATCGGACAGCATATCGCCGAACAGATTGTCGGTGACGATGACGTCGAACTGCTTTGGCCAGCGCACCAGCTGCATGCCGCCGGCGTCGGCCAGCATGTGGTCGAGCTTGACGTCGGAATAGCGCGCCTTGTGGGTCTGGGTGACGACCTCGTTCCACAACACGCCCGACTTCATCACATTGCGCTTTTCCATCGAGGTGACGTGGTTCTTGCGGGTGCGCGCGAGTTCGAAGGCGACGCC
This sequence comes from Mesorhizobium sp. AD1-1, assembly GCF_020164655.1. Taxonomy (NCBI): domain Bacteria; kingdom Pseudomonadati; phylum Pseudomonadota; class Alphaproteobacteria; order Hyphomicrobiales; family Phyllobacteriaceae; genus Mesorhizobium; species Mesorhizobium sp. AD1-1. The sequence goes on from NZ_JAIUGP010000002.1 coordinate 438,265, forward strand.
CGAAATGCGCTCGATCTCGAACGTGTCGTAGACCTGCGTGTCGATGCCGCGCTTCTGTCCGTTGCCGAGATCGATGATCTGCTTGGGCTCGCCGAAATAGACGCCACCGGTCAGCTCGCGCACGATCAATATGTCGAGACCTTCGACCACCTCCTGCTTGAGCGAGGAGGACGCCGCCAGCGCCGGATAGCAGATGGCCGGGCGCAGATTGGCGAATAGCTCCATGTCCTTGCGCAGGCGCAGCAGGCCGGCTTCCGGGCGCACCTCATAGGGCACCGCATCCCATTTCGGACCGCCGACGGCGCCGAACAGCACCGCGTCGGCCGCCATCGCCTTTTCCATGTCGGCATCGGAGATCGCCGCGCCATGCGCGTCATAGGCGCAGCCGCCGACCAGCCCCTCATCGGTGGCAAAACCGCTGCCGAGCCTGTCGTTCATGACCGCGATCAGTTTCTTGACCTCGGCCATGGCCTCAGGACCGATGCCGTCACCGGGGAGCAGGAAAAGATGCTTCGTTGCCATGGAGAAACCGTCCTGGAAAGAATGTGTTTCGATTTGCACAGCGTCCTTTGCGCCTCAAAAGGCGCGCGTCGCTGTGCGACCGCGGTCTTGCTAAACGCCAAGCGAGTTGCATGCAAGGGGACGAGCGCCGAGATCCTTCTGTCCCGCCAGCGTCGGAAGCGTCCTGTGGCCGTCTACCGATGCGAGAGAATGTTGATCAGCCGGCCGAACGGATCGCGGACGTAGAAGCGCCGCACGCCCCAGGGCTCGTCGGCCGGTCCGTATTCGATGGCGAAGCCGGCCGCCTGCATGGCGTCGAGCGCCGCATCCACGTCGTCGACCTCGATGGAGAGGTCGGGCACCGGCGTGCCGGAACCGCCTTGCGCCATGAAGCTGACCTGCACCTGCATCGTTTCATCGGAGCCGTAGGTTGCGATCCAGCCGAGATCCATCAGCAGGTCGAGGCCGAGCACATCCTGGTAGAAACGCTTCGCCGCCGCGACATCCGCTGTCTCGATATTGGCAACGATGCGCTGGACTTTCATCGTCGGTCGCCCTTCAGGCCGTGCGCCGCAGCGCCGTCACCTCGATCTCGATCTTCATTTCCGGTTTGTTGAGTTGGCAGACGATCATCGTCGCTGCCGGCCTGATGTCACCGAACGCCTCGCCGAGGATCGGGAAGACTACATCCACGAAGGCCTGGTCGGTGACGTAGTAATGCGCCCGCACCACGTCAGCCATCTCGAAGCCGCCTTCCTTCAGCGCCTTGCCGATCGTCGCCAGGCAATTGCGCGTCTGCGCCTCCACCGTCTCCGGCATCGTCATCGTCGCGTAGTCATAGCCGGTGGTGCCGGACACGAAACACCAGTCGCTCTGCACCACGGCCCGCGAATAGCCGGCGGTCTTTTCGAACGGCGAACCGGTGGAGATGAGTTTGCGCATATGAGGGGCCTTGCTTGGGTTTCGGCCAGCATTAGCAGGCGGAACGGCGCGGGTCGTGGGCCAAGCCAGGCAAACTGTTATCCCGGAAGCGAAGCGCGAACCTCCGAGATTGGTTGAAGCATCCCTTCCGTCGTCATCCTATGGCGGAGCAAGGAGCGTAGCGACGCGGCGCAGACCATAGGATGACGAAAGCGAGGGGGTGCTGCGCAACGCTAAAGCTTTAATTTGCCGCCCCCAGCGCCTTGTCCAACGCCGCCTTCACATCCGCGGGCCATGTCGCCACATCAGGCCACGCCTGCGGCTGGCCATTGTCGCCGCGGCGGGCGAAGTAGAGTTTGTGCTGGGCCGGGTCGACCGCCATGAAGCCGTCATTGCCGCCGCAGTCATGCGGCACGCAGCCGCTGGCGTAGAAGGCGCCCGAAGCGGTCTTTTCGGTGCCGCCGCCGACCAGCAGGCTGGTCGCCATGTCGGGCATGTCCTTGCCGAGCAGCTTTTCCGCTTCCGTGTAGACGGCCTCATTGTGGAAGGCGTCGATGATGTTCTGGTACTTTTCCGGATCGATGTCTTTCCAGTCCGTTCCGGGTTCCGGCATGTAGGTAAGATTGCCCGAAATCGTCAGCCCGTCGGTCGGCGACCATTGCAAAGCCGGCTTCTGATCTCCCGGCAACAGGTAGGGCACGAAATAGATGGCGTTGTCGGACACCGCCGAGGGCGGCGCGCCGCACTGGTCCTGCTCGACCGTGGTGCTCTGGATCGTGCCGCCTTCCGGTTTCCAGACGATCACCGTCGCCGGCCCGCATTGGTTGCCGCCGTCGCCGACATCGAACAGCGCCACCTTGACGCCGCCGACCTCGACTGTTTTGTCGAAGAAGACATCGTAATTGCTGGCCAGCTGCTGACCGTCATAGGCGAGCACCTTCTCGCCGTACTGTTCCTTCTGGGTGATGGTCAGCGTGCCGCCTTCGAATGGGACGGGAGCTTGCTTGTCGTCATCGGAAGCATCGGCGGCGTTCGTCCCCTGATCGGCGGACGGCTGCTCCGTCGCCGGGGCCGGCTGTGTGGCGGGCGTCTGGGTCTGCGCAGACGCGCTGGCGATTTGCCCCAGCAACAAGGCCAGCCCGCAAAGGCCGGCAAGAAGCGAACGTGTCATGACTGTCCCTCCACTCAGTCGCCGCGAACCGGCCCGAAAGGCCAGATTCATCCGTCCGGAGCGCGCCGCTCAGGCCCAGGGGCGCTGTTCGGCGTTGCGCTTCTCGAACGAAGCGATGGCGCCGGCTTTCTCCATGGTCAGGCCGATGTCGTCGAGCCCGTTGAGCAGGCAGTGCCGCTTGAAGTCGTCGAGGTCGAATTTGACCACGCCGCCATCCGGCCCACGGATTTCCTTGGCTTCGAGGTCGACCGACACCGTGGCATTGGAGCCGCGCGAGGCGTCGTCCATCAGCTTCTCGAGATCCTCGGGGCTGACGGTGATCGGCAGGATGCCGTTCTTGAAGCAGTTGTTGTAGAAAATGTCGGCGAACGAGGTCGAGATGACGCAGCGAATACCGAAGTCGAGCAGCGCCCACGGCGCATGCTCTCGGCTGGAGCCGCAGCCGAAATTGTCGCCGGCGACCAGGATCTGTGCCTTGCGGTAGGCCGGCTTGTTGAGCACGAAATCCGGGTTTTCCGAACCGTCGTCCTTGTAGCGCATTTCGGCGAACAGGCCAGTGCCGAGCCCGGTGCGCTTGATCGTCTTGAGATAATCCTTCGGGATGATCATGTCGGTGTCGACATTGACGATCGGCATCGGAGCGGCGACGCCGGTGAGCTTGGTGAATTTTTCCATGGCTTTTGCCCGTGTTTTCGTTGCGGGGGAATTTGCTGAGGCCCGGTTTACACAAAGCCGGCGGCAAATAAAAGGCAACTGTTCGTGCATGGTGGCACAAGCCGGCCCGATGGTGCAATCTGGCGGCCATGGCAGAAAACGCACACGTCCTCTACAACAGAGAACCCGCGCTCGACATCGCCGAATTCCGTCGCGTGCTGGTCGAATCCGGCCTCGGCGAAACACGGCCGATCGATGATGAAGCGCGGCTGCGGGCGATGCTGTCGGGCGCCAATCTGGTGCTGACCGCGCGCCTTGATATTCAGGGCAAGCCGCTGATCGGCGTCATCAGGGCGATCACCGACTTCTCCTGGGTCTGCTACATCTCCGAACTCGCCGTTTCCCGATCGGCACAGGGGCTCGGCATCGGCAAGGGCCTGATGGACGAGGCGCGCCGGCAGCTTGGAGCATCGGTCGCCATCAGCCTGATCTCCATGCCCGATGCCGTCGGCTTCTACGAACGTATCGGCATGAAGCGCATGGCCGACGCCTTCTGGTTCGACCGCAAGGGCTGAGGCTCGCTCGAAATACTCTTCCGCAACCGTAGCGATCCTTCGCGCCAGCGTCAAAAAGGACCTTCCCTTTGCCCGCTCAAATCACATTCAATTCCCGGAACGCCCTTCCCTCCGCCACCCGCTCATACCCGAACGCCGAGCAATCCACCGTGCGATAACCGCCATGCACGATCAGTTCGGCCAGCGCTTTGCCCACTGCTGGCGCCTGCTGCAGGCCGTGGCCGGAAAAGCCGTTGGCGAACAGGAAATTGCCGACGTCGGGATGCGGACCGATCACCGCGTTCTGGTCGAGCGTGTTGTAGTCGTAGTGGCCGGCCCAGGCACGGGTCGGCTTGATCGCCTCGAAGGCGGGAATACGGGTCGCCAGCACCGGCCAGATCACCTCTTCGAACAGTGGCCAGTTTACCTCGAAGTCGCCGGGATCTGGTGCGCAGTCGCCTTCCTCCGGTTCGGCGCCGCCGGTGAGGTAGACCGAGCCTTCCGGACGGACATAGATGCCGGAGGGATCGACCAGCAGCGGCATGTCGGCATATTTCTCGCGCGCCTCGAAGACGAAGACATTGCGCTTGCGCGGCTCGACCGGCAGCTCGAGCCCGGCCATGGCAGCCACCTTGCCGGCGTTAGGGCCGGCGGCGTTGACGACGATGCCAGCCTCCAGCGTCTCGCCATTGCCCAGGCTCACTCCCGTGACGCGGTTGCCATCGCGCGCGATGCCGGTGACATCTGCGGCGATGAAATCGACTTTCTTCTGCCGCAGCGCCTTGCGGAACAGCGTCAGCATTGCATGCGCGTCGAACCAGCCTTCGCCGCTGCGGCCATAGGCGCCGGCTGAAATGCCCTCGGTCGACAGCCATGGGAACCGGCGCACCAGCTGATCCGCGTCCTCCAGCACAATGTCGGCGCCCTCGGCCATCTGCGCCTGGTGATTGCTCCTCAGGATCGGCAAGCCGTCCTCGCCGGCAAGGATGAGGTAGCCGCCCTCGCGAAAGCCGATATCGGCGTCATCCCCGAACTCTTCCTTCAGCCGCCGGAACAGTTTCAGCGTGAACTGCGACAGGCGGATGTTTTCCGGGATCGAGAATTGCTGGCGGATCGAGGCCATGGACAGCGTCGTTGCCGCATGCGCGAATTGCGGATCACGCTCGATCAGCGCGATCGTGCCGGAAAACCCTTGCTCACGCAGGTAATAGGCGACCGAGGAGCCGACGATGGCTCCGCCGATGATGACGATGTCGTAGCGCATGTTCTCTCCGATCCGGCCGATAGTGTCCTTCACGCCACCGGCAGAATGACCTCGAAGCGCGTGCCGCGCTCGCTGTCAACCAGCGCGATCATACCATCATGCGCTTTCAGGAGGGCCAGCACGATGCCAAGCCCCATGCCGGTGCCGCCCTGTTCGCGCCGCGTGGTGAAGAACGGCTCGAAAATGCGCGCCCGGTTGCTCGGCGAAATGCCGGCACCGTCGTCGCTGACCAGGATGCTCGCCTTGCCGCCGGCGCTCGTAGCGGAGACAGAAACCTGCGTCGCGCCATGCCTGGCCGAATTGTCGATGAGATTGGCCAGCACGATAGCCGCGTTCTCGGCCGATATGCGCAATCTGATGTCGCCGCCGGCCCCGATGCTAACCGTGAGCCTGCTATCGACGGGCAGCAGCGACAGTGCCGCACCGAGCGATGTGCTTTCGCCGCTCGGCGCCAGGTTTTCGGCGCGCGCCAGGTCGAGCAGGCGCCGCACCAGAAGATTGAGCCGTCCCGCATCGGTGACGATATTGTTGGAGAAACGCCGCCGCTCCGCATCGTCCATCGCGCCACCGGAATCGCGCAGCAATTCGGCCGCGCCCTGGATCGCCGTCAGCGGCGATTTGAGCTCATGCGAGACATGGGTGGCGAAAGTCTGGATTGAGTCCGACCGCGCCTGAAGCTTCTCGGCCATGTCGAGGAAGGCTGCGGACAGCTCCGCCATCTCTCGCGTGCCGTGGTGGTCGAGCGGCCGGATGGCCGTGCGGTCGCCGGCGGCGATGCGCTCGGTGCGGTCGATCAGCGCATAGATCGGCCGGCTGACGGTGCGCAGGAAGATGAGACCGATGAGCAGCGTGCCGCCGAGAATGGCGATCGCCGCCAACGTCACCTTGCCACGTTCGCCATAGAGATGCTTGATGATGTTGTTGGGCGTCCGCGACACATAGACGACGCCGGCGACCTGGCCGTCGACAGCGACCGGCAGGGCGACGAAGACACGCACCTTGGTGCCGCGGCTGACCGAATAGAGCGGTGGCGTCGGCTGGTCGGGAATGCGCAGCCTGAGCGCGCTGGCATAGTGGCCGGCAAGTGCTGTGCGCACCTCTTCGACCGCACTGAGCGACTGGCCGACCTCGCCGCGCCCGGCAATGACGACGCCCCGGGGGTCGAGCAGCCGGAAGCCGGCCAGCGTGGTTTTCTGGGTGGCGTCGAGGATGCCGGACAGGCGCGCGCCGATCACCGCGAAGGCGGGATCGACGATCGCCGGCATCGCCGCCGGCCGGGTCGGCAGGACATAATCCGAGGCAAGATCGAGCTGCGGTTCGATTGGCCTGTAGAGCGGGTCCGGATTGACGCTGCGGCTTGAATCCCCACTTGGCTCCGGCATCGGCGCACCGAGCTTTTCCGGTGGGATGCCGGCGTCACGTACATCCCGCGCATAGATGGCGGCGATGGCAGCGCCTTGCGCGATCAGCTCCGCCTCGGTCTGGCGGATCAGCTGGTTCTCGTAGAGGCGGAAGAAGAACAGGCCGACCAGTGGCAAGGCCATCACCATGATCAGGATGGCGACGACGACCGTGGCAAGCCGTGGCCGCCATTTGCGGCCGATCCATTTGCTGGAGGCCGTCAGCCGCATCGGCCAAGCCGGAAGCCGACGCCATGCACCGTCTCGATGACATTAGGGCAACCCACGGCTGCCAGTTTGGCGCGGATGTTGCGGATGTGGCTGTCGACGGTGCGGCCGGCGACGTGGATGTTTGCGGCATAGGCGCTGGCCGTCACCGCGTCGCGGTCGAGCACATGCGCCGGCCGCGCCAGGAACCCCTTCAGGATCGAGAACTCTATTCCTGTCAACGATAACGGCTTGCCGTCGAAGCTGGCGGTATGGCTGGCCGGCGCCAGAGCCAGTTTGCCATGCGAAAACTGCCTGTCGTCGGCCGGTTCGGGCGCCGCCGGGCGGGCGCGCCGCAGGATGACGTTGACGCGGGCAACCAGCTCGCGCGGGCTGAATGGTTTCGTCACATAGTCGTCGCCGCCCATTTCGAGCCCGAGGATGCGGTCGATCTCCTCGTCGCGCGCAGAGAGGAACAGCACCGGCACATCGGATATATGCCGCAGCCGCCGGCAGACCTCCAGCCCGTCCATTTCCGGCATGCCGATATCGAGCACGACGAGGTCCGGTGCCCGGCGGCCGATTGCCTGCAAGGCGGCGGCACCGTCGGCCACCCCTGTCGTTTTCATGCCGGCCTTCTCCAAGGCAAAGCAGATCACCTCGCGGATGTGCGGGTCATCGTCGGCGACGAGGATGTGATGCGGCATGGATCAGCGGCCCGGCATGGAAGGTTCGATAGCGGAGGGAATCACGAACGGCTCCTTGGTGTCGAGATATCGAAGCAGCCGCCAGTCGCGAAAGCTCCAGGCCCGCCAGTTCTGCTGGATGGTTCGATACCAGATTTCGTCGCTGCCGCGCACGCCGGCCAGTTCGCGGACAGTGCCGGCGGCTGTCGTCTTGCCCTGGTGCTCGAGGAAGCGATCGAGCGCGGGAAACGCACCCGGACCGAGCGAGTGAAGATACCAGGCGTCTAGGGGAATGCCCTGGCCGGTCATTTCGAGGGAATGGTCGACATTGTAGTTGGCGATCGTTGCTGCGAAATTGATGAAACAGCCGGCATAAAGCGTCAGGGATAACGTCAGAAGATTGGCGGACAGCAGCCATTCGTTGGATTTTCTAAGCGCGATGCGGGCAATGATCAGGGCAAGGCCTGCTGCCACCAGCCCCATCCAGACAAAGGCGGCGACGCGCCAGTAGGTCAATGCATAGATGCCGACATAGAGGTCGAGCCGCAGGATCGACGAGATGACCAGCATGATGTTCTGCGCCACCCAGACATAGACCAGCCGGCGGATCAGCGGATCGGCCGAGGTTTCGCTGCCGGGTCGCAGCGCTGCCAGCACGAAGCCGGCGGCAAGCAGTGCCGTGACGATCAAGGGATAGGCGCCACGATGCGCGTAGGAGGCGTAGCTCAGCCCATCGGGAAGCGCTGCCCCGCCCCACAGATAGGCGGCGTCGAGCGCCGTCTGCAGCGCAAACAGGATGTTGAAGACGATCAGGGCGCGCAGGATGGCGGCCTTGCCGAACAGGATGTCTTCGATGGTGGTGGCGGTTTTGCCGGCTTGAGCGCTGACCGCCGGCAACGCGCGCGGGATGCGGCGAATCAGGCGCGGCAGGCGCGGTCGCAGAAAAGCCCAGACAGCGGCGAGCACGAACAGCCAGAAGGCAATCCGCGCCAGCTGGATAAGATCGAGCAGCCTCACGAGATCGATCAGCGACAGCCAATAGTCGATGACCGGATTGGCGGCACCGAACAGCGCCAGGAAGACCGCGCCCAGCGTCAGCGGCATCACCCAGACGGCGATCGCCGCCAGCCGGATGCGACGCCCACCGAACCGCCGCGCCGTCCTGCGCCAGCGGATGAAATCAATGACGAAGCGGAACGGCGCCGCCAGCCCGAACAGCACGATCTGCCCGGCAATGCGGGCGATGCTGTGCCGCAGCCGGCCGCTCAACGAAAGCGCGAAGACGGTCAGCGCCGCCAGCGCGATCGAGACCGACAGGGTGCTGACGTTTTCAGCCAGCGGCAGCAGCGGGACAAGCAAGGCGATGGGCTTGAGCCAGACCCGGCCGTCGTTGAAGGCGGCCGGGTGCACAGCGACGACCGCCGCGGCAATCAGCAGGGCGAACAGGAGAACCGTGATCCCGGCGGGCTGGCCATAGAACAGAAAATCCGCGAGCGCTGCCAGCAGGATGGCGACACCGAAACGGCTGCAATAGCTCGGCGCGGCGGAGAACAACGCTGTCATGACCTGGCTTTCCTGATGGCTTCCAGCCGAACCGTTGGCGGGCTTTTGCGGACAAAGGGAATGAGGGTTGCGACGGGACACGCGCGCGGCGGATCGGCCAGCCACCAGCCCTCGCTCCGCAGTCGGTGAGGCAGGGACCAACGGGGCTTTGCTCGCTTGTGCATGCCGCTTGTCTCGCAAGCGGGCGGGGAAACGGCAGGGCGGATCCGAGGAGGTTTTCCGCAGGCCCGTGCAGTTTTCGTGCAGGGGTAAACGCTGCCGATCTCCCCCCTCGTGGGGGAGATTGGTAGCTTCATGCCCCGACTTGCCTCACCCGCCCACAAGCGGCATAGATCAGCCATGGAAACCTACCGTCCGCGCCGCTCCGTGCTCTACATCCCGGCCTCCAGCGACAAGGCCTTGGCCAAGATCGCGCAGCTTGCCTGCGATGCCATCATCATCGACCTGGAAGACGCCGTCGCTCCGGCCGACAAGATCGCCGCCCGCGAAAAACTGGCCGGCATTTTCGCCGGCCATTCCGAGAGACGCTGCGAGATGATCGTGCGCATCAATGCGATATCAGGCGAATGGGGCGCCGACGACCTGCTGGCGGCCGCAAGCTGCGAACCCGACGGCATCCTTCTGCCCAAGGTCGACACGCCGCGCGACCTGCTCGAGGCCGGCGACGTGCTTGACGACAATTTCGCTCCCCACAGCGTGAAACTATGGGCGATGATCGAGACGCCCAAGGCGCTGCTCAACATCGGCGCCATCGCCGAACTTGGCCGCGATCCGGCCTCGCGGCTCAATTGTTTCGTTGCCGGAACGAATGATCTGGTCAAGGAGACCGGCATTCTGGCGACGCCTGATAGGCGCTACCTCGTGCCATGGCTGATGCAGATGGTGCTGGCCGCACGCGCCGGCGGCATCGACATGCTCGACGGCGTCTCCAACGATTTTCGCGACCTCGACGCCTTCGCCCATGAATGCGCGGAAGCCGCGGCCATGGGGTTCGACGGCAAGAGCCTCATCCACCCGGCCCAGATCGAAGCCGCGAACCGCGCCTTCGTGCCGTCCACGGAAGCGGTGGCCGAGGCACGCTCGGTGAGGGAAGCCTTCGCGCTCGCCGAGAATGCCGGCAAGGGTGTGATCGCGCTGAACGGCAGGATGGTCGAACGGCTGCACCTGGCGCAGGCCGAAAAACTGCTGGCGAAGGCAGCCGCCATCGGGTCATAAATGCTCGATGGATGCGAGCGGGCTACAGCTACTCACGACAGGAATTGAACAATGAAACTCTACCGCTTTCTGTCCGCTCCGGACGATGCCAGCTTCTGCCACAAGGTGACAGCGGCGCTGAACAAGGGCTGGCATCTGTTCGGCTCGCCGACCTATGCCTACGACAAGAAGGCCAAAGCGATGCGTTGCGGCCAGGCCGTGGTCAAGGATATCGACGGTCAGGAATACGGGCCCGATACCAAGCTGAGTGACTGGTAGATTTGAAAAGCTCCGACGCAGCGTGTGTTGAGATTCAGGTCAGGCCGAGTCAAAAATGGTGGTTTCCGAGAACCGGAGCGGAGCGTACTTTTGGGTACGTGAGCACCGTTCTACCGCGACGCGGTAGAGCGGGGAAGCGCAGGAAGCCATCATTTGCAGGCCGGCATCACCTGAATATCAGCGCACTCTACTCCGCCGCCTCTTCGATCTTCTCCATATCATCGTCCGACAGGCCGAAATGGTGGCCGATCTCGTGGATCAGCACGTGGGTGACGATGTCGCCCAGCGTCTCTTCGTTCTCGGACCAGTAATCGAGGATGGCGCGGCGGTAGAGCGTGATGCGGTTCGGGCCTTCGCCGGTCTGCGGGTTCCAGCGCTCGGCGATGCCGCGTCCCTCGAACAGGCCGAGCAGGTCGAATGGCGTTTCCAGCGACAGATCGTCCATGATTTCGTCGGTTGGGAATTCGGCGATCTGGATGACGATCTCGCCGGTCAGCTTGCGAAAATCCTCCGGCAGATGGGCGTACGCCTCCAGCGCCAGGAACTCCATTTCGTCCATCGAGGGCGAGAGTTCGTCGTGCCAGGTGCGGGTCTTGTAGATGCGGGCCATGCTTTGTCCTTTGATCCCGGCATATAGGCTTTCGCACCGGAATCGGCAAATGAACGGGCCGATGCGCCTGCGCCATCCCTGCAGAGAGGAATAAATTCCCCATGACTCTGCTTGACTCTTGGGATGCGCTCTGGAATCTATAGGAACATAACAGGAACAATTGTGAGTGGAAGCTGACCGTCATGGCGATGACCGCCGTGGCGCGGGAGACTGTTTTTGCCCTGCGCCGCCAGATCGCGAAAATCGAGGGAACGCTGCCCGAGCGCTTGGCTGCGCCGGCAGCCGCACCCTTTGATGCTGACGTCAACACTGATCTCACAATCGTCCGGCGTGGCATTGCCGCGGCGTTGCCGGATGCGTTCCTGCCTATCGGCGTCGGGCGCCTCGATGCCGCCCTGAGCGGCGGGCTGCCGAAGGCCGCCCTGAGCGAAATCCATGGGCTTGAAACCCGCGATGCCGGGGCCGTCGCCGGCTTCGCTTTGTCGCTCACCAGCCTGATCCTCAAGCAAACGCCAGGGCTGCCGGTGCTGTGGATCGGCACATCGGAGATTTTTCGCGAGGCCGGCTTTCCCTATGCCAGGGGGCTTCACGCCTCGTTCGGCATCGAGCCGGAGCAATTGCTGTTTTCCGAGGCGCCAAGGCTCGTCGATGCGCTGTGGGTCGCCGAGGAGGCGGCCCGGATGACGGCGCTCGCCGCCGTCATCCTGGAAATCCGCGGCAATCCGCAGCGGCTTGACCTGACCGCGACACGCCGGCTGCATGCAAGGGCGCAAGCGGCCGGCCGGCCGGTGTTCCTGCTGCGGCAGGCGGCTGGGCCCGAACCGACGGCGGCACCCGTCCGCCTCATCGTCGCCTCGGCGCCGGCGGTGCCGCGCGACACCATCGCCGGGCCGCTGGCCGGCTCGATCGGCCGCCCGGCCTTCACCCTCACCATCGGCAAGAGCCGCACGGCCCTGCCTGGACAATTCACACTGGAGTGGAACCCCGATGAACGCGCATTCGACGAAAGAGCGGGCGACGAAGGAGCAGGTGGGGAAAGAAACCGGCCAAAGAATCCTGTCCCTATGGTTTCCCTATCTGGCGGCGGAAAGGATCCTGCGCCAGCGTCTGGGGCGGTCCTGGCGTTCCCGGCCGTCGGATCACCCCTCTCACCCGCCGCTCGTGATCAGCCATCGCGACCGCAACGCACAGCGCATCTCGGCCCTCGACGAGCGGGCTGAGGCGCTGCACCTGAAGCGCGACATGGGCATCGCCGATGCGCGCGCCATGCATCCGTCGATCGACGTCGTCGAGGCCGATCCGGAAGCCGATCGCCGCCTGCTCGAAGGCCTCGCCGACTGGTGCGACCGCTACACCCCGCTGGTGGCGCTGGACGGGGCAGACGGCCTGTTTCTCGACGTCACCGGCTGCACCCATCTGTTCGGCGGCGAGCGCGCCATGCTGGACGACATCCTGTCGCGCTTCTTCCATCAGGGTTTCGATGTCCGCGCCGGGCTTGCCGCGACGCCGGGCGCTGCCTGGGCGGCGGCACGCTTTTGCGGCGACCGCATCGTTGTGTCAGGCGAGGAGGAGGCGCTGCTGGCGCCCCTGCCGCTGGCCGCGCTGCGCATAGAACCTTCGACCCGCACCAGCCTGGAAAGTGTGGGCCTGCGCACGGCGGGCGCCGTCATGGCGGCACCGCGCGCGCCGCTCGCCCGCCGCTTCGGCGCCCTGCTGCTCCTGCGCCTCGACCAGGCGCTTGGCCGGCTCGACGAGGCGGTGTCGCCGCGCCTGCCCGTCGCGCCGCTTTCGGTCGAACGCCACCTCGCCGAACCCGTCACCCTGACCGAGGACATCGAACGGCTGGTGGGCATGCTGGCGGCGACCTTGAAGACCGACCTCGAGCGCCGCGGCGAGGGCGCCCGGACGCTGGCGCTGCTGCTCTTTCGCGTCGACGGCGCCGTCAGCCGCATCGCGCTCGGTACCTCGCGGCCGATGCGCGAACCCATGCTGATCCAGAAACTGTTCCATGAAAGGCTGGCCGCGCTCGAACAGGATATCGATGCCGGCTATGGTTTCGATCTGGTGCGGCTCTCGGTGTTGGCATCAGCCACCTTCGACATGCAGCAGGCCGATCTTGCCGGCGAGGTGACCGACGACGGCGCCGATATCGCGCTGTTCGCCGACCGCATCCGCGCCCGGCTCGGCGATGGCGCGGTTCTCCGGCCGGTCGCGGTCGAAAGCCATCTGCCGGAGCGTGCCGTCGCCACCATCCCCTTCACCGACGCGCCGTGCCGGACCACGCCGCCGAAGAAGCCGGACAGGCTGCAGGCACCAAAAACCATATTTCCGCCGGAACGACCGATCCGGCTGTTTCGCTCGCCCGAACCCATCGATGTGCCGGCCACCGAAATGCCGGAAGGACCGCCGCTGAACTTCCGCTGGCGGCGCGCGCTCTACCGGGTCAAGCGCGCCGAAGGGCCGGAACGCATCGCCGCCGAATGGTGGCGGGAAGCGCCAAGCGACGAGGCGGCATCGACGCGCGACTATTTCCGCATCGAGGATGCCGACGGCCGCCGCTACTGGCTCTACCGGCAAGGCCTCTACGGCGGCGCCTCGCAAGTCCCGCCGCGCTGGTTCCTGCATGGAGTCTTCGCATGAACGCGCTGACCGTCATTCCCTATGCCGAGTTCGGCATCCAGTCGAATTTCTCCTTCCTGCGCGGCGCCTCCAAGCCGGAGGAGCTGATGGTCGCGGCCAAGCTCCTGGGCTTCTCGGCGATCGGACTTGCCGATCGCAACACGGTGGCCGGCGTGGTGCGCGCCTGGCAGCAGGCCAAGGTCGAAAAACTCTCCTATCACCCCGGCTGCCGGCTGGTTTTTGACGACGGCACGCCGGACATCCTCGCCTATCCCCAGGACCGCAAGGGCTGGGGGCACCTCTGCCGCATGCTGACGCAAGCCAATCTGCGCGACGAGAACGAAAAAGGCGCCACCCTTCTCCAGCGCGGCGACCTGCTCGAATGGGGTGACCTGATGTCGCTGGCGGTCCTGCCCGGTCTGTCGACGGGGGCGCAAGACAGTCTTGCCTTGCTTGGTGAGCTCAAGGGCCGTTTCGGCAGGAACCTGCGGCTTGGCGTTTCGCCCGACTACGCCGGCAATGACCGTTTCCGCATCGAGCAGGCGGCAGCACTTGCCGAGAGCGCCGGCATTCCGCTGATGGCGACCAACGACGTTCTTTATCACACCGCCGAACGGCGCCCGTTGCAGGACGTGCTGACCGCGATCCGCCTCAACACGCCCGTTGCCGAGGTCGGGCTACAACTGGCCGCCAATGCCGAGCGCCATCTGAAGCCGCCGATGGAGATGGGCCGCCTGTTCCGCCGGCACCCGCAGGCGCTGGCCGAGACGCTGCGATTTGCGCAAGAGCTGACTTTTTCGCTCGGCGACCTCCAGTACAACTACCCCGACGAGCCGACGGAATCGGGTCTTGGTCCACAGGCTGAGCTGGCGCGACTGGCGCGGGAGGGAGCGGCGAACCGCTATCCGGCTGGTGTGCCGGATTCCGTGACCAAGCGCATCGAGGAAGAGCTCGCTTTGATCGAACGCCTCAACTATGCCCGCTATTTCCTGACTGTCTACGACATCGTCAAGTTCGCGCGCAGCAAGGATATTCTCTGCCAGGGACGTGGATCAGCCGCCAATTCGGTCGTCTGCTTCTGCATCGGCATCACCGAAGTGGGGCCGGAAAAAATCGATTCGCTCTTCGAGCGCTTCATTTCCGAGGAGAGAAACGAGCCGCCGGATATCGACGTCGATTTCGAGCACGAAAAGCGCGAAACTGTAATCCAGTACATCTACGAGAAATACAGCGGCAAGCGCACGGCACTTGCCGCCGCCGTCATCAGCTATCGCGGCCGTTCGGCGCTGCGCGAAGTGTCGAAGGCGATGGGCCTGTCCGAGGATGTCAGGGCATCGCTTTCCGGCTCGATCTGGGGTTGGTCGACATCGGAGCTTGGCGAGAAGGAAGCCCGCGCCGGCGGCCTCGACCGCACCGACCCGGTGTCGGGGCACGTGATGGAGCGTGCCAATGAGATCATGGGCTTCCCCCGCCATCTCTCCCAGCATGTCGGCGGCTTCGTCATCACCAGGGACCGGCTCGACGAGATTGTGCCTATCGTCAAGACGGCGATGGACGAGCGCAAGATGGTCGAATGGGACAAGGACGATCTCGACGCGGTGAAGATCTTGAAAGTCGACGTGCTGGCGCTCGGCATGCTGACCTGCCTGCAACGCGCCTTCACCTTGCTCACGGATCACTATCCTAATGCGCGGGATGATTATGGGCAGCCCTATGTGTTGGCCACCCTGCCGCCGGAGGACAGGCAGGTCTACAAGATGATCTGTCGCGCCGACACGCTCGGCGTCTTCCAGATCGAATCGCGGGCCCAGATGTCGATGCTGCCGCGCCTCCAGCCGAAAACCTTTTATGATCTCGTCATCGAGGTGGCGATCGTTCGGCCGGGCCCGATCCAGGGCGACATGGTCCATCCCTATCTGCGCCGCCGGCAAGGCAAGGAACAGGCCGAGTATCAAAAGCCGGAGCTGGAAGCGATCCTCAAGAAAACGCTTGGCGTACCGCTGTTCCAGGAACAGGCGATGAATATCGCCATCGTCGCCGGCGGTTTCAAACCGGGCGAAGCCGATGAACTGCGCCGCGCCATGGCCACCTTCAAGCGCACCGGCACCATCGGCAATTACCGCGACCGTATGATCAATGGCATGGTCGGCAAGGGCTACACGAAGGACTTCGCCGAGCGCTGCTTCAAGCAGATCGAGGGCTTTGGCGAATACGGCTTTCCTGAAAGCCATGCTGCTTCCTTCGCCCTGCTCGTCTATGCCTCCTGCTGGTTCAAGACCTTCTATCCCGACGTGTTCTGCGCCGCGATCCTGAATTCGCAGCCGATGGGGTTTTACCAGCCGGCCCAACTCGTGCGCGACGCAAGCGACCATGGCGTCGACATCCGCGACGTCGACGTCAATTTTTCGGTGTGGGATTGTACGTTGGAAAAGGCGCCATTCGATCCGGCCCGCATCCTGCCACGCCATGCCGAAATGCGCGGCGTCATCGAGACAAATCATGCGCTGCGGCTCGGCTTCAGGCAGATCAAGGGCCTGTCGAAGGAGCGCATGGAGGCTTTCGTCGAGCGGCGCGGCTCAGGCTATGTATCCGTCAGGGATGTCTGGCTGCGCTCCGGCCTCGATGTCGGCGAGATCGAAAAACTGGCGCAGGCCGATGCCTTTCGCTCGCTCGGTCTTGACCGTCGCGAAGCCCTGTGGGCGGTGCGCGCGCTCGATGGCAAGAGCGCCGCCGAAAGACTGCCGCTGTTCGACCAGCCGGCGCTTCGCCTGCGCGAGCTGGAACCGGAGACGAGGCTGCCGAAAATGCCGCTCGGCGAGCATGTCATCCACGATTACCGCGCGCTCGGCCTGTCGCTGAAGGCGCATCCGGTCGCCTTCCTGCGCGAGCGGCTCGACCGCGCCGGCGTCATCCCGAATGCGAATCTTCCTTCCGTGCGCGACGGCAGGCGCGTCTCGGTCGCCGGCCTCGTGCTGGTGCGGCAGCGCCCCGGCAAGGGCAATGCGATCTTCCTGACGCTGGAGGACGACAAGGCGGTGGCCAACATCATCTTCTGGCAAAGAACCTTCGACCGCTATCGGCCTATCGTCATGGGGGCCCGGTTCGTCAAGGTCACCGGGAAATTGCAGTCGGAATCGGGTGTGGTCCACATCGTTGCCGAGAAGATCGAGGATCTGACGCCCTGGCTGACCGTGCTTCTGGAGAAGGTCAGCGAGACTGCACCAGTGGTTCCTCCGAGAGACCTCGCCAAGGACGGTTCGGATCGCTCCAGCCCCGCCAAACAAAGCGCGCCGATCCGGCAGGATCTCGCAACGCTGTCGGAAGAAGCGGAACAGGTCATGCCCAAGGGGCGGAATTTTCAGTAGGCAAGGCCATGCCAAGAGCGGAACGAAAGCGGACGTCGGCGATCCTTCGCGCCCCCTCTGTCCTGCCGGCCTATTGGGTACAAGAAACGTGCCCCTCAGCCCGGCCCACCCAGACGCGGCGGCGGCGGGGCCAGCACATCCTCCACCGAAAGCGTCCGCGCCTCGGAAGGCAGCATGATCGGGATGCCGTCACGCACCGGATAGGCAATCTTGGCGACCCTGGAAATCAGTTCGCCGCGCTCCGGATCCCAGGCCAGCGGCCCCTTGGTCAGTGGGCAGGCCAGCAACTCCAGCAGCTTGGGGTCGACCTTCTTCCCGTCACGTCCGTCCGCCATCGCGCCCTCTTACTGCAAACTCGACCCAAAATCCTCATTCTCGCGCGCCAGCGCCATTTCGGTGATGGCGATCAGCGTCTCGGCCCGGGTCTTCAAATCCGCCGCTTCGAGCAGCGCCTGTTTCTCGGCTGGCCCATAGGGCGCCATCATCGACAACGCATTGACCAGCATGGCATTTTCGGCCCGGCTGACGCTTTCCCAGTCGGCCTCGAGGTCGTTGGCCTGCAGATAGGCGCGAAATGCCTTGAGCAGCGATGGCCGGTCGATCTCGTTGCCCGCCTGGTCCTCATCGAGATCGGCAAGGAAAGGCGAGGGCTTGCACTGGCGAAACGGCGTCTTGACCGTCAATTCGTGGGCGATGCGGAACCGGCACACGCCCTGCAGCGAAATCAGGTAACGGCCGTCGCCGCTCTCGGAAAAGGCGATGATGCGCCCGGCGCAACCGACATTGCAGAGTTCCGGCTCGCCGTCGTCGCGCAAGGCCCCGTCGAGACTGGGCTGGATGACGCCGATGAGCCGCGAGCCGGCGATCGCCTCGTCCACCATCTGCAGATAGCGCGGCTCGAAGATGTTGAGCGGCATGCGGCCTCCCGGCAGCAAAAGCGCCCCCTCGAGCGGAAAGATAGGGATCGTCGACGGCAAATCCTTGGCGAGCCGGTAATGCGCGTTTCCCGCTTGCACCTCATTCCTCCGATCGCGCCATCAAGAAGCGCGTGAGTTCTTGGCCCTAATCTGGCGCAATCATCGCCGACGCCAAGCCCGTGCGGCAAAACAACCGGCAGCCGGCTCAGGAAAACAGCAGCGCCGACAATTTGCGGCGCGCTGCCAGCGTCGCCTCGTCGGTCATGCCCCAGGCCTCGAACAGCTGCAGCAATTGCGTCCTCGCGCCATCCTCGTTCCAGGCCCGGTCGGCCTTGATGATGGCCAGCAGATTGTCGGCTGCGGCCGTACGGTCGCCGTTGGCGTTCTGGATCATGGCCAGATCGAAACGCGCCTGGTGATCTCCGGGATTTTCCGCAAGGCGCCGCTCGAATTCGGCTGGATTGCCGAGAGCCGCCGCCTGCGCCGCAACCGCCATCCTGGCGCGCAGGGCTGCCACCGGCGGCGCATCCTTCTTGGCCTCCGGGGCTGTTGCCAAAAGCGCCTCGGCGCCTTCCGTGTCGCCGGCCTCGAACAGCAGCTCTCCCAGTCCGGCGATCGCCTCGATCGTCTCCGGCGCCTGCGCCAGGATGGCGTCATAAATGTCGGCCGCGGTCTGCATGTCGCCGGCGTCGCGCGCCTCGGTCGCCGCAGCCAGAGCTTCGGCCACCGGCGGCGCGCCATTGCCCTTGCCGCCGACCTTGGTGATGAATTCGTTGATCTGGCTCTCCGGGATGGCGCCCATGAAGCCATCGACCGGCTGGCCGTCCTTGAAGGCGATGACCGCCGGGATCGACTGGATGCCGAGCTGGCCGGCGATCGACGGATGGTCGTCGATGTTCATCTTGACCAGCTTGACCCTGCCGCCGGCGGCCTTGACCGCCTTCTCCAACTGCGGCGTCAGTTGCTTGCAAGGTCCGCACCAGGGCGCCCAAAAATCGACCAGCACCGGCTGGCGGCGCGATTCCTGGATGACATCGGCGGCAAAGGCAGCCGTCGTCGTGTCCTTGATCACATCGGCGGGAGCGGCGGGCGTATCGCCAAGCGCGACTTTCGCCGGCGCCGGCGCGGTTCCACCATACTGCACCGAGGTGGTGTACTGGCCGCCATTGCCGCCAAAGGGGCCGCCGAACGGATTGTTGTCGCTCATCTCTTTACCCTTCCGTGGCGCCGCCGGCCGGCAGCCAGGCGCCCTATGCTTCAGACCATCGGTTTTAAGCCATCCATGTGGCGATCACGCGGAGACTTTCAAGATAGCAGCATCGTGCCCGGTTGCCTCGACGAATCTGATCAGGTCGCCCGCTGCGATCGATGTCGTCGCCTCATTGGTCAGCGGATGCCCATTGATCACCGCATGCTCCATCAAATCCTTGTCGAGCACGAGCTTGACCCTGTTTGCCGTGTCGTTGATGATGCCAAAGACCGTGACGGCGCCCGGCGTGACGCCGAGCAGCTCCATCAGCATCTCCGGTTTGCCGAAAGAAACCCGGCTGGCGGCGCCGATCACCTGGTGGATCTGCTTCAGGTCGACGACCGCGTCCTCGCCGACGGTGACCAGAAAGAAATTGTCCTTCTTGTCCTTCAGGAACAGGTTTTTCGTGTGCCCGCCGGCGATCTCGCCGCGCAGCGCCTGCGAATCGGCGACGGTATAGAGCGGTGGATGGCGCCTGGTCGAGGCAGCAATGCCCAGCTCGGCAAGAAAGGCAAAAAGTTCGGCTTCGGTCTTCGGCATCGGTTTCGTCTTCGTCCCGTTTGTGAGCCCATGCCGTTTACGGCCAATGGGGCGGCCGACACAAGACCGTCATGCGACATCACGGTGAGCGGCACCCGCCCTTTGCGGTGGCGCCCCCGCCGCGTGCCACTCGCGCGCCCGCCGGCGGCTTGCCGGCCTCGCTTGCCGGGTCGTAAAAAAGCCTGCGATTTCCCTGTTGCAATCGCCGCGCTCTTCAGCCATATAGGCCCGGCTTGCGGCCAAGACGCCGTGCGAGCGGGTGTAGCTCAGGGGTAGAGCACAACCTTGCCAAGGTTGGGGTCGAGCGTTCGAATCGCTTCACCCGCTCCAGTTTCCTCTAAGGAAATCAAGCATCGAAAAGCCGCGGTCGCCCGCGGCTTTTTCGTTTTTGGCCCGGCAATCGCCTCCCAAGTTTACGCATCCCCGGCTCAAAAAAACGCCTCCAAATCCCTCGCACGAGCGAGTTTCGAGACGTATCCATGCAAGATGCCTGAACCTAAAATCTGGGTTATCGTATGGGACAGGCAGAGGGTTTGCAAAATGACGGGCGATACACTGGCGCTTTTGATTGACGGCGACAACGCTTCACCGAAGATCATCTCGGGGCTTCTTGCGGAGATCGCCAATTACGGCACCGCGAGCGTCAGGCGAATCTACGGTGACTGGACGAAGCCAAACCTCGGTGGCTGGAAGGAATGCCTGCTTGAGCATTCGATTCAACCGATGCAGCAGTTCGCCTACACGACAGGTAAGAACGCGACCGACGGCGCGATGATCATTGACGCGATGGACCTGCTCTACACGGGGCGCTTTTCCGGCTTCTGTATCGTTTCGAGCGACAGCGATTTCGCAAGGCTCGCGTCACGAATCCGCGAACAGGGCATAACCGTTTACGGGTTCGGTGAACGCAAGACGCCTCGACCGTTCATAACGGCCTGCGACAAGTTCATATATGCCGATGTGCTCGATGGCGCGGCAGCCGAGCCGCCGCTGACTGCCCCGATTACAAAAGAGAAGCTCGTTGGAAAGCCCGCCGCCGCTGCCGCCGTACCCGTCAAAACCGAACCGGAAAAAGCCCGTCCAGCGCAGGGCGGAGCGGCGGGTGGCAGACTGGACAAGGCCGCGCTGAGCATGCTCCGAAAGGCGGTGGAAGCATCGGCAGACGAAGACGGTCGCGCGAATCTCGCACGCGTGGGCGCCCATCTGGCAAAGCAATCTCCAGACTTCGACGCTAGAAACTACGGCTATGCGCGATTGAGTGATCTAGCTGAAGCTTCCGGTATACTAGATGTGGAGCGCGCGGGCGACCAGCCGAAGGTTGTCTTGGTTCGCCTGAGGATGAGCTGACCGGCAGGGACATAGATCGGAAGTTTCTTTCCTGATTGCTCGTACGCTGTTTTCCGGAGTTGGATACGGCCAAGGGGAAAGGCTGCCTCAGCCAACCTTCGCCCCATCCGCCTTCCGCAGCGATGCCTGATGCACCAGCGAGGTCCAGCTGTTGGTCGAGGCGAGGTGGCAATAGAGCAGGCCGAGCGCGCCTGATTTGCGCAGGTCGAGAAACGCCTCGTCGCTCAATTTGTTGAAGGCCGGCTCGTCGATCACCTGGAAGTCGGTGAGGTTGAGCACCTCGCCACCCTCCAGCGTCACCTTGCTCTGGCGCGGCGAAAACAGGCCGTGCGCATCGATCTTTTCGACCATCTCGCGGGTAGCTCGGAAGTCGATCTGGAACTGGTTGCAGAAGGCAAGCGCCTGTCTGGTCGCTTCGGTCGGCTCGTTGCCGGCGAAGAACGGCAGGATCTTGTCGTCGCGCAACGGCGCCAGCAGCTGGTCGACGATGCGATTGCTGGCCCGTTCGATGCACAGCGTCAGCCGGCCGGCCGATGTCGGGTCTTCGGCCAGGATGAAGGGATAGCGGCGGACATAGGCGGGGATGTAGTGCGGCCCGGTCCATTTGCCGTCGGCATCGACGAACAAATTCTCGTTCTGGCGCACGCCGGTGATGATCACCGGCGACTTGGCCGGGCCGATGAAGACGATCGGGTAGGAGCGCATCGCCGCCGGCATTTCCGACGCGACCACCGGAATGGCGTGCGCCGAGCGGGCGAAGCCGAAGTCACTGCGCGCGGTCAGGCCAAGCGAGCCGTGCCGCGCCGGATTGAGCGCCTCGGGCCTCGAATAGAACAGCGGCAGCGCATCGCCCGTCACGTCCGTCTTTGCATCCGCCATCATCCGTCTCCCGCACGCCCGTCAGGCTGCCAATGGTCCCGAAGCCGGGATCTATGCTTGTTTGCGCTGATCTTGGATCGAAAGGAATCCCGCGCAGGACAAAGTACTACAGCGTCTCTTGCGCGCATAAAAGGACAGGCGGTGCTGTATCTTTGGGATTTGCGGCGATCGATTGTCTTGGGGAACACGACCGCGGCCTGCCCGCCTCTGGACAGCTTGCGGCGAAGCGGCGACAGTGCCGCCGCTGGAGCAATTCCGGGAAAAGTGTGCAGCGGTTTTCCCCTGGCAATTGCGGAGAAACAAAGAGCTGGATCGGATCCGAACGCTGAACCGCTCCAGCGCACAGATTGAGGCAAACGGGATGGCGTCGGTGTCGGATTTCGAGCAGGGACAAACCTTCACCATCGAAGCCGGGGGCAAGCAGATCCCGCTCGAACTGAGCGCGGTCAAACCCATCGCCGCCAGCCCGCGCCCAGGCGGCGGTTTCTCGCTGCTGTTTAGAGGCCCGCGCGACATCGCGCTGCCGCAGGCGACCTACCTTTTCACCGGGGAAAGCGGCAGCCACGAGATCTTCATCGTGCCGGTCGCCGCCGATGCGGCCGGGCGGCTGTACGAAGCGGTGTTCAACTAGGCGACGTTTGCTTTTTGAGGCGACGCTTGCGCTGCGGCGCGAAACCTTGACGCCAGCGGGACAGCCATCGTCTCACCCCGCCCCGCCGCTCGGCGCCGCAAATTCCATCAAATCGTATACACCCTTGTCCTCGACCACCGCAAAACCGAGCCTGACATAGAGCCACCTGGCCGGATTGTGCTTCTCGACGTGGATCGAGGCTGATTTGCCGGCTAACCATGCCTCGTCGATAAGGTCGCGCAGCAGTGCGGTGCCGTAGCCCTTGCGGCGATGCTCCGGCAGGAAGGCAATGTCGATGATGCGGTGCTGGCCTGGCCAGCGCTCGATGTAGAGCCGGCCGATGTCTTTGCCCGCTCGTTCCACCACCAGCCAGTCGGCCTCGGGATAGTGTTTTTGGTAATGCGCGTGCTGCGCCTGGAACTGCATGCCGAGGAAGCCAGCCTTCTGCGCGTCGCTCCACGCCGTCACGGCGAGTTCATCCATGCGCGTCGAGGCGTAGAGCCGCGACAGGAACGGCATGTCCGCGTCCACTGCCGCACGAAAGCGGAGCCCGGCCTTGTCGGAGCGCGACCAGACCGGACGGGCCTGCTTGCCTTCCGCCACGCGACCGGAAATCAACCGTCAGACCGGCGGCGTCAGGTCGCGCACGACGACGATCTGCTTGAGATTGTTGTCGGTCAGCGACGTCCAGTTGTACTCCCATTCGGAACTGTCGATGCCCATCTGGTTGATCGTCCACAGGCCGTTGGTGCCGTCCGGCATGCGCGCCAGGCTGAACAGAGCAAGCCGGCCATCGGCATTGTAGTTGAGCGTCAGGCGCGTCGAGCGAAGGGATGCGCCGAAATCGCGCCATCCCGACCAGTTCTGGGTGTAGGCATCCCATTGCGCGTTGAATTGGAGGAAGTGCTGGTCGGCGGCGACCAGCACGATATCGCCGTCGCCCTGGATGCCGGCGGCAAGCGCCAGGTTGGACGCCCTGGAGTAGCCAGGTGTCGCCCACTGCGTCCACGTATCCGATCCGGCGGGCATCTGGCGCGTATGCAGCACCTGGCCGCTCTGGGTCAGGGCGAACAGATTGGTGGCGCCGAGCGGGCCGATCACCGGCGCCATCTCGATGAAGCCACCTGTCTGGGTCGTGTCGATCTGCACCCAACCCGTCCAGTCGGCGGCCCTCAAGGCCCGCGCCTTCGCCTGCTGGCAGCGATAGAGATGCAGGTTCGAATTGATGCCGAACAGCGCGATGCGGCCGTCACCCTGGCGTATCGCCGAAACCGTCACAAGCCCGCCGGGGATCTGGATCCAGTCGCTCCACGGTTTGGCCGGCGGCGCCGGCACGTCGACGGTGACGACGATCGGCGTCGTCGTGCCCGGTGGCGTGATGGTTTTCTGCACCTGCACGATCTGGTCCGGATTCTGGTAGATCCACCAGATGCGGCCCTGATTGTCGGTGACGAAGACTTCGATGCGGCCATCGGCATCGCGCGCCATCGAAAGCTTCTGGTAGCTGGTCGCGCCGGGCGGCGTGCCGATGCTCATCGGCGCGGTCCATTTCTCGACCGGGCCGATCTGGTTGGCGTCCTCGGTGATGAAGGACAGGTTGGTGGTTCCCGATGGCTGCGCGACCACCGCGACGCGGCCGTCCCTGGTCAGCCCCGCCGTCATGATCACCCAGGCGCCGGGCGCGATGAACGACCAGGCCGAAGGCCATGGCCCGTTCGGCGAAAGCTGCGCCTTCTGGATCAACTGCCCCTTGGCGGAATCGATACCCACCACCATCAGCCGAGACAGTTCGAAGAACGAAGCGCCGGCCGGCTTGTGCTGGTAAATGGGTGGGGGGCTGGACGGCGCCGGGCGGGCCCTGGCCCTGGAGGGCGCTTTCCGCGCCGGCGTCTTCGCCGCGGGGGCCTTCGACTTCGGTTCTGCGTTCTTGGCCATGATATCGGTCCTGCCCTGTTGGCTCGGTCAGCCTCTTGGTGGGAAAATGCCTTGCAGCGCGATGCAGAAATAGCAGGTGAGATAGGGCTGCATATTGTTGTGCGGCTGGTCGCCGCCGATCGGCCGCACCGCCTGATCGCTGAGCGGCGTCAAAGTGGCCGTCGCCGAGTAGGACTGCCCGGGAGCCGTCCGCGCGAAAGATCGTGCGGGACTTGGCGCCGCCAGATTGGCGGGATTGACGTTGGCCATCAAATTGTGCCCGTGCTGCGGCATCTCCGATATCAGCAGCGACACTGTCTGCGAACCGCCCGTCTCGCCGAGATCGTGCAGCGAAAGCCCAGGTCCTTGCCCTGGGTGCATCGGCGCGCGGCCTTGCAGATCGGGCAAGGCAAAGTTGGACTTGCCGTCGCCGCCATAAGTGGTGCCGAGCAACGAGAACAGCGCGGTGTTCTGCGACAGCGGTAGGAGCTGGCCATCGCACCAAGCCCAGCCGCTGGGCGCGAAATTGAAGGGAAAGATTCGGATTTCGGCGACGAATGGGTCAGCCATGATGTCCTCTCAGGTCGGCGACGGAAAAATGCCGAAAAGCGAAATGATAAAATTGACGCAGAGATACGGCTGGAAGTTCGTATGCGGCTGGCTACCGCCGGTCTGCCCGGCCGTCTGCGGGGACATCGCCGCAGCCGCCGGTGCCTCACGATAGATTTGTGACGCGCCGACCTGCCCGGTCATGTTGCCGGCCGGGGTGCTTGCCCCGGCATTGTTTAGCGAAGCAAGGAACGGATGCGTGTGCGATGGCATCTGCTGGGGCGTAAGCGTGACTTCTTCCGCGCCACCAGTTTGGGAAAGAATGAAATCGGCGCTTTGATGGATCGGAAGGCGGCCGCGCAGGTCGGGCAGCGCGAATGTGCTCTGGCCATCGCCGCCATAGGTGGTACCGATCAGTTGGAAAAGCGTCTCGTTCTCCGAGATGGGCAGCAGCTGCCCTTCGCAGAACATCCAGCCGGCTATCGCAAAATTGCCGGCAAACATGCGAATTTCGCCAACGAAGGGTTGTCCCATGGCTGCGCTCCCTCAATTCGGCGACGGGAAGATGCCCTGCAAAGCGATGCAGAAGCTCAGGGTCAGAAATGGCTGCATGTTCAAATGCGCCTGGTTGTTGCCGACGGAGGCCAGCGTACCGGGATCCATCGCCGTGACGTTCCCGGGCGGCGTATAGGTGTTGGCGACGGTTGCCAGCAGATTGCCCGTGGGCACCGGCACATCGGCACTGGCGGTGGTGGCCTGCTCGACATGACTATGAAACGGCAATTCCGCGATCGAAAGCGTGTGCACCTGTTCGCCGCCGCGCTCGCCCAGCGTGTGCCCGCCGCCGACATGAATCGGCACGCGCCCGCGATAGTCGGGCAGCGCGAAATTCACCCGGCCGTCGCCGCCGAAGGTGGTGCCTAGCAGCGAAAACAGCGCTTGGTTCTGATTGATGGGCAGCAACTGTCCATTGCAGAGCGCCCAGCCCTTTGGCGCGAATATGAAAGACATGATTCTGATTTCGGAAATAAATGGTTCCGACATCGCCACCTCCTCGTTGTTTCCGCATACTAACGCACCACAGTGACATTACGCAACGACAGGAGAATCGCAAATAGAGAAATATCTTGAATGCGCTTTTATTAAAATTCGGCAGAAATCCATTTAGCAACTGGGTAGAAATCGCCATCGCTCGAACGTTCCCCGAGTGAATACCAACCTGATCAAACTGAACTGCCGCATAGAGCCCGATCAAAGGTTGAGAACCTTAGTGTTGCTTGCCGAATAAATGATTTGGTTGATCAGGGCGGCGTTACCGGCAGAGTATTCACCAGCACGATTGTACCCACTCCACCCGTGTCATCGTAGGTAGGTGCGCCCACATTGTCGTCCTGTACGACGCCTCCGGCGGTGCCCGCCACCGAGCCGTTGCGAGACAGATTGAAGTGTGTACTGGCGTTGAAGTTGCTTAAGCTGACGTCCACAATTGCATTTGGCCCGCCGGCGAAGGTGTTTTGCTGCACACCCGCACCGCCGAGCACGAGGTTCATCGTGCTTGTATCCCCGGCCGTGCCGCCATTATCGGCAAAGAATGCGGAGAACGGGAATGCGCTACCTGGCGCAGTCACACTGTTGCCGAACACTGAAGCATTCATTGTCGCGCCACCATCGTTGTTCTGCAGGTGGATACCTGTATTGCCCCAGCCGGCGATGGTGTTGTTCTGGATAAGCGTGGTCAACGAGCCGCTGGCGCCTGCGGAGCGGACGAAGATGCCATCGGAATTCGAGCCCGTTTTGGCAACCAGCGTGTTGCCGACGATTCTGCCGGTCATAGTGCCGAGGTCCTGCCCCTTGGCGACGAAGATGCCGACCGTGTCGAAGGCATTGGCGCCGCCATCGCTGTTGACGTTGTTCGAGATGTTGAAGGTCGTCGTCGCGGCGGACGTGTTGCCGGCAGAGCCGCTGCGCACCGAAATTGCCGTGCCGCCGCCCGGTATGATCGTCTGGCCATTGTGGAAAATATTGTTGGTGGCGACCACATCCATGGTCGTATTGTTGTTGGCGACCGCCTCGAAGAAGTCGGAGCGCGTGCCAGAGAACGTGTTGTTGTCGAGCGTCACATTCGCGGTTGCGTTGTTGTAGACGGTGAAGCCGACATTATCGTTGCCGAGGGTTGAACTGATCAGGCCGAACGTGTTGCCGCTCATGGTCAGCCGGTTCAGCGTGCCGCTGGTGTTCCAGACGGCGAGATTTCCGTACGCGCCGCCGCTGATGTTGGAACCAGTTATCGAGGCGCTGCCGAGCAGATTGTCAAAGCGGACAGCGCTTTCTTCAATATCGCCGGCATTGTTGGAGCCGTTGACGCCGCTGATGGTCATGCCGGTCATCGTGAAGCCGGTAACCGTCTTGCCGTAGATAGCGAAGTTGGAGAAGTCGTTGAGCTGCATGTTGGCCAGCGACACGTTCGCCGTGCTGCGCAGGAAGATACCGGTGCCGCCTGTGCCGGACGTGGTGTTGCCGGCTGCGGTGCTGCCGTTGAGGATATCGCCGCCGGTCTTATTTGAGATCGTGCCGCCGGAACCTGCACTACCCGTACCCGTCACGGTCAGTCCGCCGCCTGAGCCGGTGTTGTCGAGGACTATGCCTGCGTTGCCGCTCAATCCTGTGGACGAGATACTCTGGAAATTCAGCCCGCTGGCGCCGATCGTCGTGTTGACGACATTGAGCGCCGTGCCTGTGCCGGACGCGATCGTGTTGCCGGCGCCCTGCACCGTCACCGTCCCTCCGCCCGTGGCGCTGAAGCCGTCGCCGCTCGTTGTGTTGATCGCCAGCCCGCCATTGGTGAAATTGATGGTTGCGCCGGGATTGCTGGTCAGGATGACGGCGGCGTTGACGCCGGTCGAGAGCGTCTTGACTCCGCCGCCGAAGTTGATCGTGCCGCCAGCGTTGCTGAGCACGGCAATGCCCAGCCCGCCATCGTTGCGGGTGATCGAGCTGGCGCTGTCGAAATTAACCGAGCCGCCGGCCATGCCGCGGATGTTGGCGACATTGCCGCCAGGATTGGTGATGTCGACATTGTTCAGGTTGACGACCGCGCTGACGTCGTCATTGCCCGGCGTGCCCTGGTCGCCATCGACGACGAAGGCATTGTTCGCAGCCCCTGCGTCGGTCTGGATGGCGACATTGTTGAAGGTGTAGGTGCCGGTCGCATTGTTGGTCGAATCGCCGAGAATGACGATGCCGGCCGTGCCCGTCAGGCTGGCATTGTTGACGGTGACGCTGCCCGCCGCGCCGTCGATCACAATGCCGGTGCCGCCGGTGTCGTTGAGCCCGTTCGCCACGGCGGTGGTGAAATTCACCGAACCGCCGGCGGTGTCGGCGACGACGATCATGCGCTGGCCGGCGGTGGCTTGCGTGATCGTGCCGGCATAGGTGACGGTGGCGGTGCCGCCATTGACGTTGAACGCCGTGCCGCTGGGGCTGACGATGGAGGTACCGGTACCGAAATTGAACGTGCCGCCAGAGCCGTTGAGGATGTCGACGCTGGCATTGCCGCCATTCAGCGTCGTCGTGCCGACGAAACTGTAGATGCCGTCCGCATTGTCGAACTGCAGGCCGGTACCGTTCGTTGCCGACAGCGCGCCGGTGGCGAAGTTGAGCGTGCCGCTGTGCCCGCCCGCGACGCTGACCAGGGTCGCATTGTTCGACTGGCTGACATTGCCGGTATAGTTGAGGTTGGCGGTGCCGCCGCTGACAGCGATGGTTGCCGCGCTGCCGCCGACCAGCGTGCCGGCGCCGAGATTGATCGTCCCCGACCCGATGACGTTGGTGAGGACGACGGCGCTGTTGCCGCCGGCGCCGTTGCTGGTCGAGGAAAAATTCATGCCGGTGGCCGCGACGGTGACGCCGCTCAGGTTCATCGCCACACCGGTGCCCGTGGCGATGGAGTTGCCCACGCCGGTGACGCTGACCGTGCCGAAGCCCGTGGCATTGAAGCCGGCGCCTGCCGAGGTCACGATCGTCAGACCGCCGCCGTTGAAATTGACCGTGACCGGGGCGCTGTTGCCGGCAATGTCGACGCCAAGCCCGCCGCCGCTCATGCCGATGGCGTAGCTGGCGCCGCTGATGTTGTAGGTGCCGCCGGTGTTGGCGGTGATCGATATGCCGGTGCCCCCGCCGGTAAAGCTGTTCGAGGCGCCGGACACCGTCACCGTGCCGCCTGCATTGTTGTTCAGCGATATGCCCAGCCCGCTGGCCGTCAGATTGCCACTCAGGGCGACGAGGCCGGCGCCGGCAAGCCGGCTCTGGACATTCAGCGCCGGACTGAATGCGCCCGAATTGCTGACAGTGCCCGAATAGCTGACGGCCGCCGTGCCGCCGACGACATTGAACGACGCGCCCGTTGCGCCGGTCAGCGAACCAGTTCCAAGTCCGACGATGCCGCTGACGTTGGTCAGCCTGACATTGTTGGCGCCGCCGACCGAATTGGTCGAATCGAGCGCGATGCTGGCGGCGACGCCAGAGAGATTGATCGCCTGGCCGGTGGTCGCCCTCACCGTTTCTGCGGCAGCGGTAGCTGTGATGCCCATCGTGCCGCCGGTTCCAACAATGCCGGTGCCGCTGGCGGTGTCGATGGTCACGCCGCCGGTGAAACTGACCGTGCCGCCGGTTTGCGAGACGCCGACGCCGGTGGTCGTGTCAATGTTGGCGAGGCCGGTGATGTTGAGCGTACCGCTCGCCACCTGAATGCCGCCGCCCACCGTGACGGTGCTGTTCAGGGTCACCGTGTTGAAGGTGAAGACGCCGGTGTTACCGGCGTTGATCGTCATAATGCCGGCAGTCGTCGCCGCGGCAACGCTCGTGTTGCCGGTGACGGTGAAGGTACCGGCGACGCCGTCGAAAATGATGCCGCCGCTGCTGCCGCCTGAACTGATGCTGGTCACCACCATATTGACGGTCAGCGGATCGAGATCGAACGCCGCGCCATTCCCCGTGAAGACGCCGCCGCTGCTGCTGTTCAGCGTGAAATTGGTGGTCTTGGTGTTGGCGAGGACGCCGGTGCCGCCATTGTTGAAGACGCTGAACGCGCCGAGATCGAGGGTGCCGCTGGTGTTGGTGAAGCTGAGGCCGTCGCCCTGGACGCGCCCTGGGCCTGGTGAGCCAACACCGATCGTTCCGGCGCTGACAGTGCCGCCGGCGCCGTTGGAGTCGAAGCGGACATTGTTGAAGGCGATGCCGCCGCCAGTGCCGCCGAGCACAGTGTTGTCGGCAAAGGACTGGATCTCGACCGAGTTGTCCGTCGCGCTGATGTTCTGGCCGGCAAAGGACGCGGCCAGCGCCGATCCCGTCGATTTCAGCGTATTGCCGTCGATCGAAAGCAGAAGCGTGTTGGCCGGCGCAGCTGATGTGGAGAAATCGAGCGCCCTGCCGCCGGCCGCGATGTCGTTGTTGCGGAGGAAGAAACTGGAGGCGGACGTCGCGTTGACGGCGACACCAGTGCCGGTGCCTGTGTTGCGGATGATGAGGTTCTGGAGGCCGCCGGTGACGACGCCCGAGCCTGATGTCGCCAGATCGACCACCGAGCCGGCGGTGTTGCTCTGCAGGATCGGCCGTAGCGTGTCGATGCCCGCCGGTGCCGCGATGATCGGCGAGTTTTGCACGGTGGTGAAATGGAACGCAGCCGAAGCGCCGGCGCTGGTATCGACGCCGAGCTGCGAGACATCGACGGCCGCGTCGTCGCTCTTGAAGGCGAGCAGTACCTGCCCGTCATCGAGCTGGAACGACGTACCGCCGAGGTCAATCGTCGCCTGGCCGCCGTCGACGTTCTTGTCGATGAGCACAATGACATTGGCGGTAGATGCCTGGGCGTTGGTATAGGTGCCCGGATTGAGCAGGCTGCCGTCGCCAAGGGCGGTGGCATCGGCGGTGACATAGTAGACCTTGTACGAAGACAGGTTCGACGTGTCGCCGCTGAAGTTGACGTCGTTGAAATTGTAGTCGCCCGATGTCGGCAGCGTGTCGGTGGCGTGGATGACCTGGCCGCCTGTGGTCTCGATCGAAGATTCGGCCGGGCCGGCGCCGTCGCCGAACACCAGCTTGGCGTTGGTGGCGCTCGAGAACTGGACGCCATAGCCGACATTTTCGATCTTGGAGGTCTGTCCCGCCGGATTGTTGTTGACCGTGTCGCCGAGCTGGATCGTGCCGGTGCCGGTCGTGTCGGCCATGTCGATGCCGATCGTGCCGGCAAAACCGCCGCCGTCGACGTCCAAATCGCCAGCGGTGATGTTGCTCGCGCCGAGCGACGCACCGTTGAGGTCGAGGCCGATCGTGTTCGCCGCGCCAAGCCCGATGGTCAGGCCGGCGGAATTCACCGTCGAGCCGAGTGTGCCGGAAACCTGGACGCCAGTACCGGTGATACCTTGCAGGTTGACCGTGCCGAGATTGAGCGTGCCGCCGCTGACATTGTTGAGCGATATGCCGGTCGCGGCGCCATTGACCGAAATCGTATCGAAGTTGATACCACCGGCGCCAACCGTCGCGCCTGTCGCCCCGGCCACGACCGCCGTCGCGTCGCCAAGCTTCAGCGCCGTGCCGCCGTTCGTGGTGGTGATGGTGTTGCCGTCGCCGGTGACGCTGACCGTTCCCGAACCGAAGGTGCTGGCGGTGAAGCCGGCACCGCTGGTGGTGGTGATGACGAGGCCGCCATTGGTGAAGTTGAGCGTGCCCTTGGTCTGCGGGTCCATCACGTATGACGGTGCCTTGGAGATGGCATCGTTGGCGCCGGTGTCGAATATCTTCGACGTACCGGAGAAGGTGACCGTGCCGTTGGCCGAGCCGCCGATGGCGACACCCTTGCCACCGCTGTGATCGATGGTGCTCGAAATATCGTATATGCCCTCGGCATGGCCAAAGAAGTTGAAGGCCGTCGACGACGTGGTCGAAACGACGGAACCGCTCATGTTCAGGCGGGTCGCGTCGCCGGCGGCGCTTATCACCGATCCCGCACCGACCGTGACCGAACCTTTGTAGGTCAGCGTGGTGAAGGCCAGGTCATTGCCGCCGCCGAGGCTGATGGCCGAGAGGGTGGTGTTCGTGATGCTGGCGCTGCCGTTGACGCCGACGTTGATGGTCCCGCCCTGCGAGCTCTGTATGATGCCGAACTGGCCGCCATCGATGGTCAGGGTGGATCCGGCGACATTGGCGATGTTGACGGTGCCGATCTCGGGGCCGCCGATGTCGAACCCGGCATATTGGACGTCGAGATCGATCGTGCCGGTGAAGTTGACCTCGCCGCCGGTGCTGCTCAGGGCGTACAGCCAGGCGCCGGTATATCCAGTGTCCCTCAGGCCGCCGATATTGACATCGCCGACGAGATTGGCGCCCAACAGCGTCACGCCGGCACCGCCGGGGTCGCCGGGAAGGGCAGGGATCGTGGAGTCCGCCGTGATGCTGTCGAAGGTAATGCCGTCGCTGCCGACATTGGCACCATACACCACAAGCCCGTCGCTGCCGGCATTGATCTTGTTGCCGGCGCCGGTGACGGTAATGATGGTGGAGGTTGCGCCAGCCGGGCCTAAATCGCCAATTGCGACGAAGCCCGCCCCGGTCATTGTCGTTATAGCAAGGCCGCCATTAGTGAAATCGATCGTGCTGTTTGTATTGAGTGCCGGGGCGCCTGAGCCGTAATTGCCAATGATGCCCAAGCTCACGCCATCCGTCGCGCCCGAGCTGATCACCTTGCTGGTGCCCGAGAAGGTGATCGCGGCCGCGTCGTTTCCGGCAACGACGATGTTGCCGCCGGCCAGATCGTTGCCGTCTGTGAGATTGCCCGAGAGCGTCACCGAGCCGCCGGTCATGCTCTGGATCGACACCGCGGCGCCCGAGCCGTTGCTGGCGAGCGTGCCGCCATAGGAGATATCAGCAGTGCCGCCGCTGGCTGATGTCGCCGAGCCGACATTGAACGAGGTGCCCGGACCGGTGTTGGTCAGCGTGCCGGCGCCGAAGCTTGCCGTGCCGACCAGGTTCTGCAGGTCGATGCCGCTGCCGGAACTGAAAGTCGCACTGGTCGAGGTGAAGTTGATGTCGGCGGCGATGGCGTCGAGATCAACCGCTTGCGCGTTGGTAGCATTGATCGTGCCGGTCGTGACATTGACCGCGCCGCCGCCGCTGGCGCTGAACGCCGTCGCGCCCGATGTGGTGATGTCCAAATCGGCGAAGGTGATCGTGGCGCCCGTATTGTTGGTCAGCGAGACGCCGTTGCCGTTGACCGTCACCTTGTCGGTGAAGTTGACCAGGCCGCCGGTGCGGTTGGCGATCGAGATGCCGCCGCCGGTCAGCGTGCCGGCCGGTCCGCTGTTGGGCAAGATGCCGCGCGTGACCGTGATGTTGCCGGCGCCGCCATCGACGTCGAGCAGCGTGCCGGCAACGTTGACGTTGTTGTCTGCGATCGACAAATTGGTGTCGAGGCCGGCGACCTTGAACGCCGTCTGGCCGGCGGCGACATTGGTGACGGTGACGCCCTGGACGACGATGCCGCCGACATTGCTGAAGCCGGCAGCATTCTGGTCGATGGTGAAGACCGAACCGCTGCCGCCGGTGAAGTCGAACGCGGTGTCGCGCACCTGGTTGCTGCCGAGCAGCTGCAAGGTATCGCTGCCCGTGCTCTTGACCATGCCCTCATTGCCCGTGACGTTGCCGCCGGTGGCGCCGAGATTGCCTGGACATTGATCGGCTGGATGGTGCCGGAGGTGAGAATCGAGCTGCCGTTGCCGAAGCCGGCGATCGACTGGCCCGAATCGAGCGTGAACGGCGTGCCGCTCAGATCGACCGTGCCGACAAAGGCGAAGGTCAGCGTGCCGGTCATGGCATCGGCCTGGGCGGCCGTGACCGTGGTCACCGCGGCGCTGAGCCCGTTGGTGCCGGCGGCGACCACGCCACCGTCCTGGGAAATCATGACGATCCCGCCGACCGCACTGGCCAGATGGGCGGGGCCGGTGAAGGCGACATCGTCGAAATCGTAATTGCCGAGCGTCGCATTGAGGCCGATCGTGTTGACCGTGTAGCCGCCACTGGCCGCGATGATAGTCGACTCCAGCCCGTCGGCGGCATTGCCGTCGCCGAAGGTGAAATTGGCGTTGGCCGAAGTCGCCGTGGTGCCGTCGGATGCCAGCTCGACGCCGACGCCGGCATTGTCGATCTTGGAGCCCTGCAGGAAGGTGATGGTCCTGTTGCCCGTCGTCGACGACAGGTCGATGCCGCGCGAGGTGAGGTCGCCGTTGCCGGTGATGGTTGTCACGCCGAAATCGGCCGTGGTCGATGAACCGCTGAAATCGATGCCGGTCTGGTTGGCGCCGGAGCCCATCGTCACATTGGTTGTTCCAAATGTGACATGGGCATTGGTGAGGGCGAAGTTGATGCCGGCCGGACCGACGGTCGAACCCATCGTCACGCTGGTGGTGCCGAAGGTGACGGCGCCGGCATTGTCGGCAATGAAGATGCCGGTGCCGCCAGGCGTCGTCACGGTGACCTCGCCAAAGCTCGCCGATGCCGTGCTGGCGACATTGGTGACGGACAGGCCGGTGCCCGTGGCATTGGTGATCGACAGCGGCGCGGTCACGTTCAACGTCGCGGTGCCGCCGAGGCTGCTGACAAGCGCCCCGCCGCCACCCGTCGCAGACAGTGTCGAGCCGATGAAGCTGATCGCGCCGCCGACCGGGGGCAGCGTCGAGCCGATCGCGAAAAGATTGCCGGTGCCGGTGGAGGTGATGGTGCCGCTGAAGGTCACCGAGCCGCCGGTGGTGCCGTCGACTTTGACCGCCGTGCCTGGCTGCGTTGCCGAGCTGGAAATGGTGGCCGCCACACCGATCGTCGCGCTGCCGCCGGAGACGACGACGCCATCGCCGGTGCCCGAATTGGTGATGGTGCCGCCGAGGATCGTGATCGAGCCCGTATTGTTGGTCAGGCTGACATCGGTGCCCGCGACATTGGTCGTCACCAGATTGGTGATGGTGAAGGTCGATAACGAAGCGTTGATTGCAAGGCCGTTGATGCCGGCAGCGGTGCCGCCGACAGTGACATTGCCACCCAGGAACTGGCCGCCCGAGACGGCATTGAAGTTGAGCGCCGTGGCCGTCGCAACGCCTGTCGTGATGCTGTCGAACGCCATGCCGCCGGTGCCGATGGTGATGCCGTCGAGATTGATCGCCCGGCCGGTGCCGGTGGTGATCTGCTCCGTGCCCGCGGCCGCGACTGTGATCGTGCCGCCCCCGGTGGCATCGAAGCCGGTACCGGTCGTCGTGGTCAGGTCCAGCCCGCCGGTGAATTTCACCGTGCCGCCGGTGTTGGCGGACAGGTCGATCGCGTTGGCCGAGCCCGTGCTGGCGGTGATCTTGCCGCCGAAGGTGGCGGTGCCGCCGGTCTGGCCGATGATCCTGACCGCGTTGGCCGCATTGGCCTGGTCGATCGTGCCGTTGTAGGTGACGTTGGGCACCGCACCGTTGATGTTGAAGGCTACATCGCCCGTGTTGGTGATGGAACTCGCGGCCGCGAAAGTCAGCGTGCCGCTCGAGCCGCTCCAGATGGCCACGCCCCTGCCGCCGCCACTGATGTCGAGATCGTCGAAGGTGGCGATGCCGTCGAAATTGTTGGCGAACAGCCCGACGTTGGCGGCACTGGTAATCTTGGTGTTGCCGGTGAAATCGACGGTCGCGCTCGAATCGACAAGCACGATGCCGGTTTGAGATGCGGTCTGGACGGTCAGGTCGTCGACCGAGACCGTGCCGGTCACACCATTGAGGTAGAGGCCGGACCCGACATTGCTGGCCGTCACGCCCTGGACGGTCAGGCCGTTGATGCCCAGGCCGTAGATCGCCGAGCCGGAACCCCCGGAAATGTTGAAATCGAGCAGCGTGTTGCCGTTGCCCAGCGTCACGACATTACCGCCGCCGGAACTGGTCAGCGTCGCCGCACCCGCTGAATCCGATATGGATTCGTCATGATGGATGTTGGTGCCGGTGACATTCAACGGCACCCCGCCGAGCGAGAACGCGCGGTCGTTGCCGAACGAGGCCAGTTCCTGTCCGTCGCTCAGCGAGAAGCCGGTGGCGTCGTCGATTGTCCCGCGGTTGACCAGGACAATGATGGCGTCGCTGGCGGTAATGCTGTCGGCATATTCGATCGAGGCGAGGTCGGTGATCGACGTACCGCCGCCCGAAGCCCCGGCCGCAACGAAGATGTAATTGCGCAGATCGTAAAGTTGCGGGCCGGTAAACGCGGTCGTGCCGAAAGCGTAGTGGCCGCTGCCCTCATTGAGCCCGCGCGCATCGAGCGAGGCGGTGATGCCGGAGATGGAGCTGGAATTGCCGCCGAAGGTAAATTCGGCGTTGGCCGTGGCGCCCGGCGTGCCGGCAATGCCCAGCCGCACGCCGGTATCGACATTGGTGATGACGCCGCCATCGGTGATGATGATCACCGCGCCGCCAACGCTCGGCGACGTCAGATCGATGCCGATCGAGCCGGCAGCACCGGTGCCGGTGATGCTGAGCGACTGCGCGGTGAAATTGGTCTTGGATCCGGAGAAGTCGAGGCCGGTGCCGACACCCAGTCCGGAGATGACGATGTTGCCGGCGACCACCGCCGCATTGACGCCGGCAAACGAGATGCCGTCGGCGCCGGGGTTGGTGATGCTGATGTCGCCGAAGCGGATCGTCGCCGGCGAATCCGAAATGGCGATCGCCGGTCCGGTCGTGTTGGAGATCGTCGTCGCACCGTTGACGGTGAAGCTGCCCGCGACATTCTCCAGCACGACACCCGACGTGCCGCCGCTCTGGCTGATCGAGTCCAGCACCACATGGGCGGTGATCGGATCGATGAAGACGGCGGTGCCGCCATTGCCTGACACGGTGCCGCCGGTGGTGGTGAACGTGCCTCCGGTCGACGTGCCCTGCACGGTGATGCCGCGGTCGGTATTGTCCTGCGCATTGACGGTGGCGAAGGTGTAGGTGCCCTTGCCGGTGATATCGAGACCGTCGTCGAGATTGCCCTTCAGCAGCGTCGTGCCGGTGAAATTGTAGGTGCCGTCGCCGTCGATGTGCAGGCCGTCGAGGCCGTTGCCGGTGGCGGTGAAGTTGGAGCCGGTGATGCCGGTCGAACTGCCCGTGAAGTCGGCGCCGTTGCCGCCCGCACCGGTGACCGTCACATTGGTCAGCGTCGCGCCGGTGATGTTGTTGCCGAAGATGCCGTCGCCGCCGCCGGTGATGGTGATGCCGTTGAGCGTGTTGCCGTTGCCGAGCGTAAAGACGGGGTTGGCGACGTTGGTGCCCTGGATCGTGCCGTCGCTGCCGCCCAGGTTGAAGGTGCTGGTGCCGCCGCCGAAAAGCCTTGCGGTGACGCTTTCGCCGCCGCCGATGACGGTCTGTCCATTGGCAAGCGTCACCCCGCCAGTCGTCAGATTGCCGTTGCCGCCGAGTGCCACGACAAAACCGTTCGCACCCGACTTGGTCACGGCGTCGTCCAGCGTCGTCGGGTCGGCCAGCGTGCCGGCGCCGGCGAGGCCGCCATCGGCGTAGTAGAACTTGCCGAAGGCGGCATTGGTGGCGGCATTGATGGCGACACGCGTCGTCGAGCCGCCGGTCAGCGTCTGCGACTGGACGCGGACGCCGATATCGCCACGCACGCGCTCGTTGACGCGCTTGCGCAGGCCTTCGCTGACCGGATAGACCGGCTCCGGCCCGCTGTCGGCCCCATTGTCCGAGCCGCTGCCGGGATTGAACGGGATGTTCAGCCGCACACTGCCGGCGAACTGGGTGTCGTCGCGATTGTCGTTGCGGACCTCGCCGGCGAAGACCAGTTCCGTGTTGCTGCCGAAGACATCGCCGATCGTATACTCGAAGCCGGCCTTGGCGCCGGTGACGCTGCCGTCGTCGCCATGCGGATCCTCGAAATGATAGCCGCCAATGTCGAGCCGCAGCGAATGCTTGTCGGGCAGGTTGACCGGCACCTGCGCGCCGATCTCGGCCTCGATGCCCCATGCCGCGTAATCGCGGTGGTCGAGGACCGAGATCTGCTCGATCAGCTGGTTGCTGACCATCGACAGGGTCGAACTGGTCGAGTGATCCGTCGAATCACCCTTGATCGGCAGATAGACGTTCACATGCGCATCGAAATGAGGCGTGATCGCCTCGGCGCCCAGCGTGGCCGCGGTGAACTGGGTGGAGTTGTAGTTCTCGAGATTGAGATAGGCGTAGCCGCCGATCATCAGGTCCGGGTTGACGATGCGGCGAATGCCGAGGCCGACATCCTGGCCGGAACCATCCTTGAAATCGTGCTTGGCCCGGACATCCAGGAACAGCACGGATTCGGCCGTCTGCTTGAGCGGGATGAAACCTTCGAGCGCGCCGTTGCCGCCATTGTTGTCGGCGCCGATGATGGCGCGGATCTGCGGCTGCCATAGCCCGTTGGGATCGCCATAGGCGGCCATGCCTGAAAGGCCGAGCGCCAGCGTCGTCAGTGCCGTCGTCTTCCAGAGATGCCTGGCGATTCGCGAACGGCGATAGCCGGCGTGCACGCGGAAATCCTCCCCACGCGCCGCCATCTCACCAACTTGCCGAGGCGTCTCGGTAGTTCCCATCCCTGGCGAGTCCTTCGGGGACTGCACGCACCCCGTGTAAAATCTTACTCGAATTCTATTGTATAGCGAGTCTCCGGCGCTTCGATTTCTGAGGGCCTCCTGCAATATTGTTCGTTGTATCCGAAAAGCCACAGTAATTTCGCCGGCTTGCTTGCCTCCTGCTCGGCTTTCGGAACAGTCGCGGGTGTTGTATCAAGCCATGCTCGGGAGAATACCGGGCGCGGCGAGGAAACATGCAAGGCATCCGGCAAAACAACATGACATTTACTTTAGCTAGATCTAATTTACTCGGCATGGCCGCGGGACTGGCCGCCCTGTGGCTTGCTCTGGCCACCGGCCCAGCCCTCGCCGAAGATGCCAAGCCGGCCCAGCCAAAGCCGGCTGAAAGCAATGCAAAACCGGCCGATGCCAATCCGTGGGCGGTGAACTGCTCCAGCGGTTCGGCGACCACCGAGCTTCAGTGCCAGCTTTCGCAGAACCTGACCGAGGCCAAGACCGGGCAGCGCGTGCTGACCGTGACCGTGCGCCGCGACAACGGCAATGGCAGCCTCGCCATGCTGCTTGCCCTGCCGCACGGCCTGTTCCTGCCGTCCGGCGCCTCCTTCCAGATCGATCAGGGCCAGAAGACGACGATTGCCATCCAGACCAGCGACCAGAACGGCGCCTATGCCGCCACGCCGCTGTCGGCGGATCTCATCAAGGCCATGAAGTCGGGGACCAATCTGAACATCGGCATGGAATCGGTCACCCGCAAGCCGGTCACCATCCCGGTGTCGCTGGCTGGCTTCACCGCCGCCGTCGCCAAGCTGGAATCGATCAAGTAGCTGTTGTCAGCGGCTTGATTGTACGCACCCGGAATGCTCCGTTGCCGCTTCGGACAGTGGAGAAACCCATGACAGGCTTTGTCGACCGCCAGCGCGCGGCGCAACTGATGGACCGCGCCGGCATCGAGGCGCTGGTGCTGTGCGCGCCCGAGGCCTTCCACTATGCGACCGGAGCCTCGATCGGCCCGGCGGGACTGTTCCGGCGCGCCGGCGCCGGCTTTGTCGTCATCCCGGCTGGCCGAGACCTGCCGATCGGCGTCGTGGTGGCGGACTTCAATGCGGGACAACTGCAGCGGGTTCTGCCGGACGCTGTTATCCGCAGCCACCCGATCTGGATCGAAGCCGCCACGCTGGACGCCTCGACGTCAGGGCAAGGGTTGCCGCAACGCATCGAGGCCGGCCTTGCCGGCCGGGCGCCTGGTTTTTCTCGGCCCGCGACATTCGAACTCGCTCGTGCCGTCGACGAGCTGAAGCAGATCCTGACCGGGTTTGGGCTCGGGCGCGCAAGAGTCGGCGTCGACCTCGATTTTGTTCCCGCCGCCGATTTCTCGGTCATGCAGGCGCTGCTGCCGGCCTGCACGATGGTCGACGGCTCGGCCGTGCTCGACAGGTTGCGGGCCATCAAGTCGCCGCGCGAGATCGACCTGCTGCAGCAAGGCATCATCCTGTCGGAAGCGGGGCTGGAGCGGCTGCAGGTCGATGCGATGGCCGGCATGCGCCAGGCCGATCTCATTGCCCTCTACCGGCAAGGTGTCGCCACGGCCGCGGCCGGACTGTCCCATCCGGTCCAAACTGCCGAATATGTGACGCTGGGCGCTCGGGCCAAAGATGCCGATGCGAAAGCGATGCCTGGCGATCCGCTGAAGTGCGACATGGTCTGCACGGTCGGCGGCTACGCCTCCGACATGTCGCGCAACTTCACCTTCGGGCCGCCATCCGCCGAGCAGGCCGAACTGCACGCCATTGCCGAGCGGGCCTTTGACGACGGGCTGGCGTCCCTTGTTGCGGGAACCACGCTCGCCCACGTGCATCGCGTCGCCACCGACAGCCTGGCGCGGCAAGGGCTGCGCACCTACCGCCGCGGCCATTTCGGCCATGGCGTCGGCCAGTCGGTGTTTTCCGAACAATGGCCGTTCATCGCCGCCGACAGCGATGTCGTGATCGAAGCCGGCATGGTGCTGGCCTTCGAGATCCCGCTCTACATAGACGGCCTCGCCAGCTTCAATCTCGAGGACCAGTTCCTGATCACGCCGGACGGGCCCAAGCCGATGAACAGGCTGCCGCGACGGCTGGAGAGGATTGGATAGCGAGGCGGGTCACTGCAGGGACAGCGCTCTACGCCCCCCTTGCCCTACCGGGCATCTCCCCCTCAAGGGGGGGAGATTGGCAGCTTCGCCGTCTCGCCCACCTTACCGTGTAGATGATTTGGCGAAGGCTGTTGAGCGCGTAATCTCCCCCCTTGAGGGGGAGATGTCCGGCAGGACAGAGGGGGGCGCCACGGAACTCGGCGGTGGGCTGCCAAGCACCTAACCACTCACCGCCGGCCTTCTCCCCCTCCACGGCATCTCTTGCTCCAGCTGCGCCGACGCGGCCAGCACCGTTGCCTCGTCGCCGTAGCGGCCGACCAGCTGCACGCCGATCGGGACGCCGTCTTTCGACCAGCCGAGCGGCAGCGAGATCGCCGGCTGGCCTGAGATGTTGAAGGGGAAGGCAAACACCGAGTCCGCCCATTTGGCGTTGTAGCGGTCGATATCGGTTTCCGACATGTCGTAATAGCCGAGCGGGCGCGGCAGCTGCGTCAGCGTCGGGGTGATGAAGAGATCGTAGGCGCCAAGGTCGCCGACGATGTCGCGGCCGACCTGCCTGAGCTGCTCGACGTCGGAGATGTGCCTGGTGCCGCTGGTCGCACGGCCACGCTCGATGATCGCAAAGGTCACCGCCTCGACATCGCCCGATGTCACCGGCCGCCCCATCACCGTTTCAAGGTAGTCGAAGGTCGCCGCCGTCTGCACGCAGGTCATGTTGGTGTAGGTCTTCCACACAGCATCGGCGTCGAGCGGCATGTCATGCTCCTCGACATGGTGGCCGAGCCGCTCGAGCGTCCCCACGGTCTCCAGCACCGCCGCCTTCACCTCCGGATCGATCGCGGTGCCGTTGGGCGGCGTGACGGAAAAGCCGATGCGCAGCTTCGTTGGCGCCCGCGCCGACAGGCTGAGCCAGCTGCCATCAGGAACCGGCGGCGTGTAGGGGTCGCCCGGCAGCGCGCCGGCGACCGCGTCGAGATAGGCCGCCGTGTCACGCACCGTGCGCGAGCAGCAGAGGAAATAGGCGCCGCCATACCAATAGTCGCCGAACGGCGCGAGGCTGACGCGGCCGCGCGACGGCTTCAGGCCGACGATGCCGCAGCAGGAGGCCGGGATGCGGATCGAGCCGGCGCCATCGCTGGCTTCGGCGATCGGCACCATGCGCGAAGCAATCGCCGCGGCCGCTCCGCCGCTGGAGCCGCCGGGCGTGATGCCTTCCTTCCACGGGTTCTTCGTCGCGCCGTAGAGCTTTGGCTC
The DNA here is from genome assembly GCF_020164655.1 of Mesorhizobium sp. AD1-1. Classification (NCBI taxonomy): domain Bacteria; kingdom Pseudomonadati; phylum Pseudomonadota; class Alphaproteobacteria; order Hyphomicrobiales; family Phyllobacteriaceae; genus Mesorhizobium; species Mesorhizobium sp. AD1-1. The sequence continues at coordinate 480,291 of NZ_JAIUGP010000002.1, forward strand.
GGTGGTGATCGACCAGCCATTTTCTGGGGCGTTCGACTTGCCGACCAGCACCAGCCCGGCCGCCTTCATGCGGCGAACGACTTCGGTGTCGAAATCGGCGACGACATCTTTCAGGTAGAATGAGGAGTTGGTGTTCGGCGCCCCGGTCCAGGACGAGGCCAGCTCCTTGAGCAGGAATGGCACGCCGGCGAAGGGCGCTGATGTGTCGACCGTCTGCGCCTGGCCGCGCGCCATGTCGTAGAGGCGATGGATGACCGCATTGAGCGTCGGGTTGAGCCGATCGACCAGCGTGATCGCCGCTTCCACCAGCTCCGCCGGGGTAACGTCGCCGCGCTTCACCAGCGCCGCAAGGTCCAGCGCGTCGGACTCGGCATAGGTTTTCAGCAGACTGTCGGTGACGGCGGCCATATCTCTCTCCTTCGGCGGATAGCTTGTGTTGATGCTGCTCCTGCGGAGAACTGTATTGGGGCATCGGCCCCCTCACCCAGCCTCCGCTTCGCTCGGCTGACCTCTCCCCGAGGGGAGAGGAGACTTGCAGCGCCAGCGCCACCCTCTTCTCCCCAACGGGGAGAAGGTGGCCGCGAAGCGGCCGGATGAGGGGGGCTGGCGCGACTTCAGGCCAGGTCGATGGTCCGTCCCAGTGCGATGCTCTGCTCGGCGGCCAGCACGATGCGCAGGCTGTTGACCGCCGCATCCATCTGCTCGGTGAGGTCGAGATCCTCGCGGATGGCGCGCAGGAAGAAGGCCTGCTCGCGATCGCACAGTTCCTGGTGGCCGGGTTCGTCCTCCATGCTGACGATCTCGTCGGGTTTGGAGAAATTCTTGTCGCCGTCGACAGCGGCATAGTGGATCTTCAGCGCATCGGTCTTGGTGTGGCGGTCGATGTCGGCGGAATTCGAAACCTCTGCCAGCTCGGCAACACTGCTTGCCTGCTGGCCGGCGACGATCGACACCGCGCCCTTGGGGCCGACGACGTCCTTCACGAAATAGGCCGTCTCGCTCATCATCGGGCCCCAGCCCGCCTCGTACCAGCCGACCGAACCGTCATCGAAGGTGACGTGCAGATGGCCGTAATTCTGCTTGTCGGCTTCCGCCCAGAGCTTGGCGCCGATGCCGTGCACGCGCACCGGCTTGGCGCCAGTCAGCTGGCACATGACGTCGACATAGTGGACGCCGCAATCGACGATCGGGATCAGCGAATCGATCAGGTTCTTGTGCCAGTGCCAGGCGCTGCCGCTGCTCTGCTGGTTGAGGTTGAGCCGCATCACCAGCGGCTTGCCGAGCGTCTTGCCGACCTCGATGAACTTGATCCACGACGGATGCACGCGCAGAATATAGCCGAGCACCAGCTTGCGGTTCTTGGCCCGCGCCGCCGCGACCACCTTCTCGGCATCCTCGTTGTTGGTGGCGAGCGGCTTTTCCATGAACACATGGCAGTTGGCGGCGATTGCCTTCAGCGCGTATTCGGCGTGGGTGTTCGGCCAGCTGTTGATTGAGACGGCGTCCGGTGTTGTTTCCTTCAGCGCCTGGTCGAAATCCTCGTAGAGTGGGTAGCCGGCTAACTCTTCCGGAATTTTCGTGTTGCTCCTGATCGACCGGCTCATGATGCCGACGATCTCGAAACCGTCGAGCCGGTGATAGGCGCTGGCATGCGACGCACCCATATTGCCGAGACCCACCACCAGCACTTTCACCTTGTCGGACACCGCTACCTCCCAAATTCTTGATTGAATAATATGCGGCGATCGGTTGCCGCTCGCATGTCTATCCGGGACAACCACCTCGGGTCAGCGCCGCCGCTCATTGCCCGGCCCTTTCCTCTCCCCCGTCGATCGGGGGAGAGGAAAGGAGCCAAGGCAGGGTAATGGAGGGCGGCGCCGACATGACCCGTTGCGCAGCCCTATTTCACCGCCGAATCGAACAGATGCGCCTTGATCTTCTCGACATCGAGCGCGGCAAAACCTTCCGACAGCTTGACGCCGTCGGCATCGGCCTTGACCTTGGCCTTGTCGAAATCATTGGCCGGGCCGATCAGATCGTTGGTGCAGACATCCTCGGCCTTCACCGGGGCGGTGATCTGGCCGATCTTGTGGATTTCGTCGAAGAAGCCCTGCCAGCTCGCCATGTCGTGCGAGCCCCAGCCGCCGCGCTTGTCCATGTCGCCGCGGAAAACGTTGATCTGCTGCAGGATCGAGGTGGTGCCGAGCTCCGGCCCGAGATTCTTGGCCAGCGTCGGGAACTGCTCGAACACCGCTTCGACCGCCGCGCGTGGATTCTGGTAGCCGAATTCGAGGCCCATCGCCCAGCCGCGCAGGTACTTTTCCAAAAACGCCTTGCGGTCGGGATCCTCAAGATCGGCGGCACGCACGACGAAGGTGTTGGCCGGCAGCTTCGAATTCTGCACGCCGAGCCAGTATTCGAAGTCGAGCCCCTTGGCGATCCATTCGGCGCGCAGCCCTTCCCACGACAGGGCGGCGTCGCCCTGGCCGCCGGCCAGCGCCGTTCCCCAGGTCGGCCAGCCGGCCTCGACATATTTCACCTTCTTGATGTCGACGCCCTGCGCGGCCAGCAGCGGGTCGGTGATCGACTGCCAGGCGGCGGAGCCGAGCAGGATGGTCTTGCCTTCCAGCTTCTTCAGGTCGTTCGATCCCTCGCCCTTGCGGAAGGCGATGCTGAACGTGTCGCGCGCGCCCATATGGAACACCGACTTCAGCTTCATGCCGTTCTGGATGGCGAAGGAGAACACGCCGGGCGACGGGAAGCCCATATCGGCCTGGCCGACATCGACGAACTTCACCGTCGCGGTGCCGTCCGATGGTCCCGGCTGCATGTCGGTGTCCAACCCGTCGAAATAGCCGGCCTTCTTGGCCGCCCAGTAGGGATAGTCGTCGAGCACTTCGAGCGTGCCGCGCGGCGAGATCCAGGTGAATTTTCCGTAGGGTTCGGCCCTGACCTTCAGGCCGGTGGCGCCAAGCGCCGTCGCCGTCACCAGCCCGGCGCCGGTGACCTGCAGGAAGTAGCGGCGGCTGATCCCCGCCGGGTTGATCGAGTTCTCTTTGGTCATGGCATTCCCCTTTTTTGTTGATGTCAGTCTCTTGCCGCCCGCCTCCCGGGCGCCGTCATATCCCTGTGTTCAAGCCTCCCAGCTCGCCCATTTCTTGCCGATCAGGAAAAACAGCACGTAGATCAGGATGCCGAGCGTCGACAGGATCAGCACCACCGCGAAGAACTGCGGCATCTGGATCATCGACGAATAGGTGGTCAGCCGGTTGCCGAGGCCGAAACCGCCGCCGACCATTTCCGCGCCGACCGCGGTCAGCAGGCCGAAGATGGCGCCGATCATCAGCCCGACCAGGATCATCGGCAGCGCCATCGGCGCGCGGATCTTCCAGAAGATCTGCAGGGTGCTGGCGCCATAGGAACGCGCCAGCGCGATCTTGGCACTGTCGACGCGGCGAAAGCCTGTCGCCGCATTGATCATCACCATAGGCCCGGCGGCCAGTGCCACCGCGATGATGCGCGGCGTGTAGCCGAAGCCGAAGCGCAGGATCAGAAGCGGCACCAGCGCCAGCATCGGCGTGGTGACCAGAAGCAGGATGTAAGGCGCGACGATCTTCTCTGCGAACGGGAATTGGGTGATGACGGCGGCCAGCACCAGGCCGATGATGGCGCCGATGGTGAAGCCGGACACCAGCTCGACCAACGTGTAGCCGAGATGCGGCGCGATCAGCGGAAACTCGTCGACCAGCGCATAGGCGATCGAGCTCGGCGGCGGCATGATATAGAGCGGCACGTGGAACAGCCGCAGCGCCAGTTCGATGCCGCCGATGATGATCACCGCCACGGCAAGAATGGCCGCCACCTCCTTGCCTGACTTGATGCCGGGGCCGCTGGCGAAGGCGGAAAGGTTGGTCAGGCTGACCTCATGGCCGTCGCCCGCCTTGGCGCCCGACTTGGACTTCGAGAATTCCGGAATGGCGTCGCCCCCGCTCACGGCCTGATCCTCACGATTTCGGCGCTCGGGCGCTCCGGCGCTTTTGGCCGCGTGCGTTCGCCGACAATGTCCATCTTGATCCGGTTGGTGAGGTCGAAGACCTCCTTCGTCGCCATGATCTCCAGCGAACGCGGCCGTGGGAACGGCACGCGGTATTCCTTGGCGACGCGGCCAGGCCGGGCGCTCAGCACCACCACCCGGTCCGAGAGAAAAATCGCTTCCTCAATCGAGTGGGTGATGAAGACGATGGTTGTCTTGGTGTCGAGCCAGATCTCCTCGACCAGCCGGTTCATCTCCTCGCGGGTGAAACTGTCGAGCGCGCCGAACGGCTCGTCCATCAAAAGCACCGAGGGCTTTAGCGCCAGCGCCCGCACGATCGCCGCGCGCTGCTGCATGCCGCCCGACAGCTCGCGCGGAAACTTGCCGCCGAAGCCATCGAGCCCGACCCGGTTGAGCAGATGCGCGATCCACGCCCGGTCCGGCTTCTCGCCCTTGATCTCGAAGGGGAAGCGGATGTTGGCGTCGAGGTTGCGCCACGGCAGGAGGTTCGCCTCCTGGAAGACGATGCCGATATCGGGATGCGGACCGGTGATGGCCTTGCCGTCGAGCCGGATCTCGCCGCTGGTCAGGCTGTGCAGGCCCGACATCGACCACAAAAGCGTAGTCTTGCCGCAGCCGGAAGGGCCGACGATCGAGACGATTTCATTGACGCTGACATCGAGGCTGCAGCGGTCCAGCGCCAGCAGGTCGCCGGAGGCCGTGTGATAGATCTTGGTGGCTGCCTGCACGCCAAGCTTCGGCTTTTTTGCATCGCCCGTGTTCATCTGCCCCCCGGGAAGATTGCGCGATGATCCATTGGCTCATCCCCAGCGAAAATCAGTCTGTAACTATCCTACTTTCCTGTCAAGCACCGACGATAGCGGCCGTATCACGAAAATCGATTAGTATACCTATCGTCTTGTTTTACCGTCGGTTTTACGGCCTTGAAATGCATGTTGCTTTCCTACATACTTCGGAACTGACACGGACCGGAGAGGAACGGAGGAAGGTGAGCTTTCCCCAACGACACGCTGCGGTTGCGATCCGGTCGGGCACGTGGAGCCAGGGCGTGCAAACATGCTAAGACGACAGCCTCGCAACCCAGGGAAAGACCAGGACCCCATGACCGACGCTGGCAGCCAGGACGAGCCTGTTCCAGGCCCCGATACCGAGGGGCGCGATCCTGTCCGGCGCATCCCCGACATCATCTCGCTGGTCAAGGATTCCTACAGCGAATTGCGCCCGGCCGAACGGCGTGTCGCCGATGTCGTTCTCGACGACGTCAAATATGCCGTCGACGCCTCCAACGCCGCCCTTGCCCAGCGCGCCGGGGTCAGCGAACCGACGGTGACCCGGTTCTGCCGCGCCATCGGCTGCGAGGGCGTGCGCGATTTCAAGCTGAAGCTGGCGCAGAGCCTCGTCGTCGGCGCGCTCTACCTGGCCAAGTCGCCTTCCGTCAGCAATGACAATGGCATGCCGTTCTGGAATGCCGTGTTCGGCGAGGCGCGCCGGGCGCTGCAGGAGGCCGAGCGGCAGCTCGACCCTGCGCAGCTGCAGAAAGCCGCCGAGCTGATCGCCAAGGCGCGCCAGGTCACGGTCTTCGGCCTCGGCGGCAGCTCCTCGGCGCTGGCGCAGGAAACCCAATACCGGCTGTTCCGCTACGGCATCACGGTCAGCGCCCAGTGCGATCCCTATCTGATGCGCATGACCGCCTCGACGCTCAAGCCCGGCGATCTGGTGATCGCCATTTCGGCGACGGGACGCACCCGCGAGGTGATCGAGGCCGTCGAGCTCGCCAAGCATTACCGCGCCAATGCGATCGCCGTGACCGCGCCCGACACCGAGCTCGCCCGCACCTGCGACGTCAGGTTGACGGTGGCGGTCCCGGAATATCCCGACACGCTGAAGCCGACGGCCTCGCGCTTCGCCTTCCTGGCGGCGATCGACCTGCTGGCGGTGGCCTCCGCCTACAAGCTCGACGGCTCGGCCCGCGAGACGGTGCGCCGCATCAAATACAACGCCCAGATCCACCGCACCGGCAAGGAGATGGAGCCGCTCGGAGACTAGGGCTGCGCTTTTCCTTCTCCCCTTGTGGGAGAAGGTGGATCGGCGCGTAGCGCCGAGACGGTTGAGGGGTGGGTGACGGAGTGCCGTCGGCGCCAAGCTGGAGCACCCCTCATCCGACCTCACTTCGTGAGGCCACCTTCTCCCACAGGGGGAGAAGGGAAGACCGGACATGAAACGAAAGAGGGAAGAGATGCTCGAAATAGCACCGACGAAACAGGCCGCCGCATGGCTCGAATCCCTGGCACAGGCACTCGCAGCCGGCGACGCTGCGGCGGCGAGCAACCTCTTCGTCGACGATTGCTACTGGCGCGATCTCCTGACCTTCACCTGGAACATCACGACCATGGAAGGCCGCGCGGCGATCGCCGACATGCTGGCGACGACGCTGGCGACGGCCAAGCCGAGCGCGTGGCGGCTGACCGGCGAGGCGACCTCGGACGACGGCACCATCGAGGCCTGGTTCAGCTTCGAAACCGTGGTGGCCAGGGGGGAGGGCATCATGCGGCTGCGCGACGGCCGCTGCCGGACATTGTTCACGGCGATGGCCGACCTCAAGGGCTTCGAGGAGCGCAAGGGCGCGGCGCGGCCGCTCGGCGTGCGCCACAAGGCCGATCCCCAGCGCGAGACCTGGTCGGAGGCGCGGGCGCGCGAGACGCGCGAACTCGGCACTGATGAACAGCCCTATTGCCTGGTCATCGGCGGCGGCCAGGGCGGCATCATGCTGGGGGCGCGACTGCGCCAGCTCGGCGTGCCGGCCATCGTCATCGAGAAGAATGCCAGGCCGGGTGACTCCTGGCGCAACCGCTACCGCACGCTCGTGCTGCACGATCCGGTCTGGTACGACCATCTGCCCTACATTCCCTTCCCCGAAAACTGGCCGGTGTTCACGCCCAAGGACAAGATGGGCGACTGGCTGGAAATGTATACGCGCGTCATGGAGCTCAACTACTGGGTCGCCACCAAATGCCTCAGCGCCAGCTATGACGAGGCCGAAAAAGTCTGGACCGTGGTCGTCGACCGCGTCGGCCGGCAGATCACGCTGAAGCCCAAGCACATCGTCTTCGCCACCGGCGCCTACGGCCCGCCACGGCGGATCGATCTGCCGGGTGCCGGCCGGTTCAAGGGCGAGTTGCTGCACTCCAGCCAGTATGCCAGCGGCGACAAATTCCGCGGCAGGAAAGTCGCCGTCATTGGCGCTGCAAGCTCCGGCCACGATGTCTGCGTCGACCTCTGGGAGAGCGGCGCCGAGGTCACCATGATCCAGCGTTCGCCGACGACAGTGGTCAAGTCGGACACGCTGATGGAAGTCGGCTTCGAGATCTTCTCGGAAGACGCACTGGCGCGCGGCATCACCACCGAGAAGGCCGACATGATCGTCGCCTCGACGCCGTTCGCGCTGGTGCCCAAGGGCCAGCAGGCGCTTTACGAGGTGATCAAGGCGCGCGACGCGGCCTTCTACGACCGCTTGCGCGCCGCCGGCTTCGCCATCGATTTCGGCGACGACGAAACCGGCCTTCTGATGAAGGCCTACCGCACCGGCTCCGGCTACTACATCGATGTCGGCGCCTCCGACCTGATCATCGACGGCAAGATCGGCATCCGCAGCGGCGTCGCCATCAAGTCGCTGACCCCGAGCGGCATCCTGTTCGAGGACGGCAGTGAACTCGCCGCCGACGCCATCATCGCCTGCACCGGCTATCAGTCGATGAACGAGAATGTCGCCGCGATCGTTTCGCGCGAAGTCGCCGACAAGGTCGGCCCGTGCTGGGGCCTTGGCTCCGGCGTCAAGGGCGACCCCGGCCCCTGGCAAGGCGAGCTGCGCAACATGTGGAAGCCGACCGCCCAGGAAGCGCTCTGGTTCCACGGCGGCAATCTGGCGCTGTCGCGCTTCTATTCGAAATATGTGGCGCTGCAGATCAAGGCGCGGATGGAAGGCATTGAGACGCCGGTTTACGGGGCGGTGAGCAACGCCGGGTAAAGTCGACCCCCATTCGCCAAGCGCACAGTCCCAAGACAGGCACAAGCTGGCGAGATCAGCTAGTCGTGCCGATGCCCAAAGTGCCTCGCCGCAACCTCGACATGGGTATGCGCGGCATGCGCCACAAACCGCTCAGTCTCGCTGACATCGTTGACCGCATCGTTCGGCCACCAGGTGCCGCCCATAACGATGCCTTCGCACACCAGTCTCTGATCGGCGACCAATGACGCGCCGACCGCGTCGACGAAGGTGAAGCGGCCCGGGCGCTGACGGAGCACGGCGACGTCGCCGACCGTGCCGACGGCCAGTGTGCCCAGGTCAGGCCGCGCGATCGCCTGCGCCGGCGCTTGCGTGGCGGCGCGCAGGACCTCGACCAGCGGCATGCCGAGCGCCAGGAGCTTCGACATGCAGACGAGGATGTCGAAGGCGGGACCGTCGACGCAGTAGAGATGCACGTCGCTCGAGATCACGTCGGGCGCCAGCCCTTCTTCGAGCATGGCGCGGGCGACGGCGAAATCGAACGAGCCCATGCCGTGGCCGATGTCGAAGATGACGCCGCGCTCGCGCGCCAGCCGCATGTCGGGCCGCACCGCGCCGGAAGCGAACACCGGCGCATTCGGGAAAGGCCGGAAGCAATGGGTGAGAATGTCGCCCTTGCGCAGGCGCGGCAGCACTTCCGAGCGGCCGGGCGGCGGTTCGTCGATATGCGCCATCAGCGGCAGGCCGGCCTGGTCGGCGGCCTCCAGCGCCAGATCCACCGGCGCGATGCCGCTGGTGCCGCCGGCATGCTTGCCCGAGCGAACCTTTACGCCGACCACGACATCGCGGTGCTCGCGCACCGCAGCCACAACCTCGCGCGGTTCGCAGAGCCTGAGATCGCTGCACTCGCCCACCGACACCGTCTGCGAGAAGCCGAAAATGCCGGCAAAGGAAATGTTGACATAGGCCAGGATGCGAACCTTCGAGCGCTCCATGACATGGCGGCGGAAGCCGAGGAAATTGCCGGCGCCCGCACTGCCGGCATCGATGAAGGTGGTGGTGCCGCTCTTGGCGGCCAGCCGGTCGGCATCGACGCCAAGCGACGTGCCGCCCCAATAGACGTGGCTGTGCAGGTCGACCAGGCCCGGCGTGACGATGCAGCCGCCGGCATCGACGATCTGCGCGGCGCTGTCCGCCGGGATATCGGCGTCGACCGCGGCAACGCGGCCATTGGCGATGGCGACATCGCGCAGCGCGTCGAGGCCAGCGGCCGGATCGATCAGCCGTCCGCCCTTCAGCAGGAGGTCGAATTGCATGGGTAACCTCCGCTCGTTGCTTTGCTTACAGAGGCCGATAGGCGACCGCCTCGACCTCGATCTTGATATCGATCATCAGCCGCGATTCGACCGTGGTGCGGGCCGGCGGGTTCTTCGGAAAGTGCCTGGCATAGACGGCGTTGAAGGCGCCGAAATCGCGCGCGTCTTCCAGCCATACGGTGGTCTTCACCACATCGTCCATGGTGCAGCCGGCCAGCGCCAGCGCGGCCTTGATATTGGCGAGCACCTGCTCGGTCTGTTCCGATATGCCGCCCTTGACCACGATGCCGTCGCTGCCGACGGGAACCTGGCCCGAGACATAGACGAGATCGCCTGCCCGCACGGCGGGCGACAACGGCACATGCGACGTTCCAAAACACTGTTTCGGCAAGGGACAAGCCTCCTCTGATGACAGGACGGGGTGCCATTGCAGCGCCCGCTTCGATCGACATTTACGCCGATCCGGCCGATCCTCATAGGGGCCTTGTTGGAAAGCAACATTCTTGGAAATCTGCGTTGCTTTATTACAAGAGCCCTTGCATCGTACGCGCTGACGGGCGGCTTGGAAGCCGCACCGCACAGACGCATTTGCCAGAGCGGAGATACCAGCAATGACCTACGACAAGAACCCGTTTCCATCAGGCGATGCCGATCGCCACGCGCTCTGGGAAATGCTGGTGCGGCGCGACATCGACGCCTTCATCGGCCAGGACTGGGCCATGGTCGAGGATGATTTCGTTGCCGAGAGCTTCTTCGGCATGCATGCGCATTTCCTGCACAACGCCGACGCCTGGCGGCTGCAGTTTCCAAGGCTCGACGTCTATCGCGACGAATGGCTGCGCCAGGCCAAAGAGACGGCGGCGACCAAATTCGCCGAGCCGCTGCGCGAGGCGCTGTTTCGCGTCACCAACATGCGAGACATCGACGTCGACGGCGACCGCGCCGTGCTGCACAAGAAGTTCGACGGCTCGGTCGCCAAGGCGGACGGCAGCGTCGACCGGCTGAAATGGCAGACGCTGTATTTCTGCAGCAAGGTCGGCGGAAGCTGGAAGATATCAGGCTTCGTCGGCTACATGCCGCATCCGCTCGGCAGCTAGAGCCAGCTGATCAGTAGAGCGTGACGAAGGCCGGAAACAGCATGCCGGTCGCCCGGAAATGCTCGACCAGTTCGATGGCCGGGAAGATGGCGAGGAAATAGAGCCCGTCGAAAAACGTGCGCTTCAAAGCCCGCGTCGAGAACTGCAGTTCGTCATCATCGCGGTAGAGCAGCGGGTTTGGCCAGAACCGGGGCGTGCTCTTGGTGTAGGCAAGATAGGCTGGGCCGAACTTGCCGAGCAGAAATTCGGCTTCCTTGCGCGCCGTGACGCGAAAGATGAAAAAGCTGGCAAGGCCCAGCGCCACGGCCGCCATCAGCGAGCCGTAGAGCAATCCAATGCCGACCGCACCGACCGTCGAGAAGAAATAGAGCGGGTTCTGCGTGGTCGAGAACGGTCCCGTCGAGACCAGTTCCTCGTTCTTCTTGCCGCCGACATAGAGAATGCTCCACAGCCGCCCGACGACACAGACGAGCACCAGGCAAAAGCCGAAGAATTCGATCGTTTCGTGCCCGTCGGAGCCCTCGCTCAGCCCCGGCTTGGTGAGAAACAGCAGCAACACCGCCAGCGCCGCCGCAACCCGCACGAAGATCAGGCGCTTGCGCTGGTCGAAGGCCTGGGAAACCGGCTTGAGGGTAGCGTAGGTCATTTGGTGTTTCCTGGGGCACTGACGGGTGCCCGTGAGCAATGGGCATGACATTGATGGCGGATGAAAGGCGCACGCCCTCTATCGGCGCAGCGCCGGGCGTTCGTAAAGGACCTTTGCGCGGCCCACGCCCATTCTTACGAATTTGTATGCCGCCGGACAGGCCGGCGTGAACTCGTTTGCTTACGCTGCGGGGATCGCCACCGCCGCAACCGTCGACCTCAGGACTTCAGCCATGCTCGCGCCCAACAGGCGACAACCCGCCCCACCGAACCACAACCGGGTTCCCGACGTCACTCTCGATTTCTGGGTGATCAAGTTGATGGCGGTCACCACCGGCGAGACCGCGGCGGACTATCTTGCCGACACGATCGGACTTGGGCTGACCGTCACCTCGCTGATCATGACCGGCATCCTGATCGCTGCCCTCGTCCTGCAGTTTGCGCAGAAGCGTTACGTGCCGTGGGCCTACTGGCTGGCGGTGGTGCTGATCAGCATCGTCGGCACCCTGGTGACGGACAATCTCGTCGACACTTTCGGCGTGCGCCTGCAGACCACGACCATCGCCTTCTCGGTTGCGCTCGCCGCGACATTCGCGGTCTGGTACGCCAGCGAACGGACGCTGTCGATCCACACCATCTTCACCACCAGGCGCGAAATCTTCTACTGGCTGGCGATCCTCTTGACCTTCGCGCTCGGCACCGCCGCCGGCGATCTCGTCGCCGAAAGCTTCGACATGGGCTACCTCACCACAGGCCTGCTGTTCGGCGGCGCCATCGCGCTCATCGTGCTGGCCTACTGGCTGCTCAATCTCGACGGCATCCTGGCCTTCTGGCTCGCCTATATCCTGACGCGGCCGCTCGGCGCCTCCTTCGGCGACCTGCTGTCGCGGTCGGCCAGGCATGGCGGCCTGGGCTTCGGCACCATCTTCACCAGCCTGCTCTTCCTCGGCTGTATCATTGCGCTCGTCCTGCACATGACCCTGAAGGGGACAACCGACGAAGCCGATGAACTGTTGCTGGACCTGGACTAGGTGCAGGGCGGATGCGCTGGCATTGACAATTGCCGAAAACCCCACCGCTTCGGCCAATCGTGAACGTTCTAGCGCCACCATGCCTGCGCCTTCGTGACATCCTAGGAACAAGCCCGTGCCGGTGATAGCCTCTCCATCTCGGCAACGGACCGGACCTTTCATGCGACTGCTTCTCGTCGAGGACGACCACAGGACGGCCGACTATATCGTCAGGGGACTGACCGAGGCCGGCCATGTCTGCGATCTCCTGCGCAACGGCCATGACGGGCTGTTCGCGGCGACCCGGGGCAAATACGACGTGATCGTCGCCGATCGGATGATCCCCGGTCTCGACGGCCTGTCGATGGTCAAGGCGGTGCGCGCCGCCGGCGTGCGCACGCCGGCGATCTTCCTCACCTCCGTCGGCGGCATCGACGACCGCGTCGAGGGGCTCGAGGCAGGCGGCGACGACTATCTGGTCAAGCCCTTCGCCTTTTCCGAACTCCTCGCCCGCATCAACGCGCTTGGCCGGCGGCCGGCGGCGCAGGAGCAGAAAACCGTCCTGCGGGTCGCCGACCTCGAAATGGACCTGATCATGCGCCGCGTCACGAGGCGGGGCCAGCCGATCGACCTGCAGCCGCGGGAGTTCAGCTTGCTGGAAGTGCTGATGCGCGGCGAAGGCCGCGTCATCACCCGCACCATGCTTCTGGAGCGGGTCTGGGATTTTCATTTCGATCCCAGGACCAGCGTCGTCGAGACCCATATCAGCCGGCTGCGGGCCAAGGTCGACAAGCCCTTCGAAACCCAGCTCATCCACACCGTCCGCAACACCGGCTACAGCCTGCACGCGCCATGACCGGAACCTGGTCCCGCCTGCTGCGCAGCACGCCATTCCGGCTTGCCCTGACCTTCGCCTTCCTGTTCGTGCTGGCCTTCGTCCTGTCTGGCGCCATCGTCTACCAGATGATGAGCGCCGATCTTGCCGAGCGGCTCGACGACACCATCAAGGAAACCTACGCGGTCGTCGCCGCGACCTATGCCGAGAACGACCTCAAGGAGCTGGTTGAGACCGTCGGCAGCCACTCCCTGCGCAGCCTCAAGAAGGAGCAGCTGTTTTCGCTGACCGACGCAACGGGCAATCGCCTGGCCGGCAACTTCACCGCCGCGGGGCTTCCCGACGGCTTCTCGATGTTCGACACCGAAATGCCCGGCGTGCCGCCCGGCGCCGAGTACCGCGCCTATTCCGGCCCGGTCGGCGGCAACACGCTGACCGTCGCCTTCAGCCTTTCCGAGACGGAGGAGCTGGAGAGGATCGTGCTGATGAGCTTTGGCTGGGGAACCCTGATCATCACCGGGCTGGCGGTCGCCGGCGGCGCCCTGCTCGCCTCGCGCGTCCAGCGCCGTCTCGACGGCATCGCCGCCACCATGGTGGATGTCTCGCATGGACGGCTGGACACCCGCATTCCGCTGACCGGCAAGGGTGACGACATCGACATCGTCTCCAGCCAGGTCAATGCCGCGCTCGACCGCCTGTCGGCGCTGGTCGAAGGCATGAAACAGGTCAGCGCCAACATCGCCCACGATCTGAAGACGCCGCTCAACCGGTTGCAGATGATCCTCGACACCGCGTCGGAAAAGAACCTGTCGGGCCGGAAAATCGCCGCTGAACTGGCGGAGGCGCATGCCGAGAGCCTGCAGATCAACGAGACCTTCGATGCCCTGCTGCGCATCGCGCAGATCGAGGCCGGCGCCCGCCGGGCGCGGTTCACCGATGTCGATCTGGGCGAGGTGCTGCAAACCATCGCCGAGATCTATGCCGATGTTGCCGAGGACGACGGAAAGTCGCTGTCGTTGGCGCAACCACAGGAAACGACGGACCGGATCCATGGCGATCGCGAGCTGCTGACGCAGATGTTCGCCAATCTGGTCGAGAACGCGTTGCGCCATTGTCCATCGGGCACGACGATAAAGCTGTCGGTGGCGCGCCAGGGCGAACGCGTCGTTGCGGGCGTCGCCGACAACGGTCCCGGCATTCCGGCGGAAGAGCGCGAGAAAGTGTTCCAGCGGCTCTACCGGCTGGACCACAGCCGCTCGACATCAGGCAGCGGCCTCGGGCTCAGCCTTGTCCGGGCCATCGCCGATCTGCACGGCGCATCGATCACGCTCGAGGATTGCCGACCGGGACTTGCGGTGGTGGTGCGTTTTCCGCTGGCTACGGATTAGCCGGCGAAACGGCTGGTGCTGTTCAAGCCCAGCTTGGGTTGAGAGGTCCCCTCACCTATCTATCCGCGTCGACAGGATGATCGACGACAGCGTCCGCTCGACTCCATCCATGGCGCCGATCTGGTCGAGCAGCATGTCGAGGTCGCGGATCGATGGGGCGTCGACGATGACGATCATGTCGAAATTGCCGCTGACCGAATGCAGCGTCCGGACCGTCGCCAAACCGCGCAGGCCGCGCACCACCTTGTCGGCAAGCTTGGGCGTCACGGTGAGCAGCACATGGGCCCGCACCAACCCCTGCTCATAATCCGGCGCCAGCCGCACGCCGTAGCCTGATATGATGCCGCGCTGCTCCAGCCGTTCGATCCGGCTCTGCACGGTTGTCCGCGAGACGCCAAGCCGCCGCGCCAGCTCGGCGGTCGAGGCGCGCGCATTCTCGCGCAGCAGCGAAAGCAGGGTCTGTTCGGCATCGCTGAGCATTTCGACGATTCTTCTCGGCGGACTGACCAATCAATGGGTTCGTTTCGTACAGAACCACGCTTCCTTTCGACGGGCAAGCTGCGAATCTGTGCTCACAACCAGTGATGGATTTGTCATGAAGAAAATTGTCGTTGTCGGCGCCGGCAAGATCGGCTCGACCATTGCCGAGATGCTCGCCGCCACGGGAGATTATCAGGTCACGCTCGTCGACCGCTCGGCAGCACAGCTCACTGCTGCCGAAGTCCCGGCCACGGTTGCGACGCTGGAGCTCGACATCGAAGCGTCCGGCACGCTTGAAGCCGCACTCGCCGGCAAACTCGCGGTGCTCAGCGCCGCTCCCTTCCATCTGACCACCCGCATCGCCGAGGCGGCCGCCAGTGCCGGCGTGCACTATCTCGACCTGACCGAGGATGTCGTCTCGACCCGCCGCGTCAAGGAACTGGCGCGTTCGGGCAGAAGCGCCTTCATTCCGCAATGCGGCCTGGCGCCGGGCTTCATCTCGATCGTCGCCAACGATCTCGCCAGCCGGTTCGATTCGCTGGAGAGCGTGCGCATGCGCGTCGGCGCCCTGCCGCAATACCCGTCCAACGCGCTGAACTACAATCTCACCTGGAGCACCGACGGCGTCATCAACGAATATTGCGAGCCCTGCGAGGCGATCGTCGAGGGCGAGCTGGTCGAGGTGCCGCCGCTGGAAGAGCGCGAGGAGTTCTCGCTCGACGGCGTCACCTACGAGGCATTCAACACCTCCGGCGGCCTCGGCACGCTGGCCGAGACGCTGAAGGGCAAGGTGCGCACGCTCAACTACCGCACCATCCGCTACCCCGGCCACGCCGCGATCATGAAGGCGCTGCTCAACGACCTCGGCCTGCGCCATCGCCGCGACGTGCTGAAGGACATTTTTGAAAGCGCCCTGCCGGCGACATTGCAGGACGTCGTCATCGTCTTCGTCACCGTCTCCGGCCGCAAGAACGGCCGCCTGCTGCAGGAGACCTACGCCAACAAGGTCTATTCCCAGCGTATCGGCCAGGTGGTGCGCAGCGCCATCCAGATCACCACGGCGTCCGGCATCTGCGCCGTGCTCGACATGCTGGCCGACGGCAGCCTGCCGGCGACCGGCTTCATCAAGCAGGAAGACATTGCGCTGGACGCGTTTCTAGCCAACCGTTTTGGCCGCGCCTATGCCCAGCACGAAATGGTGAGTCGGCTGGCGGGGTGAAGCGCATAATCTCCCGCTTGAGGGGGAGATTAGCATCGAGCTATTTCCGCAAGACCATCGGCCGCCCAAGCAGAAACCGGACAAAATTGCCGGCGTTGCGCGAGGCCTTGGCCGAAGTCTGCGGCATCTGCTTTTGCGTAGTCT
This sequence comes from Mesorhizobium sp. AD1-1, assembly GCF_020164655.1. Classification (NCBI taxonomy): domain Bacteria; kingdom Pseudomonadati; phylum Pseudomonadota; class Alphaproteobacteria; order Hyphomicrobiales; family Phyllobacteriaceae; genus Mesorhizobium; species Mesorhizobium sp. AD1-1. The sequence continues at coordinate 496,482 of NZ_JAIUGP010000002.1, forward strand.
CTTTTCGAGCCGGCGCGCGCGCATTTGTCTCGGCACCGGGCCGGCCCACGGTGAAAGCCGGCTCGGCGACCGGCTTGCCGCGCAACACATTGGCCGCATTGTTGTCATGAATGACGATGCACCATTGAGCCTCCTTCGAGGCCGCCCCGACGGTGTTGAAACGCATCGCCATCCTCGTGTGCTCGTCGCAATAGACCCCGTTCATGGACGGTGATCGCTTCTCGACCAGAGTGCCGAAGGCCGACGTTGGATATTCGTGCTGCGTGTAGTGGTTGGTTGCCGCATCGAAATTCTGGCCGTGCGGAAAGGCGATATATAGCGGTTGCTGGTTCACCTCGCCTTTGGCGATTTCCCGGCGCGCGTAGAAATCGACACGCTCCATGAAGGTCGGCGCCAGCGCGTCATCGCTGTCGAGCCGAGTCAGCGAAACAAATTCGGCATCCGTGTCGCTTTGGACAAACGCATTGAAGGCGACACTGTAGTTCTCGCCGGCCTTGATGAGAACCGGCCTGACATCAATCCCGGCCGCGCAGCCGCAGACGATCCGGATGTAGTTCTCATGTGTTTCGGAATCGAACGCAATCAGGACCGTAAAGTCCTTCTGCGACTGGCCCTCGAGCGACGGCGCGCAATAGGTGTCGAACAGCGCCAGCCGCTCGACCAGCCACACCGGGTCGAGATTGGCTCTGCCGTGTCCATTCCATTGGCTCGGCATGAAGCCGGTGGCGGTGTTGTAGCGAATCGCCACGTATTTCTTCAGGTCGGTGCTCATGGGAGGAGACTAGAGCATGATCCCGAAGGGTGGAATCCGGTTCTCGGAAAACATGGTACGCGGCACTTTCCCGCCAATCGCTTTGGTCGCGCCTAGATGAGCGGCTGGCGAGGGAAGGAAGAGAGCTGGCTCGAACAGGTTCGCCCCTTTCCTCAAATATGCAGCGCGTGTCCCAGCGCCTTCAGCGCTGCTTCCTGGAATCCCTCGCCCTGCGTCGGATGGGCATGGATGGTGCCGGCGATGTCCTCCAGCCGCGCGCCCATCTCCAGCGCCAGCCCGAACGCCGCCGCCAGTTCCGACACACCCTGCCCGACCGCCTGGATGCCGAGCACCAGATGGTTGTCGGCGCGGGCCAAGACGCGGACAAAGCCGTCCTCGCCCAGCTTCGTCATCGCCCGGCCGTTGGCCGCGAACGGGAACATGCCGATCTTGATCTCGCCGCCGAGCGCCTTGGCTTCTTCCGGCGAAAGACCAGCGGTCACCAGTTCGGGATCGGTGAAGCAAACGGCGGGTATCGAACGCTTGTCCCAGCTGCGCTTGTGGCCGGCAACGATCTCGGCAACCATCTCGCCCTGCGCCATCGCCCGGTGCGCCAGCATCGGCTCGCCGGTGACGTCGCCAACGGCGAAGATGCCGCGCATCGAGGTGCGGCACTGGTCGTCGATGCGGATGAATTTGCCGGCCATGTCGAGGTCGATCTGCTCGAGCCCCCAGCCTTCGGTCACCGGCTTGCGCCCGACCGTGACCAGGATTTTTTCGGCGGCGACCTTGACGCTCTTGCCGTCCGCCGTCTCGACCAGCAACGCGTCACCCTTGGTTGAAAGCCCCTTGGCCTTGGCGCCCAGCATCACCTCGACGCCGAGCGCGGTGAGCCGCTTGACCACCGGCCGGGTCAGCTCCGCATCATACTGCGCCAGCACGCGCGGCAAGGCCTCGATCACGGTCACCTCAGCGCCCATCTTGGCAAATGCCATGCCGAGTTCCAGCCCAATATAGCCGCCACCGACGACCGCGAGATTTTTCGGCACGTCGCTGAGCGCCAGCGCCTCGGTGGACGAAATCGCCCGACCGCCAAACGGCAGGAACGGCAGCTCCACCGGCGCCGAACCGGAGGCGATGACGATCGTTTCGGCCCGGATCACCTGCACGCCCGTCTCGGTCTCGACCGCGACCGTCTTGCCGTCGCGAAAGCTCGCCCAGCCATGCACGGTTTTCACGCCTGCCTTCTTGAGCAGGCCGGCGACGCCACTGTTGAGCCGGCTGACGATGCCATCCTTCCAAGCGACGGTCCGGGCAAGATCGAGCGTCGGCGCGGTGACCGAAATGCCGAGCGGGCTCTTGCCGCCCGCCATGTGCGACACCTTCTCGAACTCCTCCGCCGCATGGATCAGCGCCTTGGACGGGATGCAGCCGACATTGAGGCAGGTGCCGCCCGGCTTGCCGGCCTCGACGATCACCGTATCGACGCCGAGCTGTCCGGCCCGAATAGCGCAGACATAGCCGCCCGGCCCGGCGCCGATGACGAGCAGCTTGCAGGAGATTTCTTTCATGATGGCACGCTCTTTCTGGTGGCGAAGGCCCCCTCATTCGGCCGCTTCGCGGCCACCTTCTCCCCGGTGGGGAGAAGAGGCGAGCACAGACGCCGGCGACCTCCTCTCCCCTCGGGGAGAGGTCGGATTGCCCCGAATTGCCCTTCGCAATTCGGTTTTGGCAATCCGGGTGAGGGGGCCCTTGCGACCGTTCTCATCCCCTCAATCCACGAAAATCAGCGCCGGCGTTTCCAGCAGCGTCTTGATCCGCTGGATGAACACCGCTGCATCCCACCCATCGATCACCCGATGGTCGAAGCTCGACGACAGGTTCATCATCTTGCGCGGCATGAACTGGGTGCCGTCCCACACCGGCCGCACCATCATCTTGTTGACGCCGACGATCGCCACTTCCGGATGGTTGATGACCGGCGTCGTCGCCACGCCGCCCATGGCGCCGAGCGAGGTGATGGTGATGGTCGAGCCGGACAGCTCGTCGCGTGTTGCCGTGCCGGACTTGGCCGCCTCGGCCAGCCTGATGACCTCGGCGCCGCAATCCCAGATGTCGCGCGCCTCGGCGTGCTTGACCACCGGAACCACCAGCCCCGACGGCGTCTGTGCGGCGATGCCGATATGGATGCCGCCATGCTGATGGACGATGCCGGCCTCGTCGTCGAACAGGGAGTTGAGATTGGGCTGGTCCGCGATCGCCTTGACCATCGCCCGCATCAGGAACGGCAGCAGCGTCAGTTTCGGCCGCTCCACGCCAGGACGCTTCTCCTTGTTGAGCGCCGCGCGCAATTCCTCCAGTGCGGTGACGTCGATCTCCTCGACATAGGTGATGTGCGGAATGCGCGATTTGGACAGCGACATCTTCTCGGCGATCTTGCGCCGCAAGCCGACCACCTTGATATCCTGCACAGCATCGTTGCGGGCGAGGCCGGATGCCTTTGCGACCTGCGGCCCGCGGGCCAGGAACGCTTCGATGTCCTCATGGCCGATGCGACCGGCCGGACCGGATCCGGCAACCTGCCTGAGATCGATGCCGGCTTCTTTTGCCCGCAGACGAACGGCCGGCGACGCCAGCGGTCTTTCGCCTTGAAGCCGCGGCGCGCCGGAGACGGAAGGCTGCGCCGTGCTTTTCTGTGAGGCTGCCGGTTTCGCCTTGGGCTCGTCGCTCTTTGGCGATGTCTTCACGACCGGCGCAGCAGCCTCGGGCTTCGGCGTCGGAAGTTTTGCCGGAGGCTCAGCGGACACCGCTTCCACTTCGGCGCCTTGCGGCTTGGCGTTGCCCTCGCCCGCCACCTTCAGCCGCACGATGGGCGAACCGATGGCCACCGTGTCGCCGATCTCGGCGCCCAGCCACAGGATCTCGCCATCAACCGGCGAGGGGATTTCAACCGTCGCCTTGTCGGTCATGACGGCGGCGAGCACAGTGTCCTCGCGGACGATATCGCCGACCTTGACGTGCCATTCGACCAGCTCGGCCTCGGCGACGCCTTCGCCGACATCGGGTAGCTTGATGATGTGTTCGCCCATCTCAGGCTCCCATGGTTTCAAGCAAGGCACGGCCAACGCGGGCGGGACCGGGAAAATAATCCCACTCCTGCGCATGCGGATAGGGCGTGTCCCAGCCGGCAACGCGAGCAACCGGCGCTTCGAGGTGATAGAAACAGTTTTCCTGCACCAGCGCCGACAGCTCGGCGCCGAAGCCCGAGGTCAGCGTCGCCTCATGCACGATGACGCAGCGCCCGGTCTTTTTCACCGAGGCGACGATCGTATCGAGATCGAGCGGCAGCAGGGTCCTGAGGTCGATGATCTCGGCATCGATGCCGGTTTCTTCGACAGCCGCCTGCGCGACATAGACCATGGTGCCGTAGGCGAGCACGGTGAGGGCCGAGCCTGCCCTGCGGATCGCCGCCTTGCCGAGCGGCACCGTGTAGTGGCCGTCGGCCACCTCGCCCAGCTCATGCTTCGACCAGGGCGTCACCGGCCGGTCGTGATGACCATCGAACGGACCGTTGTAGAGCCGCTTCGGCTCGAGGAAAATCACCGGATCCGGATCCTCGATCGCCGCGATCAAAAGCCCCTTGGCGTCGTGCGGGTTGGACGGCACCACCGTCTTCAGCCCCGACACATGGGTGAACAGCGCCTCAGGGCTCTGGCTGTGCGTCTGGCCGCCAAAAATGCCGCCGCCGGTCGGCATGCGCACCACGATCGGGCAGGTGAAATCGCCGTTGGAGCGGTAGCGCAGCCGTGCCGCTTCCTGGGTCAGCTGGTCGTAGGCCGGGTACATGTAGTCGGCAAACTGAATTTCCACGCACGGCTTCAAGCCATAGGCGGCCATGCCGATGGCCGAGCCGACAATGCCGGATTCGTTGATCGGCGCATCGAAGCAGCGGCTCTTGCCGTATTTGGCCTGCAAGCCCTGCGTGCAGCGGAAGACGCCACCGAAGAAGCCGACATCCTCGCCGAACACGACGACTTTCTCGTCGCGCCCCATCGACACATCCATGGCATCGCGAATGGCCTCGATCATGGTCCGTCTCGGCATGGCTTCAGACTCCCGCCTGTTGGCGCTGGCGTCTGAGATGCGGCGGCATTTCGGCGTAGAGCCCTTCGAACATGTCGCGCGTCGACGGCTTGCCGCCGGCATGCAGCGTGCCGTGGCCTTCGGCTTCCTTCTGCGCCGCGATAACCGTGTCGAGGATTTCCGCCTCGGCCTGCGCGTGCCGCTCGTCCGACCAGACGCCGAGCGCGATGAGATGGTTCTTCAGCCGCACGATCGGGTCGCCGAGCGGCCAGGCGTCGGATTCGGTCTTCGGCCGGTAGGCGGACGGGTCGTCCGAGCTCGAATGTGCGCCGGCACGGTAGGTGACATATTCGACCAGCGTCGGCCCGAGATTGCTGCGCGCCCGCTCCGCCGCCCATTTGGCCACGGCGTGGACGGCGAGGTAGTCGTTGCCGTCGACGCGCAGTGACGGGATGCCGAAGCCGAGGCCCCTGGCCGCGAACGTGCCCGAACCGCCGCGCGCGATGCCTTGAAAAGTCGAGATCGCCCACTGGTTGTTGACGACATTGAGCACGACCGGCGCCTTGTAGGTGGAGGCGAACACCAGCGCCGAATGGAAATCGGACTCGGCCGTCGAGCCGTCGCCGATCCACGCGGCTGCGATGCGCGAATCGTTCGATATCGCCGAGGCCATCGCCCAGCCGACCGCCTGGATGTACTGCGTCGCCAGATTGCCGGAGATCGAGAAGAAGCCGTGCTCCTTCGACGAATACATGACCGGCAATTGCCGGCCCTTCAGCGGGTCGGCTTCGTTGGAATAGATCTGGTTCATCATCGTGACCATCGGGTAGCCATCGGCAATCAGCAGCCCTGCCTGGCGATAGGTCGGAAAGTTCATGTCGCCCGGCGCCAGTGCCTTGCGGAAGGCGCAAGCCACAGCCTCTTCGCCCAGATGCTGCATGTAGAACGAGGTCTTGCCCTGCCGCTGCGCCATCTGCATGCGCGCATCGAAGGTCCGCAGCGTCATCATGTGGCGCAGGCCGGTGAGAAGCTCGTCGCTGGACAGCAGGCCGGCCCACGGGCCGACGGCCTCGCCCGTGCGGTTCAGCACGCGGATGATCGAGAAGGCATGATCGCGGATGGTGCGCGGATCGACATCGATCTCCGGGCGCGGCACCGAGCCGGCCTTGGGGATCGGCACATTGGAAAAGTCAGGCGTTCCGCCCGGCCGCACTTCCGGTTCCGGAACATGAAACCGCAACATCCCAGCATCGGCCATGACCTTTGTCCTCCAATGTTGCCCGGAACAGATATTTGCATATCTGCGCCGCCAGTGCGAATTCGTCGGGTAGCCTGCGGACGTCGGTCCCGGCCACGCCGGCCGATCCAGCCTCCCGCACCCAAGATGAAGATATGTCCGCGAAATTTCTTGTCGATGTTGGGCGGTGGCGCGCAATTAGAGGGAAGGTTGGGCGAGGTTTGCCGGCAGATAAGGTGATTGGTCGACGAACTCGCGCCTTTCCTCTCCCCCGTCGATCGGGGGAGAGGTGTCGAGCGAAGCTCGACGGAGTGGGGGTCGACCGTTCGCCCAAGCTGGATGCCGCCCCCACATCATGCTAACCAACCCGCCATGGCACAGAAGAAAGCATATGAGGTCGATGGCTGGCTCGCGAAGCCGGACCAGCGGATCTCCATCGTCCTGCTTTACGGCCCCGATCGCGGCCTCGTCTCCGAGCGAGCAAAGGCCTTTGCCGGCAAGACCGGCCTGCCGCTCGACGATCCCTTCTCGGTGGTCAGGCTGGAGGGGTCGGAGGTCGACCGAGACGAGGGCCGGCTGCTCGACGAGGCCCGCACCGTGCCGATGTTTTCCGACCGGCGCCTGCTGTGGGTGCGCAATGCCAGCGGCCAGAAGGCATTGGCCGACGACGTCAAGGCGCTGACGGCCGAGCCCGCGCGCGATGCGATCATTCTCATCGAGGCCGGCGACCTCAAGAAAGGTGTCGGCCTGCGCGCCATCGTCGAGGCGGCCGACAACGCCATGGCCCTGCCTTGCTATGCCGATGAAGCCCGCGACATCGACACCGTCATCGACGGCGAACTGGGCAGGGCCGGCATGTCGATGACCATGGAAGCGAGACAGGCGCTGCGCCGCAATCTCGGCGGCGACCGGCTGGCCTCGCGCGGTGAGATCGAGAAGCTTGTGCTCTACGCCCATGGCCAGACCGAGATCGGCCTGGAGGAGGTCAAAGCGATGTCAGGTGATGTCTCCGGCGCGTCTTTCGACGACGCGGTCGACGCGCTTCTCGAAGGCAAGATCGGCGACTTCGACACCGCCTTCACCCGCCATTGCCAGTCCGGCGGCCAGCCCTTCCTGGTGCTGTCCTCGGCAATGCGGCAGTTGCAGCAGATCCAGATCATGCGCGGCCAGATGGAGTCCGGCAACCGCAACGCCGCCTCGGTCGTTGCCGCCGCCCGCCCGCCGGTGTTTTTCTCCAGGCGCAAGCTGGTGGAGAAAGCGCTGGAACGCTGGAGCACCGAAGCGCTCGGCCGCGCGTTGACTCGGCTGCAGACGGCGGTGCTGCAGACCAGGCGGCGGCCGGATCTTTCCGTCGCGCTGGCAAGACAGGCGCTGCTTGGCATTGCGGTGGAGAGCAGCAGGTTGGCGCAGCGGTAGGAGAGCGATCCTCCTCTTCTCGGCGCCGAGCGCTGCCTCCATCGGTCAATTCATTGTCATGGCGCCCACCTGCTGGAAGGTTGGCAGCGCCTGTGGAAAGACCAGCACCGCCGCGCCGTAAAGAAGCAGAGCGATACCCGACACCTTTGCGATCCCACCTCCGGACGGGAGGGTCTTTTCCGCAAAGATCAGCAAGGTGACCACGGCCATTGCGGCGACGTTCATGATCCCGAGAGGAAAGAGGGCGAGAAACAAAAGCCAGCAGCAGCCCAGGCAAAAAAGTCCATGCTCCAGGCCCATGCGAACCGCACCCCAATAACCATCGCGCCATGAGGTCAGGATGAAGCCAATCGGCGTGCGGCATTTGGCCAGACACAGATCTTTCAGTGGGGAGAGTTGATAGGCGCCCCCAATCATCAGCAGCGCGCCGCCGATACGCGCGGCCGTCGCAGCGGACAAACCCACATGCCCGGCAAGCATCTCCGCACCCGCCGCACCGGCAAAGGCGATAACGCCCATCACGCCCCAAACCAGCATATACCCGGCCACGAACACCCAGCTCGAGACAAAGGTCTCGCCCCGGCTCTGTTTGCCGGCCTGGACCTGGTGAAACGTCAGGATCATGGGCGCGGCCGTCGGAAACATCATGGCAATCATCATGATCATCCAGATGGCAAGAAACAGCGGCGCCTTCATACCCATGGTGAGTGCGTACATTTCCATGCGCATGTCCGCGTCCATGCCCATCTGCTGCCAGACAAGCAGGGTCCACGCCGCCGCAGCGATAGCGATCAGCAGCGCGAGAATGATGTATCGCTGCAACGTCGGGGCCATGGACGAGGTCGTTCCGTGCTACGCTGCCTACGGCTACTGCTGCCCAGACCAATTGATCGGGGCGTAATGTCCGTTTCGGCGGGAATTGTCCCAGCTCATGCCATGATCGCTGAATGTACTGCCTTCCGCCCCCATCGCCAGGGCGAGCCAATCGGGATTGACAGGATGGCCTGTGGCCGCCCACATCTGCCCGTCCTCGCGCATTGTCGGCAGCGGCTCGACCGCCATCTGCATGACGCCCGCAATCTCCGCCGACCGCTTCTTGCCGTCTATCCGGTAGCTTATCGGCACCTTCTTGGCGCCAAGATTCGTGCCAATCATGAGTGCCAGCACCGCCATAGGGCCGCCCGCAGCGCCGGTGAAGATGGCACCTAGCGCCTCTGTTTGCCTGTCATCGGCCCGTTCGTCGATATAGGCGGCGGCCGTCCAATTGCCGTTTGCCATAGGACCCGGCGTGTGAGCGACCATCGCGACACTGAGCCCATCCAATCGAACGTCGCCGTAGTTGCCCGTGTTGATATGAAAGACCAAACCGACGTCGCAAACACCTTTCGTCGGCTTCGATGTCAGCTGCGCGTTGGTGGACAGCAGACAAGGACATACGACATCGCAGCTACAATTTTCGAAGTAACTTCCGGACAATTGCCAACGGACTGCCATTTGCACCTCCCACTTGCGTCAGGCGCGTCGGCATATCGCATTGGCGGGGCGGTGCCATTTCACGATTGTTGTAGGAACGGCAAATAGCCCCCGCCTCGACTGACCGGCACGCTAGGGCACATAATTTAAGCCATATCTAATATAGGTTACGCCGTTGCCTGGCACTGTCAAGCCGCGAGCGGCAGGGCTGGCGGCAGGCGCTGCTTGGGATCGCGGTTGAGAGCGCGAGGCTGGGGAGCGAGCCTGATCTCCCCCTCGAGGGGGAGATGTCGCCGAAGGCGACAGAGGGGGCCGCCGCGCGTGGGGCGCTGACCTCTTCTTCGTTCCCGCAGGGGCCCGGCGCTTGATGTGGGGCGACCCCCTCTGGCCTGCCGGCCATCCCCCCTCAAGGAGGGAGATTCGCGGCGTCACCGATTTCGCCAATCACGAGCGCCCCAAAAGGAAAAGGCCGGCCAAACGGCCAGCCCCTTTCCACATGCGCAATCTCCGGTCTCAATATACTTCGCCGGCTAACTAACGCTCCTGCTTCAGCCTTCTGCACAGCTCATCAAGCTGCTCCAGCGACCGGTATGAAACCCGCAAAGTGCCGCCCTTGCCCTTGTGATCCACTGACACAATCATGCCGATCGTATCGGTCAACAGCTTTTCCAGCGCCAGCGTATCGGCGTCCTTTTGCTCCGGACTTGGCGCCGGCTTGGCTTCCTTGGTGCTGCTGGTGCCGGCCGGTATCTGGGCCAGCGCTTCGGCCTGGCGCACCGAAAGGCCCTCTTCGACGATACGCTTGGCAAGGCCGGCCGGATCTTCCGCCGTCACCAGCGTGCGGGCATGGCCCGCCGACAGCGCGCCGTCGACCAGCATGTCGCGGATCACATCCGGCAGCTTCAGGAGCCTGAGCGTGTTGGCGACATGGCTGCGGCTTTTGCCGATCACCTGGCCGAGATCGGCCTGGGTGTAGCCGTGCTCATCGATCAGCTGCTGATAGCCAAGCGCTTCCTCGACCGCATTGAGGTCGGTGCGCTGGACGTTTTCGATGATCGCCAGCTCGAGCGCGGTGCGGTCGTTGACCTCGCGGATGATGACCGGGATCTCGGACAGCCCGGCGCGCTGCGCCGCGCGCCAGCGCCGCTCGCCGGCGATGATCTCGTAACGGCCGGCCTGTGCCGGCGAAGGACGCGCCACCACCGGCTGGACGACGCCGTGTTCGCGGATCGACTGGGCAAGGTCGGTCAGCTCGGCGTCGCCGAAATGCCGCCGCGGATTCTTCGGATTGGGGGTCAGGAACTCGATCGGCACCTTGCCGTCGGCGCTCATGCCTGGTTTTTCAGGCGCAGCTGGGCGATCGATCTCGCCGATCAGCGCCGCCAGCCCACGCCCCAGTCTCTTTCTCGAAAGGTCTTCGCTCATCTTTATTCCAGGTTCCGGATCGTTTCGGTATCGAATCGGCTCTTTAAATTGCAGGGAGTCTAATCAAGCGGCGCGTAACTTGCGCTCGCGGCGGATCACTTCCGACGCCAGTTGCAGATAGGCCTGACTGCCCGAGCATTTCAGATCGTAAAGGATCGCCGGCTTGCCGTAGGACGGCGCCTCGGACACCCGCACATTGCGCGGGATGACGGTCTCGTAGACCTTGTCGCCCATATGCGCCCGCACATCCTGCACCACCTGGTTGGCGAGATTGTTGCGGCCGTCATACATGGTCAGCACGATGCCCTGGATGGTGAGATCCGGATTGATCGAGCGGCGCACCTGCTCGACCGTCTCCAGCAACTGGCTGAGACCTTCGAGCGCGAAGAACTCGCATTGCAGCGGCACAAGAACAGAATCGGCCGCAGCCATTGAATTCAAGGTCAAAAGGTTGAGCGATGGCGGGCAATCGATCAGCACATAGCCAAAGGGTGCGCCGCGCTCGGTCGCGGCGCGCAGCGCATTACGCAACTTGAGCACCCGGTCGGGCGCGGAGGCGATCTCCATTTCAATGCCGAGCAGGTCGAGCGTCGACGGCACGATCGACAGGCCGGGCACCGCCGTCGGGATGGCCGCGGCCTCCAGCTCCAACTCGCCGGTCAACACGTCATAGGAGGACACCGTCCGATCCTTGCGGTCGATGCCGAGGCCGGTGCTGGCATTTCCCTGCGGATCGAGATCGACGATCAGCACCTTTTCGCCGATCGCGGCCAGCGCGGTCGCCAGATTGATGGCGGTGGTTGTCTTGCCGACGCCGCCTTTCTGGTTGGCTACGGTGATGATTCGGGGGCCATTCTTCATCATGGGTTTATGCCAGAAATTCATTTTGGGCGCCAAATCGCCTGTCAGTGACGGATCAGACAGGTCGCAGGTTGGACAATTCCAGGATGACGCCGCCAGCGTCGGTCACACTGGGATGTTCTACCAGATCGAAGGACCATCGGTGAACGCTTTCTTGCACTTCGGTGCGGTAATCCCGGCCTTTGTGGAACAGGCCGCGCGCGCCTGAAATCAGCCAGGGCGCCGACAGGTCCAGCAACGTCGAAAGCGGAGCCAGCGCCCGCGCCGTGACGATCTGCGGCGTCGAAACAAGCGCATGACTGTCGTCGATGCGGCGCGCCACCACCCGCGCCGGCAGGCTGAACTGCCCAATGACGGTCTGCAGGAAGGATGCTTTTTTGCGATTGCTTTCAACCAGATCGATGCTGGCGCCGTCGCGCTCGGCCAGCAGGAAAGCCATGACAAGGCCCGGAAATCCGCCGCCTGAGCCGATATCCACCCAGCGTGTGGCTTGGGGCTCTATGCGCGCGAGCTGCGCGCTGTCCAATATATGACGCTGCCAGACGTCGCCCGAGGTCGATTGCGCCACCAGATTGATGCTGCGATTCCACTTCTGGAACATCTGCTCGAACGCCACCAGCCGATCGAATGTTTCACGTGAAACCGGGCCTGCCGTGTCCTGCAGGCTCGCTAGGGTCATAGAACTCACGCAACATCCTTTTGCAGGCGCTGGGCGCTCTCCGCGTGACGGACATGCGCGACAATGATCGCCAGCGCCGCCGGCGTCATGCCTTCCATGCGCTGGGCATCGGCGATGGAGCGCGGCCGCCGCGCCTGCATCTTCTGCTTCAACTCGTTCGACAGACCCGGCACTCCGGCGAAATCGACCGTCTCGGGGATCAGCCGGCTCTCTTCATGCCGGATCTGCGCCACATCCGTCTTCTGGCGATCGAGATAGACTGAATATTTCGCCTCTGTTTCGAGGCGCTCCGCCGTCTTGCCGTCGATCGCCGCGAATCGCGAATCGATACGACCCAGCCAGGCCACGTCGACGTCGGGATAGGACAGCAATTCATAACCGGACCGGCGCACGCCGTCCCGGTTGATTTCCAGCCCATGACGCGCCGCCTCGTTGGGCGTCATTGTGAGCAACTTCGCCAGCTCCCGCGCTTCATCAAGATTCTGCATGACATCCCCGTAGCGTCGCATTCGCTGCGCCGAGGCGATGCCAAGCTTCGCAGCCACGGGCGTCAGCCGCTCATCGGCATTGTCGGCGCGTAGCGACAGCCGGAACTCGGCCCGCGACGTGAACATCCGGTAGGGCTCCGCAATGCCCCGGCTGGTCAAATCATCGACCATGACGCCGATATAGGCCTCGGTGCGGCTGAGCACGATCTGCTCGCTGCCCGCCGCCCGCCGCGCCGCATTGAGGCCGGCAAGCAAGCCTTGCCCGGCCGCTTCTTCATAGCCGGTCGTGCCGTTGATTTGCCCGGCGAGGAACAGGCCACTGACGCGCTTCGTCTCCAGCGTCTGATGCAGCTCGCGCGGATCGACATGATCATATTCGATGGCATAGCCGGGCTGCAGCATGACGGCTCGCTCCAGCCCCGGAATGGTTTTCAAGATGTCGAGCTGCACATCCTCGGGCAGCGAGGTCGAAATGCCATTGGGATAGACGGTGTCGTCGTCCAGGCCTTCCGGCTCCAGAAAAATCTGGTGCCCGTCCCTGTCCCCGAACTTGACGATCTTGTCCTCGATCGACGGGCAATAGCGCGGCCCAACGCCTTCGATCGATCCGGAATACATGGCCGAGCGACCGAGATTGGCGCGTATCAACTCATGCGTCGCGGTCGTCGTCCGCGTAATGCCGCAATCGATCTGCGGCGTGGTGATACGGTCGGTCATCAGCGAGAACGGCACCGGATCCGCATCCGCCGCCTGGCTTTCCAGCGACGCCCAGTCGATGGTCCGGCCATCGAGCCGCGGCGGCGTCCCGGTCTTCAGCCGTCCAAGCTTGAAGCCGGCGCGGTCCATCGTTGCCGACAGGCCGAGGCTCGCCTGCTCGTTCATGCGGCCGGCGACGATCTTCTTCTCGCCGATATGGATAAGCCCGCGCAGAAAAGTCCCGGTCGTCAGGACGACCGCGCCACAGGCCAGGCGCCGCCCATCAGCCAGGAGAACAGCCCTGATCTGCCCATCGGCGATTTCGAAGTCCAGAACCTCGCCTTCGACCACGTCGAGATCGTTCTGCTGCCGAATCGCTTCCTGCATGGCAAGGCGATAGAGCTTTCTGTCGGCCTGTGTACGCGGGCCGCGCACCGCGGGGCCTTTGCGGCGGTTGAGCAGGCGGAACTGTATGCCGGCCGCATCCGCCACGCGGCCCATGAGGCCGTCCATGGCATCGATCTCGCGCACCAGATGGCCCTTGCCGAGCCCGCCGATCGCCGGGTTGCACGACATCACGCCGATCGTGTCGAAACGCAGCGTCACCAAGGCGGTCCTGGCACCGGCGCGCGCGGCAGCGCTGGCCGCCTCGCAACCGGCGTGGCCGCCGCCCACCACAACCACATCATAACGATTGGTCATTTCCAAACGTCCTGGACTCAGAAGAATGAGGGACACATGTCCCTGCGGAGCGACGCTGTCAAGAAAACTCCGCGACAAGTTTCACGTGAAACAGCCGCGCCGCTAGTCAGCCCAGTGTTTCACGTGAGTCATCGAGCCGCCTGACACGTTTCACGTGAGTCATGCAGGCGGCGCAGCGCGGCGGCATGCGGCAAAGCAACATACGATCTAAAGGGAGCTCACGCCGCAACGACCCAATGTTTCACGTGAGTCATTTCCCGATGCAGAACTGCGAGAAGATCACGTCCAGCATGTCCTCGACGTCGATGGCGCCGACGATTCGGCCGAGGCGATCGGCGGCGAGCCGCAACTCCTCGGCGCGCAACTCCTGCTCGTTCATCCGGCCGTCAGTGGCGCGATGCAGATGGCGGTTGGTCTCGCCAAGCAATTCGACGTGGCGAAGGCGCGACGGCAGGACATCGCCGACGCTGCCGGCTGACTCCGCCGCGCGCCGGCCAATCTCCGCCAGCAATTCCTCCACGCCGGTCCCGTTCTTCACTGAAATGACAAGGTCGTAATCCTCCGTCGCGTCGCTCGCCGCGCGGCTTTCCAGCAGATCGAGCTTGGTGCCGACACGTAAGATCGGCGCTTCGGTCGGCAGCTCGCCGACATCCCTTGGTTTCGCCATGTCGTGAAGCAACAGCAAGAGATCGGCGCCATGCGCCTTGGCCCTCGCCTTCTTGATGCCGATCGCCTCGACCTTCCCCGGCGCATCGCGCAACCCGGCCGTATCCGTAAGCCGGACACGCAGCCCCTGAAGATCAAGTGTCACTTCAAGCAGGTCGCGGGTCGTGCCTGGTTCATCCGTTACTATAGCGGCATCGCGCCGCGCCAGGGCGTTGAACAGACTCGACTTACCGGCGTTGGGCGCACCGAGGATGACGACCTCGAATCCATCGCGAATGATCTCGGCGGCGCGAAATCCGGCGATGTGCCGGTCGATCTCGTCGATCATCATTCTGACATCAGACCAGACCGCATCCGAAACGGAACCAGAGACGTCTTCCTCGTCGGCGAAATCGATCTCGGCCTCGATCATGGCGCGGGCATGGATCAGCCTGCGGCGCCAGCCGAGATAGAGTTCGCTTTGGGCGCCTCCGGCATTTTGGACCGCGAAGCGCCGCTGCGCCTCCGTCTCGGCATTGACGAGATCGGCCAGCGCCTCGGTTTCGACCAGGTCTACCTTGCCGTTCAGAAAAGCGCGACGCGTGAATTCGCCCGGTTCCGCGTGCCTGACGCCGTCAAAACCGGTCATCGTCTCCAGCATTTTTGCCACAACGGCACGGCCGCCATGAACGTGGAATTCCGCGACATCCTCGCCGGTGAAACTGGCCGGACCGGGAAAGAACACAACCAGGCCGGTATCGAGCAATGTCCCGTCAGACGCCCTGAATCGGCGCAGAGCCGCCGCGCGGTCCTTAACCATAGTCCCAGCAATCGTTTCGACCACGAATCGAGTCTGCGGGCCGGAAATTCGGATGACGGCGACGCCGGCAGGCAGCCGGCCGCTCGACAGCGCTACGATGGAATCGCCTGAAATCATTTGCCCGCTCTACCGAACCGCCCTAGCTTCACGCCTATCAGCCAATCGCACCCGAGTTTGCCCAGTGACGCTGCCCGCGCAAAACCTGCTTGCCGAAGAAGCCAGCCCCTATCTGCAGCAGCACAGCGGCAATCCCGTCCACTGGCGGGCCTGGTCGCCGGCTTCGCTCGAAGAGGCGAAAGCGCTTGATAGGCCGATCCTGCTCTCGGTCGGCTATGCCGCCTGCCATTGGTGCCATGTCATGGCGCATGAAAGCTTCGAAAACGATGGCGTCGCCGCCGTCATGAACCGTCTGTTCGTCAATATCAAGGTCGACCGCGAGGAGCGCCCGGACATCGACCAGATCTATATGGCGGCGCTGTCCTCGATGGGCGAGCAGGGCGGCTGGCCGCTGACCATGTTCCTGACCCCGGACGGCAAGCCGTTCTGGGGCGGCACCTATTTTCCGCGCGAGCCACGCTACGGCCGCCCCGGCTTCATCCAGGTTATGGAGGCGGTGGACAAGGCCTGGCGGGAGAAGCGGGCGAGCCTGAACCAGAGCGCCGACGGCCTGACAACGCATGTCGAGGCGAGGCTCGCCGGTTCGCATGCCAGAACCGTGCTCGACCGCGCCACGCTGGCGGAATTGGCCAAGGGCATCGACGGCATGATCGACCGTGATCTCGGCGGATTGCGCGGCGCGCCTAAATTTCCCAACGCGCCGTTCATGCAAACGCTGTGGCTGTCCTGGCTTCGCGACGGCAATGCCGCCCATCGCGACGACGTCCTCAACAGCCTCGAGCAGATGCTGAGCGGCGGCATCTACGACCACATCGGCGGCGGGCTCAGCCGCTACTCGACCGACGCCGAATGGCTGGTGCCGCATTTCGAAAAGATGCTCTACGACAATGCCCAGCTCCTCCGCTTCTGCAACTGGGCTTATGCCGCAAGCGGCAATGAATTGTTCCGGGTGCGAATCGAAGAGACGATCGGCTGGCTGCTGCGCGAAATGCGCGTCGACGGCGGCGCTTTTGCCGCCAGTCTCGATGCCGACAGCGACGGCGAGGAAGGTCTGTTCTACACCTGGAGCCGCGACGAGATCGAAGCCGCCCTTGGCGACGATTCCGCATTGTTTTTCAAGCACTTCACGCTCTCCAGCCCGCATGGCTGGGAAGGCAAGCCGGTCGTCCACCAAACGCTGTCTCAGCAATCGCAATATGTGATCCACCGCGAAGAGATCAGCGCGCTCAAGGCGAAACTCCTTGCTGTCCGGGAAGAACGGGTCAGGCCCGGCCTTGACGCAAAGACCCTCATCGACTGGAACGGCCAGATGATCGCAGCGCTTGCCGAGGCCGGCCGGGCGCTGGCGCGGCCTGACTGGATCGATGCGGCGGCAAAGGCCTTTGCCAATATCAGCGCTGCCAGCCGCGACGGCCGTCTGCCGCATTCGATGCTCGGCGCCAGAAAACTGTTCCCGGCTTTGTCCAGCGACTATGCCGCCATGACCAACGCCGCGATCTCGCTGTTCGAGGCCACCGGGGATTGGAGCTATGTCGACCAGGCTGGCCAGTTTGTCGGGCAGCTCGAGCATTGGCACGCCGACGCCGAGAAGACAGGTTACTACCTGACTGCTTCCGACAGCACCGACGTGCCGATCCGCATCCGCGGCGATGTCGACGAAGCTATTCCCTCCGCCACCGGCCAGATCATCGAGGCGCTGGTCAGGCTCGCCTCCGTCACCGGCGATCTCGAGCTGCAGGAAAGAGCCTGGCACGTCGCCGAGCATGCCGCCGGCCGCGCGGCGCACCAGGCCTATGGCCAGGCCGGCATCGTCAATGCCTGCGCGCTGGCGATCGAGCCGCTCAAGCTGGTGTTGGTGGATGAGTTCACAGATCCAAAGCTCGTTCCGGTTGCGAATCGAAACCCGGACCCGCGCCGCATCGACATCGTCGTGCCGATCGGTACGGCAGCGAATCGACCCTTGCTGCCCGGTGGAATCCTGCCGCCGACCGACAAGGCAGGTGCATGGTTGTGCACGGGGCAGGTTTGTTTGCCGGCGGTGACGGATGCTGAAGAGCTCGAGCGATTGTTGCGACGGCGATAGTTTTGCTAACCGCCGGCGAGAGACGCCCCCTCTGGCCTACCGGCCATCTCCCCCTCAAGTGGGGAGATCGGCAGCTTCGCTGTTCCGCTCACCTTACGGCGTTGATAATTGCCGAAAGCGACCAAGGGCGTAATCTCCCCCCTAGAGGGGGAGATGCCCGGCAGGGCAGAGGGAGGCGCGAAGGATCGCTACCCCATCCCCTTACGTGTTCATCGAATCGAAGAAATCCGCATTGGTCTTGGTCTGCTTCAGCTTGTCGATCAGGAACTCGATCGCGTCGGTGGTTCCCATCGGCGCCAGGATGCGGCGCAGCACGAAGATCTTCTGCAGGTCCTGCTTGGAAACCAGCAGGTCTTCCTTGCGGGTGCCGGACTTCAGGATGTCCATGGCCGGATAGATGCGCTTGTCGGCGACCTTGCGGTCGAGCTGGATTTCGCAGTTGCCGGTGCCCTTGAACTCTTCGAAGATGACTTCGTCCATGCGGCTGCCGGTATCGATCAGCGCGGTGGCGATAATGGTCAGCGAACCGCCTTCCTCGATGTTGCGGGCGGCGCCGAAGAAGCGCTTCGGCCGCTGCAGCGCGTTGGCGTCGACGCCACCGGTCAGCACCTTGCCGGATGACGGCACGACGGTGTTGTAGGCGCGGCCGAGACGGGTGATCGAATCGAGCAGGATGACGACGTCGCGGCCATGTTCGACCAGGCGCTTGGCCTTCTCGATGACCATTTCGGCGACCTGCACGTGGCGCACCGCCGGCTCGTCGAAGGTCGAGGAGATCACCTCTCCCTTCACCGAGCGCTGCATGTCGGTCACTTCTTCCGGCCGCTCGTCGATCAGCAGCACGATCAGATAGCATTCCGGGTGGTTGGCGGTGATCGAGTGGGCGATGTTCTGCATCAGAACCGTCTTGCCGGTACGCGGCTGCGCGTTGATCAAGGCGCGCTGTCCCTTGCCGATCGGCGCCACCAAGTCGATCACACGGGCCGATATGTCCTTGGTGGTGACATTCTCGATCTCCATCTTCAGCCGCTTGGTCGGATAGAGCGGCGTCAGATTGTCGAAGTGGATCTTGTGACGGATCTTCTCGGGATCGTCGAAATTGATGGTGTTGACCTTGAGCAGCGCGAAATAGCGCTCGCCCTCTTTCGGGCTGCGGATCGGCCCTTCGACCGTATCGCCGGTCTTCAGCGAAAAGCGCCGGATCTGCGACGGTGAAATATAGATGTCGTCGGGACCTGGCAGGTAATTGGCGTTGGCGGAGCGCAGGAAGCCGAAACCGTCCTGCAGCACCTCGACCACGCCATCACCGATGATCTCGATCTCCTGGGCGGCCAGCTTCTTCAGGATCGCAAACATCAGCTCCTGCTTGCGCATGACGCTGGCGTTTTCGACCTCGAGCGATTCGGCATAAGCGATCAGCTCTGGCGGTTTCTTGTTCTTGAACTCGGCGAGTTTCATTTCTTGCATAGACGGACCTTGAATAGATGGAGTCTGGGTAGGCTTTGGGAAAATATCGGCGGGATGCGACAAATGCCGGGCGCGGCCGAAAACAACGAGGGGCGGCGCATGACGGGAAGGAAGACCCGTCTTTTATCGTCGGTCGGGTGAAAGAGCAAGCTGCGTTTTGCATGGCCTATGAAGGCCTAAACGCATCAATGCCTGTCGCAGTCTCCTGGCCGTTTTTGAGCAACATGCATCAGAACGGCTTGACGACCACCAGGATGACGATTGCGATCATCAGCAATGTGGGGATCTCGTTGACCATCCGCCAGTGCCTGGCCGGTTTTTCATTACGGTCCTCGGCGAATTTGCGCACCGCGCCGGCCAGATAGCCATGAACGGCGGACAGCAAAAGCACCGCTCCGATCTTGGCGTGCAGCCAGCCGCCCTGGAAACCGAAACCCTTCCAGGCGAGCCACAGGCCGAACACCCAGGTGACGATCATCGCCGGGTTGATGATGCCGCGCAGCAGGCGCCGCTCCATCACCTTGAAGGTTTCCGACTGCACCGAACCCTTCTCGGCATCGGCGTGGTAGACCAGCAGCCGCGGCAGATAGAGCATGCCCGCCATCCACGAGATGACGGCGAGGATATGGGTCGCCTTGGCCCAGGGGTAGAAACTGTCGGGTGCCGCGAAATACAAAAGCGCGGTGAAAACGATCAGCACGGCGATACCTGATATCATGCGCATCATCGCCTGGCCGCCGCTGTTCGTGTTGTTCATCTGAGCCATCAGCGTGTCGCGCTCCGCACCTGTTTCACCATCGCCTCGACATGGGCGATCGGCGTCTCCGGCGTGATGCCGTGACCGAGGTTGAAGATCAGCGGCCCGTCTCCCAGCGCTCCCAGGATCGCCTCGATGCCATCCGACAGCGCCTTGCCGCCAGCCACGAGCCGCAAGGGATCGAGATTGCCCTGAACCGCACCCGAGCGCTGCAATTCCTTCGCCGCGATCAGGGGCACCGTCCAGTCGATGCCCAGCGCCGTCACGCCGGTCTTCTGTCGATAGGTCCGGTAGCGCGCACCGGCGCCTTTGGGAAAACCGATGATCGGGACATCGGGATAAACCGCCCGCACCCGGCCAACGATCTCGGCCATCGGCTGAACGCAGAACAAATCGAAAGTTTCATCGTCCAGCACGCCGGACCAGGAATCGAAAATCTGCACCACATCCGCGCCCGCCTCGATCTGGCGGATGAGATAGGCGGCCGAATGTTCGGCAAGCACCTTCAGCAATCGTTGAAAGGCCACCGGCTCGCGATAGGCAAAGAGCCGCGCCGGCGCCTGGTCGGGCGTGCCATGGCCGGCAATCATGTAGGTCGCCACCGTCCACGGCGCGCCGCAGAAGCCGATCAGGGTTGTCTCGTCGGGCAATTTGGCCCGCAATCGGCGAACCGTCTCGTAGACCGGTTCGAGATTCACGTGAAACACCTTGCCCTCCAGAGCCAGAATCTCCGGCGCGGTGATCGGCGTCAGCAGCGGCCCTCTGCCCTCTTCGAAACGGACGTCACGGCCAAGCGCATGCGGAACGACAAGGATATCGGAAAACAGGATCGAAGCATCGAAGCCGAAGCGCTCGATCGGCTGCAAGGTCACTTCGACGGCAAGGTCTGGATCATAGCAGAGATCGAGGAACGAGCCTGCTCGCCTGCGTGTCTCCCGATACTCCGGCAGATAACGCCCTGCCTGACGCATCATCCAGAGCGGAGGCGGAAAATGAGCCTTGCCCTTCAGGACATCCAGCATGATCCGGTTCTGGGGCATCGAGCGCTCGCTTCTCCCGGCCTCTTCTATAATCAAAGATTCTTATATCTAAGATTCTTCTGATTCTAAGAGTCTGTTGGTTCTGGTGATTGCCACCTGTCCCGCTTTGCCCCGGAAAACACCAGCCAACATATTGTCGCGTGCTTCTTTTTCCCAGATGTAGGGTTCTGGGGATAGGTCGGAATCGATCAATCGAGTCAAAGCGTTAGGCAGAGCGGTGAAAGGCAGGTCCTGTGGACGGACTGTAGGCGAAAAAAGCCGTCCCCAAACTTGTCCCCAGTCGCCCGACGAAGCTGACAGCGCATCGAATTGTGGACAAACTGCCATCTGATACAGTCGCCTCCGACCGACCCCTCTTTTCATCCCGCTTTATCCACAGAAGCCCACAGCCCCAGGTGACCCCCTGTGAACAAACCCCAGAGCTTCTTCCACCTGCACCTGATTTCCGACGCGACCGGCGAAACGCTGCTCGCCGCCGGCCGGGCGGCTTCGGCGCAGTACAAGGATGCGCGCGCCATCGAGCATATCTATCCGCTTATCCGCACCGAAAAGCAGGTGGCGAAGGTGTTCGAGGACATAGAGGAAGAGCCGGGCATCATCCTCTATACGGTCGTGGACCAGAAGCTGGCGCGCGGCATCGACGAGCGCTGCGCGGCCATGGGCCTGCCCTGTGTGTCGGTGCTGGAGCCGGTGCTGACCGTGTTCCAGTCCTATCTCGGCACCCCCGCCGGCCGCCGGGTCGGCGCCCAGCATGTTCTCGACGCCGAATATTTCCGCCGCATCGATGCGCTCAATTTCACCATGGACCATGATGACGGCCAGCTGCCGCTCAACATGGACGATGCCGATGTCGTGCTGATCGGCATTTCTCGCACGTCGAAGACGCCGACCAGCATTTATCTCGCCAACCGCGGCATCAAGACCGCCAACATCCCGATCGTGCTCGGCGTGCCGGTGCCGGAAAGCCTGGTTGCCGCCAGCAAGCCGCTCATCGTCGGGCTGATCGCCACCGCCGAGCGCATCTCGCACGTCCGGCAAAACCGCATCCTCGGCAACAGCAGCTCGTATGAGGCATCAGACTATGTCGATCGCGCGGCGATCAGCGAAGAACTCGCCTACGCCCGCAAGATCTGCACGCGCCATGGCTGGCCGATGATCGACGTCAGCCGTCGCTCGATCGAGGAAACGGCGGCGGCCATCGTTGCCCTGCGGGGGAAGAATAGATAGGGCAGGTAAGATAAGTGAGCACCAGCACCCCTCATCCGACCTCGCTTCGCGAGGCCACCTTCTCCCACAAGGGGAGAAGGAAGAACGTGGCACCGTCGTCTCCGCAAGATACCGCCAGTTGGCGATTTGCAGCGGCGTACGCGCGGGACTTCCCTTCTCCCCTTGTGGGAGAAGGTGGCCGAGCGAAGCTCGGTCGGATGAGGGGTGCGTGACGGAGCGCCAACATGGGTGAATCAGCATGATCGAAAAACTCATCCTTGCTTCCGGCAGTCCGTTCCGCAAGACGATGCTGGTCAATGCCGGCGTCGATGTCGAGGCGGTGCCGGCCGATGTCGACGAGCGCGCGCTCGAGTCGCCTTTGCAGGATAGCGGCGTCTCGCCCGAGGACGTCGCCCTGGTGCTGGCCGAGGCTAAGGCGACCGAAGTCAGCGAGCGCAGGCCGGGCGCCCTGGTGCTGGGCTGCGACCAGACGCTGTCGCTCGGCGACGAGGTGTTCCACAAGCCGGCTGACATGGAGGGTGCCCGCCGTCATTTGCTGGCGCTGTCGGGCAAGACCCATCAGTTGAACAGCGCCGCCGTGCTGGTTCGCGACGGCAAGGTTTTGTGGCGGCATGTCGGCATCGCTTCGATGACCATGCGCAAGCTCGACCCCGCCTTTATCGGCCGCCATCTCGCCCGCGTCGGCGCCAAGGCGCTGGGAAGCGTCGGCGCCTATCAGATCGAAGGCGAAGGCATTCAATTGTTCGAGAAAATCGAGGGCGATCATTTCACCATTGTCGGCCTGCCGCTGTTGCCGCTGCTGGCCGAACTGCGAGACCTGGGGGCGATCGATGGCTGAGGCGTCGAAAAAAGCCTTCGTGTCGGGCCATCCGGTCAAGCATTCGCGCTCGCCGAAGATCCATGGTCACTGGCTGGCCAAACATGGCATCGACGGAAGCTACCAGGCCATCGATGTCGCGCCGCAAGACTTTGCCGTGTTCGTGGAAACATTGCAGGCAAACAATTACCGCGGTGGCAACATCACCATCCCGCACAAGGAAGCGGCCTTCGCATTGGCCGAACGCCGCGACCAGGCGGCGCAAGAAATCGGCGCCGTCAACACGCTGTGGTTCGAGGACGGCATCCTGTGGGGCGGCAACACTGACGGTCACGGCTTTGCCGCCAACCTCGACGATCATGCACCGGGCTGGGCAAGCAAGGGTCCGGCGGTGGTGCTCGGCGCCGGCGGCGCGTCGCGCGCCGTCATCCATGCGCTGAAGGAGCGCAGCGTTGCCGACATTCGCATCGTCAACCGCACTCTGGCCCGAGCGCAGGAATTGCGCGATCGTTTCGGCACCGGTGTCTCGGCGCATGGCATGGCGGCGACCAACGAACTGCTCGGCGATGCCGGCCTGCTGGTCAACACCACCGCGCTCGGCATGCATGGCAATGAAGGCCTGTCGGCGGATCCCGCCCGGCTGCCCGACCATGCCATCGTCACCGACATCGTCTATGTGCCACTGGAGACGCCGCTGCTTGCGGCCGCCCGAGCGCGAAATCTGAAGACGGTCGACGGTCTCGGCATGCTTCTGCATCAGGCCGTGCCTGGCTTCGAGCGCTGGTTCGGCATCAGGCCGCGGGTGACGGCCGAACTTCGGGCCCTGATCGTCGCCGATCTGGTGCCGAAGCCATGATCGTGCTCGGCCTCACCGGCTCGATCGGCATGGGCAAGTCGACCACAGCCAGGATGTTCACTGACGCCGGCGTGCCGGTCCACGATTCCGACGAGACGGTGCATCGCCTCTATGCCGGCAAGGCAGCACCCCTGGTCGAGGCCGCCTTTCCCGGCACCACATCCGCCGGCATGGTCGATCGTGCCAAACTTGGCGCGCGCGTGCTCGGCGATGCCGCGGCGCTGAAGCGGCTGGAAACCATCATCCACCCGCTGGTGCGCGCCGATGCCGATGCCTTTCTGGCCAGGCATCGTGGATCAGGCGCGCCGATCGCCGTCCTCGACATCCCCCTGCTCTTCGAAACCGGCGGCCGCAACCGCGTCGACAAGGTCGTCGTCGTCACCGCCCCGGCCGAGACCCAGCGCGAACGCGTGCTGGCGCGGCCGGGCATGACGGAGGAAAAGCTGGCGTCGATCCTGGCCAAGCAGGTGCCGGACGCGGAAAAACGCCGTCAGGCCGATTTCATCGTCGACACCGGCCAGGGGATGGACGCCGCGCGGGCGGAGGTCGCTGCAATCATCAGCCAGCTGATAGGGGTTGGCAAGCCAGGTGGTTGAGCCCACCGCTCGACCGCCAGCTGTCGATGTGAGAGCCGCTTATCTGCCTGCCGGCTTCGCTCGACACCTCTCCCCCGATCGACGGGGGAGAGGAAAGGTGCAGGGCGATGAGGGGCGGCGCAAACCTGTGCGATTGCCCTGGCCATCATAGTTTCTCATTGCCATTTTGTTCCGCTCTCACGATTCTGCTCCTTTGGAGCGACTGATTCGATGCGTGAGATCATCTTCGACACGGAAACCACCGGCCTCGATTCGCGCGACGACCGCGTGATCGAGCTGGGCGGCGTCGAACTGGTCAACCGTTTCCCGACCGGCAGGACCTTCCACCACTACATCAACCCGCAAGGCCGAGCGATCCATGTCGAGGCACAGGCGGTGCACGGCATCAGCGCGGCGGACCTCGCGGGCAAGCCGACCTTTGCCGAGATTGTGCAGGAGTGGCTGGACTTTACCGACGGCGCCAAGCTGGTCGCCCACAACGCCACTTTCGATGTCGGCTTCCTCAACGTCGAATTCGGCCGGCTGGGTCACCCTGTCATCGACAACGGCGTCGTCGTCGACACGCTGGCGCTGGCGCGCCGCAAGCACCCGATGGGTCCTAATTCGCTCGATGCGCTCTGCCGGCGCTACGGCATCGACAACACCAAGCGCACCAAGCACGGCGCCCTGCTCGATTCCGAATTGCTGGCCGAGGTCTATATCGAGCTGATCGGCGGCAAGCAGGCGGCCCTCATCCTCGACAGCGCCACCGCGCCGGCCCAGGGCGAGAATGTCCGCCAGATCGAAATCGTCGTCGCCCCGCGCCCGGCGCCACTGCCGCCGCGCGTGACAGAAGCCGAACGCGCCGCGCACGCCGGCATGGTCGGGACATTGGGTGAAAAGGCACTGTGGCTGAAGGTTCTCGGGAACTAAAATCGTCCCGTTGGCGATCCTTGGCGCCCCCCTCTGCCCTGCCGGCGCCTCAATCGTCCCGCCCAAAACAAAAAACCCGGCGCAAGGCCGGGCTTTTCACAATCCGTGGCAGGCAGCCCTCAGCTCACCTGGACCTTCGACGACGCCTGGTCCTCCGCCAGCTTCTGCTGGAACATCTGCGCGAAGTCGATCGGGTCGAGCATCAGCGGCGGGAAGCCGCCATTGCGGGTTGCCTCGGCGATGATCTGGCGGGCGAACGGGAACAAAAGACGCGGGCATTCGATGAACAGGATCGGCAGCATGTGTTCCTGCGGAAAGCCTGCGATGGCGAACACGCCGCCATAGACCAGCTCGACATTGAACAGCACTTCCTGGTCGAAGGACGCCTTGGCGTTGAGCGTCAGATTGACGTCGAACTGCTTGTCGGAGAGCGGGTTGGCGTTGACGTTGACATTGATGGCGATGCCCGGCGCCTTGTCGCGGCCGCGCAGCGAATTCGGCGCGCCGGGGCTTTCGAAGGACAGATCCTTCACATATTGCGCCAGAACGTTGAGCGACGGCTGCGCCGCATTGCCGTTTCCGTTGGCTGCGCCGACCGGCGCGTCATCTTTGCTGGCCATAAGCCTTGTCCTCTTGCCTGGGCAGCGTCGCTGACCGAATTGAAATCGGGCGTTCGCTACCATGGCGGGGATGACAAGACAAGGTTTGCCGCCTTGCTTCCCGGCTGCGGCATGGAGATGGGACGGCGCGCTAATCGTCCTTCAGGCGACGCCACGGCGAGTTGTGATCCGGGCCGCGCTTCAGATCGTCCTCGCGCGAATAGTCGCCGTCTTCGAGGTCGATGACCCTGTCGCGCTGGCGGCCACGAAAACCGCCGGTCGAGAAATCGGTAGCGACGACAATGCGGCCCTTGAACCGGCTCCAGGCAAAGTCGCGCAACGGCGGCAGAAACAGCAGCAGGCCGATAATGTCGGTGATGAAGCCGGGGATGATCAGGAGGATCGCCGCAACCACGATCATGGCGCCGTGCGCAAGGTGGCGGCTGGGGTTCTGGCCGGCGGCCATCTCGGTGCGGATGCGGGCCATGACACCAAAACCCTGGTATCGGAGCAAAAGCACGCCGGCGATGCTCGAGGCCAGCACGAGGCCTACCGTCGCCAGCGCGCCGACCTCGCGGCCGACGATGACGAAACCGGCAATTTCCAGCAGCGGCAGTGCAAGGAGAAAGAAGGGAAGCAGCGAAATGCGCAAGTCTTGCCAACCTTTTTCGATCGTCATGACCGTTTTGATTGTTTTGGCCGCCAGCTGGCAATCGCCGCTGGCACTGAGGCTGTTAGATAGGTATGCCTGCCTTTGATTTGAATGATTGCGCCTTGCGTTCTATATGCTTTGAATGTTGAACGCTATGCGACCGCGGCCGTTGGGCCTGACGGTCCGGCCACAGGGCAGGGATTGATTGGCGGAAGATATGGGATTCTTCGACTTCGGCACGATTTTCTTCCTGATTGCGGCGGTGGTCATCTTTTTCCAGCTGCGCAATGTGCTGGGCCGCCGCACCGGCAGCGAACGGCCGCCCTTCGATCCCTATTCGGCGGCTCGCACCAGCGACAAGGATGCCGCCCAGAAATCCGAAAACGTCGTCTCGCTGCCGCGCAAGCGTCCGCCAGGCGAGCCGGCTCCCGACGCCTATGCCGCGATCGACGCTTTCGCCAAGCCCGATACCGACCTCAACAAGGGCCTGCGCACGATCAAGGACAATGATCCGTCCTTCGAGCCGAAGGGTTTCGTCGACGGCGCCAAGATGGCTTACGAGATGATCGTCATGGCCTATGCCGACGGCGATCGCAAAACGCTGAAGAACCTGTTGTCGCGCGAGGTCTATGACGGTTTTGTCGCCGCTATCGGCGAGCGCGAGGCCAAGGCGGAAAAGATCCAGTCCTCCTTCGTCGGCATCGACAAGGCCGATATCGTCTCGGCCGAGATGAAGGGCGGCGAGGCGCATGTCACGCTGCGCATCATCAGCGAGCTGATTTCGGCGACCCGCGACAAGGCCGGTGCCGTCATCGACGGCGACCCGGAAACCGTCGCCGAGGTCAAGGATGTCTGGACCTTCGCCCGTGACACGCGCTCGCGCGATCCGAACTGGAAGCTCGTCGCCACCGAGGAAGAAGACTAGGGAATACGCGGCGAGGCTCCGGTGTCGCTATCGCCTCTTTTTGTCGAGAAAGCCTTCGGCGATCTGCCCGGCTGGAACGATGACGACCATTCGGCGGCCTTCGCCGCCTTTCGCCGCTCCGCCTTCCATGTCCTGACCAAACCCTATCGCAGCGGCGCGCTCGGCGTCGACTTCGACGCCTTTGCGGATGCCTACGCCGAGGCCCGGACCGTTTCGCCGGCGATTCGGTCGCCGGTTTTGACCCGCGGGGAGGCCCGCGCCTTCTTCGAGCGCCATTTTGTCCCGGCGCTTATCCCTGCCGAAAATGGGCTCGTCACCGGTTTCTATGAACCGCAAGTCGAGGCGTCACCGGTGCGCACGGACCGGTTTTCGGTGCCGCTGCTGTCGCGCCCGGCCGATCTCGTCGATATCGATGACGCAAACCGGCCGCCGGGCCTGGACCCCTATCTCGCTTTCGCGCGCCAGACGCCGAACGGGCCGGTCGAATATCATGACCGTGGCGAGATCGAGCGCGGCGCGCTTGATGGCAAGGGCCTGGAAATCGCCTGGTTGGCCGACAAGGTCGATGCCTTCTTCATTCACGTGCAAGGTGCCGCACGCCTCGCCATGACCGACGGCCGGCTTGCCCGCGTCACCTATGCCGCCAAATCCGGCCAGCGCTTCACCGGACCAGGCAAGGTCCTGAGCGAGATTGGCGAGATCCCGCTGGCGGAAGTGACGATGCAATCGATCCGCGCCTGGTTCAAGGCGCATCCGGACCGCGTCGACGAGATCCTGTGGCAGAACCGCTCCTACATCTTCTTCCGCCACGCCGATGTCGAGGACGTTGCCCTTGGTCCGATCGCCGCCGCCAAGGTGCCGCTGACGCCGGGCCGCTCGATCGCCGTCGACCGCCTGCTGCACACATTCGGCACGCCCTTTTACATCGACGCGCCGACGCTCGCCGCCTTCGACGCAAAACCATTCCGCCGCCTGATGATCGCGCAGGACACTGGCTCCGCCATCACCGGGCCGGCGCGGGGCGACCTGTTCGCCGGTTCGGGCGATGCCGCGGGCGAGATCGCCGGCGTGGTCCGCAATGCCGCGGATTTTTATGCACTGGTGCCGCGCGCGCTCATTGCGGGTGCGGTCCGATGACCCGACGCCCGGACAAGCTCAGCGAGGACGACCGGGTTCTGTGGAACCTGGTGGCGCGCACGGCCAAGCCGCTGAAGGGGAAATTTGCCGTCGATATCCCCGAAATTCCTGCCGAGGCCAAGCCAAGCCAGTCGCAGCCCGCCCAGCCCGTCGCCAATGTCGCAGGGACCGCGAAGCCGAAGGCGCAGCATGTCACGCACCGCCTCGACGAACCGACGCTGGACAAATTGTCGAAGGGCCGGCTGCCGATCGAGGGCCGCGTCGATCTGCACGGCATGACGCAGGACGAGGCCTACTCGCTGCTGTTCTCGTTCCTGCACCGGGCGCATGCCGGCGGCGTCCGCTATGTCCTGGTCATCACCGGCAAGGGCTCGTCCTCCGGCGGCGATGGCGTGTTGCGGCGCGCCGTGCCGGCCTGGCTGTCGACGCCTGCCTTCCGGCCGCTCGTCTCCAGCCACGACCATGCCGCCCGCAATCATGGCGGTTCGGGTGCGCTCTATATCCGCCTGCGGCGGGTCCGTTCATGAGGACGGGGGCATGACTCCGTTCGGCGAGAAGCTGCGGACGCTGAGAAGCGAACGCGGTGTCCGCCAGAAGGACATGGCGGCGGCGATCGGCGTCAGCGCCGCCTATCTGTCGGCGCTCGAACATGGCAGGCGCGGCGCCCCGACCTGGACGCTGATCCAGAAGATCATCGGCTATTTCAACATCATCTGGGACGATGCCGAGGAACTGGCGCGGCTGGCCGAGGCCTCGCACCCGCGTGTAAAACTCGACACGTCGGGTCTTTCCCCCGCCGCCACCGAGCTCGCCAATCTGCTGGCGGAAAACATCGAGAAACTCGACGAAACCGAGCTTCGCCGCATCACCGCATCGATCCGCGCGGCGTTGAACCAGCGGCCGTAGCCTGACGGTCCGCGCCGGTACAAGTTCGCCTGCCTCACGAGGACACTGCCCGCCGGCGGCCCGCCGGCGGGCAAAGTGGTGAGATCATTTCTTGCCGGCGGTGCCGCCATTTCCACCCCGGCCATGATCGCCGTGGTCGTGGCCATTGTTTCCGCCGCCCAGGCAGTCCGACGCCCCGGCATCACCGCAACAGCGGCCGGCCCAGAGGTCGTTGAGGTTGGTTTTGGCACAGCTGGTGGTCTGATCGGCCATGGCGGATCCGGCCATGCTCGACACCGCGATAGCGGCAAGAAGGGTGTTTCGCAGAAAAGCAGTCATCTGAAGTCTCCATGGTTGGTTTCGGTTCACGGCTGTGTGTCGCTGGCCGGAGCGAAATGGTTCACGGAGAAATGCGAATTCTGGCGGAGGGCCCATCGATTTCGTCATCCACGGGCGGAGCGGACGCGCAGACCCGAGGATCCATGCCGCGAGTTGCGAGCGTCGCGACGGGGCAAAAGATCTGGTGATGACGGTATGACGATTGCAGGCGCCTGTTCCTGCGCCGCAGCGTTCTTCATCGGCATCACGGCATGGATCCCGGGGTCTTCGCGACGGAGCTTCGCTCCTGCTCAGCCCTGTGATGACGAAGCGTTGGATGCCGCCCCTAGGGAAGCCGCCGTTGCCGGTGCCTACTGAACCGCGCCGACCAGAACTTGCTGGCCACCGCGGATCGAGACCCAGCGGCCGGTGTTGTCGATCGCCTGCCGCTTGAGGAAGCGGTAGCCGGTCGCGTCCCATGGCTTGACCTTGTCGGTCAGATTGTCGAGCACATAGTCGCCGTCGTCGGTGCGCACCGTCAGCACGGCGTGGCCCTCGCCGTCGGGCTTGCGCACGACAGTGATCAGAAGATCGGCAAGCGAGATGCTCATGCGCGAAAGCTGGCGCCGCTTTTCCAGCACATAGTCCTCGCAATCGCCGACGCCCTTGTCGGGATAGGCCCAGACCTCGTCCTTGCCGTAGATGTCCATGTCGCTCATCGGCTTGACGGCGGCGTTGACCCTGGCGGTGACATTGAGAAGCTTGCGCATCAGCGCGTCGGTCATCGGAGCCGGCGCCAGATTGGCCGGGCGGATCGAGCACTCGCCCGGATGCAGCTTGCAGAAATCATAGTGGCCGATCGGCTGCGAGGTGAGCCCCCCGGTCGCCATCGCTCCACCCGCCAAGGCCGGTGCCACCCAGCCCGCCGTCATTGCCAGCCCGGCCGCCACATACACGCGCAGCCGTCGCGCCATCGATGAGGAAATCATTGTCCCCGCTCACCCTTTGTTATTAACGAAAGGTTAAGGGGGATTTACAGTCCGTGTCAATTACGACGACGGTCGGATTGTCGGCATGGTTACCCGAGGGGCTGGACAGCGGCACTTGTGCAACAGAATCAGCCAGCCAGCCGGCTTTTACCGGTCAATCGCATGGCTTGTCGCCGTTAAGCTTGGTTTTATGCAAATCATCGTCCCAAAACCCGCAATTTTGGACGACGTGCATTATCTCTTGGCGGCGCGGACCAGCTTCGGCTTCGCCGCGACACGCTCCTGGCGGCCGTAGCTGGTGATAAAGTCGACGATGCGCGGCACGATTTCGGAGCGGAAGCGAGAACCGTTGAACACGCCGTAATGGCCGACCGCCGGCTGCATGTAGTGGGCGTGCCGCTCAGCCGGGATATTGGGGCAAAGATCATGCGCCGCCTTGGTCTGGCCAAGGCCTGATATGTCGTCGTTCTCGCCTTCGACCGTGAACAGCGCGACGTTGCGGATCGCCGACGGATCGATCCTGGTGCCGCGATGCGTCATCTCGCCCTTTGGCAAGGCCTGCCGCACGAAGACGGTGTCGACGGTCTGCAGGTAGAATTCGGCCGTCAGGTCCATGACCGCCAGATACTCGTCGTAGAAATCGCGGTGCTTCTCGGCATTGTCGCCATCATGCTTCACCAGATGCATGAAGAAGTCCTTGTGGGCGATGATGTGGCGATCGAGATTCATGCTCATGAAGCCGGACAGCTGCAGGAAGCCTGGATAGACCTCGCGGCCGAAGCCTGGCACCGGCCACGGCGCATGCATCACGACATTGTCGCGGAACCAGTCGATGCCTTTTTCCTGCGCCAGCAGATTGACCGCGGTCGGGTTGCTGCGCGTGTCGATAGGCCCGCCCATCAAGGTCATCGTCGAGGGCACGAACGGGTCGCCCTTGGATTCCATCAGCGCCACGGCGGCCAGCACCGGCACGGAAGGCTGGCACACCGCCATCACATGCGTGTCCGGCCCCAGCGTGTGCAGCATGTCGATGACATAGTCGATGTAGTCGTCGAGATCGAATTGGCCGTCGGCAAGCGGCACCATGCGGGCATCGACCCAGTCGGTGATGTGCACGTCGGCATAGGGCAGCATGGCTTCCACCGTGCCGCGCAGCAGCGTCGCATAATGGCCCGACATCGGCGCCACGATCAGAAGCTTCGGATCGGGCTTGCGCCCGGCGGGGACAGCGCGCTCGAAGCGCACGAGATTGCAGAACGGCTTCGACCAGACGGTCTTCTCGGCGACCTCGACGCTCTTCCAGTCGACCACGGTCTTGCTCAGGCCGAAGGCCGGCTTGCCGTAGCGGCGCGTGGTGCGCTCGAACAGTTCGGCCGTCGCCGCGATCGAACGGCCCCATTGCGTGTGGGAAAACGGATTGAGCGGATTGGAGTAGAACATCCGCACCGCGTCGGCATAGAGGCGCGCCGGCTGCAGGGCGGCGTGGTTCATCTCATAGAGCTGGTAGAACATCGAGAAACCCCGCTGCTGCCTGCGACCGAAGGGACGACGAGCAGCGCCGAGCCTAAATGTCTCGCGGGGAAGTTAACAACTAATTGCTGCGATGCAATACGTCACGCTGCGTGACCAATGCTTCTTTGGTTCAAGGCCATGGAAATCGGGGCCGAACGGCGCCAGCCGGCTCAGTGTGCGGCTGCGAAATGTGTAGGTAGTGTGTCCGGCCCTTGCCGGACACAGGAAGCTCTAGACGCGCGCCATGCACACGGAAGTGTGGCCGGAGCCGATGAAGCCGAGCTGGCCGGCCGCGCCCTTCGACAGGTCGAGCACGCGTCCCTTGATGAACGGACCGCGATCGTTGATGCGCACGACGACGCTGCGGCCGTTGTTCTTGTTGGTAACCCTGAGCTTGGTGCCGAAAGGCAAGGTGCGATGCGCGGCGGTCATCGCCGACGGGTTCATGCGCTCGCCCGAGGCGGTTCTGGAGTGCAGGGCGTACCACGAGGCGCGGCCGCACTGGGCGGCGGCGGTCGCCGAAGAAGCGCCGACCATCAGGCCAGCAGCGATCGTTACCGCGACAATCGCGGTCTGTTTTGGGTTCTTCATATTTGAGGGATGGCTCCGTTTTTGACAGACCCCAGCCGTTAGGTGCCAAATAAGGCGGGAAATGCGGCAGTGATCTGGCGGTTCCGTGGCAATGGCACACGTTTGGAGTCGCTGGGTAACAGTCTGTCAGGGATTTTCCGGCACGCGATGATCAATCAACGATGATCTTTGTGTTGCTATCGGGCATCCGTTTGACAAGATCGAACATTAATATCCAAGTAGAGCTCGGCGCGACCGGACCACTTCCTTTGGCTCTTTTATCGCGGTCCCGATGCTGCAACCAATCGACTTCAAAAGGGAGATCCGGCAATGAGGCTGACCAAAAATCTGCTGGCGTTGATTGTGCTTGCCGTCGGCGCGCTGTGGTCGCTGCAAGGCATCGGCGTTGTCGGCGGCAGCTTCATGACCGGCCAGTCGCAATGGCTCTATATCGGCGTCGTCACCATGCTGGTCGGGCTGATCGGGTTGGTGTGGGCGAACCGGTCAAGCGGGTGAGCTTGATGAAAGGTCGACCCCCACTCCGGCCCTTCGGGCCACCTCTCCCCCGATCGACGGGGGAGAGGAAAAGCGCGAGCTCGCCGACCTTGGCTCCTTTCCTCTCCCTCCGGAGGGGGGAGAGGTGGCGCTGCGAAGCAGCGACGGAGTGGGGGAAGGCGGTCCTCGAGGGCCCTGCCCCCGACAGCCCTACCCGAACAGCCGATCCAGAATCTTGCCCTCCAGCCGGGCCAACTCCACCGAACCGCGACGGCGCGGCCGTTCCACGGGCACATCCAGATCGAGCGCGACCCGGCCTTCGCTGATCACCACGACCCGGTCGGCGAGCGCGACCGCTTCGGCGACATCATGCGTGACCAGCACGGCCGTGAACTTCTGCGCGATCCAGATGCGTTCCAGAAGCTGCTGCATCTCGATGCGGGTCAGGGCGTCGAGTGCGCCGAGCGGCTCGTCGAGAGCCAGGATCTGCGGGTGGCCGACCAGCGCGCGGGCCAGCGCCACGCGCTGCTTCTGACCTCCGGACAGCACCGAAGGCCATTCGTCAGCCCGGTCGGCAAGCCCGACCTCGCCGAGGATGTCGAGCGCGCGGTGCCTCGCTTCGCTACCGGTGGCGATGCCGGTCAGCCCGACCTCGACGTTTTCCACCACGCTGGCCCAGGGCAGGAGCCGCGGCTCCTGGAACATGAAGCGCGTGCGGCTGTGTCCTTCCTCTTCGACGCCGAAGGACAGCGATCCCGATGTCGGCCGGTCGAGCCCGGCCAGAAGCCGCAACAGCGTGCTCTTGCCGCAGCCGCTCTTGCCGATGACGGCAAGGAACTGCCCGGCCGGCACGTCCAGGTCGATGCCGTCGAGCACGGTCTTGTCGCCGAAGCGCTTGCCGGCATGCCTGAAGGCAAAGGCCCGCTGTCCTTCGACGGAGCCGATCGGCCGCACCGGCGTGGCGACGAAGGAACGGGCTGCGGTCAGGCTGGCGGCGGTCATGGGCAATCTCTCATCCGTTCTGGAAGGCCGGATGCCAGCCGAGCGACAGCCGCTCAAGCAGGCGGGCGAGGCTGTCGGCGAGCTTGCCGAGCAGCGCGTAGATCAGGATCGACAGCACGACGACATCGATCAGCAGGAATTCGCGCGCCTGCATGGCCATGTAGCCGAGGCCCGAACTGGCCGAGATGGTTTCGGCGACGATCAGCGTCAGCCACATGATGCCCAGGGCATAGCGCAGGCCGACGAAGATCGACGGCAGCGCGCCGGGCAGGATGACGCGGAAGAACAGGGCGCGACGGTCCATGCCGTAGACGCGGCCCATCTCGACCAGCTGTGGGTCGACGCTCTGGATGCCGAGCAGCGTGTTGACGTAGATCGGAAAGAACACGCCGAGCGCCACCAGGAACAGCTTGGCTTCCTCGTCGATGCCGAACCACAGGATGACCAGCGGGATCAGCGCCAGATGCGGAATGTTGCGGATCATCTGCAGCGTCGTGTCGGTCAGGCCGCGGCTGAGCGTCGACAGCCCGTTGGCAAGGCCAAGCGCAAAACCGATGGAGCCACCGACGGCAAAGCCGGCAAGGGCGCGCGCGGTCGAGACGCCGATGTTGCGGATCAGTTCGCCCGACAGCGTCAGCCGCCAGAAGGCCTCGGCGACCGCGCTGGGCGCCGGCAGCACGTTGGCCGGCATGACGCCGGCGCGGCTGGCAATCTCCCAGCCGGCAATGATCAGCGCCGGCAGCAGCCAGCCGATGGCGTTGCTATGCAGGCGCGTGGAAAAGCTCATGACGAAGCCTGCAGGCGGTTGGCGCCATGGAAGCCGACCGAGAATTCGTTGGCGATGTTCTCATGCGCCCGCTGCCGCCTGGTGCCGAGCCCGAGCTTCGGAAACAGAAGCTCGGCGACGCGGTAGGCCTCCTCGAGATGCGGATAGCCCGAGCCGATGATGGTATCGATGCCGATCGCCTGGTATTCGCGGATGCGCCCGGCGATCTGTTCCGGCGTGCCGACCAGCGCCGTGCCGGCGCCGCCGCGCACCAGCCCGACGCCGGCCCACAGATTGGGCGACACCACCAGCCTGTCACGGCGGCCGCCATGCAGCTCCGACATGCGGCGCTGGCCGACCGAATCCATCTGGTTGAGGAAGCGCGCCTGCGCGTTTTCGATCTGGGCGTCGGTGACATGGCTGATCAGCCGGTCGGCGGCGCGCCAGGCTTCGTCCTCGGTCTCGCGCACGATGAAATGCAGCCGGATGCCGAAGCGCAGTTTTCTGCCGCGCCGCGCCGCCTTTGCGCGCGCCGCGGCCAGCTTCTCGGCGACCTGCGCCGGCGGTTCGCCCCAGGTCAGATACATGTCGACGAGGTCCGCGGCGAGGTCCTGGCCGGCATCCGACGATCCGCCGAAATAGAGCGGCGGCCGTTCCTGGTGCGGCAGAAGGTCGAGGCGGCCATTTTCGACGCGGTAATATTTGCCGTTGAAATTGACCCGCTCGCCGGACACCAGGCCGCGCCAGATGGTCAGGAATTCATGCGCCTGGGCATAGCGCTCGTCATGCGGCAGGAAGACGCCGTCGCCGGCGAGCTCGGTCGGGTTGCCGCCGACCACGACATTGAGCAGCAGGCGGCCATTGCTCAAGCGATCGAGGGCGGCGGTCTGGCGTGCGGCGAAAGTCGGCAGCGTCACGCCCGGCCGCAGCGCGACCAGGAACTTCAGTTTTTCGGTGAGTGTCGCGAGGCCCGTCGCGGTGATCCAGGAATCCTCGCAATTCTGGCCGGTCGGCAACAGCACGCCGGGAAAGCCGAGCCGGTCGACCGCCTGCGCGATCTCCTTGAAGTAGCCGAATTCGGGCGGCCGCTGCTGCTCCTCGGAACCGAGATAGGAGCCGTCGCCATGCGTCGGGATGAACCAGAAGAAATCGAGCGGTGCGGTGCTGGCAGGCGCGGTCATGTCTGGCACAGTCACGGGCGGATCTCCTGGAGATATGGGTGCGAACGCAAATGGCGCCGGGCGTTCTCATCCGGCGCCGTCAGGGGACAAGTCAGTTGCCGGGTGCCGTCCACACCGCGTCGGAGATGCGGACCGCGTTCGGGATCAGCCCGAGCTTGAAGAAGCGGTCTGCGGTCGCCTGCTGGCCGGCGATGATCTCGTCGGTGATCGGGAAGACGCCGAATTTGGTGCGGTTGGCGGCGATGATCTGCGCGTCGAGCGGCACGCCGGTCACCTCATGCAGCGCCGCGGCCACCTTGTCGCGGTTCTGGTCGGCCCATTTCGCCGCCTCGCCCAAGGCTGATATCGTTGTGGTGACGGTTTCGGGATGCGCCTTGGCGAAGTCCTTGTTGGCGAGGAAATAGGTGTTGACCTTCAGCACCTCGCTGGAGCGGGCCAGCACACGCGGCTGGTAGCGGGTTTCGGCGATGGCGAAGAACGGATCCCAGACGGTCCAGGCATCGATCTGGTCGCTGGCAAAGGCTGCGGCCGCATCCGCCGGGCTGAGATAGACCGGCGTGATCTGGTCGAACGGGATGCCGGCCTTCTCCAGCGCGGCGACGAGCAGATTGTGCGCGCTGGTGCCCTTGCCGACACCGACGCGCTTGCCCTTGAGATCGGCGACCGACTGGATCGGCGACGCCGGCTTGACGAAGATCGCCTCGCCCTCGCCATTCGACGGCAGCGCTGCGGCATAGGCGATGTTGGCACCGGCCGACTGGCCGAAGATCGGCGGCGCGTCGCCGGTCCAGCCGACATCGATGGCGCCGACATTGAGCGCCTCGACCAGCGGCGGACCGGCGGTGAACTCGACCCACTTGACCGTCACGCCCTTGTCTTCAAGTGCCTTCTCGATCACCTGCTGCTGCCTGGCGATCACCGGCAGGCCGGTCTTCTGATAGCCGATGCTGAACTGCTTCAGCTCCTGCGCCGTGGCGCCGAACGACACGGCAACCGTCGCCGCCAGCAGGCCGATGCCGAAAACACGTCTCGTTAGATTGAACATTGATCCCTCTCCTTCGCTGCGGATCGGCGCCGGAAATGGCCTCGCCGGTTGGAAGATGGATGAGGCTAGGTAATTCTATAAATTTAGTAGAGGAATGATTTTGCGAGTTAGAGGGGAGAATGGGAATTATCTTCTTTGGCTACCTGGAATTCGCCATCCTGGGGTCTGCGCTGCGTCGCTTCGCTCCTTGCTCCGCCCTAGGATGACGAAGACGCGGGGGCTAGTGCCAATCGCCAATCCCCTCACTGCGACCAGTACTGCCAGGCCCAGTAAAAACTCTCGTCGCGTGGCGGCAGGCGGTCGCGCTCGGCGTCCCAGCGGACCGGCGTTGGCGATTTCGGTTGCTGTTCAAGCGGCTGGCTTTCCCTGGTCCAGGCGAGAAGCCAATTGCCGGCCTGGGCGAACAGCACGGCGGTGGAATGGGTCATCGGCATTCTCTCCTGCTCTTCTGGTTCCCAATCATTCGCGTCCCGCCCACGGGACGAGCACGCGCTCGATCCTGCGGAGGGTGAATTCCAGCACGAAGGCAATGGCCGCGATCACCAATATGCCCATCACCACCACGTCGGTGACGAGGAACTGGGCGGCCGACTGGATCATGAAACCAAGCCCGCGCGTCGCCGCCACCAGTTCGGCGGCGACCAGCGTCGACCAGCCGGCGCCGAGCGCGATGCGCAGGCCGGTCAGGATCGCCGGCAGCGCGCTCGGCAGGATGACATGGCGGACCACTTGGCGCTGAGTAGCACCCAGTGAGCGCGCCGCATTGATGCGTTCCTGCGAAACGCCGCGAACGCCGGACGCGGTCGACAATGCCACCGGCGCCAGCATGGAAATAGTGATCACCAGGATCTTCGACGGTTCGCCGATGCCGAACCAGATGACGACCAGCGGCAGGTAGGCGAGCGGCGGGATCGGCCGCAGGAACTCAAGCAGCGGATCGAAGATGCCGCGCCCGATCGTGCTGATGCCGATGGCGAGCCCAACCGGCACGCCGACGAGGATGGCGGCGATCAGCGCGGCGAAAACCCGGCCCAGGCTGGCGACGGCATGCTGCAGCAGCGTCGCATCGACGAAGCCGTCGCGGGCGACGGTGATGAACTTGTTCCACACCGCAACCGGCGAGGGCAGGAACACTGGCGACACCAGTTGCAGGCGGGCCGACAGCGCCCACAGCGCCAGCACCACCAGGATGGTCACCACGCTGACCGCGCGCGCGGAAACGCCTTTGCGTTTCGGGCTGGACCGCGACCACGGCACCGACAGGCCGTCGGTCTCGTCGACCTTGTGTCCCGGCCGCTCGGTGTAGGAGGTAACGGTCATGCCGCCTCTCCTTCGAAGATCGCGTCGGTTAGTTCGCCGCGCGCCGCGGCGAAGGCCGGGTCGGCCTTGATGGTGCGGATGGCCTCGCCCGATGCGTAGCGCCTGGAGAAACCGGGTTCGAAAGTTTGCACCACGCGGCCCGGACCAGGCGCCAGCACGACGATGCGGGTGGCCAGCACCAGCGCCTCCTCGATGCCATGCGTCACCATCAGCACGCCGACATCGCTTGCCGTCCACAGATCGAGCAGCGTCGTCTGCATGCGCTCGCGCGTCAGCGCATCGAGCGCGCCGAGCGGTTCGTCGAGCAGCAGGAATTCGGGTTCGGCGGCGAGCGCCCGGGCCAGGCCGACACGCTGGCGCATACCGCCGGAAAGCTCCCAGATGCGCTTGTCGCCGGCATCGGCGAGCTTCACCAGCGCCAGCAGCTCATCGGCGCGCCGCGCCCGCTCGGCCGGAGCGACACCGCGCAGCCTGAGCGCGAAGGCAACGTTTTCGCGCGCCGTCAGCCATGGGAACAAAGCATCGTTCTGGAACACCACCGCCCGGTCCGAGCCAGGTGCTGTGATCGGCTTGCCGTTGATGGAAGCCGTACCGCGCGCCGGCGCGACAAGGCTGGCGGCGACGTTGAGCAGCGAGGTCTTGCCGCAGCCGGAACGGCCCACCAGCACGACGAAATCGCCCTTGGCGACATCGATCGACACCCGCTCGACGGCAGGCGCTGCCTGGCCGTCATAGTGGATCGAGACCTTGTCCAGTACGAGATGCGGGTCGAGCACGAGATGCGGCATGGATGCCTCGCGGTTCGTTGAAATCCGACTGCCCCGGCCCTCGTCAGCGGTTCCGGGGCAGTCAGCACGCGGCGTTAGGGAAAAAGATCCGCGCGCGTTCAGAGCAATTCCAGGAAAAGCGTGAAGCGGTTTTCCGTCCGGAATTGCGTTAAGCGAGTACTAGTTCGAGGCGAGCGCCTCGGTGACGTATTTCGACGATACGTATTTCGAATAGTCGGGAAGCACGGCGTCGATCTTGCCTTGCTCCTTGAGGAAGGTGGATGTCGCTTCGACCGCCTTGACCGTGCCGCCGCCGAGGAATTTGTCGGAGGCCTGCTCTTCCAGCGTCGGGAAGACATAGCCCTTGAGCAGCTGCGGCACTTCTTCCAGCTTGGCGCCGGTGAGTTTGGCGATCGCGGCCGCCTGCGGCGACGATACCGACCAGGCTTCGGGCTTGGCGAGGAACTCGGCATATGCCGCGCCCGTCACCTTGACGAAGTCGCGCACCGCTTCCGGGTTCTTTTCGGCGAAGTCGGTGCGCACGATCCAGGCGTCGAAGGTCGGCGCGCCCCAGGCGGCGACCTGCGAGGAATCCACCACCACCTTGCCCGTCGTCTTGATCTGGCCGAGCGCCGGATCCCAGACATAAGCGGCGTCGATGTCGCCGCGCGAGAAGGCGGCGGCGATTTCCGGAGGCCGGAGATTGAGGATCTCGACCGACTTCGGATCGACGCCCTCATGCTTCAGTGCTGCGAGCAGGCTGTAATGCGTCGTCGAGACGAACGGCACGGCGACCTTCTTGCCGGCGAGATCGGCGATTTTCTCGATGCCGGCGCCGTTGCGTGCCACCAGCGCCTCGGATTCGCCGATCAGGCCGACGATGAAGATGGTCTGGATCGGCAACTCGCGGCTCGCCGCCGCCGCCAGCGGGCTCGAGCCGACATAGCCGATATCGACCGAACCGGAAGCGACCGCGGCGATGACATCGGCGCCGGAATCGAATTTGCGCCAATCAATGGTGGCCTTCGTCGCCTTTTCATAGGCGCCGTCGGCCTGCGGCACTTTCGAGGGTTCGACCACCGTCTGGTAGCCGATGGTGATCTTGAGGTCGTTGGCCAGGGCTGGGCCGAGGAAGGCCGCACCGGCAAGTGCCGCCGACGAGAGCAGAAGAATGCGTCGCGAAATGGTGGACATGAAGGGCTCCTGAAAAGAGAAAAACCGGAATGCTTCATAATAGTCATCTAATTCTATGGTTCTTGTAGAGTTAAATCCTTCCAACCAAGGCGGGCTTGTTAGAAAAAAGCTGTCGATGGTGAGGTGGTGAGGCGGATAGGGTGGTTGCGGTGGGGCAGAGTGTCGCCACAGGGCAGGCCTTTCGACGCCGGCGGGCCAGCGCCCCCCTCTGTCCCACCGACCTTTAACCTCCTGAACTGCGGTGATGGCTCCGCCTACGCCCACCGCGAACTAGAATTCCCGCTTCCGGCCTCTTCCAGGCAAATTCATGCCTCAAACAACCGCCGATTTGACAACCCATTCCGCGTGTTCGAGGGTAAGTATAGTAATCTTATCGACATTGAGACTGGAGGCGACGATGAGCAGTCACCATATCGCGATGATCGCGCCCCCAAACTCGTGCGCTTTTGTGTCCCTGTGGGCACAAAGGCTAGTCAAAATGGCCCGCGCGGCTTGAAAACGAAGCAAAATCAGCAGTTCTCGGCTTGTACATCATGTCACTAGAATTTATGTGTCATGCGGGCTTGGACGCGGCGGCAACGCACGCCAGGCGTTTTGCAACCGATGGTTCCATGCCGTCGCATGCCAGAGAAAATTTGATCTCATGCTCACCAAAAAAGGTAAGTACGGCCTCAAGGCGCTTGTCCACCTCGCGCGATTGCCGGCCGGGCAGCTCGCCTTCGTCAACGACGTCGCCACCGGCAACAACATCCCGAAGAAATTTCTCGACGCCATCCTGGGCGAGTTGCGCAATGCCGGCTTCGTCCAGAGCCGCAAGGGCAAGGATGGCGGCTATCGCCTGGCGCGCCCCGCCGACGAGATCAAGGTCGGCCATGTCGTGCGCGTCCTCGACGGTCCGCTGGCGCCGATCCCTTGCGCCAGCCGCACCCAGTACCAGCGCTGTGAAGATTGCAACGAGGCGACATGCCAAGTCCGACATCTGATGCTCGAGGTCCGGCAGGCGATCGCCGAGGTGCTCGATCAGCGCAGCCTCGCCGAAATGCGCGATATCTCTCTCGACGACCTGTCGGTCGGCATCGGCGATCTGCCGGTCGCGGTGAAGGTCCAGGCCTGACACTGGCGCTGCGCAGAGCGAAGGCATGCCTATGACCGGGCGCGCCAACTCCATCATCATTGTCGGTGGCGGCGCCAGCGGCGTCGTGCTGGCCGCGCATCTCCTGAAGTCGCCCAATCCCGACCTGCGCGTCACGCTGATCGAAAGGCGCCCGCATTTCGGCCAGGGCATCGCCTATTCGACGCTGCTGTCGGCGCATGTACTGAATGTCAGCGCCGCCGGCATGAGCGCCTATGCCGACGATCCCGGCAATTTCTGGCGCTGGCTTCAGGAACGCGGCCTGGCAACGGCTGAGGAGGCGCCCTTCTATGCGCCACGCAGCATCTATGCCCGCTATCTCGGCGAGTTGCTGGTCGATCTGGAAGCGCGGGAAAAGCAGAGCGGTCGGCTTCGGCTGATCCGCGAGGAAAGCCTCTCGATCACGCCCACCGCCTCCGGCGTCGAAGTGGCGCTGGCCAACGGCACCAGCGTGGTTGCGCATCTCGCCGTGCTGGCCACCGGCCACGACGAGGAGCCGGCGCAAGGCCATGCCATCAGGATGGGATCGGAAGCCGACACAGCACTTCCGCCCGGCGCCGGCGTCATGGTGCTGGGCACCGGCCTCAGCATGGTCGATGCTTTCCTGGCGCTGGAGCAACGCGGCCATCGCGGCGACATCATAGCTGTGTCCAGGCGCGGCCTGCTGCCCTCGCCGCATCGCAAGGGCAATCCGATCAAGCTCGACGTCGCCGACATTCCGCTCGGCACGCAGCTCTCCTATTTCGTCGGCTGGTTCCGCGACCTGATCAAGGAAAACCAGAAGGCCGGCATCGACTGGCGTGACGTCGTCGACGGGCTGCGGCCGTTCAACCAGAAGATCTGGCAGAACTGGCCGGCTTCCGCCAAACGCCGCTTCGTCGAGCACACCAAGGCCTGGTGGGACATCCACCGCCATCGCATGGCGCCCGAGGTCTACGCCCGTGTCACCGAGGCCGTGCAATCCGGCCGCATCCGCCTGGTCGCCGGCCGCGTCGTCGACATTGCGCGCAACGGCGAATTCACCGTCCAGGTCCAGTCGCGTCACACGCAGCGTCTCGAGACCTTCGAGGTCGCCCGCATCTACGATTGCTCTGGCATCGTGAGGGACATCTCGACGTCGTCGAACAGCGTCGTGCGCTCGCTGGTCGACCGCGGCCTGGCAAGGCCGGATCCGCTGCGCATCGGCCTCGACGTATCGACCAAATGCGAGATCATCGCCGGCGACGGAACCGTTTCGGCCAAGATCCTCGCCGTCGGCCCGCTGACGCGCGGCACCTTCTTCGAGATCGACGCCATCCCCGATATCCGCGTGCAGTGTGCAAGGCTGAGCAAGCAG
Organism: Mesorhizobium sp. AD1-1; assembly: GCF_020164655.1. Taxonomy (NCBI): domain Bacteria; kingdom Pseudomonadati; phylum Pseudomonadota; class Alphaproteobacteria; order Hyphomicrobiales; family Phyllobacteriaceae; genus Mesorhizobium; species Mesorhizobium sp. AD1-1. The sequence continues at coordinate 539,455 of NZ_JAIUGP010000002.1, forward strand.
CTGCTCGGCTAGGCTGTGTCGATATTCAGGTGATGCCGGCCTGCAAATGCGGCTTCCTGTGGCTTCCGGTGCTCACGTACCCAAAAGTACGCTCTGCTCCGGTTCTCGGAATCTGCCATTTTCGGCTCGGTCTGACCTGAATCTCAACACACCCTCCAAGCCCTTGAGGCACAAACCGGAATTTCATTCCGCATCTGGCCGGTTGATTGGCACGATCTATCTTCTTTCCGACTGCAAAGGGCTGGAAAAGAGGCTACGCTGCCGCCCTGCCCAGAGGCGGTCGCTTGGTCATGGAGCATCGATATGAGCGAGCATGAGATCGCCGCACTGGACAGTGCCCCCTCGGAAGCCGAATTGTCCCGCCTGCGTCCGCCCTACAAGTCGGTGCTCGACCTGATCGGCCAGACGCCGGTGGTCGAGCTGACCAAATTCGACACCGGCAAATGCCGGTTGTTCATCAAGCTCGAAAGCCAGAACCCCGGCGGCTCGATCAAGGACCGCATCGCGCTGTCGATGATCGCCGCGGCTGAAAAGCAGGGCAAGCTCAAGCGCGGCGGCACCATCGTCGAGGCGACGGCCGGCAACACCGGGCTTGGCCTTGCCCAGGTCGGCATCCCCAAGGGCTATCGCATCGTGCTGGTGGTGCCCGACAAGATGTCGCGCGAAAAGATCCAGCACCTGCGCGCGCTCGGCGCCGAAGTGCGCATGACGCGCTCCGATGTCGGCAAGGGCCATGCCGAATATTACCAGGACATGGCCGAGAAGATCGCGGCGGAAACGCCCGGCGCCTTCTATGCCAACCAGTTCGCCAACCCGGCCAATCCGCTGGCGCATGAATCCACCACCGGCCCGGAGATCTTTTCGCAGCTCGACGGTAACGTGGATGCCGTGGTGGTCGGCGTCGGCTCGGGCGGCACGCTGACCGGGCTTGGCCGCTACTTCGCAAAAGTGTCGCCGAAGACCGAAATGGTGCTGGCCGATCCGGTCGGCTCGGTGCTGGCGCCGCTGATCAAGACTGGCAAGATGGAAGAGGCCGGCAGCTGGACCGTGGAAGGCATCGGCGAGGATTTCGTGCCGCCCAATGCCGATCTGTCGCTGGTCAAGAAGGCCTATTCGATCCCCGACAAGCAGAGCATGCTGGCGGTGCGCGACCTCTTGTCCAAGGAAGGTATCCTTGCCGGCTCATCCTCGGGCACGCTGCTGTCGGCGGCGCTGCGCTATTGCCGCGAGCAGACGGTGCCCAAACGCGTCGTCACCTTCGTCTGCGACAGTGGCAACAAGTACCTGTCGAAAGTGTTCGACGATTTCTGGCTGGCCGAGCAGGGGCTGGCCGAGCACGAGCAGCATGGCGATCTGCGCGACCTGGTGATGCGCTCGCACCGCACCGGCGACACCGTCTATGTCGGCCCGGACGAAAGCCTGCTCAATGCCTATGGCCGCATGCGCCGCTCCGATGTCTCGCAGCTGCCGGTGCTCGACAATGGCAAGCTCGTCGGCATCGTTGACGAAAGCGACATCCTGGCCAAGGTCGACGGCCCTTATGACGGCCGCTGGGAGCGCTTCAACGGCCCGGTGCGCACGGCCATGACCTCCAACCTGCACACGCTGCAGGCCAGCCAGACGCTGGACGCGCTGCTGCCGGTGTTCGACCGCAACGAGGTCGCCATCATCTTCGACGGCGACGAATTCGTCGGCCTGATTACCCGCATCGATCTGATCAACCATCTGAGGCGCGCACGATGACCAGCAATACTCCGCCAGCCGGGAAAAACCGTCTGGCTTTCTCGACGCGCACCATCCATGGCGGCCAGAGCCACGACCCGCTGACCGGCGCGGTGATGGTGCCGATCTACGCCACCTCGACCTATGGCCAGCAATCGCCCGGCGTGCACAAGGGCTTTGAATATGCCCGCAGCCAGAACCCGACGCGCTTTGCTTTCGAGCGCGCGGTGGCCGACCTCGAAAGCGGCTCGGCCGCGTTCGCCTTCGCGTCAGGGCTGGCGGCGATCGCCACCGTGCTGGAGCTGCTCGATTCCGGTGCGCATATCGTCGCCACCGACGACATCTATGGCGGTTCCTTCCGGCTGATGGAGCGGGTGCGCAAGCGCTCGGCCGATCTGCGGGTCTCGTTCGTCGACTTCACCGACCTCGCCGCCGTGGAGGCCGCGATCCGGCCCGAGACGAAAATGCTGTGGGTCGAAACCCCCACCAACCCGCTGCTGCGCATGGTCGACCTCGAAGGCGTCGCCGCACTTGCCAGGCGCAAGGGGATTCTCACGGTCGCCGACAACACCTTCTGCAGCCCCTATATCCAGCGGCCGCTGGAGCTTGGCATCGATATCGTCGTGCATTCGACGACCAAATATCTCAACGGCCATTCCGATATGGTCGGCGGCGTCGCCGTGGTCGGCGATAACAAGGATCTGGCCGCCCAGCTGAAATTCCTGCAGAACGCCATCGGCGCCATTTCGGGCCCGTTCGACAGTTTTCTGGCGCTGCGCGGCCTCAAGACCTTGGCGCTCAGGATGGAGCGCCATTCCGCCAACGGGCTGAAGATCGCGCAATGGCTGGAAGCGCGCCGCGACGTCCGCCGCGTCATCTATCCCGGCCTCGCCAGCCACCCGCAGCACGCCGTCGCCGTCCAGCAGATGCATGCCTTCGGCGGCATGATCACAGCCGTGCTCGACCGCGACCTAGCCGGCACCAAAAAGTTCCTCGAACGCACGCAATTGTTCACGCTCGCCGAAAGCCTCGGCGGTGTGGAGAGCCTGATCGAACACCCGGCGCTGATGACGCATGGCTCCATACCGGCGGAGAAACGGGCCGAGATCGGCATATCGGATTCGCTGGTAAGGTTGTCGGCGGGGATCGAGGATGGCGATGATCTGATTGCGGATCTGGAGCAGGCGCTGGCGGGTTAGAAGCTTAATCAACTTGCAACTTCAGCGTTGCCCCTCATCGCCCTGCCTTGGCTCCTTTCCTTTCCCTCCGGAGGGGAGAGAGGTGGCTCGGCGAAGCCGAGACGGAGTGGGGGAAGGCGTTCGCAGACGCGCAGTCGCCGCAAGACAGGCACAATCTGACGAGCAAGAGACCTCAGGGCGCGCGGCGAGGGTCGACCCCCACTCCGTCGAGCTTCGCTCGACACCTCTCCCCCGATCGACGAGGGAGAGGAAGGGCAAGGGGCGGCGCGCGGACGTCTCATGATGATGGACCGGCCAATTGACCCCGAACCCCATCTGCCCGAAATGTAGCGCCCCATGGCCACGCGCGAACCACCCAAGCCCACTGAACCCCTCACTTTCGCCGTGCTGGTGTTCCCAGGTTTTCCGATGATGGCGTTCAGCTCGGTCATCGAGCCGCTGCGCGCCGCCAATGTCCTGGCGAAACGGCAATGCTATCGCTGGATCATCGTCGGCGGCACGAAAGGTGCGGTCGAGGCGTCGAACGGCGTCGTCATCCAGCCGGGCTTTTACGCCGAGCATGCGCCGAAGGTCGACCGCATCGTCGTCTGCTCGGGCGGCGATGCCGATCACCTCGTCGCCGAGGACGCTGCACACTGGATCCGCAAGAGCCTGCGCAATGGCGCCCATATCGGTGCGGTGGCGGATGCCGCGTTCTTCCTGGCGCGCGCCGGCCTGCTCGACGGCCATGCCTGCACCTTGCACTGGACCAGCCAGGCCGCCTTCACCGAAGCCTTCCCCAACATCGAGCTCAGGCGCGACCTCTATGTTATCGACCGCAAGCGCTTCACCTCGGCCGGCGGTGTCGGCAGCCTCGACATGATGCTGGAGATCATCACCCGCGACTACGGCGCCGAGCTTGCCGCCGGCGTCGCCGAATGGTTCGTGCACAGCCAGCTGCGCTCCAGCATCGACCGCAAGATGATGCCGCTGCGCCTGCGCACCGGGGTCCAGAACGAGCTGGTGCTGTCGGCCATCGCCATCATGGAGGACGCGGTCGAGGAGCGGCTCGGCATGGCCGAGCTGACCGCGAAGCTCGGCGTGTCCTCAGACAAGCTCGAGCGCTCCTTCCGCTCCGAACTCGCCATCTCGCCCAATGGCTATTACCGGCGCCTGAGGCTCAAACGCGCCGCCGATCTTTTGGCGCATTCGACGCTCGCCGTGCGCGACGTGGCGCTGGCGTGTGGGTTTGCCTCGATGTCGAGTTTTGCCCGGGCGTTTCGCGAGGAGCATGGCCATCCGCCGAAGCTGGCGCGACGGCATTAGGCTTGGCGCTCGCTGACGCGGTGAGATGTTGGCGGGACAGCGCCCCCCTCTGTCCTGCCGGACATCTCCCCCTCAAGGGGGGAGATCGGACTGCATCTCTGCTTTCGCCAATCTCAGATGTTGAAGAAAAGAACGGCGGCATCGAAAATGCCAATCTCCCCCTTGAGGGGGAGATGCCGGGCAGGGCAGAGGGGGGCGCGAAGGATCGCGACGCAACCGATTAGCCAGCGGCATCCCGCACAACAGCTGCGGTTTTCCGCACAATCCTCCCGCCCCTCTTGCGCCATGCTCCGACCTCGCAACCCAGCCAAGGCCGAGCCCATGAGCATCGTCGTTTTCGACCCCGACAGCACCGAGGACGTGGACTTCAAGGACCGCATGCGCCACCCCGCGGCGGCCGATCCGGCCGGCGGCATGTGGCTGTCGGACACCGAACCGTCCTTCATCGATGCCGACGCCTTGCGCAAAGGCCGGCTGGCCAAGCTGCGCGGCTGGATGCGCGAGGCCGGCTATGGCGGCGTGGTGCTGTTCGATCCGTACAACCAGCGCTACGCCACCGGCTCGCGCAACATGTTCGGCTATTTCCTGCGCAACTCGACCCGCTATTTCTTTATCCCGACCGACGGGCCGATCGTGCTGTTCGAATACCCGCAGAGCTATCATGTCTCCATGGTACTCGACACGATCGACGAGGCGCGGCCTTCCAAGTTGGTCTGGTCGTCGGTCTCGGGCCGCGACGACGAGACCGCAGGTCCGTTCGCCGACGAGATCGCCGAGCTTTTGAAAAAGCATGGCGGCGGCTCGATGAAGCTCGGCCTCGACCGCTGCAGCCATCTGCAGGCGCTGGCGCTGGAAAAGCGCGGCTGTGAGGTCAGGGATTGCCAGGGCGAAATCCTGGCGGTGCGCGCGGTGAAGACGCCGGAAGAGGTCAAATGCCTGCAGGTGTCGATGGCCGGCGCTGAGGCCGCCGTCTATGCGGTGCGCGAGGCGATCAAGCCCGGCGTTTCCGAAAACGACCTGTTCGCCATCATGTATGGCGAGGTCATCCGCCAGGGCGGCGAGTTCATCGAGACGCGGCTGCTGACATCAGGCCAGCGCACCAACCCCTGGTTCAACGAGGCCAGCGGCCGCAAGATCCGCCCCGGCGAACTCTTGGCGCTCGATACCGACACCATCGGCTGCTACGGCTATTATTCGGATTTCTCGCGCACCTTCCGCTGCGGGCCAGGCAAGCCGACGCCCTACCAGAAGTCGCTCTACCGCATGGCGCACGATCAGGTTCAGCACAACATTTCGATCGTCAAGCCCGGCATGGCCTTCCGCGAGATCGCCGAGCAGGCGTGGAAGATCCCCGACCGTTTTGTCGACCAGCGCTACACCTCGGTCATGCACGGCGTCGGCATGCATGGCGAAACGCCGTTCATCGCGCATGCCATGGATTACGAGACCTATGGCCGCGACGGCCATATCGTGCCAGGCATGGTGGTGAGCGTCGAAAGCTATATCGGCGAAAAGGGCGGCCGCGAGGGCGTCAAGCTGGAGGACGAGATCCTGATCACCGAGACGGGCACGGAGTTGCTGTCGCGCTTTCCTTATGAGGACGAGTTTCTGGAGACGCAGGTTTGATACGGGCAACCAATGAGCGCCTCGTTGCCTGGCGCCCCCCTCTGTCCCGCCGGCATACGGAAGGGTCTTTGACTGCCTCGCCCATGCATCACGCAGGCGCCGCATGAAAACGCCCATCTCCCTCAAACCCGGCACGGTGGCCGCGATCTTCATCGACCTGCAGGAAGAGCACCGGCAGGACCCGCGCTACCTCGTCGAGGGCTTTCCCACGATCCTCGCCAACGTCCAGCGCCTGCAGGCGGCGGCGCGGCAGAACCATGTGCCGCTCTACCACTGGGCCTACATCGTCGATCTCGACAGCCAGGACCGCCCGTTTCATCCGCTCGGCGAGGACGGCAAGTCGGCCTTCTCCGACAAGAGCGATCCGCTGACCGAAATCTGCCGTGAGGTGGCGCCGGCCAAGGGCGAGGCGCTGCTGATCAAGGCCGAGGCCAGTGCCTTCCGTTCGGGGCCGGCGGCGCGCGACATCAAGTCTTCAGGCATCGAATGGCTGGTTGTCGCAGGCGTCTGGACCGAGGCCTGCATCGACGCGTCGGTCAAGGATGCGGTGGCAAAAGGCTTTCGCGTGCTGCTGGTCAAGGATGCCTGCGGCAGCGGCAGCGCGGCCATGCACCAGACCGGTATCCTCAACCTCGCCAACCGGCTCTATGGCGGCGCCGTCACCGACACCGACGGCGCCTGCCGGCTGCTGGCCGGCGAAACCGTCACCGTCTGGCAGGTCGAGGGCTCGGTGCCGCTGCGTTTCAGCTTCGACAACGCGGCCGCGCTCTACGCCGATCTATGACGCGCGGCTCTTACGAAACACGGCTCGACCCGGCCCTTTGGGCCTATATCGACGCCGTCAACGCCTGGTATTCGCCCGAAATCATCGGCCTGCCGATCGACAAGCAGCGCGCCGTCTACGACAGGATGAGCCGGGCTTTCCACCAGGGCCGCCCGGCTGGCGTCAAAGCCAGCGACGGGCTGATCGCCGCCGCCGGCCGCGACATCCCGGTCCGGCGCTACCGGCTCGAGGGCAACGCCCAGGCGATGGTGATCTACTACCACGGCGGCGGCTTCATCCTCGGCGGGCTCGAAAGCCATGACGACATCTGCGCCGAGCTCTGCGCAGGCACAGGTTTCGACGTGCTGTCGGTCGATTACCGGCTGGCGCCGGAGCATCTGCACCCCGCCGCCTTCGACGATGCGGTGGCCGCCTTCGAATGGGCAGCGGCGAGATCAGGCCTGCCGCTGGTGCTGTGCGGCGAAAGCGCCGGCGGCAATCTGGCCGCGGCGGTGGCGCAGGCGACGCGCCGGCACGCCAGCGCTGCCATTGGCCAGGTGCTGATCTACCCCGAGCTCGGCGGCGACGAGCGCGCCGGCTCCTACATCGAACACGCCGACGCGCCGCTGCTGTCGGTGGCCGACGTCGCCTTCTACCGCGACGTCCGCTCGGCCAGGCGCCAATCGCTGGACGATCCGACTTTTGCGCCGCTGCGCGACAAGGATTTCACCGGCCTGCCGCCGACGGTGATCGTCACCGCCGAATGCGACCCGCTGTCGTCGGATGGCGAGACCTATCGCGACCGCGTTGTGGCCGCCGGCGGCAAGGCGTGGTGGCACGAAGAGCCGAGGCTGGTGCACAGCTTCCTGCGTGCCCGCACCACGGTGCCGGCAGCCGCGGAAGCGTTTGCGCGGATTGTCGGCGCGGTTGGCGCGCTGGGCAGGGGCGAGTGGCCGTATTGAACGTGGCGAAGGCCCCCTCATCCGGCCGCTTCGCGGCCACCTTCTCCCCGCTGGGGAGAAGAGGGAAGCGCCGGCGCTGCAAGTCTCCTCTCCGCTCGGGGAGAGGTCAGCCGAGCGAAGCGGAGGCTGGGTGAGGGGGCTTCGTAGAGCGGTCCCCTCTCCGTCTCGGCTTCGCCGAGCCACCTCTCCCACTTTCGTGGGGCGAGGAACCCAAGCCTACCCCGCGGAACCCCGCACAATCACTGCGGAAAAGCGAACACTCCGCGGCGTCACCCCGCTCTATCATTCCCCCTCAGGCAACGGCGCCCCGGCGGTCGCGTCCGCCCCCGCGCCTGTCGATCGGCCGGGGCGATTTTTCTGTGCATGCCATTGTCCCAAAACCGCTGGGCACTTTTGGGCGGCATGCATCAACAACAGGGGAACGACGATGAAATTCATGCTGACCGACCGCAAACTCCACCCGCAAGCCAAACCCGTGGCCGACGATTTCAAGGCCGGCGGCATCAACCGCCGCGAATATCTGGCGCTGATGGCCGGGCTCGGCGTCAGCGCCGCCGGGGCGCTGGCGCTGGGCGGACTTGGCGCCATCCCTGCTCGCGCGGCGGAACCCAAGAAGGGCGGCGTCCTGCGCGTCGCCATGAACGTCAAGGGTTTCAAGGACCCGCGCACCTTCGACGGCGTCGAGATGTCGAATGTCGCCCGCCACTGCAACGAATATCTGGTGCGCTGGAACACCGACTTCTCCTTCGAGCCCTGGCTGCTCGAAAGCTGGGAGGCGAGCGACGACGCCAGGACGCTGACCCTGCATGTGCGCAAGGGCATTTCCTGGTCGAACGGCGATGCCTTCAACGCCGACGATGTCATTCACAACCTCACCCGCTGGTGCGATGCCTCGGTGCCCGGCAATTCGGTCGCCGCGCGCATGGGCGCGCTGGTCAACGCCGAAACCAAGAAGGTCGTCGATGGCGGCATCGAAAAGGTCGACGACTTCACCATCAAGCTGAACCTGCCGAAGCCCGACATCTCGCTGATCGCCGGCATGGCCGATTATCCGGCGCTGATCATGCACCGCTCCTATGAGGGCGACGGCGATCCCCTGAAGGCGCTTGCCATCACCACCGGCCCCTGCGAGCTGGTCAGCTGGGATGCCGAGACGGGTGCGGAGGTGAAGCGCAAGGAAAAGCCCTGGTGGAAGGGCGAATTCCATCTCGACGGCATCAAATGGGTCGACTACGGCTCCGACCCCAACGCCATGCTCTCGGCCTTCGAATCCGGCGAGATCGACACCGACCACGAGACCGCTTCCGATGCCGTCTCGCAGACCGAGACGATGGGGCTGATGAATTCCGAGATCGCCACCGGTTCGACCATCGTCGCCCGCTTCAATGTCGCCAACGCTCCCTATGACGACGTCAAGGTGCGCCGCGCCGCCCAGCTCGCCGTCGACAATGCCGCCGTGCTGGCGCTCGGCCTCGGCGGCCGCGGCAAGCCCGCCGACAACCATCATGTCGGCCCCATGCACCCCGAATATGCCGATATCGGCCCGGCGAAGCGTGACGTCGAGCAGTCGAAGAAGCTGTTGGCCGAGGCCGGCAAATCAGACCACGAGTTCGAGCTCATCTCCGTCGATGTCGAATGGCAAAAGAGCACCGGCGACGCCATCGGCGCGCAGATGCGCGAGGCCGGCCTGAAGATCAAGCGCACCGTGCTGCCGGCCGCCACCTTCTGGAACGACTGGAGCAAATACCCCTTCTCCTGCACCGAATGGCTCGGCCGCCCGCTCGGCGTCCAGGTGCTGGCGCTGGCGTATAAATCCGGCGCCGCCTGGAACGAAAGCGCCTATGCCAATCCCGAGTTCGACACGCTGCTCGACAAGGCACTGGCGACACCCGACGCCAAGGCGCGCAAGGAGATCATGGGCAAGATCGAGCAGAATCTGCGCGATTCAGGCATCATCATCCAACCCTACTGGCGCTCGGTCTACCGGACCTATCGCAAGGGCGTGGAGGGTTGCGAACAGCACCAGGCGCTGGAGCAGCATTTCGAGAAGGTGTGGATTGAGAGTTGAGAGGCGGTCCGCGCTAGCGGACGTAAAGCCAATTGCTTGGCTTTACGAGCCTCGAACGCTCTGAGCCTGCGAAGGGCCGGGCGACGGTGATGCGCCGGCATTTCTAACCTTCTCCCCTTGTGGGAGAAGGTGGATTGCCGCGCAGCGGCAAGACGGATGAGGGGTGTTCCAGCTTGGCGATACGCCAACAGTAAACGCCCTGAACCAGAGCAGAACCTTCACCGCCTCACTCCGTCACGCACCCCTCATCCGTCTCGGCGCTGCGCGCCGATCCACCTTCTCCCACAAGGGGAGAAGGTCAGAAGCGTCAGCGCCCCTTCAAGTGCGGCGCTGGCCGGTGGATCGCTGCGATCATCTGCGGGTGGAAAATGGCCGGCGCGAATGCCGGTGAGGCAGTTGCCTGAGCCCGCGCCGGCCATTGGCGACCTGATAAGGGTCCGCCGCCCGGAGTTTTTACCGCCCCGCTGATGCCCGATCAACCAGGCCGGACGTTTGGTACGGAAGCGGACAAAAGCTCACCGCTCCGCCCTCAGCAGCGCCCAGATCCAGCCAACAAAGGTCAGCACCAGGAACGGATAGCCGGCGGCGGGCAGCGGCGCCGAGGTCGGCAGCAAGGGCGCGCCCCAGAGGATCATGCAAGCCGAGACGACAAACAGCACGGCGGCCACGAGCGCGGTGAGCCGCATCCACAGGGCGAAAGTCTTCGGCGCGCTGACCATGACCAGTGCCGCCGCCCACAGCGAGATGCCGCCGACATAGGAGGGCACGCTGGCCTCCAGCCCCGCCGCATTGCCGGCCAGCAGCAGGGTCTCGCCGGCGAGGAAGGTTAGGAACCCGGCAGCTACGCAGTCATTGCCGAGCCGCTGGTATTTCATGGTCAGCAGCGCGGTGGCGAACACCAGTGCCGCGCCGTCGATCGTCCAGAGTGTTTCGCGCAGCGGCGCGCTGGCGACGAAGGTGCCGGCAAGGCCGAAGGCACCGCCGATGGCGAGGGCGATCGCGGCGACGGTGTCCGATGTGGTGCGCATGTGGTGTCTCTCCAAGCTGCAAGAAAGACGCTCCCGTGCCGGGCATTCAAAGAGCGGTCCCGCGCCGCGTGCCATTTTCTGGCGGATTGATGTGGAAGAAAGCATTACTTTGCCAAGCTGAATATCACGATCGTATCTGGCTTCGACGTCAAGCGATGTACTTCCGAGGGAGAACGCCACGTCAAATTTGACGATTGGAATCGACCATTCTACAGGTGTTATGCGGCGACAAATGTATTGTCGTTTTTTGGTTGGGGGGACGATGACCGGGATATTGGAAGCTATTCAGTTGGTGTTGTTGCAAACACGACCAAAGCGCTGGCGGCGCGCATCTACTCGTACTTGGCGGCCGATATCGCGCGGAACTTCCAAATTCGCTCGGCCATATTGCGAAAATCCTTTGAAAAGAAATCTCTAAATGACGTCATTGGTGACGCCGTTCACGTTGGTTTTGCTCAGTCAGGACTTTTGAACGGTATCTCCGAGCCAGCCATCAAAACTGTTATTGCCTCACCTGTAATTCTCTCGCACGCTCTCGATGGTATCCGTCTTCAGAAGGCGGGAGGTAAGATCTGGGACATTATTGGCACCATCTATATTACGTCTGGAGGTCAACAGAACGACGCAGATGATTTTGTCGCTGCCCTTGGAGCAGCTCTTGAGGCAGTTGTTGCTTCTCTCATCGAAAAGAAAGTCATATTAGATTCAGAGAACACTGTCCAGCAAAAGCGGCGAGAAGACAGGTTCCGTCGAACCGAGTCGGCATTAACGAATCTAAATTTCGGAAATGATTTAACTCACCCGGAGAACTTTTCAGTTTCCCTACTCGGAATTGCTACCTGTAGCGAGACCGACAGCTATGTCTTCCACACCATCGCATCCAACGTGGAGCGTCTAGTGGACGAGATAGATGTACATGGTGCATTTGGAGATATTCATAGAGTCTCATTGGACGACGTGTTCGTTGACTTATCATTGCAAAGATACGCGGTAGGCCGCGAACGCATCCAGGGCAGCTTTAGATTCGAGAATCTTGCTGGACATGCGATCTGGAGTGAACCATCGGACGAAATCTCCGGATGGTCGGGCCTTACGAAAGTAGCGCAGCGACGCGTTCTCCTCGGAAACCCAGGAGGAGGGAAGAGTACACATTCTAAGAAGGTGTGCTTAGAAATTTCACGAGCGGCACAGAAAGGTGGGATTGTTCTACCATTCTTTCTCCAGCTTAGATCTTATGCTGCAGCGCGTAGCCGCCAATCTAGTATTAGCATAATAGAATATATCTATACAATAGCTCACGAATATGTGCCCGATGTGGAGCAGGACGAGTTATTGAAGATAATCAACTACCTTCTCTCCGTAGGAAGGTGCTTCGTGGTCTTCGACGGGCTTGACGAAGTGTTGAGCGGGTCAAGTCGCCTCGAGATAGCAAAGCTGGTGAACGCGTTTTGTGACCGATATCCACTTTCTTCATTTTTGGTCACTTCACGCATTGTGGGCTACGAGACGGCCCCTTTGAAAGGATTTGACCATTTTATTGTTAGAAAACTTGATGACAAACAGATAGGTGAAATTTTTACCAAAGTTTCTATCTCTGTTCTCGGAAAAGCAAAAGAACGCGTTGATCGTGAACGGGCGACCTTCATGTCAGATGCGAAGAAAAAGGCAGACGAGTTAATTTCAAATCCGCTATTGCTAACACTTATAACAATAATACACGCAAGACGAAAGGAAATTCCCGATAATCGCGCAGATCTATATGCAACATGCGCTGACCTGTTGTTTGAGCGCTGGGATAGCTTTCGTGACATTAATCCTGATTTGCCTGAGCGCTATAGGCTTTATGATTTGCTGATGCACATCTCAGCATTGTTGTACGAGGACCCCGCTTATGGAGGAAACATAAATAGGTCGGATTTACTGAAAGTCTCCAAGAGGTTCTTCTTGAGTGACTACACGGACAACGCCCAGGGAAAGGCCTCCGAAGCAGCTGTTAAATTGGTCGATCACCTGACAGGTAGAGCTTGGATACTTCATGAGGTCGGGGATGAGGTGTTCGAATTTACGCACCGCACTTTTTTGGAATTCTTCTATGCCCAATCGTTGGACGCGCGATTTGAGGTAACAGAAGCGCTGCTCGATGATCTTTTGCCTTATATCCGCGAGGGCCAACGCACGCTGCCTGCGCATCTATCCCTTCAGATGCGAGCGCGCGATAAACGTGCTGTGTCGGATCGCATCGCTCGGCATCTCACAGAAGCCAAGAAGAATGTGAATGTATTGCGGTTTTGTTCTGACACTCTGGAATATCTAACTCCAAATGGAGAAGCGCTCATAAATTATGTGCGGCATCTGACGAGTCTCGCGATGAAGTTGGGAGACGACATGTCTCTCTTGCACATCGTTGGTACGGAAAACCCTCTAAGGAATGTTATTTTTTCCGCGTTTGCCGATGAATTCATTAAAACCAAAAATGTGGAACAGCTAGCCGGATTCTCGCCGGTACTTGATGGATTAGCTCGTATTTCAGGTTACTCAACCAAGGCGCTGCCCCAAGAGCTTTTGCCGTCCATGGCGAAAATCTCCGATGCGTTTCGTTCTTGGCAGATAAGATCGCCGTTCGTTCTGCGATGGATCTTTGATTGCACAGCCGATCCCGACTGGGATCTCGCACGATCATTCAATCTGCGCCTGTGGACGAGTAAATGGACAAAGAACCGCAACGAGGGAGCATTGTTTGACGGTGTTCGGATGCTTTCGGAGGTCGCATCTCATGCTGATGGATGGCCACTCGAAACGTTGCCGTACGCAAAGTTAGCATATGCTGTAGCAGAAAGTTCGTTTGCAAATGCAGGAAAGTACGAGCTAATAGTAAATTACAACAATGTTCGAGGGCTGGGGGTGGAAACCCACACAAAAGGCATTCGCCTAGAAGAAATGAATGACGATGCTATAAGTGCGGCTCTGTTTGCAGCAATGTTTCTTGTTGAGACGAGAGAAATATACGGATTTGTAGACAAGACGTCGGAAGTTAAACAAAGTGAGAGTTTTTTTAGTCTAGTTGGGCGCAAGGAGGGTTATAAATTTTGCCAATTCGTGCGACTTTGGCTCAACTCAGAGGCTTCACTCTTTGGGGGAGGCAGAGGAAAGGATGTAAGAGATCGAGTAGTCGCTCAATTGCAATAGTAATCAATCCCCCATCTTCAGCGCCTGGATAAACGCCTCCTGCGGGATATCCACCTTGCCGAACTGCCGCATCCGCTTCTTGCCTTCTTTCTGCTTGTCCAGCAGCTTGCGTTTGCGCGAGACGTCGCCGCCGTAGCATTTGGCGGTGACGTCCTTGCGCAGCGCCGAGATGGTTTCGCGGGCGATGACCTTGCCGCCGATGGCGGCCTGGATCGGGATCTTGAACAGGTGGTGCGGGATCAGCTCCTTCAGCTTCTCGCACATCTGCCTTCCGCGCTTTTCCGCCGCCGTGCGGTGCACCAGCATGGAGAGCGCGTCGACCGGCTCCTCATTGACCAGGATCGACATCTTCACCAGGTCGCCCTCCCGGTAGTCGGTCAGGTGATAGTCGAACGAGGCGTAGCCCTTGGAGATCGACTTCAGCCGGTCGTAGAAATCGAAGACGACCTCGTTGAGCGGCAGATCGTAGATCAGCATGGCGCGCTTGCCGACATAGGACAGGTCGGCCTGGATGCCGCGCCGGTCCTGGCAGAGTTTCAATATGCCGCCGAGATAGTCGTCGGGGGTCAATATGGTGGCGCGGATCCACGGCTCCTCGATCGCCGAGATCTTGACCACGTCCGGCATGTCGGCCGGGTTGTGCAGTTCCTTCATCGAGCCGTCGGTCAGAGCCAGCCGGTAGACGACGCTGGGCGCCGTAGCGATCAGGTCGAGGTTGAACTCGCGCTCCAGCCGCTCCTGGATGATTTCCAGATGTAAGAGGCCAAGGAAGCCGCAGCGATAGCCGAAGCCGAGCGCCGCGCTGGTTTCCATTTCAAAAGAGAAGCTGGCGTCGTTGAGGCGCAATTTGCCGACTGCGGCGCGCAGATCCTCGAAATCGGCGGCGTCGACCGGGAACAGGCCGCAGAACACCACAGGCTGCGCCGGCTTGAAGCCGGGCAGCGCCTTGGCGGTGGCGCGCTTGTCCTCGGTGATGGTGTCGCCGACGCGGGTGTCGGCCACTTCCTTGATCGAGCCGGTGAAGAAGCCGAACTCGCCGGGGCCGAGCTCCTCGACATTGATGCGCGCCGGCGTGAACACGCCGGTGCGCTCGACCAGATATTTGGCGCCGGTGCCCATCATGCGGATGGTCTGGCCCTTCTTCAGCACGCCGTCGATGACGCGCACCAGCACGATGACGCCGAGATAGGCGTCGTACCAGCTGTCGACCAGCATCGCCTTCAGGGGCGCCGTGGCGTCGCCTTCGCGCGGCGGCGGCAATTGGTGGACGATGGCCTCCAGGACGTCCGGAATGCCAAGGCCGGTCTTGGCCGAGATCAGCACGGCGTTGGAGGCGTCGATGCCGATCACCTCCTCGACCTGCTCGCGGATGCGCTCGGGCTCGGCGGCCGGCAGGTCGACCTTGTTCAGCACCACGACGATCTCGTGGTTGTTGTCGATCGCCTGGTAGACATTGGCCAGCGTCTGCGCCTCGACGCCCTGGGAGGCGTCGACGACCAGCAGCGAACCCTCGCAGGCGGCCAGCGACCGTGACACTTCATAGGCGAAGTCGACATGTCCGGGCGTGTCGATCAAATTGAGGATATAGTCCTCGCCATTGTTGGCGCGGTATTTCAGCCGCACCGTCTGCGCCTTGATGGTGATGCCGCGCTCGCGCTCGATGTCCATCGAGTCCAGCACCTGCTCCTTCATGTCGCGCAGCTCCAGCCCGCCGGTCAGCTGGATCAGCCTGTCGGCAAGCGTGGATTTGCCATGGTCGATATGGGCGACGATGGAGAAATTGCGGATGTGGTCGAGGGGCGTGCTCATGGCGCGCGTTTAGCAGGGGTGGCTTGCCCGAGCAAGCTGTGCGCCTTTGCCGGAGCAGGCAGCACGGGCACCTGTCGCTTTTTTCGCGCTTTTCGCGAAAAATCTATAAATTTTAACCAAGCCCGTTAGAGCATAATTTGCGAACGGGATGTTAGCGGAGGGAAATATCTGATGTAAGGACGAAGGCATGCGGGGGCTTGCAGGCAGTTTTATCGAGTCGCGGAGCGGCTCGTTCGCACCGATACTCATTCTTGCCATGATACCGTTGATCACCGCGATCGGCTTTTCCGTCGACTACACCTCCGCTGTCCAGACCAGGTCGACCGAGCAGGCGGCACTCGACGCCGCGATCCTGTCGATCACCACGATGGATACGGCCTCGACGAAGCCGCAGCGCCAGGTGGTGCTCCAGGATACCTACAGAGAAAACGGCGGACGGGGCGCAGCGACCCTGAACAGCTTCGACGTCAGCGCCAACGGCACCGCCACCGCGCAGGCCTCGGCAAGTTTCGCCATGCCGACCGTGTTCATGCAGATCGCCAGGATTCCTTCGGTGGCAGTCGGCGTTACGTCGGCGGTGAACAAGGCGCCGGCTTTGGTGGAGGCCACCTTCAAGGTCACCGGCGTGTCGGGCTACTGGAACAAGAAAATGACGCTCTACGGCACGATGTTCGGCGCCGCAGCGGGCAAGCCGCTGATGACGATCGACTATGCCTATGGCAAGACTGGCGATCCGAAAGGCTACGGCACCACGACCGTCAGCGTTCTCACCACCGATTCAGCCGGCAAGACGGTCACCACGGTGGCCCAGAAGCAGGTCTGCAAGCTCGTCGATTCCAGCACGCCCGCTGGCGCGGTGATCCTGACCGACGGGTTCCAGACGAAATATTACTGCGTCGATACGATGTATCCCGCCGATGGCGCCGGCGCGCAGATCAATGTCAGCCAGATGGCCGGCCTCTATCTGCAGATGGATGTGCCATCGGGCAACCCAAGCAAGCTCATGTCGAACGATCCGACCACGTCCAACAGGCTCTACAGCGGCCTCAAATCGGACCAGACGGGCGCTATCGACTACAACGAGATGGCGACCGGCCAGATCGTTGATATCTTCGGCCTCGTGCCTTGCGGCGCGACAGCCTACCAGGCCTGGGAAGACGGCGGCAACAAGGTCCCGGCGCCCGTCAGCAACGCCGACTTCTTCTACAACGTGACCGGCAAATGCGACTTCAACAAGCGGCCCAACAACACGCGGCTGACGCAGTAGATGCTGCTCCTCTTGCCTTCTCCCCTTGCGGGAGAAGGTGGATCGGCGCGTAGCGCCGAGACGGATGAGGGGTGCTGGACGGAGCGCAATAGCCGGCTAATCTAAGCCATGCCGCATCAACCTGTCCCGCCAGCCAAACGAAGCTTCGCCCGTTCGCTCCGGTGTGTAATGACGGAAGCGGAAGACCGGCTGTGGCATGAACTGCGCGACCGCAGGCTCGACCGGATAAAATTTCGGCGCCAGGTTCCCATTGGAAAGTACATTGCTGATTTCGTCTGCTTCGAAGCACGCTTGGTCGTCGAGATCGATGGCAGCCAGCATGCGGAGTTGGAGTCTGACAGCGTCCGCAAAACTCACCTGGAAGAGAAAGGCTTTCGCATTCTGCGCTTTTGGAACGATGACGTTCTGAAAGACATGAACGCCGTTTGCGATACCATCATCGCCTATGTACGGGATACCAGCCTACAGCCTTGGCGGTAGGGGCGCGTTCTTCCCTTCTCCCCCTGTGGGAGAAGGTGGATCGGCGCGTAGCGCCGAGACGGATGAGGGGTGTTCTAGCGGAGTGAGACGTTGGCTTTCCCTGGAACACCCCTCATCCGTCGCCTGCGGCGACACCTTCTCCCACAGGGGGAGAAGGGAAGAACGCCTGCGGCCCGATCACAAACCGGTGAGCGCTGTAACGAAGGCGCCGACAGCGGCGAAGTGGGGATATCTGCGGTGCTTCCAGGCGCCGCCGCCCACGGAGCAAGCCGATGTCAGGGTCCAGCACGTTCATCAAAATGTCCAGCCTCTCGGCGATTGCGCTGGCAGCGTCGCTCGGTGCGGCCGCCGCCCAGCCGCTCAGCGTGGTCGAGCTGTTCACCAGCCAGGGCTGCTCGTCCTGCCCGCCGGCCAACGCCAATCTGATCAAGGTCAAGGACCAGCCGGGCGTACTGGCGCTGTCGTTCAACGTCACCTATTGGGACTATCTCGGCTGGAAGGATATCTTCGGAAAACAGGAATTCACCCAGCGCCAGGTCAGCTACGAGCCGGCGCTCGGCCATGACGGGCCGTTCACGCCGCAAGTGGTGGTCAACGGCCATGCCGATGTCGTCGGTGCCGCACCCGGCGAAATCGAAAAGCTGATTGCGGCGAGCGGCCGGGCAAGCGGCCCGGCATTGTCGCTCGATGGCGGCAGGATCAGCATCGGCGCCGGCGCCGCACCTGGCGGCCGCGCCGATGTCTGGCTGGTGCGCTATGCCAAGGGCGTCGTCGAGGTGCCTGTGGCGCGCGGCGAAAACACCGGCCGCACCTTGCCGCACGCCAATGTCGTGCATGCGCTGAAAAAACTCGGCAGCTGGACCGGCGCGGCCGCGACGTATCCGCTGCCCGCCGCATCCGGCGGCCTGAGCACCGTCGTGCTCGTGCAGTCGCCCGGTGGCGGACCGATCCTGGCTGCTGCGACCGACTAGATCGCGCTTCGACAAGAAATTGCGCAACGCCGCATGGAGCGGCGCCGCATAGCACGGCCGTCAAGAGGACGCGCCTTCAACGACCGACCAACCCCAAGGAGACCATCATGACCACTTCCCGCCTGACGCTGCCGGCGCTCGCTCTCGCTCTGTGCTCGACGGCGCTGTTTGCCGGCGGCATCGCCCGTGCCGACGACGCGACCAATGCGATGAAGCCGGCTGCAAATGCCATGAAACCGGCCGCGGATGCGATGAAGCCGGCCGCAGACGCCATGAAACCTGCAACGGGTGCGATGAAGCCTGCCGACCCGATGGCCACCAATTCCATGAAGCCGGCGGCTGACGCCATGAAGCCGGCAACGGATGCGATGGCTCCGGCCAAGTAAAGGCGGTGCTGTTTCCGGCTTCGGTCCCGCGGGTCCGAAGCCGGATGCACGTGAAAGTGAGGCTTCGGCCGCAACTCGCCCGTCGCATGATCGTATCTTATCCAATAGACTCCACATGATGGACGTCACAGGAGCTCAAGCCATGACCGACATTCAAAAACCAGTCATCAGACAATCGTCGAACGTCTTCCGCAGCGCGCTCGCCGCTCTTGCGCTGGCCGCCGCGGGCGCCGCCTTCTGGCTGACGCCGGCGGTTTCGGCCGAGGACGCGGTGAAGATCCCGCCGCCGGCACTCGACGAGAAGGCGGCCACCGGCACTGAAAAGGCAGTCTTCGCCGGCGGTTGTTTCTGGGGCGTGCAGGGCGTGTTCCAGCACGTCAAGGGCGTGACCAGGGCCGTCTCCGGCTACACCGGCGGCGACAAGGACACCGCCGTCTACGAGACGGTCGGCTCAGGCCGTACCGGGCATGCCGAATCCGTCGAGATCACCTACGATCCGTCGAAGGTGACCTACGGCCAGCTGCTGCAGGTCTATTTCTCGGTCGCCCACAACCCGACCCAGCTGAATTTCCAGGGTCCGGACTCCGGCACGCAGTACCGCTCGACGATCTTCGCCGAAAACGATGCCCAAAAGAAGATCGCGCAAAGCTACATCGCCCAGCTCGACCAGGCCAAGGTGTTCCCGGAGCCGATCGTCACCACGCTGGAAACCGGCAAGACCTTCTATCCGGCCGAGAACTATCATCAGGATTTCCTGACGCTGAACCCGACCTATCCCTACATCGTCTACAACGACCTGCCCAAGGTGGCGAACCTGAAGGCGCTGTTCCCGGCGCTCTACAGCGAGAAACCGGTGCTGGTGCTGGCGGCAAGCAACTGAGAACGCGCAATCTCCCCTCGCGGGGGGAGATTTGCGCACTCAGCCGCCCCGCCTCTGCCGGCTACATGGCCTTCATCGCGTCACACGACACAGTCGGGTTCATGTCGGCGAAGGTGCCGGCCGGGTTCTTCTTCCAGGCCCAGACATGCAGTTCATAGAACGGGCCTAGACCGTAGCGGTTGGGCGCGCTGTCGAAATTGAACAGCTGCCCTTCCAGCGAAGCCGGACCTTTCGAGGTGATGTACTCGACGGCCACCAGCCTCAGCTTGCCGTTTGCCATCGGCTCGTACATCACCGCCTCGGGCTTGGCGAGTTCGACCGCATCGTCCTTCAGATAACCGGCATTGACATAGTGGATGCCCATGGCGCCGCCGGTGATGCCGCTGGCGCAAGGGATCGGCGCATAGCCCTCGGCCGTCGCCATCGCCACGTTCTCGAAGCGGCTGTTGGCTGCCCGCACCTTCTCGTCCAGCGCGCCAGCGTTGTGAGCATTGGCCGCCGTGGCCGCGATCGACAGGATCGACAGGTTGATGAGGTGTTTGGTCCACAGATGGATGTTCATGTTCTCTCCTCCTTGTTGATGGCGCGCGGGAGCAGCCGCTCCCGCTGCGACGTCGGATCTCGGCTGCACGCATCATTGGTACCGGGTGAAGTCCCAGTAGTGCGGCAGACCCTCGAGCTCCGGCAGGCCGATGTCGCGTCTCAGATAATCGTCCTGCGGAGGCAATCGACGCCGACTCTTGCGCAATGGCGCGAACAGCAGCGAGGCCAGCCGCCAGAAAGCCCGGCCCGGTAACGGGTCTCGTCCGACGGGTCTCGACGCCGCCGACGGCCCGCTGAACGATTCGTCAGGCACGCTGCCGTCGCCGCGAAGGGCAGTTTGATGCTCATCGATCGGGTCAACGGTAAAAGTAAGGGTCAAGAACCCGCACCTCCGTGATCTTGTCGACAGGCAGCGCGTTTTTCTGGGCCGTGCTGCGGATCGCTTCCGGCGAAGGCGCGTCATAGATGCAGAAGCTCTGCTTCTTGTCGGGCGAGACGAAGGACTGCACCCAAGTCACGCCTTTCTCCGCGTTGCGCATGATGACGCCGCCCAGCGCATCGGCGCCGGCATCGTTCACCGGCACGCTGAGGCCGTTGGGAAATGTACGTTCAACCACATAGCGAGGCATATCAGGTTCCTTTGCTGTTTCACGCCCGGTTTTGAGCGCGGAGGACATTGATCACGCTCGCCAGGGGCGCGCATCGGAACCTTTCCCTATGTTTCGTGGGACGATTCCCCATGTTAACGGCGTTCACTGCTGGAGCCACAAAGCCGATACCGGGCCGCGCTATCCTGCCTGACGAAAGCGGGGTGCGGCAGCGACCCGGATCACGAAAAGCGGATGATCATGCTTCTGGAACGGCAGACACAGCTGGAGCAGCTGGACGGACTTCTCGCCGAAGCCGCGCGTGGTCGCGGCAGCGTGGTGGCGTTGTCGGGCGAGGCCGGCGCCGGCAAGACCGCACTGGTCGAGGCCTTCGTCGCCGGCGCGGCCAAGGCTACGCGCATCTTGCGCAGCGCCTGCGAGGACCTGTCGATCCCCGATCCGCTCGGACCGCTCTATGACCTCGCCCGCGAGGCGCAATGGGCGATGCCGCAGGCGATCGAGGCCAGGCAGGGTCAGCGGCTGCCACTGTTCTCCGGTGCCCTCGACGTGTTCGAGACAAGGACTCAGCCGACGCTTCTGGTAATCGAGGATCTGCATTGGGCGGACGACGCGACGCTCGATTTCGTCCGCTTTCTTGGCCGGCGCATCGCCAACACCCACATCCTGGTCCTGTTGACGGCGCGCACCGACCGCAGCGAAGGACAGGCGCGTGTGCGCCGGGCGCTGGGTGAAATTCCGTCGGGCAACGTTGCCCGTATCGACGTGCCGCTGTTGAGCGAGGCGGCCGTCCTGTCGCTCGCCAGCGCTGCCGGCCGAGATGGCGACGCCATCTACCGGGTCACCGCCGGCAATGCCTTCTTCGTCACCGAGCTCCTGTGCGCCGACAATGAGATGACGCCGCCGGCCAGCGTGCGGGACGCCGTTGTGGCGCGGGCCGAACGGCTGTCCGCCGGTGCCCGCTCGATGCTCGACGCGGTGTCGGTGTTTCCCAGGCGGGCCGATGCTTGGGCTCTGCAGGGCCTGTGCGGCGTCGCCAGCGCCGGACAGCTGGCGGAATGTGTGTCGAATGGGCTGCTCGACGATCTGGGCGATGGCTATGCCTTCCGCCATGAAATCGCACGCCGCGCCATCGAGATGATGCTGACGACAAGTTACAGGAGACTGTTCAACCAGCGCGCGCTGTCGGCGCTGCTTGAAAACGGCGGCGTCGCCACCGCACGCCTGGTCCATCACGCCGTGGAAGCGCACAATTTCGAGGCGGTGCGCGAATTCGCGCCGATCGCCGCGCGCGAGGCTTCGCGTGTCGGCGCCCATCGCGACGCCGCCGGCTACTATGAGGTCGCCTTGCGGCAGGCCGACACCTTGCCCGTGGAAGAACGCGCCGGACTTTACGAGCAGTATGCCTTCGAGTGTCACTTGATCGCCCGCATTGACGAGGCCATCAAGGCGCAGGAACAAGCCCGCGCGTTGCAAAAGGCGCTTGGCAACACGCTGAAGGAAGGCGACAGCCTCAGGTGGCTATCGCGCTTCGCCTATCTGTTGGGCGACCGCCCGGCAGCCGACCTGTTCGGCGCCCAGGCGGTCGCGTTGCTGGAGGCAGTTCCCGCCAGTGCCGAACTTGCGATGGCCTATTCGAACCTTTCGCAGCTGGCGATGCTGTCCGAAAGGCTCGACGAGACCCTGTCGCTGGGCGGCAGGGCGATCGAGCTTGCCGAGCAGCTGGGCCGGCAGGATGTCGTTTGTCACGCGCTCAACAATGTCGGCGCCGCCGAGCAGTGGCTGGATCTGGCCCGCAGCCGGCTGCATCTCGCCCGCAGCCTCGAAATCGCGCTGGAGCAGAATTTTCAGGAGCACGCCGCGCGTGCCTTCACCAATTGCGCCTGTGGCGAGATCAACCAATTGGGCTACAGCCAGGCTCAATCCTTCCTCGATCGCGGCATCGACTATTGCGTCGAGAACGATCTGGCGACTTGGCGTGACTATATGCGTGGGGTTCGGGCACAGTTGTTGTTGCGTCAGGGATACTGGAACGAAGCTGCCGCCGAGGCTCTGGATGTCATAAGCAATGACCAGGCGACGGCGCTGGTCCGCTATCCCGCTTTGGTGGCCCTGGTGAAACTGCGTCTTCGGCGCGGAGATCCTTCGGCCGAGCCGCTGCTGGCGGAAATGAATCGGTTCCTGGAAAGGGGAGCCGAATTGCAGCGGCTGTTGCCGTACGCCGCCATCGTCGCCGAGCAGGCATGGCTCGGCGAGGCGGAAATCGCCGAGGCGCTGCGGCTGATCGACCTTGCCGAGACCCTGTCGCCGACGCGGGCCATGTTTGCCGAACTGGCCAGCTGGCGCCAGATCCTCTCCGCCGGTAGCGACGCGGGGGATACGGCCGGCATGGCCGCGCCGTACCGAATGCTCCTGGCTGGCGACTGGCAAGGGGCGGCCGCGGTCTGGGCGGATCTCAACGCACCTTATGAACGTGCGCTCGCGCTCGCCCAGGGCGATGAGCCGGCGCAGCGTGCGGCACTCGAGATATTCGAGACCCTTGGAGCCAAGCCGGTTGCGAGCCATGTGCGCGAAATCATGCGGCGCAACGGCGTCATTCGCATCGCCCGGGGGCCGCGCCAGACCACGCGCGCCAACAGCGCCGGCCTGACCCAACGCCAGATGGAAGTGCTGCAACTGATCGAGCGCGGCTTCTCCAACAAGCGGATCGCAGAGCATCTGACCATTTCACCAAAAACCGTCGATCACCATGTCTCCGCGGTTCTGGGTAAGCTGGATGCCATCTCGCGTGGCGAGGCCACAGCTGCCGCGCGCGATTCCGGGCTGATCTGAAAGCAGCCCTTCCTGAGAAAGCCCATGGCGCTTTGCGTCAAAGAGATGGAGCGGATCAATCGTAGGTCAGGTCGGTCGCCTTGCCGCCGAACACCCGGTAGGCATAGAAGGAATAGAAGATGATGATCGGCAGCACCACCACGGTGCCGGCCAGGATGATGGCCAGGCTTTCCGGTGCCGAGGCTGCCTGCCAGATGGTCAGGCGATCCGGCACCACGAACGGGTAGAACGACCAGGCGAGGCCGGCAAAGCCAAGCGCGAAGATGGCCGCCAGCGTCAGGAACGGCGTCAGTGAATGGCGGTCGTCGGGCTTCGGCAGATGGAAGGTCTGCCGCCACAGCCACAGAAACAGCAGCGCCGACAGGATCGGCAGCGGCGACAGATAAAGCATCTCCGGCCAGACGAACCATTTGTCGAAGATGCGCGGGCTGGCGAAGGGCGTCGCCAGCGACACTGCCGCCATGCCGAGCGCGGTCAGCACCAGCGTCGTGCGCAGCCAGCGCACCGCCTTCTTCTGCAGCTCGCCTTCGGTCTTGTAGATCACCCAGGCGGCGCCCATCGCCGCGTAGGCGGCGGCAAGGCAGAACGCCACCAGCACGCCGAACGCCATGCCGCCGAGGCCGACATCGAGGCCGAGCACATAGACACCCAGCATGTAGCCCTGCGCCAGCGAGGCGATGAGCGAACCCAGGAAGAAAATACGGTTCCAGCGATGCTTCCGGCCAGCTGGCACCTTGGCGCGGAAATCGAAGGCAACGCCGCGCAGGATCAGCCCGAGCAAAAGCACGAAGACCGGAATGTAGAGCGCCGTCAGGATGACGCCATGCGCCAGCGGGAAGGCGACCAGCAGCAGGCCGACGGCCAGCACCAGCCAGGTTTCGTTGGCGTCCCAGAACGGGCCGATCGCGGCGATCATCGTATCCTGTTCGGCGTCTTCGGCGGCGGCGAACAGGATGCCGATGCCGAGATCGAAACCGTCGAGAATGACGTAGATCAGGATGGCGAGGCCCATCAGGCCGGCGAAGATGAGGGGAAGCGCGGTTGGCCAGTCGAAGCTCATCTTCTTCTCCTACTCGCCAGCCGCCGGCTGTGACATGGCGGCGTTCATGACGCCCGGCAGCGGCGATGAATCGCCGTCCTTCGCCGCCTTCAGCGCCAGGTGCACCAGCACGCCGAGATAGGCGATCAGCAAAAGCACATAGAGAACGAGGTAGGTCGCCAGCGTCAGCGCGACATGGCTGCCCGCCACCGGGCCGACCGCGTCTGCCGTTTTCAGCACGCCCGTCACCAGCCAGGGCTGTCGGCCGATTTCGGTGGTGTACCAGCCGGCCAGCGTTGCCAGCCAGCCCGACAGCGCCATCGGTACCATCAGCATGGCGAGCGGCTTCGGCAGGCTGTGCCGGCGCTTGAGGAAGAAGGCGGCCGACCACGAGACGAGCAGCATCAATATGCCTGTGCCGACCATCACGCGGAAACCCCAGAACACTGGAAAGACCGGCGGATGGTTGCCGGGATAATCGTTCAGTCCCGGCACGACACCGCTGGTCGAGTGCCGCAGCACCAGGCTGGCGCCGTCGGGAATGGCGATCTCGAATTTGTTTTCCTTCGCGGCCTCGTCGGGAAGCGCAAAAAGCACCAGCGGCACGTTGGGGCCGGTGTTCCAGTTGGCTTCCATGGCGGCGATCTTCTGCGGCTGGTGCTCCAGCGTGTTCAGCCCATGCTGGTCGCCGGCGAAGATCTGGATCGGGATCAGGATCGCGGCCGTGAAGACGCCGGTGCGCAGCGCCTTCCACATCGATTCCGAACGGTCGCCGGTGAGATAGCGCAGCGCCGACAGGCCAGCGATCAGGAACGACACCGTCAGCCCCGACGCCAGCAGCATGTGGGTCAGCCTGTAGGGCATCGACGGGTTGAAGATGATTGCCCACCAGTCGACCGCATGCGCCACGCCGTCGCGCATCTCGAAGCCGGCCGGCGTCTGCATCCAGGAATTGAGCGCGATGATCCAGAACGCCGAGACGGTGGTGCCGCCGGCGACAAGCACCGTCGCCAGCGTGTGGATGCGGTTGGAAACGCGGCGGAAGCCGAACAGCATGATGCCGAGGAAGGCCGCTTCGAGGAAGAAGGCGGTGAGGATCTCGTAGGCCAGCAGCGGCCCGGCGATGTTGCCGACCTTTTCCATGTAGCCCGGCCAGTTGGTGCCGAACTGGAAGCTCATGGTGACGCCCGAAACCACGCCCATGGCAAAGGACAGCGCGAACACCTTCACCCAGGTGAAATAGGCGCGCATCCAGGCGGAATCGTTGGTCGCGTTGTAGCGCAGCTTGAAGAACAGCAGCACCCAACCCAGCGCAATGGTGATCGTCGGAAATAGAATGTGGAATGAAATATTCGCGCCGAACTGGATACGCGAAAGTATGAGCGGGTCCATGATGGGCTCCGGCTGCTGCAAATACTCGCGAAGAATAGGCCCGAAGCGAGTTCAGGTCAAAGCGGCGTCCTGCCGCGAGGCTGAACGCCACAGGACAATTTTCCCGGTTGCATGCCGCGCAACTCCGGGCCTGTGCGCCGCACCTGCAATGGCCGGCCGGCAACGATTGTCGAGAACTGTCAGCAGGGCATTGACTTGCGGTTGCAAGCACCGACATTCGGCCTATATCAGGGGACCTCTTTCAAGCAGCCGTTTTCATCCATGCCTTCCATCCTGTCCATTTCCGGGGTCTCCAAGACCTACGCCACCGGTTTTACCGCGCTCAAGGAAGTCAATCTCGACATTCAGCGCGGCGAAATCTTCGCGCTGCTTGGGCCCAATGGCGCCGGCAAGACGACGCTGATCTCGATCGTCTGCGGCATCGTCAACCGCTCGTCGGGCACCGTCACCGTCGACGGCCACGACATCAACAAGGATTATCGCGCCGCGCGCGGTCTGATCGGGCTGGTGCCGCAGGAACTGACCATCGATGCCTTCGAGAGCGTCTGGGCGACGGTCAATTACAGCCGTGGCCTGTTCGGCAAGCCGGCCAACCACGGCTTTGTCGAGAAGGTGCTGCGCGATCTCTCACTGTGGGACAAGAAGGACGCCAAGGCGATCACCCTGTCGGGCGGCATGAAGCGCCGGCTGATGATCGCCAAGGCGCTGTCGCATGAGCCGCGCATCCTGTTCCTCGACGAGCCGACCGCCGGCGTCGACGTCGAGCTGCGCCAGGACATGTGGGCGATGGTGCGCCGGCTGCGCGAGGACGGCGTCACCATCATCCTCACCACGCACTATATCGAGGAAGCCGAAGCGATGGCCGACCGCGTCGGCGTCATCAACCGCGGCGAGATCATCCTGGTCGAGAACAAGGCCGAACTGATGCGCAAGCTCGGCCGCAAGCGGCTGGTGCTGGAACTGCGCAATCCGCTGACGGCCATTCCCGAGGCGCTCTCGCGCTATGCGCTGGAATTGTCGCCCGATGGCGGGCAGCTGACCTACACCTATGACAACCAGGCCGAGCGGCCCGGCGTCGCCTCGTTGATGCGCGATCTCGAGGCCGGCGGCATCCAGTTCCGCGATATCGACACGCAAAACTCTTCGCTCGAGGAGATCTTCGTCAATCTGGTGAGGAGGGAGCCATGAACCTTCGCGCAGTATGGGCGATCTACCGGATGGAAATGGCACGTGCTTTCCGCACCGTGCTGCAGAGCATCGTCTCGCCGGTCATCTCGACGTCGCTGTATTTCGTCGTCTTCGGCTCGGCCATCGGCTCGCGCATCACCGAGATCGACGGCATCAGCTATGGCGCCTTCATCGTGCCGGGTCTGATCATGCTATCGCTGTTGACGCAGTCGATCTCCAACGCCTCCTTTGCCATCTATTTCCCGAAATTCGTCGGCTCGATCTACGAGCTTCTGTCGGCGCCGGTCTCCTATCTGGAGATCGTCATCGCCTATGTCGGCGGTGCCGCGACCAAGTCGATCATCCTCGGCCTGATCATCCTGGCCACCGCCTCGCTGTTCGTGCCGCTCACCATCCTGCATCCGTTCTGGATGCTCGCCTTCCTGGTGCTGACGGCGGTGACCTTCAGCCTGTTCGGCTTCATCATCGGCATCTGGGCGAAGAGTTTCGAGCAGCTGCAACTGGTTCCGCTGCTGATCATCACGCCGCTGACCTTCCTCGGTGGCAGCTTCTATTCGATCAACATGCTGCCCGAGGTCTGGCGCACGATCACGCTGTTCAACCCGGTCGTCTATCTGATCAGCGGTTTCCGCTGGAGCTTCTACGGCAAGTCCGACGTCTCGGTCGGCGTCAGCCTCGGCATGACGGTCGTCTTCCTGCTGATCTGTATAACGATCGTCGCCTGGATCTTCAGGACAGGGTATCGGTTGAGGAATTGACGGCAGAACGCCGCCAGGTCTGTTGAGATTCAGGTCAGGCCGGCCTCACCTGAATATCGATAGATCTAGATCGCCTTGACCAGCCGCAGCAACCCCAGCATCTCGACATACGTCCCCTTGCGGAAGGCGATGTAGACCGGCTCCTCGACACCGTGGAAGCGGCGCTTGAAGGCCGCCTGGCCCTGCAGGTTGAACCTGCGGCGATTGACCCAGGGCGAATCGTAGGCGCGCTGGAAGGCATTGCGCCAGAAATCGCTTTCGGCAAAGCCGCTTGGCCCGATATCGAGCATCGGCGACAGGCCGAGCGTGACCACCGAGATGCCCTCTTCGCGAAAACGATCGACGGCGAATTTGGTCAGGCCGACCT
Source organism: Mesorhizobium sp. AD1-1 (assembly GCF_020164655.1). NCBI lineage: Bacteria > Pseudomonadati > Pseudomonadota > Alphaproteobacteria > Hyphomicrobiales > Phyllobacteriaceae > Mesorhizobium > Mesorhizobium sp. AD1-1. Next base: position 567,831 of record NZ_JAIUGP010000002.1, read on the forward strand.
CGGCATGCGGCGAAGCGTCGATATGCTTGCGCTTGAAGGCCGTCGTGTAGCCGATGACCTTTCCGTTGCGGCACAGCGGGTCGAAGTCGAGCAGAGCGACCAGTCCGCCGTCGGGACCGTGCAGGACGAAACGGCGCATGTCGGTGCCGAGATGGTCGGCAAAGTGGCGGTTGAGAAAGCCCATCTCCCAGCGCTTGACGATGCGGTCGCCGCGCCAGTTTTCCGAAAGCCGGGCAATTTCATCCAGAAAAATCGTGCGCTTGTCCTCGTCGAACGAAAAGCCTTTCTTCAGCAGCCAGCGCTCGGAGTAGCGCACGGTCTCGTTGCGCTTCCCGGAAAAATCATGCTCGGGCAGGGTGAGGCGGGTGTCGATGCCGAGGCGATTGACCTTGTAGCCAAGGCCGGCCAGCACGCGTGCGGTTTCCTCGCCGACCTGCACGAACCACGGGCTGCCGGCGGTCTCGACGAAGCGCTTGATGTAATCGGCCCGACGCGCCGGAGCCGCCACCGGGTCGCCGAGCGCGAAATGGTGCTTCATCTTGGTACCGAAGGCGATGTAGCCGTCGGCGTCGCCGAAATAGGAGAGCTTGCCTTGCACGGCGGTGGAATAGGCGAGCGAGAAGTCGCCATAGCGGCGCACCAGTGCCAGGCGTTCGACATGGGTCAGCGCCTGCCGCTCGACCTCGGGCGCGGCGGCCTCAAGGATCTTGTCGAAATAGAACCGCAAGGAGGGCATGGTCGAGATTCCGCGTGCCGCCTACAGCGCCGGCCGTCCAGGACGCGCCAAGGTGCTGTAACACTTTGATTCTGCGCATGACTCGAAAATCGGAGTCGATTTCGGGCATGCGCGTGGGGATAACCGAGACCCGCCAGCCACCCCGAGCCTCGAATCAATCACATTGCCGCGACCTGATTACCGTTGATATCGCGCATATGCCATATAGAGCGCAACCGCGGCCCGGCGTACGGAGCTAATTCGCATCGCTCGAAATTTCGGCCGCGGTTTGCTGCAGGGATCCTGCGCGGGATCAAACGGTTACAGCGTCCTGCCAGCCTAGCGTCGAACGGGATTCGAGTGAATGACTGATACGACAATCAGATCGGTTGTGGATCTGCCGGCCAAGGTCGAGCCGGCAATCGTCGTCGGCGCCGGTGCTGCCGGGCTGGCCGTCGCGCACGCCTTGATGAACGCCGGCGTGCCGACGGCGATCCTGGAAAAGGAAAGCCGGTTGGCTGAGCCATGGCACCGGCGGCACCAGCAATTGCATCTCAACACCCACCGCGATCTTTCTTCGCTGCCTGGTCTCCCCTATCCCCCCGGCACCCCCGCCTTTCCGCACCGGACGGTCGTCATCCGCCACATGAATGATTTCAGGGAGGAAAACCGGCTGCCGGTGCAGTTTGGCGTCGCTGTCGAAGAGATTGCCTTCAAGGGCGATCACTGGGCGGTACGGACCAGCGCTGGCCTGCGGCTGGCCCGCAATGTCGTCGTCGCCACCGGCCGCGACAGGCAGCCGTTCATTCCCGAATGGAAAGGCATGAAGGATTTCGTCGGGCGCATCATCCATTCGGCGGATTTCGGTGACGCACAGGCCTATGCGGGCCAGAAAGTGCTGGTCGTCGGCGCTGGCAATTCGGGTTTCGATGCGCTCAATCATCTGGCCGGCATAGACACGGCCGCCATCTGGCTGTCGGCCCGCAGCGGTCCCGCCCTGCTGCCCAAGCGCATCGGCAAGATCGCCGTGCACCGGCTTTCGCCGTTCATGGCTCGCTTGCCGTTGCGGGTCGCCGACGCGGTGATGTCGACGACGCAGCGCCTGGCTTTCGGCGATCTGACCAAATTCGGCCTGCCGCGCGCGCCTGCGGGCGGCGCCAGCCGCCTGACCTCGGATTACACCGCGATCGCCGCCGACGACGGCGCCGTCAGCGCCATAAAGGCCGGCAAGATCACCGTCGTGCCCGGCATAAGGGAATTCACCCTCGACGGCGTGATCCTGGCCGATGGCAGCCTGATCTATCCTGACATCGTCATTGCCGCGACAGGCTACCGCACCGGGCTGGAGCCGATGGTCGGCAAGCTCGGCGTGCTCGACGCCAAGGGCGTTCCGCTCTTCAACGGCGGGCAAGCCGATCCGAAATTGCCCGGTCTGTGGTTCACCGGCATGCGGCCGAGCATTCGCGGCTGCTTCGCCAATGCCGGCATCCTGGCCAAGGCGATCGCCAAACGGATTGCAGGGTCGGCCTCGCACCAACCCGGCGCATCACGCTGATTTGGGTTCCAGCCGCCGGAAACCGACGGCCTCCATCAGCATGTCCTCTTCCTCCATGCCGGCATTGTGCAGGGCGAGCAGGTTAAGCGCGATTTCCCGCGCGTCGGCGGAATCGGGATGTGCCTCGCGCCGCCGGCAGGCCTCGTCGAACACGCGCTGCAGCTTGGCGATATCGGCTGGCTTGAGCAAGCCACGGTCATAGACGGACTTCGACATGGCGATCTCCTGATAAAGACCTAGGGCGCCATGTTTAAATTGCCAATCTTTCCCGAGGCTTGACCGACTTCACCCCATGCCGCGACTTCAAAGGGCGGCAGCGGTGCAAATCTGCTCCGCTGCTGCGCCCCATGCTGGAAGGCAATCAGACCGCGATCTTGCCGCCGCCCTGTCTGGTGATGGCGACCACCGACGGCCGCACCGGCATGTCGGGCTTGAAGTCGGGCCAGCGCGTCGACAGATCCTCATAGTAGGACGGGCGGCCGAACGCTTCCCAGTCCTCGCCGCCATCGCCCGGATGCTGGACGGCGACGAAGGCGGTCTGGTCGTCGGGCGCAAACAGCGGACCGCACATTTCGGCGCCGATCGGCACGCGGAAGAACAGTTTCGAGGTTGCCCGCGCCGCCCCCTCCGTGTCCACCGCCCACAGACCATCCGTGCGGCCGGTGGCTTTCGGGCCCTGGCCGTCGGTCGCGACCCAGAGACGCCCGGCCGAATCGACCGCGCAATTGTCGGGCATGCCGAACCAGCCATTGGCCGTCGTTGCCGTTGAGAAGGTGGCGCCGACATCGGCAACCGCCGGATCACCGCATTTCAGCAGCACTTCCCACTTGCCCTTGGCGGCGGTGAAATCACCGCCGTCCTCGGCGATCTCGATGATGTGGCCAAAGGCGTTTTCGGCGCGCGGGTTGGCGGCGTCTACCTGATCGGCCTTGCGCTTCGAATTGTTGGTCAGCATGACATAGACCTTGCCGTTGACGGCATTGGGCTGGATGTCTTCGGGGCGGTCCATCTTGGTGGCACCGAGCAGGTCGGCGGCGCGGCGCGTCTCGATCAGCACGTCGGCCTGGCCAGTGAAACCGTTTTCAGCCGTCAGCGGTCCCTGGCCGAAGACGATCGGCAGCCATTCGACCGTGCCATCTTCGGCGAACCTGGCGACATGCAGCGTGCCATCATCGAGCAGGTCCCTGTTGGCGGCATGATCGTTCGGATCGAACGCGGCCTTGGTCACGAACTTGTAGACATAGTCGAAGCGCTCGTCGTCACCGAGATAGAAGACGACGCGGCCGTCCCTGGCGACAATCGATTCGGCGCCCTCATGCTTGAAGCGGCCCATGGCGGTGCGCTTCCTCGGCGTCGAGGTCGGGTCGTTGACATCGACCTCGACGATCCAGCCGAAGCGGTTGGCCTCATTGGGCTCCTTGGCGAGGTCGAAACGCTCGTAATGCGCCGCCCATTCATAGGCGCCTTCGGGAATGCCGAGACGCTTGTAGTTCGCGGCTTCCTTGTGGCCTTCCGGCAACTCGCCGGAGAAATAGCCATGGATGTTCTCCTCGGCCATCACATAGGTGCCCCAGGGCGTGACGCCGCCGGCGCAATTGTTGAACGTGCCGAACACCTTGGTGCCGGACGGATCGGCATTGGTCTTGACGCGGTCATGGCCGGCAACCGGACCGGACAGCGCCATTTCGGTGTTGGAGGTGATGCGGCGATTGAGCTTGCCGTCGCGCACCACCTGCCATTTGCCTGATGCCTTGCGGATCTCGACGATGGTGCCGCCGTGAGCTGCCATCTCGACATCGACCTGCTCCTTCGAGAGCGGTGCGACTTCGGCCGACTTCTTGCCGTCCTTCTCGACGATCTTCACGATGCCGGGGAACATCAGATGCGGATTGGTGTATTCGTGGTTGACCACCAGCAGGCCATGTTCGGCCGAGCCGTCGACCGGGATGTAGCCGACATAATCGTTGTTGTAGCCGAACTGTTTCGCCTGGGCCTCGGCCGACTGTTTCGTCGGGTCGAAGTCGGGCGAATCGGCAAACAGCGGATCGCCCCAGCGCAGCAAGACATCAGCGTCGTAACCCGGCGCGACATGGTGCTTGTCGTCGATGCCGGCCTCGAGTTCGTCGAACGTGAAGGCCGAGCCTTCAGCGGCCCGGGCCTCGTCGGCGCTGATCAGCGCCAGCGGGCTGACGGTGGCGGCGATGGCCGAGACAGCCAGCGAACCCTTGAGGAAGCCGCGGCGCGAGAACCGCGCGGCGATGATCTCGCCCATGGTGCGGTTGTCGGAAGCGTTGATGGCCGGGCCGTCGTTTTCCTCGAGCAGGCTGGTGCGGAATCGGGTGTCGGGGGAGCGAAGGTCAGTCATGGCTTTGCCTCTGGCTGTTGGATTGGCTGGAGCGTGGGTACCTGTTTGACCCCCTTATAATCGCCGGATCACATTTTCGTGACATCGGGAGACCTTTCAGACGCGACAGGCATTGCGCGCAGCGCTGGTTAAGCATTCCCGCAGACCGTGAACTGCTCCAGAATCGCCGGTTCGAGAGGAAAGGAGACCTTAGGCGGCATCTTGGCCGCGCATCCTGCGACGGCGGACGACATCAGTCGTTTGCAAAAACAGATCAACGGGCAACTGCACGCTCGACAAGTCACCTCCGCCGCCCCCGGCGGAGGTGACTTGATGTTCGGCGTCTGCCGTCGTCAGGCATCGGGAAAGCCAGTCTCCCGTTTAGCGATGGCGGTCACGGCGCCGTTCATGCGAAGCTAATGTAGCATATACTTGGGACTTTAGTCCAACCTTGCGCTTGCAATGGTCCTGGTTGACAACCGCAACGGTCGGAGGTCGCTTCCGGGCGCCGCGTCTTTCGGCAATGTTGGTTGCACTGCAACGTTGGGGTGGGGCGCGCCGGGCTCAGTCGTCGGAGATCAGAATGCACAGATCGGTCACGACCCGTTGTTGCCGGCTGGCGCTCAAATCGGCAGCGGCGCTGGTGTTGACGATTGCGCCCTATCAAATTGTCCTGGACGGCTCCGTTTCCGGCATCCACACCGTCAGCGCATACGCCAAGGGTGGCGGTAACAGTGGCGGTGGCGGTGGCGGTGGCGGAGGCAACAGTGGGGGCGGCAACGGCGGCAATTCCGGCGGAAGCAATAGCGGGAACAGCGGCAACGGCAATGGGAATAACGGCAACAGCGGCAATAACGGCAAATCAGGATCCAGTCAGGGTAAGAGCGGGAGCCATGTCAATGCAAAGACCGGTGACAAGGTCGACGTGACCGGCAACAAGATCACAGTCAGGCATCCCGACGGCATAACGGAAAAGCTCGAGAACGGTCGTTTCAGCATGAAGGACGCTCTCGGTCGCACGATCATCGACCGCCAGGCCACGCCGGCCGATGCCAATCGTCTCAAGGCCTTGTGAAGCTGGCCAACAGGCAACGGTCAGCTTTGCACGTCACCTCCGCCGCCCCCCGGCGGAGGTGACCTCGTTTCCGGCCGGCGTCGTCCCGGTTTTCGGCACCGCAATGGCTGCGGTCCCGAGGCGCGACGCGCTTTTGCGCAATCCGGGACGGGAAACCGCTGCGCATTTCTTCGGACCTGCCCAGAGCAATTCTAGAAAAAGTGTGAAGCGGTTTTCCCGGGAAATGCGCGTAGCGCTTTTCCCTTGGGAATTGCGTCAAAACAAAGAGTTAGAGCAGCTCGCCGTTTCCGTGAAACGGTGAAATGCTTTAGGAGGGCCTGTCGCGGTCGCGCCACTCACGCATCATCAAGGCCGCTTCGGTGCGATTTCGCACATTGAGCTTCGACAGCACTCCGGTCATGTGATGTTTGACGGTCTTCTCCTGCAACTCAAGCCGCAAGGCGACTTCCTTGTTGCTCAGCCCCTCCGCCACCAGCCGCAGGATTTCCGTTTGCCGATCGGTGAGCTGCCGCAGCCGTTCCGCCAAGCCGTCGGTCGGCTGCTGGGACTGGAGATCCGAAAGCAGCCGGGCCGATAGTGTCGGCGAGAGATAGCTTTCGCCGGCTGCGACATTGCGCAGGATGTCGGCGAGGCCGCGCGACCCGACGCCTTTGAGGACATAGCCATTCACCCCTGCGTTCAGCGCCTTGGTCACATCGGCATTGGCCTCCGAGACGGTCAGCATGACGATCTTCTGGGCGGGATAGTTGGCGAGGATGCTTGCGACCGCGCTCAGCCCGCCGCCCGGCATCGAGATGTCGAGCAGCAAGATGTCGGGCCGCATCGTCGCGGCGAGGCGTTCGGCATCCTGCGCCGTGGCGCCCTCGCCAACCATCTCGAAGCCTCCGATCTCCGACAGGCTGCGCGTCACACCTTCGCGAAAGAGGGGATGATCGTCGACAATGGCGATGCGAATGGTCCCAGTCATGCTTGCTCCTCGACCGACAGACGGATCACCAAACGCGTACCTTGCGGCCCGGTCAAGGTTTCGAACTGTCCGCCAATGCTTTCGACCCGTTCCCTGAGGCCGGCGAGCCCGAGGCCCTCGACCCGTGCCGTCGGATCGAAACCCGGCCCGCGGTCCGACACTTCGACAAAAAGCCTGCCACCTTTCATCCCGGCACTCACCGCCTGATCCTTGCCTAGCCCGTGGTGATAGGCATTGTTCAGCCCTTCCTGGACGAAACGATAGATGCTGATCTTCTCGGAGGCGCCGGGTTCAGGCAACTGTCCGGCCAGCGTCAGCGTCACCGACGTTCCCGTCCTCTGTTCGTGTTCCTTGACGGCCAGCCGCAGAATGTCGGTTGCGGCAGCCGTCTCGATCTGCGGCAGGACAAGGCCGGTGCAGATGCCGCGTATTTCGCGCATCGCATCCTCCAGCGTCTTGCGAATCATCGTGACCTCGGTCGAGCGGCTTGCGCCCGAATGGCCATCGCTGGAAAATATCGGGCTGTCCATGCGCAGCGCCGCCAGGGCCACGAGTTGGGCCGGGCCGTCATGAAGGTCGGCGCCGATGCGGCGCAGATATCTTTCGTTGAGCGCGGTGGCGCGGCGCGAGGCCTGTTGCACGCGCAGTCGCAAGGCACTGTTTTGCGCCACCAGACCCTGCAGTTCCGACACCTGGCGGCGCAGCGCCCCACGCTGGTCGTCGATGGTGCGGCTGCCGCGCAGGACGATGCCCGACAGGAGCAGGAATGCCGCCAGGGTCGCGCCGGCCACGATCAGCCAGCTCGACCACAGAGCGGAAGCCAGGGTGGCCTGGAAATCGTCGGCGATCTCATAGAACTCGGTAACCGCCACCACCTCGCCCGACCAGGGCTCGCGCACGGGATTGTAGATCTCCAGCAATGGCAAGCCGGTCGCCTTCTCCTCGCTCTCATCCTCATCGAAAGTATTGAATTCAGCGACGACATTGCCTTCAAAAGCGGAACGCAGATTGTCGCTCTGAGCGAAGCGGCGGCCGATCAGGGCCGTCTCCTTGGCATAGAGGACCGTCCCGTCGCGGCGCCAGAGCATGAACGATTCGAGGCGCTTGCCGAGCGCGCCCTGGCCAAGCGTCTCGTCCAGCGCCTGCTTGACGGAATCGCTGAGCTCCTGCTCCTTGCGCAAGTCGGGAAGCAGCGGCGCAATCACGCTGTCGACATAGAGCGCCGTCGTGGCGGCCGAATTGCGGATGACGCCCTCTCTGATCTGCGCCGTCACCCAGGCGCCCACCACCAGCATGACGGCCAGCAGGCCAAAACCGCCGGCAACGACGAATTGCAAGGCAAGAGAGAGTTCGCTCCAGCGTCGCGTCAAGTTCTGCAGAATACGAATCATGAACCCCTGACCGCCCTTCAATCGACTGGCTGGACGATGTCGGTACATTGAGCCTCCGTCTTGCCATTGCCAAGAGCTTCGTTTGGTCGAGCGCTTGACGTCCCGGCGCGCTTCGGAAACAACGTCCGCGATACATGCGGCGGGAGCCGCTTCGAGAGGGGACGGAACGTTGAGTTTTTCGGGACTGCTGCAGCTCGGCTTTTCAACGGTCATTTTCCTGCTGGCGGCGACAGCCGCCAAGCAATGGGGCCTGGCGCCGAGCCTCGGCAAGATCGCGCTGACGCTGGCGCTCTATTCGCTGGGCAATCTGATCATGCTGCGGCTGATCCGCGAATTCGGCATGTCGGTGTCGTTCAGCCTGTCTGCCGTCATCCAGCTGGTCTCGGTGAACGTCGTGGCACTGGTCTTCTTCGGCGAGCGCGTCAACGCGCTGCAGGCGACCGGCATCATGCTGGCGATCGCCGCAGTGGCGCTGATCACGCTCGGACCCTATCTGCAAGGCCGGCTGTAACGGGCGGATTGCCGATGAAGAATGCCGCGAACGCTTTGCTCAACCGGGTCGAATTCCCGGTGCTGCTGGCCGGCCTGGTCATCGCGGCCGGCCTTTGGGGATTCGAGGAGCTGATGGAGATGGCGCGCGCCACCACGCCGCACGCCTTCGACACCGAAATCCTGCTCGCCTTCCGCCAGGCGGGGCGGCCTGACAGCCCGATCGGCCCGCTGTGGCTGCAAGGGGCTATGCGCGACATCACAAGCCTTGGCAGCGGCAGCGTGCTGGTGCTGATCGTGACGGCGGTAATCGTCTATCTCCTGCTTATCCGCAGGCCGGCGACCGCCCTTTTCATCTTCGTGGCGGTGGCCGGCGGTCAGGTGCTGTCGAGCCTGCTGAAAGCCGGAATCGACCGGCCGCGCCCCGAACTCGTCTCGCATCTCGTCAACGAAACGACGCTGTCTTTTCCCAGCGGCCACGCCATGCTGTCGGCGGTGACCTATCTGACGCTCGGCGCGCTGGCGGCACGCTTCCTGCCCGGTCGAACGACGAAGATCTATGTGCTGTCGCTGGCGGTGCTGACGACGCTGCTGGTCGGCATCAGCCGCGTCTATCTCGGCGTCCACTGGCCGTCGGATGTGCTGGCCGGCTGGTGCGCCGGCTTCGTCTGGGCGATGCTGTGCTGGCTCGCTGCCCGGACGTGGCAGCGATGGCGTGGGCAGCACTCGGACGGCGAGACTGGAGACTAGATCAGCCGGTTGATCAGCCCGTGCCCGCAGCCGGCCAACAGGAAAACCGCCGACAGCAAGGCTGCCGATGTCATGAAAGTCTTGAAGATATTCAACCGCGTTACTCCCTGCCCAGATGGAAGACCTTAGCGCGCAATCCCGGGAAAGTATCTAAAAAATGGCCAGTCAGGCGCCGCTACTTACGTCTCAAACATTCATCCTAATGCTTGAAACATCAGAATGATGATATTATACCTTACTCCTGCAGACTCAGACGGGGATTCCGGCCGATGATCACTGCCGCGCAGATGCGCGCCGCAAGGGCGCTGGCCGGCATCGATCAGAAGACGCTCGCTGAGCGCGCCGGCGTTTCGCTTCCGACTATCCAGCGCATGGAGGCGAGCGATGGCGTGGTCAGGGGCGTGGTCGACACGCTGATGAAGGTCATCCAGGCCCTCGACGAGGCCGGGGTGGAGCTGATCGGCGAGAATCAGGCCAGCGAGCGCGGCGGCCGGGGCGTGCGCCTCAAGCCTGCCGTGCCGCCGGATCCCAAGGCTGAGCCGGCATAAAGTCGCGACGGCGACCGCCGACAGCCCTGCCGACGATCCCGCCGCCTTTCAGGGTGCGAAAGGCAGTCCATGGATCAGACGCAGCGGGCAGGGCATGAACCGGCCCACAAATCGGCCCAAAGGTCGGCCCACCAGTCGGCAAAGCCGACATTTTCCGAATTGTTCATGCCAAAGCTCGTGACGGTCTGGCGCGAGGGCTACACGTTCGCCGACTTCAAGGCGGACGCCATTGCCGGGCTGACGGTGGCCATTGTCGCGCTGCCCTTGTCGATGGCCATCGCGATCGCCTCGGGAGTCACGCCCGAGCGCGGCCTCTACACCTCGATTGTCGGCGGCTTCATCATTTCGGCGCTCGGCGGCAGCCGCTTCCAGATCGGCGGCCCGGCCGGCGCCTTCATCGTGCTGGTGGCCGCGACGGTTGCCCGGGTCGGTATTGACGGGCTGCTGCTGGCAACGATGATGGCAGGGGGCTTCCTGCTCGCCATCGGCTATCTCCGTCTCGGCACCTACATCAAGTTCATTCCCTATCCGGTGACGGTCGGCTTCACCGCCGGCATCGCCGTCATCATCTTTTCCGGACAGATCGTCGAACTGTTCGGGCTGAAGCTTGCCGGCAAGGAGCCCGGACCGCTGGTGCCGAAGCTGATCGCGGTCGGTGAGGCGGCCGGCACCATCAACCCGGCGGCGACCTTGGTGGCGGTGTTGACCATCGCCACCATCGCCGGCCTGAAGCGCTGGCGGCCGACATGGCCCGCAATGCTCATCGCCATTGGGCTGGCATCGCTGGTCGTGGCGCTTCTCGCGCTGCCGGCGGAGACGATCGGCACCCGCTTTGGCGGTATACCGCGCAGCCTGCAAATGCCCGCTTTGCCGCCGATCAGCCTGGACCGGATGATTGACGTGCTGCCGGATGCGATTGCCTTCGCCTTGCTGGGCGCCATCGAATCGCTGCTTTCGGCGGTGGTCGCCGACGGGATGACGGGCCGCCGGCATCGTTCCAACTGCGAACTGGTGGCGCAAGGCTTCGCCAACATCGCATCCGCCCTGTTCGGCGGCATCTGCGCCACCGGCACCATCGCCCGCACGGCGACCAATGTGCGGGCCGGCGCCCACGGACCGGTTTCGGGCATCGTCCACGCCGCCATCCTGCTCGCCTTGATGCTGGTGGCGGCGCCGCTCGCCAGCTATATCCCGCTCGCCGCCCTGGCCGGCGTGCTGGCGGTCGTGTGCTGGAATATGTTCGAGAAACAGGCCTTCGCCACCTTGCTGCGTGCCTCGCGCGGCGATGCGCTGGTGCTGATGGCGACCTTTCTGCTCGTCATCTTCCGCGATCTCACCGAAGGCATCGTCGTCGGCTTCGTGCTGGGGTCGATCCTGTTCATCGACCGCATGGCCAAGTCGATTGCGGTCGAGGCCGATCAGCCGCTGGTGCAGGAGGATGTCGCCGACAGCACCAAGGCCTACGATGCCAGCGAGGCGACCGACGCCGACACCGTCGTCTATCGCATTTCGGGCGCCTTCTTCTTCGGCGCCGCATCGACCGTCGGCACCGTGCTCGACCGCATAGCCGACCAGCGCAGGAACTTCATCCTCGACTGCTCGGCCGTACCGTTCTTCGATTCGACGGCGGCCAACGTCATCGAAGGCGCCGCCCACAAGGCGAAACGCGCCGGTGTCCGCTTCATCATATCGGGTGCCGCGCCGCAGATTCGACGCATGCTGATCACCCACGGCGTCAAGCGCCCGCTGGTGACCTACGCCGCCTCGATCAAGGATGCGCGGGCGCAGCTGAAAGGGAAGATCGAGGCGGGGTAGGGGCCGGGATTTGCCGGCCGGTGGCCATTGTCAGGACAAGGTGTCCACCTGTTGAATGCCAACTTCTTGACGTTGAGCTGACTCACGCACGGCGCGACGTGAACACCGCTTTGCGCCGCTCCTCGCGGTTTGTCCGATACCATCGCCCGCGCCTTCAAAATTGATGCGATGACGAAATGGCGCGGAAAGAATACGAGATACTCTCGCAATCTTCACACCTGTCCTATATAGCCGCTGCATTGACGATCTTGTCCGGAAAGCTCGGTCAAGAAGAGGTGTTCGCACCCGCCATTTTCGAACTAGCCTCAGTGCACTCGCCTCACACGATCTTCTACGCTGCGGCTACTACATGGTATTTTTCGCGGCTTAGCAACTCGGTCCTGCTAGGGAAAAAGGCGGGTGAATGTGCAATCGTCCTCGACAAGGAGAACGACTGGCATCAGCGAATGGTAGCAGCACGCGACACCCTATCTGACGTGATGCTGAAACATTGGTCGACCCAAACCGGTGGTCACGTCGAGGTTTAGTTTCGGTGAAGAACATCCTTTGGGTCGTCGCATGACAGACGACCGCAACGGGCCAGACGTCGTTAGTTAGCCGCACTGCGAGTTCGAGTTGGTGATCATCGCCGACGAACGAACTTTCCCCTCACGGCTGCGAACGTCTCGCAGCTCTGCCCTGAGGCGCCGATCATGGCTCTCAATCGAGCTTCAGCGCCACAACCTCGCCTTCGTTCATCAACGGCACATAAAGGATCGACTTGCCATCGGTGCCGATGTCGGCGCTGCCCGGCTTGAACTGCGCCACCACCTCCGGCGCGCCGCCCGCATGATAGCGGTAGAGCGTGCCGGTCATGTAGGCGGTGGCGTAGATGGTGTCGCCGATGGCTAAGACGCCGTCGAGATCGGCGAATTTCTGGGCACCCGGCAAGGGCGAAACCACCTTGCTGGCGATGTCGACCGACAGCAGGCCGCCAAGCTCCGTCGTGCTGAAGTCGGGCTTGATGCCCTTGCCCCAGGAGGCGACGATCAATCGGCCGCCACCGGCAAAGACGCCGTTGGGCGAAGCCAATCCCCCGTCCTTGACGAACAGCTCCGGCCGGTCGCCATCGATGCGGTAGATGGCGTCGGCCAGCATGTCGGTGACATAGACCTTGCCGGATTGGTCCGATGTCATGTCGTTGAGGAAGACCGCGTTCGGCACCGAGATGCTGGCGACCAGCTTGCCGCTGGCGAGGTCGACGACGCGGACTTTCGTGATGTCGGCGACATAGAGCTTGCCGCCCGAGATCGCCATACCCTTGGGTGCGTCCATGCCGTCGGTCCAGTGCTGGGTGACCGTCTTGCCGTCCAGCGACAGCACGGAGAGATAACCGTTGCCGTCGGCCTCGCCGGGATTGCCTGATATGTTGGAAACGATGATGCGATTGTCAGCGGCGTCGAACAGGGCCGATTCCGGCTGTTCGAGCCCGGTGGCGCGCCAGAGTTCGCCGGCCTCCGCGGCGGGCACCGCGGCAATGCCGATGACGGCGATAAAGGTTGAGGTGATGAGGGTGTTCATGACTGCTCTCCTGAGATGACGAGGCAGAGCTATGGCTTTCGATACTTTTCGGAAAGGCCTGACGCCGCTAGTATCGAATATCGATACGAAACTAGCGACAAGAGGTGCATCCAATGAACGGTCTGATCTTCCAGGCGCTGAAGCGGACGTTGAAGGCGAAGGGCGTCACCTATCGCGCGCTGGCCGAACGCATGGGCGTTTCCGAACCGACGGTGAAGCGTATCTTCCATGAGCGCAATTGCAAGCTCGACCGGCTGATGGAGATTTGCGCTGCGGCCGGTGTCGAACTGGAAAACGTGCTCGGCTCGATGAACCGGGGGCCTGGGCCGGTCAACCACATCGCGCCGGAGATCGAGCGCAAGCTCGCCGGCCGGCCGGCGCTGCTGTTCATCTTCGTCATGCTGTCAGAAAAGTTCACGCCCGAAGGCATCATGCGCTCGCAAGGCCTGAGCGAGGCTTCGATGTTCCTCTATCTGCGCGATCTCGAGGAACTCGGCCTCATCGCCCTCGGACGGGGTCTTTCGGCGAGACTGCTGGTCGAGACGCCGATCCAGTGGAACTTCGAAGGGCCGCTCAGGCCGCTGTTCGAGATGACCAACAAGAATTTCATCGGCTGGGCCATCACCCATATCGACAAGGAAGCGACCTTCGTCAGCTTCTCCAGGCGGATGCGGCCGGAGACGGCTGAAATGGTGCGGCGCGAGGCGGAGGATCTCGCCGACCGCGCCAAGCTGCTCGCCCATCACGACCAGCACACGACGCCGGAGGATGGCCTGATCGGCTACAAATGGACGTTTGCCTTTGGCGCGACGCCATTTCCGGCAATCATGCCGATCGGGCCGCACGCGCGAGATGCCGGGGCGAGGCCTGATACGCCCGCCGCGGCGAAAGGACGGCCGCCGCTGCCGGCCTGACCAGGCACCGCGTCAATCGTCTCAGCACGATTGCATCTGGCGGCTGAGCTTGCCGCGCACGACCCTGGCAGTGCCGACCGCCACCATTTTTGCCGCTGTCTTGCCCCCCGGACCCGCCATGCGACCGGCGACGCCGACCGCGCCATTGACGGCGCCGATCGTCTTCATCTGCCCGACCGTCTCGTTCATACGCGCCCGGCAGTCCTGCATTTTCCTGGTCGCCTCGACTGCAGCCAGGGCCTCGCCGAGACCTGCCGGCGAGTCCGGGCCGGCCGCCAACTCCGCCAATTGCGCATGCTGGTCTGGCGTGATCGGCGGGCTGGCGGCCGTCTGGCTGCAGCCGGAGGCCAGCAGGCAGATCAGCATCGCGATCGGACTGCCTCGCCCGACACGTGCCGTGGCTGGAAAAATATCGCGATGTTCGGCCTCGAGGCTCCCGCCCGGAGTTGCTTTTCCCGCCAGCCGTTTCTTGTTGTCCAACATCCTATTGCCCCATCGCCGGGCCGAGGATGAGGCTGCGGATTTTTGGCGTCAGCGGCCTGACGACATCGGCGAAGGGGTCGCCCTCGGCCCGCAAGGCCATCAACCCTTCGACCTCTTCGTCGATCGCAGCGATGGTCTCTGTCTTCTGTGCCTCGGTCAGCTCCCTCATGCCGGATATGGCATTTCTGAGCTTGGCGAAAATGGCATCGAGTTCTGCGACCGGCATCGTCGCCAGGAACCCGCGCATGGTCTCTCCAAGCGCGACCTTCCAGCTGTCGGCGGTGAAACCGGCGGTGCCGATCAAGCCCTTGTCCGCGGCATCGCGCTCGTACCAGTCGGCGGCGATCTCCTCGTCATAGGCGAACTGACCGAATTCGGGCTGCAAGGCCTCGATCAGGCCGACGACCGCCGACGCATCCCGCGCTGTCAGGGCCAAGGCAGGCGGGCTGTCGAAGATCATGCCGGCAAGTGCGAGCGCGCCGGCCAGCCGGCGCATGGCTGCGAAACGCCGCTCAGCCATAACAGTCCTGCGCAATGCCGGCCCGGGCACTGCTCGTTGCCTGGGACTGCAGAACCGAGCCGCCGATCGAGGCGGCCTGGCCGGCAATGACCCCACCATTGCCAGCCAGACCGCCAAGACCCCCCGCCATCGACAGCACACCGCCGAGCAGAGCCGCATTGGTCTGCGCCTTCGCCGCCTTCTTGGCCGCATCGGCGCAGGCCGTTTCCGTCGTCGGTTCGTTCCGGGCCTTCTTGCTGCCGGCCGCGCTCGCGATCGATGCCGGCTTGTCGTCGACCTGGCCCGTTTGGCAGCCCGCCAGGGCAATGGTCAGGGCCAGGAAAATGCTCTTTTTCATGGTGCTGCTCATCATCGGGCAGCGCGCGGCGGCAGCTTGGCCTCGCGATGATCGGTCACTGCGTTGCCCAAGGCGATCGACAGCAGATAGACACGCGGATTGAACCCTGCCGCAGCCAGTGCCGACAGCGTCTTGAACAGTTGCAAATGAAACATCGTGCCCCCCTTTGGATTGCCGCCAATGCGGTTCCGGTTCCGGAATCGCGCCGCAAACTAGGGGCATAAAAGGGGGGCAGCTTGGACAGAACGGCACTGAAAGCGGCCAAAACGGCCCGGGATTGACGTTTTGCAGGCTCCGGCGCATATGACCGCGCTCTTGGGCATGGGGGGTGTCGATGACTGCGACGATGGGGACGTCAGCTTCATTCAGGCTGGCGACGGAGATGTTTCCGGAGCGGGATCGCGTCGAGATCACGCGTGAGGTTTACGGCCGCACGGTTCTGAGGGTGGACCTCGATCCGCTGGCGCCGGCGCAGATCGACATGCGGGTGCGCGCGTTGCCAGGCCTCGGCATCGCCACCGGCAGCTCATCGGAATTCCGGGTGCATCGTACGTCGTCGCTGATCGACAATGACGACTTCGTTCTCCTGGCGGCCCTCGACGGGGGCAGTGTGATGAAGCATCGCGGCCGCGAGGAGGCGGTCGGCAACGGCCAGGCGCTGATGATGAACGGTGAAGAGGTTGGCCTCAACCTGATCGGCGCCGGCGGGTTTCGCTTCGTCAATCTGAGTTTTTCGCGCAAGCAGCTTTCGCCTCTGATCGGCGATCCGGCCGCGGTTCTTATGCGGCCCTTGCCGACCCAAAGCGGGGCGATGCGGCTGTTGCTCGACTATATCAGCTCGATCCAGGAGGTCGGAGACGAGTTGACTGCGGAGGCCTGCCACCTTGCGGCGGCACATGTTTTCGACCTTGCCGCACTCGCCATGGGCGCGACCAGGGATGCGGCCCAGATCGCACGCGGCCGCGGCGTCAGCGTTGCCCGCTTGCGCGCCATCAAGGCCGATATCGTCGCGCATGGTGGCCATGTCGACCTGTCGGCGCAGGACGTCGCCGCCCGCCACGGACTGTCGGCCCGCTACGTCCGCAAGCTGTTCGAGAGCGATGGCACATCCTTGATTGATTTCATGATGACCCAACGGCTGGCGCGCGCGCATCGCATGCTCGGCGATCCGCGCCATGCCGGACGCAGCATCACCGCGATCGCCTACGAGGCCGGCTTCAACGACCTTTCCTATTTCAACCGGGCGTTCCGTCGCCGTTATGACGCCACACCCTCGGACGTGCGGGCCGCGGCTTGCAAGCACTGACGCCCGGCCGCCGGCCAGCGGTCCTGTGCAGCGGCTGGACTCATTTGATCGCGTTTATTCGGCGGCCTTGGCCCCGGGATCGGCAAGCTTGTCGTCCCAGGTCACCGCCCGGTAGTCGAAACCATATTCCAGCGTCGGCTTGACGATGCGGAAATAGGGCGACAGGTCGAAATCGCGCGGCGTGTAGAGCGAATGGTGGCGGATGTGCAAGATTTCCTTGCGCGAATAGTTCGACTGCGCCGAGGCGCGGCCGGGCGCACGGGTGATCTCGGGCAGGATCGGATAGCGGATCTGGCCATAGGCCTCGGCAATCAGCGTCGAGCAGATCGCCCGTGTCGGATCGCCGGAACCGAAGGCCAGCATGCGGCGGCGCCAGCGCACCGGCACCGGCGGTGTCGGGAAGAAAAAACGCAGCATGTCGAAAATGTTCTTGAGGTCGTATTTCAGGCCGAGCTTGCCGATCATGAAGGCGACGACCTTGTCGCGATCCTCCGGCGCCAGCCCACTCGCCCGGCAGATACGGGTGTTGTAGGTGCGGTAGAGCGACAATGGAATGGCGACGCAGCCTTCGCCGATCGTGACCTCGATCAGGCGCGGCCGCTCCGAGCCGTCCGCCGGCGCGGGCAAGGCATCGCCGATATAGAAGGCCGCATGCGACCAGGTCGACTGGGTCAGGTACTTGATCGCCGCCGAGATCTTCTGGTTGCCCTCGATCAGCAGGATGTCGCCGGGCTCAAGCGTGCGACGCAGCGTTTCGGCATCGGATGGGGTGTATGGCTCGTAGCCGGACGATTCTTCCTGCAGCCGGCCGGCAAGCCAGCGGCCAAGTCGATCCAGAAGCGTGTCGCCGGGCTCGGTCATACTCCATGGCGATTAGCATGGGCGGGTAATGAGGGCTAGCGCACGCCTTTCTTCCCCCCGTCAGGACCGAGAGGAAAAGCGCCAAGTCATCCTACGATGCCGCGGCCTCTTCCGGCGGCGCAGCCAGATCGTCGCGCGCCTTGCGGGCCAGTTTGCGTGTCGAGCGTTTGGGACTGTCGCCGAACAGCTCGGCCGCCGAGGCAAGGCAGCTCTTCTTCAGCTGCTTCTCCGACCGCTTCAAAAGCTTGGCCAGAAGTTTCGTGTCCTCGGGCGGCCCGAGCAGCTGGTCGTCGGCCTCGAGCAGGGCGCGCATCACCAGCACATCGTGCAGGTCGCCCAGCCGCTCGCCCAGTTCGTCGACCGCCTTGCGCCTTGCCTTGATCGGTGTCGGCCACAGCCTGCCGAGCAGCGACAGATGCATGCCGTGGGTCTTGGCCGCCTTGCGCAGATCGTGGAAATCATCGGCCGCTCCCCGCGATCCGGCCTTGGCGAGCGCCTTCCTGGCGCGGCGCAGCGTGACGCGGGCGCCTTCGGCAAGCACGTCGGCCGCCTGTTCCGGCTGGTCGGGCAAGGCCAGCGTGCCGATGCGGTGCAGGCCCTCCTCGCAGGCGGCGGTCGCAGCACCGATCGCCGCTTCGAGCCCTGTACCTTCGTGCAATTCATGCTGGCGCGCGATCAGCCTGTCGCGAACCGCGCCCAGCCCATCGTCGGCGCTCTCCTTGGGAAAGCTTGCCGCCAGGCGGTCGATGGTCTCGATCAGCGCTGTCGCCTCGCGCGGGCCGGCAAGCAGGGCCGCCACGTTGCGGTAGCACTGGTTTTCTGTCTCACAGAATGTTTCGTCACCGGAACGAACAAGCCGCAACAAGGCGCGAGCGCTCTTCAGCCGCTTGCGGCATTTGTGCAGCGCCTGTTCCGGCCGGCTCCGTGCGGCGTCAAGATGATGCAGCGCCTTGCCGATCTCCTCGGCAAGGATTCTCCTGACCTCGCCGGTCAGCGGCAGGCGCGGATCGATGCGAAAGCTCATGCGGCGATCTCCGGAATCCCACCAAGGGCGAGCGACGCGTTGTAGAATTTCTGCTCGCCGGTGACTTCACGGCCGAGCCAGTCGGGCAGCATTTCGTCCGGCACGTCCTCCGGCGTCTCAAGTTCGGCGACCACAAGTCCCGCAAGCGGTCCGCCAAAGACATCGACTTCGTAGAGATAGCCACGGTGCCTAACATGGTGACGTGTCTTCTCGATGACACGTCCGATGGCGAAGTCCAGCATCTCCATCGCCTCCGACAGCGGGATCGGGTATTCGAATTCGTCGCGCTCGCGCGCTTTGCTGCCGAATTTGAGCGTCAGCTTGGCGGAAGTGCCGTCGCTGATGCGGATGCGCACTGTGCGCCCGGGGCCGGCAGCGAGATAGAACTGGAGAATGCGGATATTGGCCTCGGCCAACTCCCGCCATGCGGTGCTGGTGACCAGGAATTTTCGTTCGACTTCCTTGCCCATGGCCGCGCACTAAAGCGTTTGCCGCCGTCGATGGCAAGACAATGACGAACAGAAGTTGACTTTAATCAATCGATTGATTAAAGTGCACTTATGATCAAACTACCTGAGCCCAAAGTTCTTCGTCGCGAGCCCGCCGAGATGACGCGCGCGGCGCTTGTCCAGGCGGCACTGAAGCTGTTCGGACGGCAGGGCTTCGACGGCACCTCGACGCGCGAGATCGCCGCCGAGGCGCGAGCCAATATAGGCTCGATCGCCTATCATTTCGGCGGCAAGGAGGGTCTTCGCACGGCCGCCGCCGACTTTATCGTCGAGACCATCCAGACGGTCGCCGGCCCGGCGCTCGGCAATGCACAGGCGCCCGCGCCGGTCGGTCCGGAGGCAGCGCAGGCGCAGCTCTTCGCGGCGCTGGAGCGAATGGTCGGCTTTGTCGTGGCCAGTCCGCAGGCCGGTGAGATCGTGCAGTTCATCCTGCGCGAACTTTCCCATCCAACGGCAGCCCTCGATCGTATCTATGACGGTGTCTTCGAGCCGAGCCATCGCCGGCTGTGCCAGCTGTGGGAACAGGCAACTGGCGAGCCCGCCGAAAGCGAGGCCACAAGGCTCACCGTGTTCACGCTGATCGGCCAGGTCATCTATTTCCGCATCGGCCGTGAGGCGGTGATGCGCCGCATGGGCTGGCCCGATATCGGCGCCGCGGAGGCCGCCAAGGTGGTGGCGGTCACATCGGGCAATCTCAAGGCCATATTCGCCGCCAGAAAAGGGGCAAAGACAAAGGGGCAAAGACCATGAGCTTTCTGTGTTCGCTGCCGCTCGCCGCGCAGCTCTTCTCGGCCTGTGCCCCGGCAGCACCGCTGGCCGTCGGCTATGTCGAAGGCGACTACGTGCTGCTGGCGCCGATCGAGGTGGCGCAGGTAGAGACCGTCACGGTCAAGCGCGGCGACCGTGTCATGCCCGGCACCACCGTTGTGACGCTGGAAAGCGCCGATGCAAAGATCGCTGTGGCGCAGGCGCAGGCAAGCCTTGCACAGGCGCAGGCACAACTCGCCGACCTGCAGATCGGCAAGCGGCCGGAAGAGATCGCCGTGCTGAAGGCCGAGGTCGATATGGCCAGCGCCCAGGCCGCCGACGCCAAGCGCAAATACGACCGCGCCGCCGATCTGTTCAAGCGCGGCGCCGGCACGCAAGCGGATTTCGACACCGCGTCGGCCACGCTCGAAACGGCCAATGCGCAGGTCGGCCAGGCCAAATCCAATCTCGCCGTCGGCGGCCTGCCGGCGCGCCCCGAGACGATCAAGGCCGCCGACAATCAGGTCAAGCAGGCGCAGGCCGCGTTGGAGCAGGCGCAGTGGCGGCTGTCGAAGCGCGTCCTGGCAGCCCCTTCGCCGGGCCGCGTCAACGACGTCATCCGCAATCCGGGCGATACATCAGGTCCGACCGCGCCGGTCATCTCGATCCTGCCCGACGGCGCGGTGAAGCTCAGCGTCTATATCCCGGAGAGCGCCTTCTCCTCGGTCAAGGTCGGCACCTTGCTCGGCGTCCATTGCGACGGCTGCGGCCCGGATGTGAAGGCGCGCGTCAGCTACGTCTCGCCAGATCCCGAGTTCACCCCGCCGGTGATCTATTCGCTCGAGAACCGGCAGAAGCTGGTCTACCTGGTCGAGGCGCGGCCGGAGGGCGATGCCGGCCCGCTGCAACCGGGCCAGATCGTCGATGTCGATCTGGCGGACAGCGCAAGATGAACGCCATCGACGTCCACGGCCTGGTCAAGCGCTTTGGCGACAAGACCGTCGTCGACCATGTGACGATGTCGGTTGCCGAGGGCGAGATCGTCGGCTTTCTCGGCCCCAACGGTTCGGGCAAGACGACCACCATCCGCATCATGTGCGGCCTGCTGACCCCGGACGAGGGCGAAGGCACGGTGCTCGGCTTCAACATCCGCACCGACAGCCTGCGCATCAAGCGCGAAGTCGGCTACATGACGCAGAAATTCTCGTTCTACGAGGATCTGACGATCGGCGAGAATCTCGAATTCGTCGCGCGGCTCTACCGGCTGAAGCCGGTCGAGGGGCATGTCGCGAGCACGCTGGAGGACCTCGGCCTGACGTCGCGCCGCAACCAGCTGGCCGGCACCTTGTCGGGCGGCTGGAAGCAGCGGCTGGCGCTGGCCGCCTGCATCATGCACAAGCCGAAATTGCTGCTGCTCGACGAGCCTACGGCCGGTGTCGACCCGAAGGCGAGGCGCGAGTTCTGGGACGAGATCCATCGCCTCGCCAGCGGCGGGCTGACCGTGCTGGTCTCCACCCACTATATGGACGAAGCCGAGCGCTGCCACCGCATCAGCTACATCTCCTATGGCAAGATGCTGGCCACCGGCACTGTCGCCGAAGTGGTGAAAAATGCCGGGCTGACCACCTTCGTCCTGCAGGGTCCGCGCCTCGATCAGGTCGCCGAAGCGCTTCAGGGCCGCCCCGGCGTCGATCAGGTGGCGCCGTTCGGCGCGACGCTGCATGTCGTCGGCTCCGACAAGAAGAAGCTCGAAGCCGCGCTTGCCGATGTCGAGAGAGAGCACAAGGGCGTGAAAGTTTCGCCCGGCGAAACCAGCCTCGAGGACGTCTTCATCCAGTTCATGTCCGGCTCGAAGGACAACATGGCATGAACAGCGTCTTTTCCTTCGCCCGGCTTGGCGCCTTGCTGATCAAGGAATTCATCCAGATGCGGCGCGACCGCATCACCTTCGCCATGATGCTCGGCGTGCCGCTGATACAATTGGTGCTTTTCGGCTACGCCATCAACAACGACCCGAAAAGCCTGCCGGCAGCACTCGTGGCGACGAGCAACGATCCCTATACGCGCGCCATTGTCGCGGCGCTGCAGACCACCGGTTACTATCGTTTCGACCATGTCGCGCAAAGTGCCGCCGAGGCCGAGTTCCTGATATCGCGCGGCGACGTTGCCTTCGTCGTCACCATCCCGGCCGATTTCGCCAGGAGGGTGGAGAGCGGCAACAGCCCGCAGATACTCATCGAGGCCGACGCCACCGACCCGGCGGTGGCAAGCGGCGCCATCTCGACGCTCGGCACAGTCGCCAGCCAGGCGCTGCTGAGGGCGCAAGGCACGCAGGAAGCCGCCGCCGAGGCCGCCAAGGGTCAGCTCGATGTCGTCGTACACCGGCGCTACAATCCCGAAGGCATCTCGCAATACAACATCGTGCCCGGCCTGCTGGGCGTCATCCTGCAGATGACCATGGTGATGATGACCTCGATCGCGCTGACACGCGAGACCGAGCGCGGAACGATGGAGAACCTGCTGGCGATGCCGTCCAGCCCGCTCGAGATCATGATGGGCAAGGTGCTGCCCTATCTGGCGGTCGGCGGCGTGCAGGTGGTGGTGGTGCTGGCGGCGGCGAAACTTCTGTTCGCCATCCCCTTCACCGGATCGATGTCGCTGCTCCTGACCGCCGTGCTGATCTTCGTGCTGGCGCTGGTGCTGCTCGGCTACACGATTTCGACCATCGCCCGCACGCAGATGCAGGCGCTCCAACTCACCTTCTTCTTCTTCCTGCCGTCGATCATGCTGTCCGGCTTCATGTTCCCGTATCGCGGCATGCCGGACTGGGCACAAATCTTCGGCGAGATCTTCCCGCTGACGCATTTCCTGCGCATCACCCGCGCGGTGATGCTGAAGGGCGCCGAACTGCCGGCGGTTGCCGGCGAGATCGGTTGGCTGGTGGTGTTCGTGGCTTTGTTTGCCGGCGTAGCATTGGTGCGATTCCGGCGGACGCTGGATTAGACGCCGCGCTCGTGGAGGGCGATTATATATGTGAACTGGCGCGCAAGATTGAGACCACCGATTCCGAAGAGCCCTTGAACGCAGCAACTAAGAAGGCGGTCAAGGCGCCTCCCGTGCCTGAAAAGAGGTCCAAGCCCATCAAAATAATTGCACCGGAACGGTGACGAAACGATTGCAAAAGCGGTCGAATACGGCCAAGATTCGCTTGTTAAAAAAAACCCCGCCGAAGCGGGGCTTGGAGTTGAAGTCTCTTACTAATTACACCGTCGGGTAGGACCGACAATGCTCTCGGACGAATTCCAATCGTCCGAACTGTACACGCCAGTAAAATACGACGTGTACAGCCTTCGGCCATGAACATGCTACCATGTTCTTGTCCTCCGCCGGGATAACCCCCGGTTGACCAGGTACGCAGGATCGCGCCCCGCCGGTTATCAGGGCGGGTCCTGTGGACGGTCTGGAGTAGGCCAAACCAAACATTAGGTGATTCGTAGGTGCCCGACGACCCTAAGGCGTCGCCGTACCCGGTTTTCACAGGCAAACACGGCACAAACGGGGCTAAGGAAACACATGCGCGTGCTTTAGCGGGCCAATCCCCCTACGGCTGGCTGGGTAGCGCCTAGGACTTCGATTCCTTTTTTATGATGTCGAGCATCCCGTGCCGCCAATAAAGCAGCGCTCCGGAGGCTATCCAAAGAGCGATACCGATATAGAGGCAAATGGGCTGCACTACGCCGACCATAGCTTGGGCTGCCGCTGGGATTTGCGCCGCCATCTCCGTGTCTTTGTAGACATCGAGACCAAAGGCGAAAAACGCCGATCCAATCCCAAACGTTCCGGAGATAGCCAGGTTCGCAAGCCCTAGCTGCTTCAGTTCGCTATCGGTGACGGTGTAGCACCTCATTTCGCGAGACCCCATGACAAGCCGGATCGGCTCTGCGGGTCTTTCTGTGTAAGTTGTCGTCTGAGTAATTTGCACCTCATTTTCCATCGGACGGGTCCTTTGGTATGACACCGGACGCGATGGCACTGAAGGTGAGCATGTGACTGCAATTGTTGCAGACGACCATGAATTGCGGATAATTCGGACCGCCCATGATGATGCTCCCGCCATAGTGAATCTGAGGGGTCAAAATATGCTCGACAATGGCAAACGAAGAATGCTTGCATGCCGGGCACACCATGTTCGGAGCTTTTCTGTTTAGCCAGTCTATCGCCTTCTTTTGCTCTTCTGGCGACATCTTTCCTTCGGTATCCGGCATATGCTTCCTTACACAATGAAATCTGTGCGCGACTCACATCACCGGCCTCCTGCCTAGCCTAGGGTCTGTCAACTATCTAATCCCCTCGTGGCGTCGTCGTCCCAAGGCGAAGCGGGTGTCCGCTGGCTTCCCTCGAGCCTCACCCGAGGCTGCCGGCGAAGCGCTCGGCAAAGTGTTCGCGTCGGAAAGCGTCGACGACGAAATCGATGAAGACGCGGGTTTTCCCGGGCAGCAGCCTGCGGCTGGCGAAGTAGATCGAGAGCGCGCCGGCATCGGCATACCAGCGGGGCAGCACCCGGACGAGGTTACCATTTTCAAGATGCTGCAGTGCGTCCGGCACCGCGATCATGGTGACACCAAGCCCCAGCAGGGCGGCTTGCCGCATGGCGGCCGGATCGTTGACGACAATGGTCTCGCGCGGTGAGCCCGCCATCTCATTGCCTGCGGCATCCCGCATCGTCCAGTGACGGATGCGGCCGGTACCGAGCGAGCGCATGAGAATGCCATCGAAGGCGGCAAGGCCGGAAGGATCGGTCGGAGGCGTCTGCGCTGCCATATAGGCGGGCGAGGCGACGGCGATGACGTGGACCGGCGCCAGCGACCGCGATACGACGCCCGGCGAGAGGTCGAAGCCACCGCCGATTGCCGCATCATAGCCCTCGGCCACGAGGTCCACCGGTCGGTTCTCGAAATGCCATTCCGGGCGGATGAGCGGATAGCGCATGAGAAATGCCGGCAGCAGAGGCAGGCAATAGGCGATGCCAAACGTCGGCGACAGGCTGAGCTTGAGCACGCCGGCTGGTTCGCTGCCGCCACTGGACGTTGCCGCAATGGCGTCCTGCAGCGCTTCGAGATTGCCGCCAATGTCGTGCAGAAAACGCTCGCCGGCTTCGGTCAGCGCGAGTTTGCGCGTCGAGCGATGGAACAGGCGCAGGCCGAGATTGCGCTCCAGCATGGCAACGTTGCGGCTGACGGCGGCAGGTGTCAGCCCGAGCAGCCGCGCGGCGGCGGAAAAGCCGCCGGCTTCCGCACTGCGAACGAAGGATTCGAGGTTGGCGAGCGTCTCCATCGTTCTCCGTAACGAACAATCTTCAACTGATGTTTGAGAATAAGACAAGCAAATACCGGCTAATCCTAGGCCAATAAAAGGGCGATATCCACTCCACACGAACCAACGGAGTGAAGATCATGAACAGCATCGGCATCATCGGCGCCGGCAATATCGGCCAGGCATTCGCCCGAACGCTGGCCAGGAACGGCATCGAGGCCACCATCGCCAACAGCCGCGGCCCGGAGACACTGGCGGAACTCGTTACGTCAATCGGCCCCTCGATCAAGGCCGGCACGCTGCAAGAGGCGGCGGCCAAGGACATTGTGCTTGTCGCGGTCAACTGGTCGAAGCTTCCGGGAGCACTTGCCGGCCTGCCCGACTGGAACGGGCGCATCGTCATCGACGCCAACAACTCGATCGAGGCGCCGCTGTTCAGGCCGGTCGATCTCGGCGGCCGTTTCTCAAGTGAGGTGTTTACCGATCTCGTGCCTGGCGCCAGGGTGGTGAAGGCGTTCAACCATTTGCTGGCACAGCTGTTGGCCGACGACCCGGCGGCGGAAGGCGGCAAGCGCGTGCTGTTCTATTCGGGTGACGACGCGCAGGCCAAGGCTGAAATCGGCGCGCTGATCGGCAGGCTTGGCTTCCATGGCATAGATCTCGGACCCCTGGCGCTCGGCGCTCGCCTCGTCCAATTTCCGGGCGGTCCGTTGCCGGTCCTCAATCTCGTTCGCTTCGAATAATGCACCCAGGCTGGCGTCCTCTTGCTGGCGACCAGCCCGTCGTCTAGCCGTTCAGCGAAGCTGGGCCGCTGACGAACGGGCTCTTTCTGACATGGAATCGCAGCAGGCGGTCCGCATCTTTCGAAATACCGATCCTGACGCTTTCCCCTATTTCGTCGGGTTCATGATCATCGCGTGCCAGCCATAGCGGGCCTTTGCGGCAGAGATCGAGCCCGTCGAGCGAACGATCGATCCGCAACGCCTGGGCCAGCCTTCCCGGTCCTCGCGCAAGGTCGCGCAAGCGCTCGATGCCGCGATTGAGCCGCATGAGCGCGATGCCTTCGAGCGGTTCGAGTGCCCTGATGAGCACGCCGGTTCCGACCCCCGGCATCTCGCTCGAGACGTTGAGCATGTAGGAGATGCCGTAGGCGAGATAGACATAAGCGTGCCCAGCCTCGAGAAACAACGAACGGTTGCGCGGCGTCTGGCCCCGGTAGCCGTGCCCGGCGGCATCGCCGGTCACATAGGCCTCGGTCTCGACGATGCGGCCGCTGGCGATGCCTTCGGGCAGTTCGCGCACCACGATCTTGCCGATGAGAGTGCGGGCAAGGGATGCTGTATCGTCGGGCAGCTCAGAACGCGTGAGCGGGCGGTAGATGACCATGTTCAGCCCGCCGACGATTTGGAGGCGGGCGAGGAGTGATCCAAGGCGAAACCTGCCTCAGATCCATGTCGGACCCCTTGGACATCTCGTCTCAAGCCGCCGCCATGATCCCGGCATAAGTGCCGAAATCGACATTGCCGCCGGACAGCACCACGGCAACGCATTTGCCGGACAGTTCGATCTCGCCCGACGACAGCGCCGCCAACGCCACGCAGCCGCCGGGCTCGACCACCAGCTTGAGATAGGCCATGGCGTCGCGCATCGCCTGTGCCGTCGCCTTGTCGGAGACGGCGATGCCGCCTGCCAGGTTCCTGCGGTTGATCTCGAAGGTGATCAGGCCGGGCTCCGCGGTCAGGATCGCGTCGCAGATCGACGCGTGGCCGGGTTCGTTCGACACCCTGGCGCCGGCGGCCAGCGACCGGCGGGTGTCGTCGAAATGCTCGGGCTCCACCGCCCAGACCGCAGTGTTGGGCGAGGCGTCCTTGACGGCAACCGAAATGCCGCTGGTCAGGCCGCCGCCGCCGCAGGGAATGACGACCGCGTCGAGGTCGACGCCAAGCGCTTTTGCCTGGCGCATCAATTCGAGGCCGATCGTGCCTTGGCCCGCAATGATGGCCGGGTCGTCGAAGGGTGGCACCAGCACCATGCCTCTTTCCACGTAAGGGCGAACCACGCTCATGCGGTCGTCGCGAAAGCGGTCGAACGGCACCACCTCCGCCCCCATCTTGCGGACGTTAGCGATCTTCATCGCCGGCGCGTCTGAAGGCATGGCGATGACCGCCTTGACGCCGAACATCGCGGCCGAAGCGGCGACACCCTGCGCATGATTGCCCGACGAGAAGGCGACGACGCCCTGGCTGCGTTCTTCGTCGCTCAGCGACGACAGCTTGTTGTAGGCACCACGGAACTTGAACGAGCCGGTACGCTGCAGCGTCTCCGGCTTGAACAGGATGCGGCCGCCGAAGCGCTTGTTCAGCTCCTGCGATTCGATCAACGGGGTTTCGACGATCAGGCCGGCGAGACGCGCGGCGGCGGCGTGGATGTCGGCGATGCCGGGAGGGGTGGTGGCGGTCATGTGAGGTCCAGTGGACAGGGGTCTTTCCATGATGCCCGCAAAGGGAGGCGGCGCACCATGGGAAAAATGTGACCGTTACAAGGTTTAGCGAGGCGGTCGCCAACGCCTCGGCTGCACGCCCCCCTCTGGCCTGCCGGACATCTCCCCACGGGTGGGGAGATCGGCTGAGTATCCGCTTTCGCCAATTTCCAACGTTGAAGAAGGGGCACACCTAATGAAGCTGACAATCTCCCCTCGTGGGGGAGATGTCCGGTAGGACAGAGGGGGGCGCCGTCCCGCCGCCGTCCCACGAGTTCACCCCAACAGCGTCCTCTGCCTCTTGCTCCCGCCCAGCTTGCGCCAGTTGTTGAAGCGGTGGCTGGCGGCGGCAAAGGATATCTTCATCTGCTGGGCGACCGAATAGCGCGACTTGCCCTCGTCGAACATGCGGTAGCAGCACTCGACGCCTTCCTCGGTCAGTTTGCCGTCCGGCGCCTTGTTGTGCGGATTGGCGGGGTCGAATTTCTCGACCTGCTGCTCGACCAGGCCTTTCAGGCGCTGCAGATCGGCTTCGATGCTGGCGATGAGATCGAGAACGGGCTTTGGGTCATAGGGATGCGGAGGCTGTTTTGCCGTCATCTGCGGGTTCCTTGTTCTGGCTGGGTTGAATTATATAGGTGAACATTCACTGATAATGAAGGGGTCGGCCCGGTATGCGAGCTTCAACAAATCTTGACCGCGACCCAAGCGCGCAATTGACCGGAGGCACCTTGAGCCCTAGTTTAGAACTATTCTAAACTAGGGTGAATTCCTCATGCTTTCCCGTGTTTTCGGCTTCGGCCGCCGCCCCTTCGAATCGCTTTCCGAACAGGAGATCCTGGCGCTGGCCATTTCGTCCGAGGAGGATGACGGTCGCATCTATCGGGCCTATGCCGACGGCCTGACGGAAAACTTCCCGCAATCGGCAAAAGTGTTCGAGGAGATGGCCGAGGAAGAGGATGGCCATCGCGATTCGCTGATCGAGCTTTTCCGCAAGCGTTTCGGCGAGCGCATTCCGCTGATCCGGCGCGAACATGTGAAGGGCTATTACGAGCGCAAGCCCGACTGGCTGGTCCGGCCGCTCGGCATCGAGCACGTGCGCAGCCAGGCCGAGGCGATGGAGCGGCAAGCCTACCTTTTCTATGTCGAGGCTGCCAAGCGCACGGCGGATGCCTCGACGCGAAAACTGCTCGACGATCTGGCGGTGGCCGAACTGGGCCATGAGACACTGGCGCAGCGGCTGGAGCAGAAACATGTGCCGGGCGAAGTGAAGGATGAAGAGACCGCCGCCGAGCAGCGCCAGTTCATCCTCACCTATGTGCAACCAGGGCTGGCCGGGCTGATGGACGGATCGGTGTCCACACTGGCGCCGATCTTTGCTGCCGCCTTTGCCACGCATGACACCTGGCAGACGCTGCTGGTCGGGCTTGCCGCCTCGATCGGCGCCGGCATTTCGATGGGCTTCACCGAAGTCGCTTCAGACGACGGCAAGCTGTCGGGCCGCGGCTCGCCGCTCAAGCGCGGTCTGACCGTCGGCATCATGACGACGCTGGGCGGTCTCGGGCATGCACTCCCCTATCTCATTCCGCATTTCTGGACGGCGACCGGGGTTGCCGCGGTGGTGGTGTTCTTCGAATTGTGGGCGATCGCTTTTGTCCAGAACCGCTACATGCAGACGCCCTTCCTGCGCGCCGCCTTCCAGGTGGTGCTGGGCGGCGCCCTGGTGTTCGCGGCCGGCGTGCTGATCGGGAATGCGTGAGTAGCCTCACTCACCCATTCACCGCCCGACTGTCGGCCGGCGCCTCGTCCCTTTCCGTCAGCCCATAGTCCCTCACGACATGGGCGATGCGCAATCGGTAGCCGGCAAAGATGCCGCCGCGACCGGCCTTCTGCGCCTGCCGGTGTTCCTCGGTGTTGCGCCAGTCCTTCACGGCTTCCTCATCTCGCCAGAACGACAGCGACAGGATGCGGTTCGGATCGGCCAGACTCTGAAAACGCTCGATAGAGAGAAAGCCGTCAATGCCGTCGAGCAGCGGACGCAGGTCCGCGGCGATGCTCAGATAGGCATCGCGCCGACCCTCCGCCGGCTCGACCTCGAAGATGACGGCAATCACGGCAGCACCAGTTTCGCGTGCGGGCCTGAGGCCAGTTTCAGGAACATGCGATCCTCCTTCAGGATGAATCTCTCGCGTTTGGCGAACTCGTAGTTTGCCTTGCCGGCGGGATCGGCGGCAAGCCGGGCGCGATAGGCTTCGTAGGCGGCCAGGCTTTCGATGTTATAGGCCGCATAGGCGGTCGTCGCCGAGCCCTCATGCGGCGCGTAATAGCCGATCAGATCGGCGCCGCAGCGCGGAATGGCCTGGCCCCAGTTGCGCGCATACTCCTCGAAGGCCGCCTTGCCGAACGGGTCGATCTCGTAGCGGATGAAGCAGGTGATGGTCATTGTGGTCTCCTCGGGGCTGCGTCGATAGTTTGAACGGCATCGAAACGTCGTGCCGACTGGTCTGCTAGGGCTGCCAGAAGGACTTCGCGCATTCGCGGCGCACGTCTTGCCGCGTCAGGCCAAGGTCGCGCAGCTGATGGTCGTCGATCTCGGCAAGGTCGAGACGCTGCAGATGGCGGCCATACCAGCGGGCCAGCAGCCGCGAACGCAACCAGCTGACGAACGGGAAGAACCGACGGCTGTGGAGCGGGGTTGAGGGGAAAGCGGTTCGTGCGGCCATCGTCGTCTCCTTGATCTCACCGGAGAATAGTGATTATCTGACAAGAACGCTTCGATGAGGAACGAACTATGCGCGAAGGACCCGACATCGCCCGCATCGCCAGCCTGGTCGGCGACCCGGCACGCGCAAACATGCTAAATGCCCTGATGGGCGGCACGGCGCTGACGGCAAGCGAGCTGGCGCTCGAGGCCGGCGTCTCGCTGCCGACCGCCAGCTCGCACCTGGGCAAACTGATGGAAGGTGGGCTGCTCACGGTGGCGAGCCAGGGCCGGCATCGCTATTACGGCCTCGCCGGACCGCAGGTGGCGGGCATGATCGAAGCCATCACAGGCGTCGCGGAAGCCGTCGGTCCAAAGCGTGTGCGGCCGGGTCCGCGCGATGCAGCGATGCGCGTGGCGCGCGTCTGCTACGATCACCTCGCCGGCGAGCAGGCAGTGGCGATGCTCGACCGGCTCGTCGCCAAGAACGTACTGGTCCGCGACGAACAAGAGATCAGGCTCGGGCCATCGGCGGCTTCGCATTTCGCCGCGATCGGCATCGACGTCTACACCAAGCCGCGCCGGCCGGTATGCCGCGCCTGCCTCGACTGGAGCGTGCGCCGTTCGCACCTCGCCGGCACGCTGGGCGCCGCCATCCTCGACAAGATCCTTGCCGAGAAATGGGCGCGCCGCGGGAAGGACAGCCGCGCGGTGATTTTCTCGCTGCCGGGCAAGCAGGCTTTCGAGAAGGTGTTTCTGAGCTGAGGAGCCGACGCTGATTTCGTCACGCTGGCAGGCCAGAGGGCGCGCGAAGGATCGCTGCGCGGGCAAATTGCGCGAACTACCCCCGCTTCAACGCCTTCCCCTGCTTGAAAAATTCCCTCCACGGATCGGCTTTCGCCAGCTGCTTCAGCGTCGTCTTGTCGCCGATCGGGAAAGCGTTCGGCGGCAAGCCGGCCTCGATCTCTGGCCAGGTCACCGGCATCGACACGGTGGCGCCCTTCTTGGCGCGCGAGGAATAGGGCGCGACCGTCGTCGAGCCCCTGCCGTTGCGCAGATAGTCGACGAAGATCTTTCCCGTGCGCGCTTTTTTCGACAGCGTCGCCGTGTAGCGATCGGGGGCACCCTGCTCCAACGCGCGGGCAAAGTCATGGGCGAAGCCCTTCACCGCGTCCCATTCGGCAGACGGCTTCAGCGGCACCAGCACGTGATAGCCCTTGCCGCCCGAGGTCTTGACGAAATTCGGCAGCGACAGCTCGTCGAGCTTGCCTCTGATATCGAGCGCCGCCTCGCGCACCGCCTTCACGTCGACGCCTTCATCCGGGTCGAGATCGAAGATGATCTGGTCGGGCTTTTCGATCTCATCGATCGTGCACCCCCAGATGTGGATCTCGACCACGCCATACTGGACCAGTGCGGCAACACCATCGAAATCCCGGATGAACAGGATCTCCTCGCCGTCGGTCGGGTCCTTCATGCGCGCGATCTTGTCGCTCATGCCAGCCGAGGCATGCTTCTGGAAGAAACGCTGGCCGCCGACACCGTCCGGCGCCCGCACCAGGCTGAGCGGCCGGTTGACCACGAACTGTTCCATGCGCGGCCAAACCTGTGCGTAATGGTCGAGCAGGCCCTGCTTGGATATGTTTTCGTCCGGCCACAGCAGCTTGTCGGGATGCGAGAGTTTGACCGTAGTCGTCATCGACCCGGCGGCTTTGCCGCCTGATGCCGGCTTGGCCGTGCTCTTGCCTGTCGATGGCTTGCCTGTCGCCGCTTTGGGCTTTTCCTGCACGACTTCCTCCGCCGGCTTGTCCTCGCGCAACCCCTGGAACGAGGCGTGGCGTATTATACGGTCCGAGGTCCAGCTGCGAAACTCCACTTCGCCGACAAGTTCAGGCTTGACCCAGACCAGGCCCTTGCCCTTCGGCACGGCGGTGGAGAAGGGCGATGATTTTGCCGTCAACGCATCGAGTTTTGCCTTCAGCTCATTGGCGCCCTTGCCCGAAAAACCAGTGCCGACGCGGCCGGCATAATGCAGCTTGCCGCCCTCGTGGAAGCCGACCAGGATCGAGCGCAGTCCGCGCCCGGTCTTGTCCGACGGCAGGTAGCCGCCGATGACGAATTCCTGCCGCGCCGTGCATTTCGACTTCACCCAGGTCGGGCCGCGGCCGCTGCGATAGGGTGCATCGGCACGCTTGGAGACGACGCCTTCCAGGCCCATGCGGCAGGCATGCTCCAGCATGATCTTGCCGGGTTCGGCGAAATGGTCGCTGAAGCGGACCGCCGCATTGTCGGACTGTTCGCCGAGCAGTTCCTGCAAGGCCTGCTTACGCTCGACCAGCGGCTCGCGCCGAAGATCCTGCCCATCGAGCCGCATCAGGTCGAACACGTAATAGATGAAGCGATTGGTCCGCTTCGCCGACAGGTCCTGCTGCAGCAGCGCGAAAGACGAGACGCCGCTGTCGGCTAACACCACCACCTCGCCATCGAGGATGGCGTCGCTGCACTTCAGCCCGGCCAACTCCGCGACGATCTCGCCGCCGAATTTCTTCGTCCAGTCGAGGCCGGTGCGGGTCAGCAGCCGCACATCGGTGCCGGCGATCTGCGCCTGCATGCGATAGCCGTCGAACTTCACTTCGTGCAGCCAGTCCTTGCCCGGCGGCGCATCGCGCTCGAGCGTGGCCAGCTGCGGCTCGATAAAGTCGAGGCGTTTGCCGGCTTTTGTCTTGACGGCGGCCGGCTTGTTGGAATGCCAGACTTTCGGCTTCTCGCCCTTCGCGGTCTTGCCCTCGCCGACCTCCTCGATCGTCAGGCCGGACTTCACCGATTCAGGCGCTTCCTTGAGGATGTCCTCGCCGGGACGCGCTGCGGCATCGTCCGACTTGATCAGCAGCCAGTTGTCGCGCTTTTCACCCGCTCGCGGCTTCAGCCGCACCAGATGCCATGCCCCATGCAGCTTGTGTCCCCTGAGCTCGAAGCTGATATGGCCCTTTTTCATCGCCTTGGCCGGGTCGATCTCGGGAATCCAGGTGCCCTCGTCCCAAACGATAACCGAACCGCCGCCATATTCGCCCTTGGGAATGGTGCCTTCGAACGGCGCATAGTCGATCGGGTGATCCTCGACATGGACAGCCAGTCGCTTCTCATGCGGGTCGAGGCTCGGGCCGCGCGTCACCGCCCAACTCCACAGCACGCCGTCATGCTCGAGCCGCAAGTCGTAATGCAACCGCGTCGCGGCATGCTTGTGGATGACGAAGATGCCGCCGGCCTCGCCCTGCTTGGTCCGGGCGACCTTGCCGGCCGGTTCGGCGGTTTTCTTGAAATCGCGCTTGGAGTGATATTGTTCGAGGCTGGCCATCCGTTGGGTTCCTCACGCCGATTTGCGTTTGGGCGCGCTGGCTTTCGACTTGGCGCGTTTGGCCGCTGGCCTGGCCTTCGCCGACGAAGATGTTTTCGATGACCCGGAGTCCGACAGGCTCTTCTTCAGCGCGTCGAACAGATTGACGACATTGGAAGGTTTGGGCGCCGCCTTGGCCTTCGGCGCCTTGTGGCCGGCCTTCTTGGCGCGGATCAGCTCCAGCAGCGCGTCCTCGTATTTGTCGTCGAATTTCGAGGGATCGAACTTCGTCTTCTTCTTGTCGATGATCAACTCGGCCAGATCGGTCATCTCCTGATCGGTCTTCACGGGCTCGATGTCGCCGAAGACGGTGTCCGGTTGCCGCACCGTGTTGTCGTAGCGCAGCGTCGTCAGCACCATGCCCTTGCCGAGCGGTTCGATCACCACCGGCCGTTCGCGTCGGTAGAGCACGATACGCGCCAGCCCGGCCATCTTCTTGCCCGCCATCGCATCGCGGATGACGGCGAACGCCTCTTCCGACACCTTGTCGGCGGGCGCCACATAGTAGGGCGTGTCGAGATAGATCTGCTGGATCGAAGCTTTGTCGACGAAACCGTCGAGCGCCATCGTGTGCGAGGATTCGATCTGCACTGCCTCGATCTCGTCTTCCTCGATATGGATGAAATTGCCATCGTCGAGTTCATAACCCTTGATCTCGTCATCCTCCTCCAACGGCTTGCCGGTTTCGGCATCGACATAGAGGCGCTTCACCGTGTTGCCGGTCTTGCGGTTGAGAATGCGAAACGAGACCCGCTCCGTATGGGTGACGACATTGGTCAGTTCGACGGCACAGGTGACCAGCGAAAGCTTCAGATAGCCTCTCCAGGCCGGACGCGGCGCCATGATATCTTCCCTTCAGAACCAGATGAAGGTGAGAACGGACAGATCGCGCTCCAGTTCCGCGCTCCCGCGCCGATCTGGATGCCAAGGGGCCGCCTGGTTGGTTCTGGCCGCCAGCACGGAAATTTCGCGGGCTCGGCAAAAGTTGAAACAGAACCGCGCGCAGGCGACATTCAAACGAAACATATGTGATGCAAAAGTCACATTGGCCGGAATGCCAACCAACTGCACGGAAAGACCCCGAATCAGCCGCATTCCAGCCACGAAGCAAGGCATTTCGACCATATTAACATCACGTTCACCGACTATTCACGCCTCGACGCTATGATGACCGCAATTCGGAAGGGACATCCGAAAATCGGGACAGGGACAAGGTAATGAACTTCCTCGCGCACCTCATCGGCTATGCCGCCGCCATCCGCGAATTCGTCGCGCCGACCTACCGGCCCGAACGCTATTACATGCGCGGCCCCGGCCCGGCCTGCGCCCGTCGCGGCAACTCGCTGGGCGCGCACTGATCATGGCTTTCGAAAATCGCCACAACAGCCGGATCTGCAGGCCGGCCGCCTCTACCCGCGCCACCACCTATCGCGCCGAGCGTCCCGCTCTCGCCGACAGGCGCCGTGCGACATCGCCACGGCTTTGATACCATCGCTGGCCGGCTTAGTGTCATAGGACACGAGCAGCCGAGGCCAGCGTGACGGACCATCCTCAACCAGTTCGACCCCAGTCAACTCGTCCCTTCGAAACAGTTCTCGACTCACGCCATCCATTGACCGTTTTCGATGGCGTCTGCGTGCTCTGCTCCGGTTTCGTGCGCATGGTGGTCAGGCTCGACCGCCAAGGCCGTTTCCGCTTCGCCACCGCGCAGTCGCCCTTCGGTGAAGCGCTGTTCCGGAAGCATGGACTGCGCACCGACTCTTACGAAACCAATCTCGTCCTGATCGACGGCGTCGCCTTCACGCGGCTGGACAGTTTTGTCGCCGTCATGGCGGAACTCGGCTGGCCTTGGCGGGCGGCCAAAGCACTGTTGCTGTTGCCGCGCCCGCTGCGTGGTTGGCTCTATGATCGCATCGCCAGGAACCGCTACGCCCTGTTCGGCAGGAAGGACGCTTGCGACATTCCTTCTCCGGAGCTGCGCGAGCGGTTCCTTGGCTGAGGGTGGCTATGCGCTACCGCGGCTGGCTCGTGCCATCCGGCCGGCACGGCTCGAGCACGATCGGTCCGCCTGCCGTCCTCCCCAATTCCCGGCAGCCCTGAACCGTGCACAGTGTCCAGCCGTCGCTGGTTGCACCTGAAGCGGCGAGCACGACGCGCCGCTGCGGGCCGACATCAGGCGCATAGCTCCACCAACCCTCCTTCAGCACCGCGCCTTCCGGTGGCTCCATGCCGGCGCCCGAGCCCTCGATCCGGGCTTCGACCACCTGCAGGCTGGAGGACGTGACCTTCCAGTCTTCTTGCCAGCGCGTCCGTTCCACCGAATGCGTCCAGGACAGCGTGAAGGCGGCGACGGAGAGCGTTACCGTCTTGCCCGCGGCCAGGATGCACAGGCTCATGTTCTGACTGAAGCCTGCCGCGCGCGAAAACAGTGCCAGCCGATCCAGGCCAGCGCCAGCACCCAGCCGGCCTCGTCGGTGAGCGGCACCGCGGCGACCAGCAGCACGCCGGCCGCGAAGGCGACGAGCCGCTCCCACCACGCCATGCGGGTGACCAGAAAACCGACGGCGGCGGCACCCCACAGCACGATGCCCATGCACGCTTTTGCGACGATGTAGGCGACCTCGACGGGATAGCCGAACTGGGCGGCGATCGGACCTGCGTCCTGCAGCATCAGCGCTGGCGTGTAGACCGCCATGAACGGCACGACGAAGCCGGCAATGGCCAGCTTGGTCGCCTGGATGCCGATTTTCAGGCCGCTTTCCCTGGCCATCGGTGCGGCGGCGAACGCCGCCAGTGCCACCGGGGGCGTCAAATCGGCCATGATGCCGAAATAGAACACGAACATGTGGCTGACCAGCAGCGGCACGCCAAGCTCGAGCAGCGCCGGCCCGGCCAGCGACGAGGTGATGATGTAGTTGGGAATGGTCGGAATGCCCATGCCCAGCACCAGGCAGGTGACCATGGTCAGCACCAGCGACAGGAACAGATTGTCCTCGCCGATCGAGATGATCCAGCCGATGAAGGTCGAAGCGATGCCGGTCAGCGTCAGCGTGCCGATGACGATGCCGACAATGGCGCAGGCAATGCCGACCGGCAGCGCGTTCTTGGCGCCTTCGGCGAGCGAGTCGACACAGATTTGCAACGTCTCGCGGCCGCCCTTGAACGTGAAGCAGGCGACGACCAGTGCGGCGATCACCAGGCCGAGGAGGTTGACGCCGAACTTCATGAACGAAGCGGCGGCAATCCCGAGCGCGATCCAGAAGACGATGCGGAAGGCCAGCGGCCCGATCGCTGCCGCCAACGGCGTGCCGAGGATGAGCACGATGGTCAGCGCCAGGCCCATCGTGCCGGCGAAGATCGGCGTATAGCCGGCAAACAGCAGGTAGATGAGCGCTGCCAGCGGCAGCACCAGCGGCCAGTGTTGCCGCACCGCGTCCCACGGATTGGGCAGCTCGGCCTTGGCCATGCCGTGCAGGCCCGCCTTGCCGGCTTCCAGATGCACCTGCCAGAAGCAGGCGCCGAAATAGAGCAGCGCCGGGATGATCGCCGCCTTGACCACTTCGGCATAAGGCACGTTCAGCGTCTCGGCCATGATGAAGGCGACCGCACCCATTACCGGCGGCATGATCTGGCCGCCCATCGAGGAGGTCGCCTCGACGGCGCCGGCAAAAGCCGAGCGGAAGCCGAAGCGCTTCATCAGCGGGATGGTGAACTGGCCGCTGGCCACCACATTGGCGACGCCCGAGCCGGAAATGGTGCCCATGAGCGCCGAGGACAGCACGCAGACCTGCGCCGGGCCGCCGCGCCACGAGCCGACCAGGCCAAGCGCGAAATCGTTGAACAGCGCGATCATGCCGGCGCGTTCTAGAAAGGCGGCAAAGACGACGAAGATGAAGATGTAGGCGGCCGAGACATAGATCGGCGTGCCGTAGATGCCTTCGGTGCCGTAGGCGAAGGTGTCGACGATCTGGGCGAAATCATAGCCGCGATGGATGAGCGGCGGCGGCAAATGGTTGCCGAAAAAGCAGTAGGCGAGAAAGATGAAAGCGATGACCGCCAGCGGCAGGCCCATCAGCCGCCGCGCTGCCTCGAAGACCAGCACCACCAGCACCGCGCCGACGACGAGGTCCGGCGTGGTCAGGAAGCCGGAGCGGCGGATCAGATCAGTGTAGAACAGCCAATTGTAGAGGCCGGTGCCGAAGCCGAGCGCCCCGAGCGTCCAGAACGCGGCTTTCGCCGGCATGCTCTTGGCGCGCAGATTGGCGATCAAGCCAAAGCCGAGCAGCAGCAGGAAGCCGACATGCATGGCCCTCACCACCTGGCTCGGAATGCTGCCATAGGCGGCGACATAGATCTGGAACACGGAAAAGGCGACGGCGATGAGAAAGGCGGCCTTGCCCGCAAGGCCGTCGCCGAAGCCCGGCGGCAGCCCTTCGACCTGTTCTTCGACGGCAGGCAGATGGAAGGTGGCGGATTTGCCGTCGGTTGATGTTCCAGACGTTGCTTCGGTCATCCGACGGACCCGCCCCTACTTCAACAAGCCCTTCTCCTTGTAGTACCGCTCGGCACCGGGGTGCAGCGGCACCGGCATGCCGTCGAGCGCCTTGGCCGGGTCGATCGCCTTGGCGGCGGCATGTGCCGCAGCCAGTTGGTCGAGATGGTCGAACATCAGCTTGGTCATCTGGTAGGCGGTCTCGTCGGAGACATCGGCGCGGGTGATGAGGAAATTGCCGACGGCGGCGGTGGCGACATCCTCGCTTTGGCCTTCATACGTGCCCTTGGGAATGACCACCGACAGATAGGGCGCGCCGATCTTGGCGACGTCCTCGGCCGGCACCGCCACGACATTGATCGGCACGGAGGTGGCGAGGTCGCGGATCGAGGCGACGCCGAGCCCGGCCGATTGCAGCGTGGCGTCGAGCTGCCGGTTCTTGATCAGCTCGACCGATTCGGCGAAGGGCAGATACTCGACCCGGCCGAGATCCTCATACTTCAACCCGGCGGCGGCGAAGATGGCGCGGGCATTGAGCTCGGTGCCGGAGGCCGGCGCGCCGACCGACAGGCTCTTGCCCTTGAGGTCGGCCAGCGTCTTGATGCCGGACTCCCGGCTGGCGACGATCTGGATGTAGTTGGGATAGATGGCTGCGATGCCGCGCAACTTATCGAGCTTGCCGGGGAAACCGGCCTCGGCATTGCCTTCGGCGGCCAGCTTCACGGAATCGCCCAGCGCAAACGCGATCTCGCCCTTGCCCTGCTGCAACAGATTGAGGTTTTCGACCGAAGCCTTTGTTGCCTGCACCTGGGTGCGGGCACCTTCGATGCCCTTGCCGTAGATTTCCGACAGTGCCACGCCGAGCGGATAATAGACGCCAGATGTGCCGCCGGTGAGCACGTTGATGAATTCCTGCGCCTTGACGGAAACAGCGCCTAGGCCAAGCGACAGCGCCACGGCGCCGGCCGCAACAAGTTTCGTCCTGAAATGGAACATCTGATTTCCTCCCTGAAATAGCAGCCGCATCACCTCCCTGACGCGAACAGAAGCGAGTTTAGACAGCGAGATGGAAATGCCAACCCGCAATCCCATGCGTTAGACGAATGGTTGAGTGCGGGATGCACAGATGGCCGCTTGCGTGAAATGTCTTCGGAGCCGAAAGATTTTTCCAATGCCTGTCGAAATCGGCCAGGGCCGCGCGACATACGTCCGGCTCGCAAACGAAGCAGCCTTCGAAACAACGGGAGAAGACCATGCGATACATGCTTTTGATCTACGTCAATGAAGCCGCGATGGCGGCCGCGCCGACCGATAAGACCTACGAGATCAGCGCTGCCTATGGCGCGTATACCGATGCGTTGAAGAAGTCCGGCGCCTGGCTGGCCGGCGACCGGCTGAAGCCGACCCAGGCCGCCACTTCGGTGCGGATGGTCAATGGCAAGACCAACGTGCTCGATGGCCCCTATGCCGACACCAAGGAGCAGCTTGCGGGCTTCTACATGATCGAGGCCGAGGATGCCGATGCCGCTATCGCCTGGGCGGCGCGCTGCCCCGCGGCCAGCGCCGGCACGGTCGAGCTGCGGCCGATCTGGGAACAGACCATGTGATGGAAAGTGGCCTGGAGATCGCGCGGGCGGCAGCGGAAACCGCCGCCCGGCAAAGCTACGGCAAGCTTGTCGCCTGGCTCGCGGCCCGCACGCGCGACGTGGCCGCAGCCGAGGACGCGCTGGCCGATGCCTTTGCCGCCGCCCTCGAACGCTGGCCAAGAACCGGCGTACCCAAGAAGCCGGAAGCCTGGCTGCTGGCGGTGGCAAGGCGGCGCCGCGTCGATGCGGTGCGGCGCCGGCTGACCAGCGAGGCCGGCCGCGAGCATCTCAAGCTGATTGCCGAGGAAGCGGAGGCGCGCATGACCGACGAAGACCTGCCCGACGAGCGGCTGCGGCTGATGTTCGCCTGCGCCCATCCGGCGATCGAATCGAGCGTGCGTTCGCCGCTCATCCTGCAGACGGTGCTGGGGTTCGACGCCGCGACGATCGCTTCCGCCTTCCTGGTCTCGCCGGCAACGATGGGCCAGCGCCTGGTGCGAGCCAAGTCCCGCATCCGTGAAACCGGTATTCCGTTCCGCGTGCCGGAGCAGGCCGAACTCGGCGAACGGCTGGATGCGGTGCTGGAAGCGATCTACGCCGCCTTCGCCGAAGGCTGGTCCGACCCGGCGGGCACCGAGACGCGAAGGCGCAATCTGGCGACCGAAGGCATTTGGCTCGGCCGGCTGGTGGCTTCGCTGTTGCCGGAGGAGCCGGAGGCGCTGGGCCTCCTGTCGCTGATGCTGTTTGCTGAGTCGCGCCGCGCCGCACGGCGCAGCGCCGCCGGCGACTTCGTGCCGCTGGCGGAACAGGATTGCCTTCTATGGGACCGCGCCCTGATCGATGAGGCGGAGGCGCTGCTTTCCAACGCCGCGGCCAAGGGCATCATCGGCCGCTACCAGCTTGAGGCGGCCGTGCAGTCCGCGCATGCGGCACGACGGCTGACCGGCCGCACCGACTGGGCGGCGATCCGCGAGCTCTACGATGCGTTGCTTTCGATCGCAGGATCGCCGGTGGTGGCGATAAACCGCGCGGTGGCGATCGCCGAGGCCGAGGGCGCAGTGGCGGGATTGGCGGCCCTCTACGTGCTGGGCGACGACAAACGGCTTGATGACTATCAGCCCTATTGGGCCGCACGCGCCGGTCTCCTGGCCAGGCTTGGTCAGGAACCGCAAGCCTGCGAAGCCTATGACCGGGCGATCGGCCTCGAGCGCGACCCGGCGGTGCGCCGCTTCCTGCAGGAAAAGCGGGCAGTGCTCAGAAATTGAGCTTCAGCCCGGCCACATCTCGTGCGAGGTGTTGAGCGTCTTCATCAGCGGATGGTCGCGCAGCCGCGCCCACAGGCGTTCAATGTTCGGCCATGCCGTCCGCGCGCTGTCGATGTCGGGATGCCAGGCCACCAGCATGACCAGATAGATGTCGGCCAGCGACATCCGGTCGCCGACCAGCCAGTCACGGCCTTCAAGCGCGGCATCCAGAACGGCAAAGCCACGGTCCATCTCGGCCACGGCTGCCTGCTTGACCGCCTTGGTGCCTTCGGGATCGGCAGTGTAGCGGTATGCGTAGTAGAAACGCAGCACCGCCGGATAGAGCACCGACGACATGAAGGCCATCCAGCGCAGGAAATCGGCGCGGGCAGGCGCGTCTGCTGCCGGCGCCAAATTGGCATCGGGATGACGCTCGGCAAGCAGGATGCAGATCGCCGCCGATTCCGTCATCGAGCTTCCGTCCGGCAAGGTCAGCACCGGCACCTGGTTCAACGGACTGATGTCGAGGAAGGCGGGGTCGGGCCGGTCGGTCTTCGGCACGTCGATCTGCTCGAACTGTGCATTCGCCAACGCCAGCGCTGCCTCGACGACGAAGCCGCCGCTGCCAGGACGGGTATAAAGCTTGTACATAAAATTCTCCCCCGGCCGCGCAAAGCAGGCCGGGGCGATATGAACCGGAAGCGGTGCCGCGCTCAAGCCGCCGATGGCGGCCACGCGCGTTTTTTCAGCGGGCCAGCTTGGACGCGAAGGAGCGTCGGACTACGATCCCAGCCCCTCGAACAGGATTGTCGACAGATAGCGCTCGGCGAAGGACGGGATGACCACCACAAGATTTTTGCCCTTGTTCTCCGGCCGCGAGCCGACGACGATGGCCGCCTGCAGGGCGGCGCCCGAAGAGATGCCGACCGGCACGCCTTCGAGGCGGGCGACGAGGCGGGCATTGGCCACCGAATCCTCGTTCGACACCTTGACGATCTCGTCATAGATCGTCGTGTCGAGGATCTTGGGCGCAAAACCGGCGCCGATGCCCTGGATCTTGTGCGGGCCGGGCTGGCCACCCGACAGAACCGGCGAGGAGTCGGGCTCGACGGCGACGACATGCACGGAGGGCTTGCGCTT
This sequence comes from Mesorhizobium sp. AD1-1, assembly GCF_020164655.1. Taxonomy (NCBI): domain Bacteria; kingdom Pseudomonadati; phylum Pseudomonadota; class Alphaproteobacteria; order Hyphomicrobiales; family Phyllobacteriaceae; genus Mesorhizobium; species Mesorhizobium sp. AD1-1. The sequence goes on from NZ_JAIUGP010000002.1 coordinate 610,090, forward strand.
CTTCAGCACCTGGCCGACGCCGGTGATGGTGCCGCCGGTGCCGATGCCGGCGACGAAGATATCGACCTCGCCATGCGTATCGTTCCAGATTTCCTCGGCCGTCGTCGTGCGGTGGATTTCCGGATTGGCCGGGTTCTCGAACTGCTGCGGGATGATCGCATTGGGGATCGTCGCTGCCAGTTCGTCGGCCTTGGCGATGGCCCCCTTCATACCTTTCGGACCCTCGGTCAGCACCAGCTCGGCGCCGAGCAGCGCCAGCATTTTCCGGCGCTCGACCGACATTGTTTCGGGCATCGTCAGGATCAGCTTGTAGCCCTTGGCCGCGGCGGCGAAGGCAAGCGCGATGCCGGTGTTGCCCGACGTCGGTTCGATCAGCGTTGTCTTGCCGGGAGAAATCTTGCCTGATGCCTCAAGCGCCTCGATCATCGCCACGCCGATGCGGTCCTTGACCGAGGCGATCGGATTGAAGAATTCGAGCTTGGCGATGAGATTGGCGACGATGCCCTTTTCCCTGGCGAACTTGTCGAGCCGCACCAGGGGCGTGTCGCCGATCGTATCGGTGATGGAATTGTAGACGCGGCCGCGACCGGGCACACGGGCTGTGACGGGCTTGTTCATTGGTTTCGCTCCCAGAATTTCAGGCGAGTAAGGATTTCAGGCAGTGGAATTGCAGCCGGCAAGATAGGGCCTTCGGTCGCGCAAGATAGACTGTCGGCTGAAAATATCCGAGTGGGACCTGTGTCTAAAACCGTGCCGTCCCGGAAAAGCATTTCTCGCAAAGGCCTGTTTGCGAAATGCTTTGGCCGAAAGCTCTCTATTGCCGAGCGGCAATCGCTGCAGCAGCACCGACCATGAAGCCGGCCGCCGTGCGGTTCAGCGCCTTGAGCGCGCGGGGCGATTTCAGAAACCAGCGCGCCTTGGCCGCCAGCGCCAGATACGGCACCAGCACCACCAACAGCACGACAACGGTCAGCGCGACGAGGATGCCGTAATCCGCCAGCGTGATGGTTTTCAGGTCGACGATGGTCGGCGTGATCGCGAGATAGAAGATCATCGTCTTCGGATTGCCGAGGGTAACGGTCAGACCGGCGGCAAAGCTCGACAGCAAGCCGCCCTTGCCTTTTCCGGCCTCGACGGTCTCGGGCGTGATGCCGCTGTTCCAGAAGCGCCAGCCGAGAAAGGCGAGATAGGCGACGCCGAGCCATTTGATGGCCAGGAAAACCATGCCGAAGGATTGTGCGACGAAGGCGAGGCCAAGCACCACGGCGGTCAGATAGGTGATGTCGCCAACCATCAGGCCAAACGACATCGCCAGCGACGATCGGAAGCCTGAGCCGAGCGCACGGGCGACCAGCGCGGTGATGCCGGGACCAGGAATCGCGGCGGCGATGCCGAGGGCCGCACTATAGGCGAGGAATCCGGTAAGGGTCATGGCACTGGTCTCGGATCAGAGCGTTTTATTGCATGGGACAGGCCAAGATTGAATTCCCTGGGGCCGGATTCTATTGCACCAGATATCGAGGGCTCGCCTTACGAAGCCCCCTCATCCGGCCGCTTCGCGGCCACCTTCTCCCCGAGGGGAGAAGAGACGGGCGCCAGCGTCTGCTGACTCCTCTCCCCTCGGGGAGAGGTCGGATTGTCCCGAATTGCTCTTCGCAATTCGGTTGGCAATCCGGGTGAGGGGGCCTGCGTTACCTGAGCAGATCAGGACGGACCGTCGCCATGGGTGACACGCCAGATGGTGCCGTTGCCGTCCTCGCTGACGATCAGCGCACCGTCGCTCGCAATCGCCACGCCGACCGGCCGGCCCCAGACCTCACCGTTGGAAACCACGAAGCCGGTGATGAAATCCTCATACGCGCCGGTCGGCTTGCCGTCCTTGAACAGCAACCGCACCACCTTGTAGCCGGTCCTGTTGCCGCGGTTCCATGACCCGTGCAGAGCGACGAACGCATCGCCCTTGTATTCAGCTGGAAAGCTCTTCCCCTCGTAGAAGGCGATGGTGAGCGGCGCCGAATGCGCCTGCATCAGCACATCGGGAACGGTCGTTTTGCCGGCAAGATCGGGGCGCTCACCCTTGTGGCGCGGATCCTCATTGTTGCCGATATAGTACCAGGGCCAGCCATAGAAGGCACCCTCCTTGACCACGGTCGCGTATTCGGGCGGCACATTGTCGCCAAGCGCATCGCGTTCGTTGACGACGCACCACAGCGCGCCGGTCGCCGGCTGCACAGTCATACCCGAGCAGTTGCGCAAGCCGGCGGCAAAGATGCGGCCGTTCTTGCCATCGGGATCGAAGGCCAGCACGTCGGCGCGGCCGTCTTCAGAACCCCAGGCTGCACCCAGCGGCTGCGATTTCGCCCAGGCATCGAGTCCGCCTTTCGGCTCCCGGCCCATGTCCTCGGCGACATTCGATCCCGAGCCGACCGAAAGGTAAAGCGTCTTGCCGTCCGGCGAGAAGGCGATATCGCGGGTCCAGTGATGACTGGCGGGGATGTTGCCGACGATGGTTTCCGGGTCGCCGGAGGCCTTCAGGTCGCCATTGCGGTAGGCAAAGCGCACGATGCTGTCGCTGTTGGCGACATAGACCCATTGCGGTTCAGCGCCCGGCGGATAGAAGGCAATGCCATAGGGCCGGTTGAGATTGCCGGCAAAGATGCCGTCCTGCGCCGGCTTCGCACTGCCTTCGGCGAGGCGATAGATGCGGACCTGGTTGGCTTTGCTGTCGGCGACGAACAGGTCGCCATTCGGTGCGACGCGTACGACGCGTGGATTGTCGATGCCCGATGCAACCAGCTCGGCCGAGAAACCCGGCGGCAGTTGCAGCTTCGCGTCTGCCGGCATGTCCGCGATGCCGGCGCTGTTCGAGGTCGACCGGGTGGCATTGGGCTTGGGCAGATCATCCGGTCTGATCAGGCGGCGGGTGCCCGGCTTGTCCGCTCGCCAGTCGCCGAAGGCAGCCGCGCCTTTCAGCACCGGTTCGTCCGCCTGCTGGGCGAATGAAGCGGTCGGGAGAAACAGTGCGGCGGAAAGTGCGGGGCCGGCAAAACGCATCATTCGGTCCTCCAGTGTTCGGGGGTGAAAACAGGAACGACCGGTTTCGTCGATCGTTCCACGGCACACGATGAGGTGAAGGAAGCTTGCGGTTTTCCGGTTCAGGTCCCGGCGGCGTAGAAATCGTCGTCGAGGCGTTTTTCCAACTCGACGAGGTCAGCCGGCAGCGGCAGGCCCATGGCGCGCATTTCCCGTAGCTTTTCGCGCAGCTGCTCCTGGATCTCGTGCTGGTCTTCCGGCTGGTTGACCATCTCCTCCAGCAGCAGGCTGATCCGGGCCTTGAATTCTTCGAGCGCCATCGTCGTCTCCTCGGTTGGATCAGCTCAGCGCAGCATGCGTGAAATCAGCTGCGCCGTATAGTCGACCATTGGGACGATGCGCGCGTAATTCAGCCGGGTCGGGCCGATGACGCCGAGCGCGCCGACGACGCGGGCATCCTTGTCGCGATAGGGGGCGACGACCAGCGACGAGCCCGACAGCGAAAACAGCTTGTTTTCCGAGCCGATGAAGATGCGCACACCCGAGCCCTGCTCGGCGAGGTCAAGCAGCTGGATAAGCCCGTCCTGCGTCTCCATGTCCTCGAACAGATGGCGCAGCAGCTCGATGTCGGCCTGGGCGGTGACGTTTTCAAGCAGATTGGCACGCCCGCGCACGATGAGCCGTGCCGGCAGGCCACTGTCGGCGCCGGCCCACACCGCCAGCCCCTTCTCCACCAGGTCCTGCGACAGCGTGTCGAGCGCGGCCCTGGTTTCTTCCTTGATGCGAGCGATCTCGATCCGCGCCTCGGCCAGCGTGCGGCCGCGTATATGGGCGTTGAGGAAATTCGAGGCCTCGTGCAGTTGCGAGACGGTGATCCCGGCGGGCAGGTCGACGACGCGGTTTTCGACGTCGCCATTCTGCGACACCAGCACCGCCAGCGCCTTCGTCGGCTCAAGCTGGATGAATTCGATGTGCTTCAGCGCCACCTCGTTCTTGGCGGCCAGCACCAGGCCGGCGCCGCGCGACATGCCCGACAGCATCTGGCTGGCCTCGGTCAGCATGTGCTCCAGCGTCGCACCGGAGCCGGACGCCCGCACCTGTGCCTCGATGGCGCGGCGCTCCTCGTCGGAAAGGTCGCCAAGCTCCATGAAGGCATCGACGAAGAAACGCAGGCCGGCCTGTGTCGGCAGCCGGCCGGCCGAAATGTGCGGCGCGTAGATCAGGCCGAGATGCTCGAGGTCGCTCATCACGTTGCGGATGGTCGCCGGCGACAGCGAGGACGGCAGGATACGCGACAGGCTGCGCGATCCCACCGGTTCACCGTCCCTGAGATAGGAATCGACGATGCGCCGGAAGATGTCGCGGGAACGCATGTCGAGCGCCTGGAATACTGGCGACTGAAGCGCGGGCGACTGCGAAGCGGGATCGACTGCCTTGGTCATACGGCCAAAAACCTCCGGCCCAAGGATATAGACTTACACTGCACCCGCGCAACCCGGTGTCTGTGTCCGATCGTCAGGCCATTTTCCTTTGCGCCACGCGTCCCATGCGGTTACAAGCCGGCCAAGATTCCGAAAAATGACAAGAAAGCAGCCCTGAATGCGCCCTTCCAAACGCCAATTCGACGAAATGCGTGCCATCTCCTTCGAGCGTGGCGTCTCCAAGCATGCCGAAGGCTCATGCCTGGTGAAGTTCGGCGACACGCATGTCCTGTGCACGGCCAGCCTCGAGGAAAAAGTGCCGGGTTGGATGCGCAACTCCGGCAAGGGCTGGGTGACGGCGGAATACGGCATGCTGCCGCGCTCGACCGGCGAGCGCATGCGCCGTGAGGCTTCGGCCGGCAAGCAGGGCGGCCGCACGCTGGAAATCCAGCGGCTGATCGGCCGCTCCTTGCGCGCCGTGGTCGATTTGCAGGCGCTGGGCGAACAGCAGATCACCGTCGACTGCGACGTCATCCAGGCCGATGGCGGCACCCGCACCGCCTCGATCACCGGCGGCTGGGTGGCGCTGTATGACTGCCTGCGCTGGATGGAAGCGCGCCAGATGGCCAGCGTCGCCAAGGTGCTGAAGGATCATGTCGCTGCGATCTCCTGCGGCATCCATGACGGCCAGCCGGTCATCGACCTCGACTATATCGAGGATTCCGCGGCCGGCACCGACGCCAATTTCGTCATGACGGGCAAGGGCGGCATCGTCGAGATCCAGGGCACCGCCGAGGGCGAGCCTTTCTCCGAGGAGCAGTTCGCGGACCTGATGGGCCTGGCCAAGAAAGGCATCCAGCGGTTGGTGAGTTTGCAGCAGATGGCAGTGGCTTAGTTTTTAGATGTCGAGCCTGAGCGCCCCCCTCTGGCCTGCCGGCCATCTCCCCCTCAAGTGGGGAGATCGGATGTCGTCTAGGGCTTCGCCAATCTCCGGCGTTGTAGGGTGCGCGGCAATGCAGAAGCTGCCAATCTCCCCACCTGAGGGGGAGATGGCCGGCAGGCCAGAGGGGGGCGCCTCGTGACACCCTCCGCGATCCTGGAATCGGCCCTCTACGTCACAGACCTGCCCGCCGCCGAAACCTTCTACACCGACATCCTCGGCCTCAATCTCCTCGGCAAGGTCGACGGCCGCCACCTGTTCTTCCGCTGCGGCCCCGGCGTGCTGCTCGTCTTCAACGCCGAGGCAACCAAAATCCCGCCGGCGCCCGGCGCGAGACTGCCGGTGCCGCCGCATGGCGCGGTCGGCCAAGGTCATCTCTGCTTTGCGGCGACCGCCGATGAAATCGCCGGCTGGAAAGCGCATATCGAGGCAAAGAAGATCGCCATCGAGAGCGAATTCGAGTGGCCGCAGGGCGGCCGTTCGATCTATATACGCGACCCCTCGGGCAATTCGATCGAATTCGCCGAGCCACGAATCTGGGGCCTTTGATGCATTCTCTCGATGGCAAGAAGATCGTCGTCGCCAGCCATAATGAGGGCAAGCTGCGCGAATTCGCCGACCTGATGGGACCGTTCGGCTTCGAAGCGAAGTCGGCCAGGGAGTATGGCCTGCCGGAGCCGGACGAGACCGGCACCACCTTCGAGGAGAACGCCTACATCAAGGCGCTCGCCGCCGCCAAGGCGACCGGCCTGCCGGCGCTGTCGGACGATTCCGGCCTGTGCGTCGACGCGCTTGACGGCGCGCCCGGCGTCTACACCGCCAACTGGGCCGAAACCCCGGACGGTTCGCGTGACTTCGGCATGGCCATGCAACGCACCGAAGTGGCGCTGCAGGAGGTCGGCGCCGCCTTGCCGGAGCAGCGCAAGGGACGCTTTGTCGCCGTCATCTGCCTGGCGTTTCCCGACGGCGAGGCGGAATATTATCGCGGCGAGGCCGAGGGCACGCTGGTCTGGCCACCGCGCGGCGAGCTCGGCTTCGGCTACGATCCTGTGTTCCTGCCCGATGGCTTCGAAAAAACCTTCGGCGAAATGAGCGCCGAGGAAAAGCATGGCTGGAAGCCCGGCCAGGCCACGGCGCTGTCGCACCGCGCCCGCGCCTTCCAGAAATTCGCCCAAGCTCGATTGGGCTCGGCATGAGCATGCTGCTCGACCGGGCGCCCGGCTTCGGCGTCTATGTCCACTGGCCGTTCTGCGCGGCCAAATGCCCCTATTGCGACTTCAACAGCCATGTTCGCCACCAGCCGGTCGACCAGGAGCGCTTTGCCGCCGCCTTCGAGGCCGAACTGGCGACGATGCGCGAGCGCACCGGGCCGCGCGAGGTGACCAGCGTTTTTCTCGGCGGCGGCACGCCCTCGCTGATGAAGCCGGAAACCGTGGCCAGGGTTCTGGACGCCGTGGCGAAGAACTGGACGGTGCCTGCCGGCATCGAGGTGACGCTGGAGGCCAATCCCTCCTCGGTCGAGGCCGAACGCTTTCGCGGCTACCGGGCAGCCGGCGTCAATCGCGTGTCGCTCGGCGTGCAGGCGCTGAACGACAAGGATTTGCGCTTCCTCGGCCGTTTGCACAATGTCGAACAGGCCCTGCACGCCATCGGCTTCGCGCGAGAAATATTCCCAAGGCTGTCCTTCGACCTGATCTACGCCCGCCCCGGCCAGACGCCGGAGGCCTGGGCATCGGAGCTGGAACAGGCGATCGGCCATGCCGCCGACCATCTGTCGCTCTACCAGCTGACCATCGAGGAAGGCACGCCCTTCCACGCGCTGCATGCGGCAAAGAAATTCGTCATCCCCGACAATGACCATGCCGCCGACCTCTATGCGCTGACGCAGGAGATCACCACGGCGCACGGCCTGCCGGCCTACGAGATTTCCAACCACGCCAGGCCGGGCGCCGAGAGCCGGCACAACCTGACCTACTGGCGCTATGGCGAATATGTCGGCGTCGGGCCGGGCGCGCATGGCCGCTTCGTCGAGAACGGCCGGCGCACGGTGACAATCGCCGAGCGGATGCCGGAAACCTGGGCCAATCTGGTCGAGGCCAAGGGCCATGGCGTCACCGGCGGCGAGATCCTGACGCGTTCGGAAGAGGCCGACGAATTCCTGCTGATGGGCCTGCGGCTGGCCGAAGGCATCGATCTCTCCCGCTACGAGGCGTTCTCCGGGCGCGGCCTGTCGAGCGCGCGGCTGTCGATGCTGCAGGGCGAAGGGCTGGTGGCGCCGATCGGCAATGCGCGCCTGCGCGCCACGGCCGCCGGCATGATCGTGCTCGACGCGGTGGTCGCCGATCTGGCGCGCTAACCCTTGAAGAACGTCCTTTTCGTCTGCAGCCAGAACCGCTTGCGCAGCCCGACCGCCGAACAGGTGTTTTCAACGCGCCGTGATATCGAGGTGGCCTCGGCCGGAACCAACCACGATGCCGACACGCCGCTGACGCATGAGCTGGTCGCTTGGGCCGACATCATCTTCGTCATGGAAAAGGCGCACCGCACCAAGCTGCAGAAGAAATTCAGGGCCAGCCTGAAGAAGGCGCGTGTGATCTGCCTCGACATACCTGACAATTATGAATTCATGGATCTGGAGTTGATTGGCCTTCTGAAGGCACGCGTTTCGCGGTATCTCGGTTAAGACGCCATCCGCGAAGGCCACCCGCATGAACCTGACCGTATCCTCCTGGCAATTCTGGGCACTGCTCTCGGCTGCATTCGCTGCCCTGACGGCGATCTTCGCCAAGGTCGGCATCGAGAACATCAATTCCGATTTCGCCACCTTCATCCGCACGATCATCATCCTGATCGTGCTCGGTGCCATCCTGCTCGCCAGCGGCCAATTCCAGTCGCCGGCTACGATCTCGGGAAAGACCTGGGCTTTCCTCGCCCTGTCCGGTCTGGCGACCGGCGCTTCATGGCTCTGCTATTTTCGCGCCCTGAAGATCGGCAATGCGGCGCAGGTGGCGCCGATCGACAAGCTAAGCGTCGTGCTTGTGGCGGTGTTTGGCGCGGCCTTTCTCGGCGAGCGGTTGTCCGGAGCGAACTGGCTTGGCGTCACCCTTATCGCGGCGGGTGCTGTGCTGGTCGCCTATCGAGGGTAGTTGCGCGCCATGGCGTGCGTTCTTCGTTTCAAGACGGGTGATGAAGATATCGAAGCGATTGGGCATCGTCCGGTCAGTGCTCCGTCGTGCTGTCGGGTTTGTTGTCGGAAAGGCTGACGTTCGTCGGCAAGGTGCTGGCGACGCGCTCTTCGGTCAGGCTGTGCTCGGTCTTGGCAGACGGGCGCTTGTCCCTGGGGGTGGCAACGCGGTTGCGGCCGGCATAGTAGGGTTCGAAAGCGTCTTGTATCTTGAGGCTGTCCATCCTGTCCTCCTCCGGAATCAGGGGGCTAATCTGCCAACGCCGGTTTGGTTCCCCACTGTGGCAAAGGAAAGGCGAATTCCCTACATCGGCATCAGCTTTTGCAAGCCCGCGTCAGCCGTGCCAAACAGGGCTGAATGGAGAAGTCGTCAGTGACCGCAGAGACGGGCAAGCGCAGCTATTTGGTCGGGCAGACCGAGATCGCGGCCCGGCCGCTGGAGCCGGCGCTCTATCTGGTGGCGACGCCGATCGGCAATCTCGCCGACATCACGCTGCGCGCGCTGGAGACGCTGGCCGCCGCCGACATCGTCGCTTGCGAAGACACGCGGGTGTCGCGCGTGCTGCTCGACCGTTATGGCATCCGCCGCCGCACCACAGCCTATCATGAGCATAATGCCGGCGAGGCCGGGCCGAAGCTGATCGCGGCGCTCCAGGCCGGACAGAGCGTGGCGCTGATCTCCGATGCCGGCACGCCGCTGGTGTCCGATCCCGGCTACCGGCTGGTCGGCGAGGCGCTCGACCACGGCATTCGCGTCGTGCCTATCCCCGGCCCATCGGCGCCGCTCGCGGCGTTGACCGCATCCGGCCTGCCCTCCGATGCCTTCATGTTCGCCGGATTTTTACCGGTGAAGACCGGGCAGCGGCTGACGCGGCTGGAGGCACTGAAAGCCGTGCCGGCGACATTGATTTTCTTCGAATCGCCGCGCCGGCTGGCCGAATCCCTCGGTGCCATGGTCGAAGCGCTGGGCGGCGAGCGAAAAGCCGCGATCGGCAGGGAATTGACCAAGACCTTCGAGGAGATGCGAACCGGCACGCTGCAGGCGCTGGCCGACCACTATGCCGCGGCCGATACGCCGAAGGGCGAGATCGTCGTCTGCGTCGCTCCGGCCGAGGCCAGGGTCGACGAACCCGCCGACATCGACCGTTTGCTTCTGTCGCTTGCCGCCGAGATGCCGGCCTCCAAGGCGGCGGCGGAAGCCGCGAAGATGACCGGCGGCCAGAAACAGGCGCTCTATCGGCGATTGCTGGAGCTCAAGGATGCTTCGGGAGAAAGCGACGGTGGCTGAACGCCCGAGCGCCAGCCGCCAAAAAGCCTATCGGCGCGGCCATCGCAGCGAATGGCTGGCGGCGGCAGCGCTGATGCTGAAGGGCTACCGGATCCTGGCGCGCCGCCACCGCACGCGCTTCGGCGAGATCGACCTGATCGCGCGGCGCGGCGACCTGGTGCTGTTCGTCGAGGTCAAGGCGCGCCGGTCGCTGATGGAAGCCATGGAGGCGATCGGCCACGAATCGGAACGTCGAATAGAAGGCGCGGCCGACATCTGGCTGTCGCGCCAAGCGGACTACGGCAGGCTGTCGATGCGCTTCGACATGGTCGCCGTGCTGCCCTGGCGCTGGCCGGTGCATGTCGAGAACGCGTTTTATGGGAAGAGTTAGAGGGGGCAGCCCTCCTTCATTCGTCATCCACGGGCGGAGCCCGTGGGACGAAGCGTGAGGGCCGCTACGCGGAACACTCCTCACCCCCAGATCATCAACGCCACCAACCCGACACCGCCCACCACCAGCCGCCACCAGCCGAACAGCGAGTAACCCTTGCGCGAGACGTAATCGAGCAGGAAGCGCACGACGATGAGCGCCGTGACGAAGGCGGCGACGAAGCCGACGGCGATGATCGGCAGGTCGGCGCTGCTCAGCACGTTGCGGTTCTTGAACAGGTCGAAGGCGAAGGCGCCGACCATGGTCGGGATTGCAAGGAAGAAGGAAAATTCAGCGGCCGCGCGCTTATCGACGCCCAAAAGCAGGGCGCCGACGATGGTCGAGCCCGAACGCGATGTGCCGGGAATGAGCGACAGGCACTGGAAAAGCCCGATCTGCAGGTAAAGCCGGGTCGGGAAGCGCTCGACATCGCGATAAACCGGCTTGAGGTTCATGCGGTCGACCACCAGCAGCACGACGCCGCCGATAATCAGCATGATGCAGATCAGCCTCGGCGATTCGAACAGCACCGTCTTTATGAAATCATGCGCCAGCGCGCCGATGAATGCCGCCGGCAGGAAGGCGATGAGGATGCCGATGACGAAATGCCTGGTCAGTCGGTCGTGCGGCAGTTCGAGCAGCATTTTCCAGAGGCGGCGGAAATAAACGCTGAGGATCGCCAGGATGGCGCCGAGCTGGATCAGGATCTCGAAGGCCTTGCCGGTCGAGTGGAAGCCGAGGAAATGGCCAGCGAGCAGGATATGGCCGGTCGAGGACACCGGTATGAACTCGGTCAGCCCCTCCAGCAGGCCGAGCAGCAGGGCTTCGACGATGGTCTGGCTTTCCATGGCTACCTCGGCATTGGCGTGACGGCTGACAGAAGGGCTTGCTTGTCATGGCGTTGAAGTCCCCCTATAGGTCGCAACACCCTGACGGCCCGCTAACCGGGCGGCCAAGACTTACCGGTGCGCCCTGCGATTCGCCAGTGCGCTTTATCATCGCGGAACCATGCTCACGCTTTTCCACCACCCCATGTTCGCCACCTGTCGCTTCGTCCGCCTCGCATTCGGCGAGTATGGCGAGGAGCTGGCTTTGATCGAGGAAAAGCCGTGGACCCGGCGCAAGGAGTTCCTGGCGCTGAACCCGGCCGGCACGCTGCCGATCCTGCTGGCCGAAGGCGACGTGCCGATCGTCGGCGCGACGGTCATATCGGAATATCTCGATGAAACGCGCGGCGTGCTGAAGCGCGACAAGCGGCTGTTCGCCGAGGACCCGATGCAGCGCGCCGAAATCCGCCGGCTCATCGACTGGTATCTCAACAAGGCTGAAAGCGAAGTCACCCGTCATCTGGTGCGTGAGCGCGTGCTGAAGCCGGTCATGCCGGAAACGGCGGGCGGCGGCTCGCCCGACTCGGGCGCGATCCGTGCGGCGCGCGCCAACATCCGCCAGCACATGAAATACACCAACTGGCTGGCCGGCACCCGCCATTGGCTGGCCGGCTCGAGGGTCACCTATGCCGATCTCGCGGCCGCGGCGACGCTGTCGGTGCTCGATTATCTCGGCGAGATAGACTGGCGCGAGCACAGCGCTGCTCGCGAATGGTACACGCGGGTCAAGTCGCGGCCTTCCTTCCGGCCGCTTTTGACCGACCGGGTGCGCGGCCTGTCACCGGTGTCGCATTATGCGGACCTCGACTTCTGACGCCGCAAAACTGCGCGCGCTGATCGACGCTGAGGCGCAGCGCGCCGGCTTCGATGCCGTCGCCGTCACCTCCCCCGATGCGATCCCGCTGGCGCCGGCGCGCCTGGCCGAATTCGTCGCCGATGGCTTTCACGGCTCAATGGACTGGATCGCCGAGACGCTGCAACGCCGCAGTGAACCAACGGCCCTCTGGCCGCAGGTACGCTCGATCGTCGTGCTGGCGATGAACTACGGCCCCGACCATGATCTTCGCGAAGTGCTGGCCAAGCGCGACCGCGGCGCGATCTCGGTCTATGCGCAAAACCGCGACTATCACGATGTGATGAAAGGCCGGCTGAAGGAGATCGCCGGCAAGCTCGTTGCCCGCGCCGGCGGTGACGTGAAGGTGTTCGTCGACACCGCACCTGTCATGGAAAAGCCGCTGGCCGAAGCCGCCGGGCTTGGCTGGCAAGGCAAACACACCAATCTGGTCAGCCGCGAGCACGGCTCCTGGCTGTTCCTCGGCACCATCTTCACCACCGCTGAACTGGTGCCCGACCGCGCCGAAATCGACCATTGCGGCTCCTGCCGCGCCTGCCTCGACGCATGCCCGACCGATGCTTTTCCGGCGCCCTACCGGCTCGATGCGCGGCGCTGCATTTCCTATCTCACCATCGAGAACAAGGGGCCGATTCCGCACGAATTCCGCGAAAAGATCGGCAACCGCATCTATGGCTGCGATGACTGTTTAGCCGCCTGCCCGTGGAACAAATTCGCCCGGGCGGCTTCGGAAGCAAAACTCGCCGCGCGCGATGATCTGCGCGAACCACCGCTCGCCGACCTTTTGGGTCTCGATGACGCGGCCTTCCGCGCTTTCTTCTCCGGTTCGCCGATAAAACGCATCGGCCGCGATCGGTTCATCCGCAACGTGCTGATCGCCGCCGGCAATTCCGGCGAAGCGTCGCTGTCCGGCGCGGTGCTTGCGCTGCTCGGCGATCCGTCCCCGCTGGTGCGGGGCGCGGCAATATGGGCGCTGGCGCGGCTGGTGCCCAACGCCGAATATTCAGAAAGGGCAGCCATCGGCCTGAAAACCGAGAGCGACGAAGCCGTGCGCGACGAATGGCGTCTGGCGCGGCCAACCAGGGCGAATGCATGAGCGAAAAGCAGATATTCATCTTCGGCGCCGGCTATTCGGGCAGGGCTTTTGCTCGGGCCAACAAAGGCGCCGCGACGATCTTCGGCACGACACGCTCGCCGGAAAAATTCGAGACGCTACGGCAGGCCGGCATCGCCCCGCTGTTGTTCGACGGTGCGCTGACGGATGAGATTGGCGATGCATTGCGGAAAACAACGCATCTGCTGATTTCGGTCGCCCCGGAGGAGGCCGGCGATCCCGTGCTGGGTGCCGCGCGAGAGGCAATCGCTCAAATGCCTTTGCTGGAATGGATCGGCTATCTCTCTACGGTCGGGGTTTACGGCAATTATGACGGCGCATGGGTCGATGAAACGGCTGAATGCCGGCCGGTGTCGAAGCGTTCGATGATGCGGGTGGCGGCAGAGCAGGACTGGCTGGAGCTGGGCCGCGAGATTCGCCGGCCGGTGGCGATCCTGCGACTCTCCGGCATTTACGGGCCGGGCCGCAATGCCCTGCTCAATCTGGAAAACGGCAGCGCAAGGCGGCTGGTCAAGCCGGACCAAGTGTTCAACCGCATCCATTGCGACGACATTGCAGGCTCCCTGTGGCAGCTCATCCAAGGCAATAAAGGCGGCATCTTCAACGTCACCGACGATCTGCCGGCGCCGCCGCAGGATGTCGTCGCCTATGCCGCTTCGCTGATGGGTATAGAGCCGCCGCCCGAGATTCCTTTCGACGCCGCCCAACTTTCGCCCATGGCGCGGTCCTTCTATGGCGAGAACAAGCGCGTCGGCAACGCGGCGATCAAGGCGGCGGGCTATTCCCTGCGCTTTCCAGACTACCGCGCCGCCTTCGACCATATGTGGGCGAGCGACGACTGGCGCGACGGCGAGGCGCGCAGCCCGATGAAGCGCTAAAAGCAATTCCAGGAAAAGTGTGACACGGTTCTCCGTCCGGGATTGCGTCAAAACAGAGACAGAGCGGTTCACCGTTTCGGTGAACCGCTCTGTCGATCGAAGCGTTCCGCGTTGCATGCTATGATTCGGCCTGGTGGGGATCCGGTTTCATGAAAACACCGATACAGCCATCTCTCGGCAAAAAATTCAGGCTGGCGGCCGCTCTCGGCCTGTTCGTCCTTGCCGGTCTAGCCGTACGGCCGGCCGCGGCCGAGGAACGGGCAAAAGACCTGTTCGGCGCCAAGAAACTGCCAGCCGCGAGCGCGGCGCAATCGATCGGCTTCTATTCCAAGGGCTGTTTTGCCGGCGGCGTCGCCATTCCCATGGACGGTCCGACCTGGGAGGTGATGCGGCCGTCCCGCAACCGTCGCTGGGGCCATCCGGCTATGATCGCAGTGATCGAGAAATTGTCGCGCGACGCGGCAGCCGATGGTTGGCCGGGCCTGCTGATCGGCGACATTTCGCAGCCGCGCGGCGGCCCGATGATGACCGGGCATGCCTCGCACCAGATCGGGCTCGACGCCGACATCTGGCTGACGCCGATGCCCAGCCGCCCGCTGTCGATGGCGCAGCGCGAATCGATGAGCGCCACCTTGATGGTCGATGAGAAGACCCATCTGGTGAAGGACGCGCTGTGGACGCCGGCACACACAAGGCTTCTGAAGCGGGCGGCGAGCTACAGCCAGGTCGAGCGCATCCTGGTCAATCCGGGCATCAAGAAGAAGCTCTGCGACACCGTCAGGGGCGACCGCGGCTGGCTGCGCAAGATCCGCCCGTTTTGGGGCCACGACTATCATTTTCACATGCGCATCGGCTGTCAGCCGGGATCCCCCGGCTGCAAGGCGCAGGAAGCGACGCCGGACGATGACGGTTGCGGCAAGCCATTGGCCTGGTGGTTCACGCAGGAGCCGTGGCGGCCCAACAAGAACCCGGATGCGCCCAAGGCACGCGACCTGATGACGATGGCGAACCTGCCGAGCGAATGCCGCGCCGTGCTCGACGCGCCGGGGCCGGTTTCCGCCGAGGCGGCGACCTATCACGGCGGCGGCGTGCCGGTCGCGGCTGCCGCACCCGAACCCGAAGCGCCGTCATTGCCCGCCACGCCGGCCGCCGCCGGCTTGCCAAGCACGGTGAACGCCTTCACGGCGACCCCCGAGATCGGCGTGCCGCTGCCGCGGCCGCGGCCGCCAGGAAACTGACGGTCACGGCTCATAGACGGGCTCAACCGGTTCAGGACCTCATTTTTGCGAAACCGTGGCGGTTTGGCCGCACAGCCGGCCTCAGCGCGCCACCGGGGTCGAAAACCGTTTCCCTTTTCAAACCCATGCGCTAGTCAACGGAAGAACGGCTAGATGCCGTCGGTGGCGCCGGAGACGGACGAGAGCATGCCAGGCACAGGCGACGACGATACTTTGTTGCGGTTTCCGATCCTTATCGGCGACATCGGCGGCACCAATGCGCGCTTTTCGGTCGTGCTCGACGCCAATTCCGAGGCAGGCGAGCCGACCATCGTCCAGACGGCGAACTACAACACCATCGACGAGGCGATCCAGGCGGCCGTGCTCGATCGCTCGTCGGTGCGTCCCAATTCGGCGGTGCTGGCGGTGGCCGGTCCGGTCGACGGCGACGAGATCGAACTGACCAACTGCCCCTGGATCGTCAAGCCGAGAAAAATGTTCGCCAGCCTCGGCCTGAGCGACATCGTCGTGCTCAACGATTTCGAGGCGCAGGCGCTGGCCGTCGTCGCGCTCGGCGAGGAGCACATGGAAAAGATCGGCGGCGGCACGCCGGAGCCCAATGCCGGCCGCGTCGTGCTCGGCCCCGGAACCGGGCTCGGCGTCGCCGGGCTGGTCCATGCGCTGCACCACTGGATACCGGTGCCCGGCGAGGGCGGCCATATGGACATCGGTCCGCGCTCGGCCCGCGATTTCGAGGTTTTTCCGCATATCGAGAAGCTGGAGGGCCGCATTTCGGGTGAGCAGATCCTGTGCGGACGCGGTCTGGTCAATGTCTATCGGGCGGTTGCCAAGGCGGACGGCAAGCCGTCGCCCTTCACCACGCCGGCCGAGATCACTGCCGCGGCACTTGCGAAAACCGATCCGGTTGCCGAGGAAGCGCTGGAGACCTTCGTCACCTGCCTTGGGCGCACCGCAGGCGACCTTGCTCTGGTGTTCATGAGCCGCGGCGGCGTGTTTCTCACCGGTGGCATCGCGCAGAAGATCGTGCCGGCGCTGAAAGCCGGCAATTTCCGTGCCGCTTTCGAGGACAAGGCGCCGCACAGCGCGATGATGCGCACCATGCCGGTCTATGTCATCACCCATCCGCTGGCCGCACTTCTGGGCCTTGCCGCCTATGCCAGGAACCCCTCGCTGTTCGGCGTCCAGACTTCGGGCCGGCGCTGGCGCGACGAAGTTAGTCACCCCGAGGCATAGGCAAGCTGGCTGCTTGGCGTTAAGAGGGGTGCCAAATTGCCCGGCCGCGGGAAGCGGAAATCTACGAAGCGCTCCAATTTGACATTTCAGCCCCCCAATTTGTCGAAACCCCGTGCGGGAGAGATCGTGGCGGTCATCCGCCGTATCCTCCAGGAAAATGGCCGCGACTATCGGGGCGCGTATGTTTTCACCATCCTCTGCCTGCTGACCGTGTCGGCGACGACGGCGCTTGCCGCCTGGATCATGAGCCCGGTCGTCAACCAGATCTTCTACGAACGACGCGGCGACCTGATCCCATGGATCTGCGCCGCACTGCTCGGTGCCTTCATCCTGCGCGGCCTTGCCGGCTACGGCCAGGCGGTGACGATGGCCAGGATCGGCAACAATCTGGTGGCGCGCTATCAGCAGCGCATCTTCAACCATCTGATGAAGCTTGGCGTCTCCTTCTTCAACGACACAAGGTCCGGGCGGCTGGCCGCGCAGGTCAACGAGAACGTCAACGGCATTCGCGACCTGTTGTCGATGACGGTGACCTCGACCGCGCGTGATGCCGTCTCGCTGGTCGGCCTGGTCGGCGTGATGATCTACCAGGATCCGATACTCTCCTTGAGTTCGCTGCTGATCGGGCCGCCGCTGATCTGGACCGTCACCTATCTGATGCGCCGGGTGCGCCGCATCACGCGCGAATCGGTGCAGATCAACTCTCGGCTGATCGGCGCCATGCAGGAAGCCACGCAAGGCATCGCCATCGTCAAGGCCTTCACCATGGAGGACGAGCTGTCGCGCCGGATCAGCCAGCTCGCCGAGGATGCCGAGCAGCGGTCGAACAAGATCGCTCGCGTCTCCGAGCGGCTGACGCCGGTTTCCGAACTGCTGGCCGGCATCGCCTTCGCCAGCGTCATCGCCTATTCCGGCTACCGGGCCACCGTTCTCGGCCAGCCGCCGGGCGCGGTGTTTTCCTTCATCACGGCGCTGACGCTCGCCTATGATCCGGCCCGCCGTCTGGCGCGCATGCAGGTCGGCATGGAACGCGCGCTTGTGAATGCGCGCATGATCTACGAGCTTCTCGACATCGAGCCGCAGCAGAGCGACGCCCAAGGCGCCGCCGAGGCGAAATTCACCTCCGGCGAAGTGCGTTTCAACAACGTCTCCTTCCGCTATGTCGAGGAGGCTCCGGTGCTGCAGGATCTGAGTTTCGTCGCCGCGGCCGGCAAGGTGACGGCAATCGTCGGCGCTTCGGGCGCCGGCAAGACGACATTGGTGGCGCTGCTGCAGCGCTTCTACGATGTCGAGGCGGGGTCGATCGAGATCGACGGCCAGGACATCTCGAAGGTCACCAAACAGTCGCTGCGCGGTTCCATCGCCTATGTCTCGCAGCAGCCCTATCTGTTCGAAGGCACCATCCGCGACAATATCCGCTACGGCCGGCTGAGCGCCACCGATGCCGAGATCGAACAGGCCGCGGGCCAAGCCGCGGCCGACGACTTCATTCGCCAGCAGCCGCAGGGCTACGACACGCCGGTCGGCGAGAATGGCGTGACGCTGTCCGGCGGCCAGCGCCAGCGCGTCTCGATCGCGCGGGCCATCGTGCGGCAGGCACCGATCCTTTTGCTCGACGAAGCGACATCGGCGCTCGACAACGAGGCCGAGGCTCGCGTCCAGCAGGCGCTGACAAAGGTCATGGAAGGCCGCACCACCATCGTCATCGCGCACCGGCTGTCGACGGTGGTCAATGCCGACCACATCATCGTCATGGAACAGGGCCGGCTGGTCGAGGAAGGCACGCACGCCTCGCTGATGGCCGATCCGCACAGCGTCTATGCCCGCTTCCACCGTATCCAGGGCGTCAAGGGTCTGGGGCTTGTCGACGACAGCGCGCCGATCCGGACTTCGGCGCAACGCCTGTCACAAGGCATCGACACGCAGAGCATCGCCGGGAGCACGACATGAGCGCCACGCCCGCAACCGACGGACCGGCAAATGATATGGGCCTGGTGGTGGTGGGCGCCGCCGGCCGCATGGGCCAGACGCTGATCCGCGCCATTCACTCTATATCAGGCGCGCGGGTCATCGGCGCGGTCGAGCGGGCGGATTCGCCGCATCTGGGCAAGGATGCCGGCGAGCTGGCCGGCATCGGCATCATCAACGTGCCGATCAGCGACGATCCGCTGCCGGTGTTCGCCAAGGCCGACGGTGTGCTCGATTTCACCACGCCTGCTTCGACGGTCGAATTCGCCGGCTACGCGGCGCAGGCGCGCATCGTCCATGTCATCGGCACGACCGGCTGTTCGGCCGATGACAATGCCAGGATCGCTGCGGCGGCGCGCCATGCGACGATCGTCAAGTCGGGCAATATGAGCCTCGGCGTCAATCTGCTGGCGGTGCTGGTCGAGCAGGCGGCGCGCGCGCTCGATGCCGACGACTTCGACATCGAGATCCTCGAAATGCACCACAAGCACAAGGTCGACGCGCCTTCGGGCACGGCGCTGCTGCTGGGTGAAGCCGCCGCCGCCGGACGTGGTATCGAGCTCTCAGGCAACGACGTGCGCGTCCGCGACGGCCACACCGGGGTGCGCAAGACGGGCTCGATCGGCTTTGCCACGCTGCGCGGCGGCTCTGTCGTCGGCGACCACAGCGTGATGCTGGCCGGCACCGGCGAGCGCATCACCCTGTCGCACCACGCCGAGGACCGCGCCATCTTCGCCCGCGGCGCCGTCAAGGCGGCGCTTTGGGCGCGCGGCAAAAAGCCGGGACTGTATTCGATGCGGGACGTGCTCGGCCTCAGCTGAGCCGGCCTGATCCATAAACCTGAAGGAGCAAACATGTCGCGAACCCTCGTGCTCGTGCGCCACGGCCAGAGCGAATGGAATTTGAAGAACCTGTTCACCGGCTGGCGCGACGTCGACCTGACCGAACAGGGCCACGCCGAGGCCAAGGCCGCCGGGCAAAAGCTCAAGACGCGTGGCCTGAAATTCGACATCGCCTTCACCTCGGCGCTGATCCGGGCGCAAAAGACCTGCCAGCACATCCTCGACGCGGTCGGCCAGGGCGACCTGAAGACCATCCGCGACCAGGCGCTCAACGAGCGCGACTATGGCGACCTCTCCGGCCTCAACAAGGACGACGCCCGCAAGAAATGGGGCGAGGAGCAGGTGCATGTCTGGCGCCGCTCCTACGACGTGCCGCCGCCTGCCGGCGAAAGCCTGAAGGACACCGGCGCCCGCGTCTGGCCCTATTACCTGCACGATTTGCAGCCGCATGTGCTGCGCGGCGGCACCGTGCTGGTCGCCGCGCACGGCAACTCCCTGCGCGCGCTGATCATGGCGCTCGACGGCAAGTCGGGTGAGGAGATCGTCAAGCTGGAACTCGGCACCGGCGTGCCGGTCATCTACCAGCTCAACGCCGATTCCACCGTCGCTTCCAAGGAAGTGCTGGACGACTGAGCCGGCGAACGGAGCACCTGCGAAAAAAGCGCGTTGACACACATCGCTTGCCCGCTTACATGAGCCCGCACCAGCCCAGATGGCGGAATTGGTAGACGCGCACGGTTCAGGTCCGTGTTCCGCAAGGAGTGGAGGTTCGAGTCCTCTTCTGGGCACCAAATTCCCGTTTCGAACCACTCGACGGTTCAGAAACTTAGAGAAAAAGCCCGGTTCGTCCGGGCTTTTTCTTTGCTCAGCCGCAGCAGGGTTTGTCGTCGCTTGACGGCCTCCAGATCTCACGGCGCTGGGCCTCACTCAGATCATGGTGGGTTCCTCCTACCAGCTGCCCGCGATATTGGCTCAGACCGGCTGGCTGTTTCGGCGCGTTTTGTTATAACCGTGCCAAGCACGCGTTGGGAGGAAAAGGTGCCAGCTACAGTCTCTATCGACTTGTCCGTTCTCCAAAGGCTTCAGTCGATTCGAATGGAGGCCTTGGCCTATTTTTATGACGCGATATCATCGCTCCCCACGTCCATGGCCGATGCACATTTCGACACCTACGATCGAAACTTATCGGACGACGGCTATTGGGGAAAGGCAACGGATGAACTGCGAAATAGTGGGCAGGGTTTGGCAGGTCGGCTTGCCGAGCTGGCACAAGATACGGCTTCTACTATCCGACGATCTCCCCTGTTAACTGAGGTGGACCAGCGTGAAGCGGGTTACGCATTTAAAGGCATGCGAGCCGCGCTTCGATTCCGGACATTCGAGTCAGCAGGCATTGAGGTTCTGCACGATGAAGGCCAGGTGCTCGGCGTGCAACCGCCCTCGGAATCCGAGATAAAAGCCAATCCCTCCGATTCAAAGGAGGCTTTCGAACGTTGGTTTGCCTCGCTTGAGAGCCGGCTAGAGATCGCAGACCTACGACCGTCTGAAGGTAGGGATCTTCCGATTGCCGGATCGGGGCCTATCGCGGCGGGTTATCGACCTGACACGGCCTTCATCATGATGTGGATTTCGAAGGATAAGCCGGAGTTGGAAGATGTTAGCGACAGGATAAAGGAGTGCTGTGCAAAGTTTGGCGTCACGGCGGTTCGCGCCGACGACATCGAGCACGGAGATGTCATCACTGATCGCATACTGGACGAAATAAAAACTGCAGAGTTCCTAATCGCTGACATAACTGGAGAGCGGCCGAGCGTTTACTACGAAATTGGCTATGCTCATGCGATTGGAAGGCGCGTGAGCATGTATCGAAAAGCGGGTACTCCGATACACTTTGACATAGCAGCCTATAACTGTCCGGATTACAAAAATCTGTCGGAACTCGGCGACATGCTAATGCGACGCCTTGAGAACCTGACAGGAGGGCCTCCAAAGAGTTGAGAGGGGCTGATATTGAACTCATTGGGTGCCCAAGGTGGCAAATGCCTTTCTGAGCGCCATTCAGGCCGACTGAAAACGCGACCGCCGAGAATATCGCCGCCCGCCGCGACCAGATATTTCCATCATGACCGAAGCCGATATTGAGCGAATGTGGAGGCAGAGACTATGCGAAACAAAGACCTTCAATGGCAACTCAAGACGCCCCGTAGTGCTTTCCCGTCTAAAATGAGGGTACGAACGACGGCTAGCATCGACATAACGATCCCAAAACTGTAAGCTAAATTCCATTACTGCTTCAAAGAAGCTATCTCGATCAGGAAACTGCGGACATTATGCCGTTTCAAGTAATACCGCCGGGGCGCGTTCCACACGACTCTCTAGGGTTCATTCTTCGTCAGGACAATTGGAACGATTTTAGCTATCAGACTTTGTATCAACTGTATCACGGGATTGGGTCTGGGGATCCAACATTAATTGGCGACGTAAAAATACTACGACGCGGTCAAGCGCCTTCCGATACGTTGCAGCTGAAAGTCGGACCGATTGGCGATCTTGACGAAAACTTTTGCTCGATCGGTCAAAGCCTAGACTACTATGAGCGCCTTGCGACACTGGACGAACCAATTCGAATTTCAGTGCTTTCTGGGCTGCGAGATGTCATCAAGCACCCAGACCTCGTGAAGGAATTTGAGGAGGAGGAGGGTTGGCGCACATCCCTCTTTCGCACCCTGGATCGGGATTTTGTTCCCACGGCAAGAGCGTTGGTCGAACGAGATTATACAGCTCTCCCTGGCTCCGATCTGCGCTTCTCTTTTCACGCTGCCGGGTGGGAAGATCGCATCGACTTTAATTTCTCTGCACCTCCGTCACAGCTAAACGATATCTTCGCCATGCCCGGAGAAAATCGTCCAAAACTGCCAGCACGACTCGCTGTGCTTATCGGGAGAAACGGGTCTGGGAAAAGCACTTTGTTGGCCCGATTAGCTAGGGTCGCCCACGCCTCCGCACGGGATCGCGCAAAGCTTGAGAATTTGGGTACTCTTGATCCGGGCGGGTTGGGGTTTACGCGAATTGTGACAATTAGCTACAGCGCGTTCGACAGTTTTGCGGCTCCAGGCATTACATCGGAGGAAAGGCTTCAAGTTGCCAAGGAAATCAGAAGCGGGACCGGTCGATACATGTTCTGCGGGCTGCGTGATCTCGCGCTCGAAATGGACGAACCAGCAAGTTCGTCTGATGGTGAGACAGAACTAGACCGGCTGCCTACAAATCGAATAAAATCGTTGGATCGCCTTACTGACGAGTTCGCCGAAGCAATCAATCGGATCGAACAAGCTGATCGGCTAGGGACGTTGCGGCGCTGTTCCCTACCGTTATTCCTAGATCCTTCCCTATATTCGTCAAATTCTCCGGACATCATGTCATTCTTGTCGGGAAATGTACGGCAAAAATTTCACTCACTTAGCACCGGGCATAAAATAGCATTCCATGTAATTGCTTCGGTCGTTTCCTATGCTGAGCGCAAGGCGCTTATATTATTTGATGAGCCTGAAACTCATCTCCATCCTCCTCTTCTCGCGGCGTTGATGCACAGTCTCAGATTTGCACTTAATGAACTTCAAGCATTTGCGGTTGTGGCCACCCATTCTCCTGTAGTCCTCCAGGAAACGTTGGCCAGCCAAGTGCATAAAATTGTGAGAGTCGGCGAAAGCGGGCGAGTGTTTCCCCCGGAAATTGAAACTTTTGGCGAGAGTATCGGTGCAATCACGAACGAGGTTTTTGCCCTTGATACCGAAGCAACCGACTATCACTCCATCCTGCGGGCACTTGCACGCTCATACCGAGATCTGGAGCCGATTGAGCTACTATTTCCCCAAGGGCTGAGTACGCAGGCGCGCGCCTATGTCATGAGCATATTGGCTTCGACGCCGCGGTCCGAAACATAATGTGGACACTGATTTCGCCGGACGTTTCTGAAGTGTCTGAACAACTCAAGCTTGCGCTTTCCCGGGATCGGGGAGACGCGCCATACGACCTCACGGACGATGAATGTGCTGCTGTCGTGGTACGATATGGAGAGTACGACGCGGCACAGGGGCGGGGGTCCGATAATCTTGCCGCCCCTTCCGTCAGCGAAGAACTATCGAATGCCATACGCGACGCGTATAACCACGTTCAAATCCGCGGACGCTTGGAGAGGCTACGGGAGACTTTGAAAAGTGGAGCGCGGCTCTGCCCATACTGCAGCGCGCCGACAATAACCGACTTAGATCACTACCTCCCTAGGTCAATATATAAGGACTTGGCGATATATCCTCGCAATCTCATTCCCTCGTGCCACCCCTGCAATAACATTAAGAGGGCATTTGTATCTGATGAGGAATCGGACCAGCTTGTGCATCCGTATTTAGATCAGCTTCCGCCGATTAATTTTCTTCGAGCCGACATTGTCACTTCTGCCGATGGTGGCCTGTCAGTCTTGTTCGGTATCACCGATGAACTTGATCCCAACAATGAGATGCTGGAGAAAGCCGAATTCCAAATGGAGAAATTTCAGCTCAACAGCAGACTCAAAACGTCAATAAACGTCTTTCTAGCGGGTTATGAAGAAGCTTTCGACTTGGCGTTTGGCGGGGGTGGCGCAGCTCTGTCATCATTCTTGGCGAGAACTTCCGACGCCCTTGCGAGAAATTTCGGGCGAAACGACTGGCGAGTCGCCTTATTGAGGTCCTTGGTGTCAAACCATGAATTTTGCAATGGCGGTTACAAGCGGGCCCTCGGGACCCTAGAATTTGGGGATGGCCTAGCCTGACATCGCGCACGAATGCTGCGCTCGTTGGAACGCAGAGGGTATAGCGCGGCCTGGCTCGTCCGAGTTTTTTGCGCCAACCTCCCCTTCCGGCCAGTCCCCTCACAAACCGCTTCAAACTCCGCGGCCGCTTCGCTACGCTCAAAACCATGGCTCAATCCATCAACCCGATCTTCGGTGCCCGCCGCGACCAGGCGTTCCCCACGCTGGCCGAGGTGGACATCGACCGCATGCGCCGGTTCGGCGAGGCCAGCGCCTATGCAGCCGGCGAGCACATCATCGAAGCCGGCGATGTGGCGCCCGGCCTGATCGTCGTGCTGTCGGGTAGCGTGGACATCACCCAGGACGGCGGGCTCGGCCGGCGCGAGACGATCGTCACGCACGGCCCGGGCAGCTTTGTCGGTGAGTTGGCGCAGCTTTCGGCCCGTCCCTCGCTGGTGAATGCGCAGGCCGCCGAGCCGGTGGAGGCGTTCGTCATCGCCTCGCAGCGGCTGCGCGACCTGATGGTGCAGGAGGCCAATCTCGGTGAGCGCATCATGCGGGCGCTGATCCTGCGCCGCGTCGGGCTTTTGGAGAGCGCCACCAGCGGGCCGATCATCATCGGACCCCAGGACAATGCCGACGTGTTGCGGCTGCAGGGTTTTCTGGCGCGCAGCGGCCAGCCGCACCGCGTGCTCGATTCCGACAGCGATCCCTGCGCCAAAACCCTGGTCGAACGCTTCGAGGTCGATCCGCACCACCTGCCGATCGTGCTCTGTCCAAACGGCAGGCTGCTGATGAACCCCGGCGAAAAGGACCTCGCCCGCTGCGTCGGCCTGTTGCGCCCGATCGATGCCGATACGGTGTATGATGTGGCCATCGTCGGCGCCGGCCCGGCAGGGCTGGCGGCGGCGGTCTATGCGGCATCCGAAGGGCTGTCGACGATCGTGCTCGATTGCCGTGCCTTCGGCGGACAGGCCGGCGCCTCCTCGCGCATCGAGAACTATCTCGGTTTCCCGACCGGCATCACCGGCATGGCGCTGATGGCGCGCGCCTACAACCAGGCGCAGAAATTCGGCGTTGAAATGGTCATCCCGGACGAGGCGAAGCTTTTGAGCGCGGCCACCGACACGTCAGGCGCCCGCTATCTGCTCGATGTCGGTGACGGCGAGACTGTGCGCACGCGCAGCGTGGTGATCGCCAGCGGCGCGCGTTATCGTCGCCTCGACATCGCCGATCTGGCGCGGTTCGAGGGGACGTCCGTGCACTATTGGGCGTCGCCCATCGAAGGCCGGCTTTGCGCGGGCCAGGAAGTGGCGCTGGTCGGCGCCGGCAATTCGGCCGGGCAAGCGGCTGTCTACTTGGCCAGTCATGCGCGGAAGGTGGCGCTGCTGGCGCGCGGCGGCAGCCTCGAGGCCAGCATGTCGCGTTATCTGGTAGAGCGCATCCGGGCGCAGCCGAACATCGAGGTGCTGACCGGGACCGAAATCGAGGCACTGGACGGCGAAGACGGCAATCTTGCCACGGTGCGCTGGCGCAACCGCGCCAGCGGCGCGGGAACAACGCGCCCGATCCGCCATCTCTTCCTCTTCATCGGCGCCGATCCGAACACCGATTGGCTGGCCAACTGCGATGTCGCGCTGGACGCCAGGGGTTTCGTGCGCACCGGATCGGACATAGGATCGGCGCAGATGGAGACGAGCCGCAGCGGCGTATTCGCCATCGGCGATGTCCGTGCGGGCTCGGTCAAACGGGTCGCCGCGGCTGTCGGCGAAGGCGCCCAGGTGGTCGCGGCTCTGCATGCCTACCTCGCGCGCGGCAACGCCGACACATTTCAAATGGCCGGGAGACCATGATGGATGAATGCAGACATACGCGCGACATCAGGAAGGTCACGCCGAGCGCGCTCGGCTGCGAGGAATGCCTGAAGAGCGGGTCGCAATGGGTGCATCTGCGGCTGTGCCGTACCTGCGGCCATATCGGCTGCTGCGACGACTCGCCCAACCGCCACGCCACCAAGCATTTCCACGCCACCAAGCATCCGATCATCGAGGGCTACGATCCACCCGAAGGCTGGGCATGGTGCTATGTCGACGAGGTGTTTGTCGACCTCGGCGACGATGTGACCCCGCAGAACGGTCCGATCCCGCGCTTTGTTTGAGCGCCCTGGAGACGCCGAAGAAGAGCCTGGTTCGCCCGGGCTTTTCTTTGTCCAGCATTACGCGCTCGATGCCCGACTGTCCGCAAACTGACAGCTTACCCGTTCCAGTGTCCTGCCAGCTCACGATCATCCGAGCCCGACAAAGCTTTGACATGATCGCGGCTAGTTTAGAAATATTCAAAACTGGAAGGCTCGCATGCACCCCACCTATACAAGCGCACAAAAAGCCATTCACTGGGCGGTGTTTCTGCTGGTCATCGGCCTTTATGGCTTGACCTATGTGGAAGAACTTTTTCCGCGCGGCGATCCCGGCCGCGCGCTCGTCTGGTGGTTCCATATTTCGTTCGGGCTGCTGTTGTTTGCGCTGGTCGTCATCCGCGTCGGCCTGCGCCTGATACTGGGAACGCCAGGGCTGCCGACGGAAATGTCGGAGCTTGAACGATGGGCGGCCAAGATCGCGCATCTGCTGCTCTATGCGCTGCTGGTGACCATTCCGGCTCTCGGCATCCTGCTGACTTGGTACAGGGGCGACGCCTTGAGCTTCTTCGGCCTCTTCACCATCCCGGCCCCGGTATCGCCCGACCGCGACACGGCCCGGTTCATCAGGGAACTGCACAGCCTGTGCGCCAATTCGATCCTCATCCTCGCCGGAGTGCACGCGGCCGCGGCGCTATGGCATCATTTCATCCGCAAGGA
Source organism: Mesorhizobium sp. AD1-1 (assembly GCF_020164655.1). Lineage (NCBI taxonomy): Bacteria > Pseudomonadati > Pseudomonadota > Alphaproteobacteria > Hyphomicrobiales > Phyllobacteriaceae > Mesorhizobium > Mesorhizobium sp. AD1-1. Next base: position 637,021 of record NZ_JAIUGP010000002.1, read on the forward strand.
CGACGTGCTCAAGCGAATGCTGCCGGAAAGCACGCTCTCCTGGAGCAAGTCCGGGAAAGTGTGAAGTGGTTTCCCAGGAAAAGCGCATAGCGCCTTCCCTCGTTGATCGGGAGGGCCTTTCCTTCGACCTTCTTTTTCTTCAGAAGGCGCTCTCCCCGAGAGGGCTAACGCCGACCGATAGCGCCTACCGCACGGAGCCGGTGACGGTCGGGTCGATCATGCTGGGAACCGACTTGCGTTCGTTTCCGGCAAGCGCCGCTATGATCAGCAGGCTGGCAACCACCGGGACAAACAGGATGGCAACGCGAGCCTGCACGTAAAATATGGCGCGCCATTCATTGCGCTTGTCGGGGCTGTTGCTCATCATACTCACTTTGTCGGCCCCCCCGGGCCGTGACATAGAAGCTAACGGTTAAACAACTCCTTCCGACTTCGTTAACCCGGCGGATTTGAGGCGAAATTCCCACGCGATCCCCAAGATGGCGATCCAGGCTTCAGTTGAGCCCGATGCGGCTGGCGCCCTGCCGGAACAGCGCTACGGCATCCGGTTCGAAGCGGAAGGTGCCGATGAAATCGTCGGCGCAATAGTCCGGCCTTGTCTTGCGGATGGCGGCGGCGAAGCCGCGCGCCTCGTCGAGCCGTCCGGCCAGCGCCAGGCAGTGCGCGGCGATCGCCAGTATGATGGCGTGGGCGTTGGGCCGCGCCGCCGCCTTCAGCGCCCATTCGGCCGCCTCCTCAAACTGGCCGAGCCGGACATGCGCCATGGCGCGTGCACCCAGCATGCCGAACAGCAGCGGGTCGAACGGGCTGAGATGGCGCGAATGATCGGAAGAGCCTATCGCCGCTCGCGGGTCGCCCGACTGCGAATGCACGAAGGACAAAGCGTAGTGGCCGAGCGCGAAGTTGGGGCTGAGATCGACCGCCCGCTCGAGTTCGAACAGCGAGCCGTCCTGCTCGCCGCGCAGCCACAGCGCCCGGCCCATCGCCCAATGCGCGGCCGGATTGTGGTCGTCGACCAGCAGGCTGTGTCCGGCGCTCTCGAACGCCAGCGCGCTTTCGCGGTCGCGGTCGCCCCAGCGCTGGAAGGCGTTCTGCCAGTGGGTGAAGGACAGGCCGGCATAGGCGCGGGCAAAGGTCGGGTCGAGCTTCAAGGCCTGGGCAAAAAAATGCCGCGCCTGCTCGTTTTCGGCCTGGGTGAAGCGGTACATGTGCCAGAGGCCGCGATGGTAGGCCTCCCAGGCGTTGAGCGAGCTGGGCGCCTTCAGCATGGCGCGGTTGCGCTCGACCGTTTCGATCTCGGCCGAGATCGAGGAGACGATGCTGTTGCCGATGTCGTCGAGCACGGAAAAGATGTCATCGGGCCTGCGCTCGAAGGTCTCGGCCCAGACGATCCTGGCGCTGCGCACCTCGATCAGCTCGACGCTGACGATGAGGCGGCCGGACGCGCTACGCACCGTGCCGGTGGCGACATAGTCGACATTCAGCCGGCGGCCGGCATCCTCGGGCGCGATGTTCTGCTCTGCCAGCGCAAACACCGATCCGCGCGCGATGACGAAGAAATCCCTGAGCTTGGCCAGGCGGATGATGATGTCGTGGGTGAAACCGTCGGCCAATCCGCCGCGCGTGCCGCCGCTCTCCTCGACAAACGGCATCACCGCCAGCGAAGCGTGGCTGGGCTCGACCGGGCCGGGTGCGGTGGGCATGGTGGCCACCAGTGGCGACAGCGTGGACAGGCAGGCCGCTCGAAGCGAGGTGCCCGACTGTCGGTCACGGATCGCCCGCCAGGCCGCGCGAAGCGGTGCGAAATCGAGCTCCTCCGACCGAAACAATCGTTCCGCCGCGGCCAGATGCTCTTCGGCCGCGCCGACCTCGCCGCGCCCGGCCAGATTGGACAGCAACGCCAGATGTCCGCACGTGTCGAACGGCGCCAGTTCCACCCATGTGTCGAGATGGGCGATCGCCTCGGCACTATAAGCCGGCAGGCTCGCGACAAGGCGTTCCAGCACGGCGGCATGGCAAGCGCTGAAGCGGCGGCGCTGCGCGATCAGCCAGCTGTTGAAATGCGGGCTGCGCTCGAGCTCCAGCCCGTCGAGGAAATCGCCGGCAAACAGTCCGGCCAGCACGCGCAAGCGCTCGACGTCAAGCGTGCCGATCCCTTGCGCGGCGGCGCGGCTGACCTCCAGCACATCGACCAGGCAATCGTCGAGATCGAGTGCGACCGTATCGCCTTGGGTGGAGACCCGGCGCCGGGCCGGCATGTCAAGCGCGCCGCGCAGCTTGCTCAGGCACCAGCGCAGTTCGCCCCTTGGGTCGTTCGGCACATCCCACAACAACTCGCACAGGCGACTGCGGCTGACCGGATGCGGCGCCAGCGCCAGATAGGCGAGCAGCGCGCGCAGCTTGCGTGACGCGGGCAGGGCAACCGGAGCGCCGTCGCGGGAGATCATCAGCGGTCCGAGCAGGCGCACGGAAAGGACCGGCATGTCGCCGTCCGGCCTCGATCGAGTGGATTCCACGTGCGTTTCCACGCCTGCTCCCACGCTGGCCTGTCGGCCTCTCCTGTATCACCAAACACGACACGGCGCATCCGGCAGCGGATATCAGCGCCGGATACGGGCATTGCCGCTGTGCGGCATGTCAGTCCTAGCGCGGCAAGGTCACCAAACCTCGCCGCCCAGCCCGCCGGTTTGTAACTGGCCCGTGAAGACAAAACGCGATGACAATCAAGGAGACCAAGATGTTGCAGCAGCAGAAGATCAGAACCACGGCCGGGCGCGGCCGCCTGTTCGACAGCATTCTCGACACCGTCGGCGACACGCCGGTGGTTCGCATCAACAATCTCGGACCGTCCCACGCGACGATCTACGTCAAGGCCGAGTATTTCAATCCCGGCGCCTCGGTGAAGGACCGGCTGGCGCTCAACATCATCGAGGAGGGCGAGCGCAGCGGGGCGCTGAAGCCGGGCCAGACGGTGGTCGAGGCGACCAGCGGCAACACCGGCATTGGCCTCGCCATGGTCTGCGCGCAAAAGGGCTATCCGCTGGTCGTCACGATGGCCGACAGTTTTTCGGTCGAGCGCCGCAAGCTGATGCGCATGCTGGGCGCCAAGGTGGTGCTGACGCCGCGCGCCGAAAAAGGTTTCGGCATGTACAAGAAGGCGGTGGAACTGGCCGAGGCCAATGGCTGGTTCCTTGCCCGCCAATTCGAGACGACCGCCAACGCCGCCATCCACGAGGCAACGACGGCGCGCGAGATCGTCAATGATTTCGCCGGCTCGCGGCTTGATTGCTTCGTCACCGGCTATGGCACCGGCGGCACGGTGGTGGGCGTGGCGCGCGTGCTGCGCCGCGAGCGGCCGGAAACCCGCATCGTGCTCTCCGAGCCGGCCAACGCGCAGCTCATCGGCAGCGGCAAGGTCCAGCAGCGCGGCGTCGATGGTGCTCCCGCCGCCAGCCATCCAGCCTTCGAGCCGCACCCGATCCAGGGCTGGACGCCAGATTTCATCCCCAACGTGCTGCAGGAGGCGATCGACACCAGCCTCTATGACGAGGTGATGCCGATCGCCGGGCCCGAGGGCATCAAATGGGCGAGGGAATTGGCGCGCAAAGAGGGCATCTTCACCGGCATTTCCGGCGGCGCGACCTTCGCCGTGGCACGGCAGGTCGCGGAGGAGGCGCCGGCCGGTGCGGTGATCCTGTGCATGCTGCCCGACACCGGCGAACGCTACATGTCGACACCGCTGTTCGACGGCATCGAGGCCGAGATGGATGCCGACGAGACCGCCCTGTCGCGCTCGACGCCCGGCTGCCAGTTCCCGGCGGCTTGACGGGAGATCTGGTATGGACGCCGCGCAAGAAAACCTTGGCCTTTTGGCCGAGGAAACGCTCGACCCCCTGGATTGGGCCGATGTGCAGGCCCTGTCGCACCGGGTCATCGACGATGCGGTCGATTACCTCCGCGATGTGCGCGACCGCCCGGTCTGGCGGGAGATGCCGGCCGATGTGAGAGGGGCCTTCTCGGCGCCGCTGCCGCGCTCGCCGGCGCCGCTGGATGCGGTCTATTCTGAGGTGTCCCGCACGGTGATGTCCTATCCAATGGGCAACATCCATCCGCGCTTCTGGTCCTGGTATATGGGGTCGAGCAATTTCACCGGTGCGCTCGGCGATTTCCTGGCGGCAATCCAGGGCTCGAACCTCGGCGGCGGCAACCACGCCGCCGGGCTGATGGACAGCCAGGTGGTGAACTGGTGCAAGGAGATGCTGGGCTTTCCCGCTTCTGCCGGCGGCACGCTGGTCAGCGGCGGCTCGATGGCCAACATCATCGGGCTGACCGTGGCGCGCAACGTCAAGGCCGGCCTCGACGTGCGCGAGCATGGTGTCGCCGCCATCGAAAAGCCGCTGCGCTTCTACGGCTCGGAGCAGATCCACTCGTGCCACCGCAAGGCAATGGAGGCACTTGGCCTCGGCAACCGGGCACTGCGCCGCATCCCGACCGATGCCGGGCTGCGCATCGATATCGCCGCCTTGCGTGCCGCGATCACAGAGGACCGCGCGGCAGGGTTCAAGCCGGCCTGCGTCATCGGTACGGCGGGCACCGTCAACACCGGGGCGATCGACGATTTGCAGGCGCTTGCGAAGCTGTCACATGAGGAAGGCCTTTGGTTCCATGTCGACGGCTGCATCGGCGCGCTGATCGCCATTGCGCCTGAGAATGCCCATCGCGTCGCCGGCATCGAACGGGCGGATTCGGTCGCGCTCGATCCCCACAAATGGCTGCACGCGCCGTTCGAAGTCGGCTGCGCCCTGATCAGGGATGCCGCCGCGCATCGCGGGACCTTCGCGGTGACGCCGGAATATCTGGAATCGACGCCGCGCGGCCTCGCTTCCGGCGAATGGCTGCACGACTACGGCCTGCAGACGTCGCGCGGTTTTCGCGCGCTGAAGGTGTGGATGGCGCTGAAGGAGCACGGTGTCGAGAAATTCGGCCGCCTGATCGACCAGAACATTGCCCAGGCCGTCTATCTTGCCGGCTTGATCGAGGCCGCGCCGCGGCTGCAGCTGGCGGCATCGCCGACCGTCAACATCGTCTGCTTCCGCTATCAGCCCGGTCTGACAGGCGAGGCTCTGAAGGTGCTCAACACGGAGATCATGCTGCGGCTGCAGGAACAGGGCATTGCGGCCCTTTCGGACACCACGGTGCATGGCGAGCACTGGTTGCGCGTGGCGATCACCAATCATCGCACACGGCGCGAGGATCTCGACCTGCTGGTGCGTGAAACGGTGCGGCTGGGGCATGAGATCGCGACGCAGGGTTCCGCACCTTCCTAGTAGCGGGCAGGCATGCGATTCTGCCGCGGTGATTCGGGAGATCCAGGCCGTGACGCTGTTTCGTATGGTTGCACTGGCGGCGCTGGTCTTCACCGCCTCGGCGCAGGCCGCCGACATGGCCTTCTTCGTCAAGAACCTGCGCAAGGAAGCAGTCGCGGTCGAGCTGTTCAGCCGCGACCGCGAGACGGTCTGGCCGGGCAACGACAAGGTGTTCCTGATCGCCCCAGGGTCGCAGAAATCCGTGCCGTTCTCCTGCAATCAGGGCGAACATATCTGCTATGGCGCCTGGGTCGACGGCAATGACAGCCTCTCGGCCGGCGTCGGGCCGGACAATGACCAGCCTTGCGACACCTGCTGCTTCATCTGCGTCGAACACTCGACAGAGACGATCGATCTGGTGCCGTAGAGCGCGGAAGTTTTCGTTGGACCCAAATTAAGTCAGGGATCGGCTCGTCCGGTCCACTTCCGCGATTCAGCGCTGCGTGCGATGGTCGCCACGCGGCCGGGTGGGCCGCTTATTCAGGGGGTCACTCATGTTTCATGTCTATGCGCGCCGCGTGCTGGCCGCGCTGTCTCTCCTCATGCTGCTCGTGCCGGCGGCGCGTGCCGACGATGTCACCTTTGCCATCAAGAACGGCCACCCCAACGCCATGCGCGTCGAACTCTACAGCCAGGACCGCGACTATGTCTGGCCGGGCGATGACAAGGACTTCTACCTCGACGACGGCGAGACCAAGCAGCTGCCGATATCCTGCAACGCCGGGGAATCGATCTGTTACGGCGCCTGGGTCGATGGTGACGAGGGCACCTATTGGGGCGTCGGCCCCGGCAACAAGGAAAAATGCGAGGATTGCTGCTATACCTGCAGCGGCGGCGAGACCGAGGAGATCGAACTGGTCCCCTGACCGGTTTGCCAGCTTGACGGTCTTCGGGCTGGAGCCATAGCCTGTGCAAATACCCAGCGCGCGCCGCCTCGAACTGTTCAGACGCGACGTGCTTCAGGCAAAAGGAGCTCAGCTATGGCCGGCATGGTCGAAAGCGACAAGATCGACGTCGGGTTTTCCGGCAAGCGCTGCATCCATTCGCGCAACTGCGTGCTCGGCGATCCGCACGTCTTCGTGCCCAACGCGCCGGGTCAATGGATCCATCCCGAGGCGGCCAGCGTCGAGAAGATCGTCGCCATCGCCGAAAGCTGCCCGTCGGGCGCCATCACCTATGTCAGGAAGGATGGCGGGCCGCAGGAGCAAGCACCGGTGGTCAACACGGTGCGGCTGCGGGAAAACGGCCCGCTGGCGGTACACGCCGAGATCGTTCTCGACGGCGAGACTTCTTATCGTGCCACGCTCTGCCGCTGCGGCGCTTCGGAAAACAAGCCGTTCTGCGACGGCAGCCACAACAAATCCGGTTTTGCCGCCACCGGCGAGCCGCAGCTGAAGGACACGCCGGCGCTCGAAGCGAGAAATGGTCCGCTGAAAGTGACGCCGACCACCAATGGCCCGCTCAAGCTTGAGGGCAATCTCGAGATCGTCACCGGAACCGGCCATACGGTCGACCGTACACAACGCGCCTTCCTCTGCCGCTGCGGCCATTCCGCCAACAAGCCGTTCTGCGATGGCACGCACAAGAAAGTGGGGTTTGTCGGGTAGGTTGGCGCTTCGGCCAACGCTGCCAATCTCCGCCTTGGCCCAGCGCTCGCAGCTTTATCGACCGGCCCGCATCGGCTAAAGGCAGGGGCAGACAGACTCCCCAGCCGGACCGCCGCCAAAAATGACAGCCAAGACCAAGCCAAAACCGTTGTTCCTCGGGATCGACACCGGCGGCACCTATACCGATGCCGTGTTGTGGTCTGAAACGGAAGGCCCGCAAGAAGGGCCGAACAAGGGCAAGGTGCTGGCCAAGGCCAAGGCGCTGACCACCAGGCATGATCTTGCCGTCGGCATTTCCGGCGCCGTCGACGCGGTGCTGCAGAAAGCCGGAACCGATCCGGCTGATATCAAGCTGGTGTCGATGTCGACGACGCTTGCCACCAACGCGCTCGTCGAGGGCCAGGGCGGCCGCGTCGCGCTGGTGATGATCGGCTTTTCCGAGGGCGATCTCGCCCGCGACGGGCTGAAGGCCGCGCTCGGCACCGATCCGGTGGTTTTTTGTCCGGGCGGCCACGACGTGCATGGCAATGCCGCCAAGCTCGATCTGTCCGGACTGGAAGCGGCGCTGCCGGAACTCGGCGCCTCGGTGTCCGGCTTTGCCGTCTGCGCCTACTTCGCCACCCGCAATCCGGCGCATGAGATCGCCGCCCGCGAGTTGATCCGCGACAAGTCCGGCCTGCCGGTCACATCGAGCCACGAGCTGTCGGCCAAGCTCGGCGGCCCGCGCCGGGCGCTGACCACTTTGCTCAACGCCAGGCTGATCTCGATGATCGACCGGCTGGTGGCAGCGACCGAAGGCTTCCTCGAGGCGCGCAACATCGCAGCACCGCTGATGGTGGTGCGCGGCGATGGCGCGCTGGTTTCAGCCGCTTTTGCCCGCCAGCGACCGATCGAGACCATCCTGTCCGGCCCGGCCGCCAGCCTGGTCGGCGCCCGCCACATGACCGGGCTCGACAATGCTGTGGTGTCCGACATCGGCGGCACCACCACCGACGTCGCCGTGCTCGACGGCGGCCGTCCCAGGCTAGATCCGGAAGGCGCCACCGTCGGCGGCTTCCGCACCATGGTCGAGGCCGTCGCCATGCGCACCTTCGGCCTCGGCGGCGATTCCGAAGTGGCGCTGGAGGATGGCGCGCTCAACCCCAGGATCCTGCTCGGGCCGCGCCGCCTGGTGCCGCTGGCGCTGGCCGGCATGGCGCATGGCGTAGCGGTGATCTCAGAGCTGGAGCGTCAGCTGCGGGCACCCAATCCCGGCCGTATGGACGGCCGCTTCGCGGTGCGCACCGGCGTGCCGGACCGGCTCGCCGCCGGCCTGACCGGCGCCGAAGCCAAGCTCTACGAGCTGATTGGTGCCGTGCCGCTCGCCGTCGACAGGCTTTTGACCTCGAACGCGCAGAACGCGACGCTGAACCGGCTGGTGTCGCGCGGGCTGGTGCATGTCGCCGGCTTCACCCCGTCGGACGCCGCCCACGTGCTGGGCAAGCAGGCGAACTGGGACCCTATCGCGGCGCGCCTCGGCGCCGAACTGTTCGCCCGCAAGCGTGACGGCCGTGGCCAGAACATCGCCGCTTCGCCGGAAGCGATCTCGGAACGGGTGCTGGTGACGCTGACACGCTGGTCGGCCGAATATATCCTCGAGACCGCCTTTGCCGAGGATGGGCTCGACGGCGCCGCGACGGTGGCGCACGCCCTGGTGCAGCGCGCAGTCGACGCGCATCCCGGCATCGCCCGCCTGAGCGTTGCGCTCGACCGCCCGGTCATCGGCCTCGGCGCCTCGGCGCCGCTGCACTATGCCGGCTTGGCCGAGCTGATCGGCAATGACTGCGTGGTGCCCAGGGATACCGATGTCGCCAACGCGCTCGGCGCCGTCGTCGGCCAGGTCAGGGTTTCGGCCGAGGCGCGGGTCAGCCAGCCCATAGAAGGGCTGTTTCGTCTCGCCTCGGGCGAGACCGTACGCGATTTCCTCGACGAGGCAGCGGCGATCGCGGCGGCCGAGGCCGATGTCCGCGCCATCGTCGCGGAGCGCGCCAGGCATGCCGGCACCGACAGCGCCGAGATCGACGTCGCCACCGAATTCCGGGTCTCGACCGTCGAGGCCCAGCGCATGTTCATCGAGGCGCATGTCGTGGCCGTGGCCTCGGGAAGGCCGCGCATTGCGGTTTGAGCGACGCGGCGAAATACGCCACCTTCACCCTAAGCTGAATTGACCCGGCAAACCTGACATGCCAAAGGCCCGCAAAGCCTTTCATCTGGAGTAGCCTGATGACCGACCGCATCGAGATCGCCGGATTGCGGATTGCCCGCGAGCTGCATGAGTTCGTGGCCACGGAAGCGCTGCCGGGCACGGGGATCGAAGCGGACGCCTTCTGGAACGGTTTTTCGGCCATCGTCCATGATCTGGCGCCGAAGAACCGGGCGCTGCTGGCAAAGCGTGACGCCATCCAGGAACAGATAGACGGCTGGTATCGCGATCACGGCGCGCCGGTCGACATGGAGGCCTACAAGGGCTTCCTGAAAGAGATCGGCTACCTCGTTCCCGAAGGCCCGGCCTTCAGCGTGTCGACCGACAACGTCGACCCGGAAATTGCTGATGTTGCCGGACCGCAGCTGGTCGTGCCGGTGATGAATGCGCGCTATGCGCTCAACGCTGCCAATGCGCGCTGGGGTTCGCTCTACGATGCGCTCTACGGCACCGATGCCATCCCCGAAACGGATGGCGCCGAAAAGGGCAAAGCCTTCAATCCGCCGCGCGGCGCCAAGGTCGTCGCCTGGACGAAGACCTTTCTCGACGAGGCTACCCCGCTCACGTCCGGCAAATGGGCCGGCGTCAATGGCCTGTCGCTGGCGCAGGGTGCCTTGAGGCTAAGCGCCGGCGCCGGCTCGACGACGCTGGCCGACCCCAGGCAATTCGTCGGCTATCGCGGCGATGCCGCCAATCCCGATGCCGTGCTGCTTGTGCGCAACGGCCTGCACATCGAAATCGTGATCGACCGCAACAACCAGATCGGCCGCACCGATCCGGCGGGCATCGCCGATGTCATCCTGGAATCGGCGCTGACCACCATCCAGGACTGCGAGGATTCGGTCGCGGCGGTGGATGCGCCAGACAAGGTCATCGTCTACCGCAACTGGCTCGGCCTGATGAAGGGTGACCTGGCGGAAGAGATCACCAAGGGCGGCAAGAGTTTTATCCGCAAGCTCAATCCCGACCGCGCCTACACCGCGCCCGCCGGTGGCACGCTGACCGTGCCCGGCCGCTCGCTGATGCTGGTCAGGAATGTCGGCCACCTGATGACCAGCCCGGCGATCCTCGACCGCGACGGCAATGAGGTTCCGGAAGGCATCATGGATGCGGCGATGACGGCGCTGATCGCGCTGCACGATGTCGGGCCGAACGGCCGCCGCGCCAATTCCCGTGCCGGCTCGATGTATGTCGTGAAACCCAAGATGCATGGGCCCGACGAAGTCGCCTTCGCCGTCGAGATCTTCGACCGCGTCGAAGCGCTGCTCGGCATGGCGAAAAATACCATCAAGATGGGCATCATGGACGAGGAGCGGCGCACCACCGTCAACCTCAAGGAGGCAATCCGCGCCGCAAAGGAGCGCGTCGTGTTCATCAACACCGGCTTTCTCGACCGCACCGGCGACGAGATCCACACCTCGATGGAAGCCGGCCCGATGATCCGCAAGGGCGACATGAAGCAGGCCGCCTGGATTTCCGCCTACGAGGCGTGGAATGTCGACATCGGGCTGGAATGCGGCTTGGCCGGCCACGCCCAGATCGGCAAGGGCATGTGGGCGATGCCGGATCTGATGGCTGCGATGCTGGTCGAGAAGATCGCCCACCCCAAGGCCGGCGCCAACACCGCCTGGGTGCCGTCGCCGACGGCGGCGACGCTGCATGCCACGCACTATCACAAGGTCGATGTTCACGCCGTGCAGGCGGCGCTGAAGAACCGGCCCAAGGCCAGGCTCGACGACATCCTGTCGGTGCCCGTTGCCGTGCGGCCGAACTGGTCGCCCGAGGATATCCAGAAGGAACTCGACAACAACGCGCAGGGCATTCTTGGCTATGTCGTGCGCTGGATCGACCAGGGCGTCGGCTGCTCGAAAGTGCCTGACATCAACGATGTCGGCCTGATGGAAGACCGCGCCACGCTGCGTATTTCCTCACAGCACATCGCCAACTGGCTGCACCACGGCGTGTGCAGCGAGGACCAGGTAATGGCGACGATGAAGCGCATGGCTGACATCGTCGACCGCCAGAACGCGGGCGACCCGCTCTACCAGCCCATGGCGGCCGATTTCGACGGATCGATCGCCTTTCAGGCCGCCTGTGATCTGGTCTTCAAGGGCCGCGTCCAGCCCAATGGCTACACCGAGCCGGTGTTGCACGCGCGGCGGCTGGAACTGAAGGCGCAGCAGGGCTGAAGAGGCCAGTCCCTGCCGTGAATGGGGCGGCAGGTCTTCGGCCTGACTTCCTCCGGAGGTGAGGCGTCAGGAAGCTGTATGGTCCAGGAGCCGGATGGTGGGATCGCGACGGTGTTCGGAGTTGACCCGATCGACGCCTTCCACCGTAATCGCGATCGTCCCGTTTTCCACTCTTGCTATCCAGCCCTTCGCTTTCAGATACCAGAGATGAAACTCGAGATGCTCTCGCGGACAGTCTGACAGGCGTTCGAGCTCCACATCCCCGATCCCGGGATTGCTGACGTCGTGCCGGCGCTTCGCGTAAAGCAGCGACAGCAGCCTGGCCTGGATCACGACATCCCGCTCGATGCCTTTGCTGTTGCTGGCTTCCTCGGTCAATTCGCGGCGAAGGCCGGCATGGTCCCTATACGCGATGTCGTATTGAGCGCGTTTGACCGGATCCTTGAGCGTGTTGTGGGCTTCCACGATTTCACTGAAGCGGGCTTCATCGCCGGTTTCGCGATTGTCGGGATGATAGCGCATCGCAAAATAGCGAAATATGCGCTCCAGCGTTTCCGAGTTGGCGTTCGGGCTGACTTCCAAAACTTCGTAGTAGTCAACGAACATAGCGGGCTCCCCGACCGCAATCATATTCACATTATCTAAATAAGGAATTCCCAATGCGGAGACCAAGACTTTGGTCCGATGCGATGACGTCCACGCCCCCGAAGACGGAGAAACGGCCGGCGCCCGGTCGGTGGGGGCCGTTGGGTGGTGAGGACGTCGACCAAGCGGACAATCAGGTCCGCCGCAGTGCGGAGATGGCCGATTCGTCGGATGACGGTTATGGCGTGATTGCGGAAGGTGGCGTGGCAGAGTCGGCTTGTCGGGCGGCGAGTGACCTACGCCGCCTGCGCCACCCGCTCCGAGCTCATGCGATAGGAAATCGCTTCGGCCAGATGGATGCGGCCGACGGTTT
>NZ_JAIUGP010000020.1:0-105056 GCF_020164655.1 Mesorhizobium sp. AD1-1
GCAGGCTGATTGGCGTTGGCCGAGCCATAATTGTCGCTGCCGGCAAAAGCAGTGCCCGTGGCAACGAGGATGGCGGCGGCGGTAAGAGCGATCTTGGTCATTTTAATTACTCCAGTATTTGTCATGTCCGTCTAGTGGCGTGCCCTTGGGAGGAATTTCGCGTCGCTCGGACCACCCCGAGATGGGCTCGCCCTGCCGCGGATTCCAATCACGAAGATGTTCCCCCGCAGCTCGAATCCAGGCCTTGAAATTTGACACAGGGTCTCGGTGGTCATAATTTAACTGTTTGAAATCAGATAGTTAATCGATAACGCCCATCACCAGGCGCGACCGCTCGCCAGGCCGGCGTTCACCATCTGCTACACAGTGCGTCAACAGAAATCGAACTGAACGGTTCGGTTTGAAACGATTGCGCCACCATCTGAACTTCTGGATCTCCTCCATTTGCCTTGCGGTTGGATCGAGATTATCGCTTGTGCACGATCATCAATCGGGCGCGACTTGGCGGCGCCAGTTGAAGAAGTGGGCGGAAATCCGGGTGACCTGCACCCCAGGACAGCGATAGAAATGCGGTTGCTGCTTGTAGAAGACAATCGCGAGCTGGCGGATTGGCTGGGCAAGACCCTGCGTCAGGCGAACTATGTCGTCGACATCGTCCATGATGGCGAGGATGTCGAACACGCGCTCGCCGCCGGTGGCCACGCGCTTGTCATCCTCGACCTTGCGCTGCCGCGCATGAGCGGGCTGGAGGTGCTGCGAATGTTGCGGACGCGCGGCAACCGGGTGCCGGTGATCGTGCTGACCGCAAACGCCAGTCTCGACGGCCGGGTCAAGGGCCTCAATGAGGGCGCCGACGACTATCTGGCCAAGCCCTTCCAGATCGAAGAGCTCGAAGCACGAATCCGCGCGCAATTGCGCCGTGCCAATGACCGCACCGCGCCGGTCGTTGCCTGCGGTGATCTCGTCTTCGACACCAACACGCGGCTGTTTTCGCTTGCCGGCGAGGCGCTGGCGCTGACACCGCGCGAGCATGCCGTGCTTGAGCAATTGATGGTCAAGGCCGGACGCACGGTGAGCAAGGCGGCATTGTCGGCCGCGATCTACGATTTCGAGACCGACGCCGATCCCAGCGCCATCGAGATCTACGTGCACCGCGTGCGCAAGAAGCTCGAAGGGTCGCGGGTCCAGATCGCCACACTGCGTGGTCTCGGCTACCTCTTGCGCCAAGACGATTTGGCGCCGTGACGATCCTGGCGCCATGAGGATCAACAGCCTCCGCCTGCAATTGCTGGCATGGGTGGTGCTGCCGCTTGCCGGGCTCGCGACCATCAACCTGTGGACCAGCCAGCGCAACGCACTGGCGACCGCGGACCTGGTCACCGACCGGATGCTCGTCGGATCGGCGCGGGCGATTGCCGAGCAGGTCGCCATGGTCGACGGCGTGCTCGATGCCACGGTGCCCCCGGCGGCGATCGAGATGTTCGACACCGGCGACCGCGACAGCGTCTACTATCGCGTCGAGACAGCCGGCGGGCGGCTGCTGACCGGATATCCCGACCTGCCCGAAGCGCCGCAGCATGCCAGTGTCGAGGCCGCCTACCGCGATCACCAGCTGCGGCTCCTGACCCTTGGCCATGCGGTGATCGGCGCTGGCAACGACTCGCCAATATCAGTCACCGTGGGCGTCACCCTTGCCGGCCATGACGCCATGGTCAAACAGCTTTGGTTCAGCGCCTTTGCCCAGCAACTGGCGCTGGTGGCGATTGCCGGCGTGTTCGTGCTGCTCGGCTTGCGTCGCGGCCTGGCGCCGTTGATCCGGCTGCGCGATGCGGTACGCTCGCCAAACCGCAGCGACCTTGACCCCGTCGAAGTGCCCGGTGTGCAAAGCGAGATCCGCCCGCTGATCGACGCCCTCAACGCCTACATGGAGCGCGTGCGGGCGCAGATGGCGGCGCAACGCCGCTTCATCGCCAATGCGGCGCACCAGCTGCGCACGCCCCTGGCGCTGCTGTCGACACAGGCAAGCTATGCGCTTCGCGAAAGTGCCGCCGATGCCCGCCAGGAGGCGCTGGTGGCGCTGCAGGCGAGTTCCGGCAAACTGGCGCGGCTGGCCGAACAGCTCTTGACCCTGTCACGCGCCGAGCCAGGCAGCCGGCGGCCGCGCGCCGACCGCATTGACCTGGCGGAAGCCGCCCGGCACGTGCTGGAAACCCTGGCGCCAACGGCCATCGATCGCAAAATAGATCTCGGCCTCGAGGAGGCTGGCCCCGTTCCGGTCATCGGCGACGGCACCATGCTGCGCGAGATGATCGTCAACCTCGTCGACAACGCGCTGCGCTACTCCCGGGCTGAGGGCAGTGTCACGGTGAAGCTGGCGGCCATCGACGGCGAAGCCGTGCTGACGGTCGCCGACGACGGGCCTGGCATTCCGGCGGACGAGCGAGACCATGTCTTCGAGCGCTTCTACCGTATTGCCGGTTCGACCGAGGAAGGCAGCGGGCTGGGACTCGCCATTGTACGCGAGGTCGTCGAAAATGCCGGCGGCCGCGTCACCCTTGGGGATGGCGCGGCCGGCGGTCTGTTGGTTGAGGTCAGGCTGCCGCTGGCCTGACCGGTCAGGCTGCCCCTGGTCTGACCGATCACGTTCCCTGCTCGTTGAACGGCGCCGGCCGCCACTTCACGACATAGTTCTCGAAGCGGGTGATGATGAACTCCACCACCAGCGCCATGACAGCCAGGATGATCATCGCGGCGAACACGCCATTGGCGTTGAAGGCGCCCTGCGCGGTCGAGATCAGCAGGCCCATGCCTTGCTTGGCGCCGAGGAACTCGCCGACCACCGCGCCGACCAGCGCGAAGCCGAAGCTGACATGCAGGCTGGCGAGTATCCAGCTCATCGCCGAAGGAATGATGACGGTGCGGGTGATCTGGAATGGCGAGGCGCCAAGGATCTGGGCATTGGCGATCATTGCCCTGTCGGCCTCGCGCACACCCTGGAAGGCGTTGGCGAAAACAACGAAGAACACCATCACCACGGCAAGCGCCACCTTGGACGCCATGCCGAGGCCGAGCGCGATGATGAACACCGAGCCGAGCACGACGCGCGGCACCGAATTGGCGATCTTGATGTAGATCGAAAAGACATCCGCCAACAGCCGATTGCGGCCGAGGATGATGCCGGCGGCGATGCCGCCAAGGGCACCGATGACAAAGCCGAGGAAGGTTTCCTCCAGCGTCACGTAGATCTGCAGCCAGAGTGGGCCTTGCGAGGTGCCTTCGGTGATCCACGACCAGATCTGCTGCCAGATGCCAGAAGGGCTGGCGAAGAAGAACGGGTCGATGATGTTGTAGTCGGCGCCGAGTTCCCACAGGCCAAGGAAGACGACCAGGATCGCCAGGCGCAAGGAGATGACAAGCGCGTGGCGGCGGCGCAGCCTTGCCCTCGCCCGGGCTTCGGCAACGGCGATGGAAGCATCGCGGACGGCGGCCTGGTTGGCGGTCGGAGAGATTGCGGTCATGCTGTTTCTCCTTTCAATGTCCGGTCTGCAAGGTCCGGCTCTGGCCGAGCTGCACTTCCTCGCGCAGATCGTTCCAGATCACCTTGGCGATCTCGACGAAGTTCGGGTCGTAGCGGATGTCGGCCATGACGCGCGGGCGCGGCAGGTCGATGCGGTAGACGCTCTTGACCGTGCCCGGCCCAGCGGTGAGCACATAGACCTTGTCGGCCAGCGCCACCGCCTCCTCTAGGTCGTGGGTGACGAAGACAACCGAGGATTTCTGCTCCGACCACAGATCCAGCAATTCGTCCTGCATGGCGGTGCGCGTCTGCATGTCGAGCGCGCTGAACGGCTCGTCCATCAAAAGGATCTTGGGCTGGTTGATGAAGGTCTGCGCCAGCGCGACGCGCTTGCGCATGCCGCCCGAAAGCTGGTGCGGATAGTGCTTCTCGAAGCGGCCGAGGCCGACGCGGGCGATCCAGTCGCGGGCGCGGTCGTAGGCCTGCGCCTTTGGCGTGCCGCGATAAAGTGGACCGGCGGCGACATTGTCGATGACACTGCGCCAGGGAAACAGCGCATCCGCCTGAAAGACAAAGCCGATGTCCCGGCTGATATCGGTGACCGGCGTGCCCATGACGCGGACATTGCCGGTCGTCGGCCGCAACAGGCCGGTGACCAGGTTGAGCGTCGTCGACTTGCCGCAGCCGGTCGGCCCGACGACGCAGGCGAACTCGCCGCGCGCCACGGTCATCGTGAAATCGCGGATCGCCGTCATCATGTGCCCGTCGGGCGTGACGAAACGCAAGGTCACATCATCGATGGCGATCGCGGCGTCGGCTTGTGGCGCGGCCTGAGACAGCTTCTCGGCCGCCATGGGTTGCACTTGCATGGCGCACTCCTGTCGCAATGGGGCAAGGGAGCCCGCGGCAGTGCCACGGATCTCCAGGTGTTCGGGAGGCCGCGCCGCTGCCTTCTTGATTCAAGCAGCCGGCGCAAGCCCTTGTTATTCAACGAGTGGTAGGCTGGCGCCGCTATTTGGCGGCGTCGACGAATTCGGTCGTGTAGGTCTTCGACAGGTCGATCTGCTTGCCTTGCAGGCTCTTCGAGAATGTCGAGAGAACCTCGAGCACGGTCGGCGGACCATCGGCCGGCATGCGGCCATCCGGCGTGAACATCGCCTTGCCGCCGGCCAGCCCCTGCACGTAAAGGTCCCGGTTGCCGGCATAATAATCCTTCGGCATCTTGTCGGCGATCTCTTCGGCCGAATGCGTGGCGATGAATTTCATCGTCTTGACGAAGGCATTGGCGAGCTTCTGTGCCTCATCCTTGTGGCCTTCCAGCCAGGAGGACTGGACATAGAAGGACGCCGCCGGATAGTCGCCGCCCAGCGCTTCCTTGGTCTTTTCGGGCGTGCGCATGTCGACCAGGATGCTTGCCTCGCCAGTCTTGAGCAGTTTGGCGATGGTCGGCTCGGTGGTCATGCCGGCCTGGATCTGGTCCTGCTTGACGGCGGCGATGAAGGTGTTGCCGGCGCCGACCGGCAGCAGCGTGTAGTCGCCGGGCTTCAGGCCGCTGCGCACGGCAAGATACTGGGTCAGGAAATCGGTCGAGGAGCCGAGACCGGTGACGCCGAGCGTGGCGCCCTTGAAATCGGCGGGCGACTTGATCTCCGGGTGCTTGGCGGAGACCAGCTCGACCTCACCGGGCGCTTGGCTGAACTGGACGATCGACTGGATGTATTTGCCCTTCGACTGCAGGTCGACGGTGTGATCGTAGAAGCCGACAACGCCTTGGACGGCACCGGCCAGCAGTTCATTTTCGGCCTCGACCCCGGCGCGCGAGTTGAGCAGTTCGACATCGAGCCCCTGGTCCTTGAAGTAGCCGAGCTGCTGGGTGAGCACGGCAGGCAGATAGATCTGCTTTTCCATGCCGCCGACGATGATGGTGATTTTGTCGGCAGCCGAAGCCACCGTGGCGCTTGTGGCTGCAATAGCAAGGGTTAGCGCCGCTGTGCGCAGGGCGCACTTCGAGATGAAACCGGTCACGAAACTTCCTCCACTTGGGCGGCGCGCCATCCGGCTGCGCCGCATTCCTCCTTACCGGCCGCTCCCGCACCGGTCACACGGCGAACGCCGCAATGACTTCATGGCACGCCCAAGCTTTCAGCTGGCTTTCAGTCGTTTTAGCGGCCGTTGAAATGGAATCCGTTGTGGCTGCCGGTCACGGAGCGCCGAAACCGAGAACGTCGCGCATGTCGTATTCGCCGGGTTGGCGCCCCGCCACCCAGAGCGCGGCGGCAATAGCACCACGGGCGAACATGATGCGGTCGCCGGCCGCATGCGACAGGGTTACAAGTTCGCCCTCGGCGCAGAAGCTGACGCTGTGCTCTCCGACGATGCTGCCGCCACGCACCACCGCGAAGCCGATCTCACCGGGAGGCCGCGCGCCAATGGCGCCATCGCGTGCACGCCTTGCGACCGTCTCCAGATCGATGCCGCGTCCGCCGGCTGCGGCATGCCCCAGCATCAACGCCGTTCCCGATGGCGCATCGACCTTGTGGCGATGATGCGCCTCGACAATCTCCACGTCCCAGTCATCGGGGTCGAGTGCCCGCGCCGCCTGCTCGACCAGTCCGATCAGCATGTTGAGCCCGAGTGAAAAGCTGCCGGAGCGCACGATGGCAATTGTTTTCGCGGCGTCGGAGATCGCAGCCAATTCAGAAGCATCGAAGCCCGTAGAGCCTATGACCAGGGCCGGCCCGCCGCGCTCGGCGCAAATCCTGGCCAGGTCGACCGAGGCAGCCGGCGTCGTGAAGTCGATGACCACATCGGCCATGGCAAGCGCCTCCTCGCGGCTGACCAGCCCATCGCCGACAGCGCCGGGCCGATGGAACCGCGCAGCGAGCGCCAGCCGCGCGTCGCCCTGCACGGCGTCCGCCATCTGACGGCCCATGCGGCCCAGCGCACCCGCGAGGGCTATCCTGACCGGTGGTTTCGACATGGAGCGCTATCCCGCGGCTATTTCCACATGCCGCGCATGCGCGCGCCGATGTCGACGCGCACCTCCGGCCGGGCTGCCCTGCCCTGTGCTGCCTGTGCGCTCGGCCACGACACCTGCTGGAATGCGGCAAGGATCGAAGCCGGGATGAAACGGGTGCGCGAGGCATAGAGATGGCGGTCGCCGCGCGCCGCCTGGCCATGTGGAAAGAAACGCTGCGGCATGACCAGGTTGAGATTGTCCTTGGCCCGCGTCATTGCCACGTAGAGCAGCCGGCGCTCCTCCTCGATGTCCTCCTTGGTGCCGACGCCGAGATCGGCCGGGATGCAGCCATCGACGGTGTTGAGCACGAAGACATTTTTCCACTCCTGGCCCTTGGCCGAGTGGATGGTCGACAGGATCAGATAATCCTCGTCGCGATGCGGCGGCCCAGCCTGGTCGCTGGTGGCGTCCGGCGGATCGAGCGTCAGTTCGGTCAGGAAGCGCTCGCGCGAGGCATAGCCCGAGCCGATCTGCTCAAGTTGCAACAGGTCGGCCCGGCGCGTCGTCGCGTCCTCGTGTATGCGTTCCAGATGCGGCTCGTACCACAGCCTGATCTGTTCGAGGTCGGCCGGCCATTTGGCGCCGGCGCGCAGGCCGGAATAGAGCGAGACGAAGCCAGGCCAGTCATCGGCAGCGCGTTGCGGCGGACGCCAGCCGGCCAGCCCCATGGCCTCGTCCAGCGCCGTCGTCATGGTCTCGACGATCTGCGCGGCGGCCGAAGGGCCGATGCCAGGCAAGAGTTGCAATACGCGAAAACCGGCGACACGGTCGCGCGGATTTTCGGCAAAGCGCAGCACCGCCAGCACATCCTTGACGTGAGCGGCATCGAGAAACTTCAGGCCGCCGAATTTGACGAAGGGAATGTTGCGCCGCGTCAGTTCGATCTCCAGCGGCCCGCTGTGATGCGAGGCGCGAAACAGCACCGCCTGGGATTTCAGCGCTGTGCCCGCCTCGCGCTCGGCCAGGATGGTGTCGCAGACGAAATTGGCCTGCTCGACTTCGTCGCGCACGGTCACCAGTTTTGGCCTGTCGCTGGATTTGCGCTCCGACCACAGGTTTTTGGTGAAGCGCTCCGAGGCTTCGCCGATCACCGCATTGGCGGCAGCAAGGATGGTCTCGGTCGAGCGGTAATTGCGCTCCAGCATCACCACGTCGGCGGCCTGCGCAAACTGATTGGGGAAGTCGAGGATGTTGCGAACCTCGGCGGCGCGGAACGAATAGATCGATTGCGCATCGTCGCCCACCACCGTCAGCCCGGCGCCGTCGGGTTTCAGCGCCATGAGGATCGAAGCCTGCAGGCGATTTGTGTCCTGGTATTCGTCGACCAGCACATGGTCGAAACGCCCGCCCAGATGCGCTGCTATCTCGGGCTCCGCCGCCATCTGCGCCCAGTAGAGCAGCAAATCGTCGTAATCGAGCACGTTTTGCGCCTGCTTGGCCTCGACATAACCGGCGAACAATTCTTTCAGCTGCTCCGCCCAGCCGGCGCACCAGGGAAAGGCGGAACCCAACACCTCGTTGAGCGGCGCCTGCGCGTTGACGGCGCGCGAATAGATGGCAAGGCAAGTGCCCTTGGTGGGGAAGCGCGCTTCCGTCTTCGAGAAGCCGAGCTCGTGGCGGACCAGATTCATCAGGTCGGCGGAATCCTCGCGATCATGGATGGTGAAGGCCGGGTCGAGACCGATCTCCAGCGCATAGTCGCGCAACAGCCGCGCGCCGATGCCGTGAAAGGTGCCGGCCCAGGTCAGCGCATCGGTGATGACGGCTGCATCGCGGCCGAGCACCTCGCCGGCAATACGCTCGACGCGCCTGGCCATTTCGTATGCGGCGCGGCGCGAAAACGTCATCAGCAGGATGCGGCGCGGGTCGGCGCCCTTGACGATCAGATGAGCGACGCGATGCGCCAGCGTGTTGGTCTTGCCAGATCCGGCGCCGGCAATGACCAGCAACGGGCCGGCAATCTGACCGGCGCCGTGCTCGACGGCCTGGCGCTGGGCATCGTTCAGCCGCGCGAGATAGGCAGGCTGGACGGTCGGTTCCCGAAAGGTCGAATCAGCGGTGGCGAGGTTCATCGCCCATCAAGCATCGTTTCTGCTTTGTTCGCAACATCAATGCGGGCACACCTAACCCATGCAGGACTGGGGCCGGTCTGAAGAGAAGGGATCGCGGCTAGCGTTGCGGATCGACACCCATGTCGGCCGACTGCCGTCGCAAGGTCTCGCGATCGGGTTGCGACGGCGGCAACAGCAGCGGGTCGACCGTATCGGGCACGTTTTCGACCATCTTCCTGGCGATGCGATAAGTGACATAGGCGAAGGCGCCGGCGACGAGCAGACGGAACATGGTGCAACACTCCTTTGGAGCAGAACCAACCGTAGAAACAGCCTTTGGTTCCCTTGCCAATCGTCCACGCGCGCAGTCGAAGATAGAGGGCGGTTTCGCCGGCGCTCCCGATGCATTCTCGAGGCACCGCAAGCGGAACTTGGCCTTTGCGAGGTTCGCGTGCTGCCGCAACCCGCTGTGGCGTCCCGGACGAACTTTTGGAGAAGAAGGCCGGCGCCGCTTGGGAGGAGTGAAGCGCCGGCCAAGCGGATAATTAGGTCCGCCGCACAGGTAAGGCTAGCTGAGTCTTTCCCCTGCGTCATCGGAACATTGTTTTTGTTAACAGCGTATCTGCCCGCGACTCTACCCATATCCGGCTCGCGATACGCATGTTTGACAATCGTGACGCCGCGATCATCTCCCGGCCGCGAGCCTTTGCCTGACCAGCGCGACATGGAAATTCGTGCCGAACAACAGCCCCTCATCGTCGAAGTCGTAGCTGGAATTGTGCAGCGGCGCCGAGCCCTCGCCATTGCCGAGGAAGGCGAAGCAGCCCGGCACATGGTCGAGGAAGCGGGCGAAATCCTCGGAGGCGGTCATCGGCTCGCGGGCGACGGCGATGTTGCCGGGTTCGAAGACGCCTCTGGCGGCGGCGAATGCGGCATCGACCAGTTCGGCATCGTTGCGCAGCGGCACAAACTCCCTGCTGTACTTGACCTCGGCGGTGACATTATAGGCGGCAGCGATGCCCTCGGCGAGAATGCGCATCTGCCGCTCGATCTCGGCGCTGACCTCGGGACGGAAGCTGCGCGCATCGCCGAGGATGCGGGCAAGACCGGGCAGAGCGTTGCGGGTGCCGTCGGTGATCAGCTCGGTCACCGAAACCACGGATATGTCGGCCGGACTCAGTCGGCGCGAGACGATGGTCTGCAGATTGGTGACCAGCGCGCAGGCCGCGACCAGCGTCTCGTTGCCCGCATGCGGCCGCGCGGCATGGCCGCCGAGCCCCTTGAGCACGATCTCGAAGTTGTCCTCGGCCGACATTATGGGTCCGGCACGGGTCTCGAAATGCCCGATCGGCAGGCCGGGCATATTGTGCAGGCCAAATATCTCGTCGAAGGGAAAGCGCTGCATCAGCCCATCGTCGAGCATGGCGAGCGCGCCCCTGCCCCATTCCTCGGCCGGCTGGAAGACGAAGCGCACGGTGCCGTCGAAACCGCCCTCACCGGCCAGCAGCTTTGCCGCGCCGAGCAGCATGGTGGTGTGGCCGTCATGGCCGCAGGCATGCATGATGCCGGGATTGCCGGACCGGTAAGATGCGTCCGATTGTTCTGATATGCGCAGCGCATCCATGTCGGCCCTCAGCGCAATCGCCCGGTTGCCGCTGCCGCGCTTCAGCGTGCCGACGACACCGGTGCCGCCGACGCCTTCGGTGACATCGTCCAACCCAAATTCGCGCAGTTTGGCGGCGACGAAGGCGGCGGTGCGCGTCTCCTCGAAGCCGAATTCCGGGTGTGCATGCAGATCGCGCCGCCAGAAAATCATCTCCTGCTTCAGCGCGTCGCGATCGAGTTCAGACATTCTTCTGCCCCTTCTGCTTCTGCCCCTTCTGACCTACTTTGCCAGTTGCGCGGCCACATCAAGCAGGATGTTGGCGCCGGCAACAAGCTCGGCGTCATCGGTGTGTTCGCGAGGACTGTGACTGATGCCGCCAACGCTCGGCACGAAGATCATCGCCGCAGGCGCGATACGCGCCAGCATCTGCGCATCGTGGCCGGCGCCTGATGTCATGCGCCTGACCCCGAGGCCACGGCGTTTCGCGGCGGCCTCGATTTGTTCGACGATGCGCAGGTCGAAGATCACCGGTTCGAAGCGGGCCAGTTGCTCGACCGAAACCGTCACGTTCTCAGCGGCGGCAAGCTGCTCGAGATAGGCGGCAAGCGCCGCTTCCGCCGCCTGCAGGCGCTGTTCGTCGGGATCGCGCAGATCGACGGTGAAGACCGCGCGCGAAGGGATGACATTGATGGCATTCGGCTCGAAGCGGATCGTGCCGACGGTGGCGACGGTCGGCGCGTTCGAGGCTTTGGTCCGGTCGAGCAGGAAGGTGATGACCCGGGCGGCGGCGTGGCCGGCATCGTTGCGCATCGACATCGGCGTGGTGCCGGCATGGTTGGCGACGCCGTCGATGGTGATGCGCTGCCAGGAGATGCCTTGCAGATTCTCCACCGCGCCGACCGGCAAGCCTTCGCGCTCCAGCACCGGCCCTTGCTCAATATGCAGTTCGAGATAGGCGTGCGGCGTGAGGAAGCCGGGCTCCCGGTCGCCGGCATAGCCGATGCGGGCAAGCTCCTGCCCGAGCACGCTGCCGTCGGTGCCGACGGCCGCCAGCACCGTTTCGGCATCGATGCCGCCGGCGTGGACCAGCGAGCCCATCATGTCGGGTGTGTAGCGTACGCCCTCCTCATTGGTGAAAGCGGCGACCGCGACCGGGCGCGACGGCGAAAAGCCCGTCGCCTTGAGCGTCTCGATCACTTCCAGCCCGGCAAGCACCCCGTAGCAGCCGTCATAAATGCCGGCATCGATGACGGTATCGATGTGCGAGCCGATGAGCAGCGGCGCTTGCCCGGTAATTTCCGGGTTTTGCCAGATGCCGAAAATGTTGCCGACCCGGTCGATGGCGACATCGAGCCCGGCCTGCCGAAGCCAGCCGACGAAGAGGTCGCGGCCCTGCCTGTCGGTGTCTGAGGCGGCCAGCCGGGTCAGCCTGCCCTCGCCATCCCGGCCAACAGCGCCGAGTTCGCGGATGCGGCCGAGCAGGCGCTGCGCATCGATGGCGATCATGCCGTTGCCTCGGCTGTCATCTTGCCTTCCAGCACATCGGCCGGGTTCATGCCAACCAGTTCGGCGTAGCGATGCGGGTCGGTGGCGCCTTCGGTGTTGATCACCAGCACCCGCGATTTGCCGTCGAGTTCAAGATCGGCCCGGTTGTCGGCCACCGCCCGGATCAGCCCGGCAAGGCCGACACCACCGCTTTCGCCGGCGACGATCACCGGGTCACCGCCGGCCGGCCAGGCCAGCCGCCGCATCACCGCGATGGCCTCGTCCTCATCCACCGTCATGAAGGCGTCGGCGGCCCGCGCCAGCACCCGCCAGGCGACCGGCGAGGCTTCGTAACATTCAAGCATGGCCATCACCGTCGGCTGGCCGTGCGCGACCTTGACCGGGCGCCCGACCTGGGCGGCTGCGAGAACACAAGCGGCACGCGCCGGCTCGACCACGATGAAGGTCGGCCTGGCGTCACCGAGCACGATGGCCAGATGACCGGCCAGCGCGGCGGCAATGCCGCCGACACCGGCCTGCACGAAGACGTGGGTCGGCGTCCGAGGGAGTTGGCGCAAGGCTTCGCGTACGATCGCGGTATAGCCCTGCATGACCAGGCCGGGAATGCGCTCATAGCCCGGCCACGAGGTGTCGGAGACCACGGTCCAGTCCTTGTCGGCCGAAACCTGGGCAGCTTGCCTGACCGAATCGTCATAATTGCCGTGGACGCGGATCATCTCGGCGCCATAGCGGGCGATCGCCGCGATGCGCTCCTCGCTGACCCCGGCGTGGACGAAGACCGCCGCCCGCGCGCCGACGAGTTGCACGCCTTGCGCGACGGAGCGGCCATGATTGCCGTCGGTCGCACAGGCAAATGTCATCGCCGCGGCGACCGCCCGCACGTCAGCCTGATCGAGATCGGCCATGTCGACGGGCCGGCCAAGGCGACTGCCGGCCTCCTCCAGCACCAGGCGGAAGACGGCATAGGCGCCGCCAAGCGCCTTGAAGCTGCCGAGGCCGAGGCGAAAGCCTTCATCCTTGATATGGATGGCGCTCAGTCCGAATTCGCTGGCGAGCGCCGGCAGTGCATGCAGCGGCGTCATCCGGTGATTGTCGCGGTGGCTGAGAAAACGCTCGACTGTGTCGGCTCCGGCCACGCCAAGGGTTTCGGCATCGATCGGATCGAGCGGCCGGCGGTGCGATGCGTTGCGGTTGAGCAGGAACATTGGCCGGTCCCGTTGGTCAGCGAGAACATATTGCAGGAGCGACGCAAAGAGCGCTGTAATATGGTCTCTTAAATGCAAGTTTGTTTCGTCCGGGATATTCCATTGCCTGCATTGCCGTCCTCGCTCGATAGTTTCGATCTCGCCATCCTTGCCATCCTGCAGCGCGACAACACGACGCCGCAGCGGTTGATCGGCGAGGCGGTGAACCTGTCGGCGCCGGCGGTGCAGCGCCGCATCAAGCGCATGGAGCAGACCGGCGTTATTGCCGGCAATGTCGCTGTCGTCGAGCCGGCAGCGGTCGGCCAACCCATCACCATCTTCGTCGAGGTGGAACTCGAGAGCGAACGCGCCGAACTGATCGACGCGGCCAAGCGGCAGTTCTCGGCGACCCCCGAGGTCCAGCAATGCTATTACGTCACCGGCGAGGCCGACTTCATCCTGGTCATCACAGTGGCCGACATGGGCGCCTATGAGGCGCTGACGCGAAAACTGTTCTTCGACAGCAACAATGTCCGCAAATTCCGCACGTTCGTTGCCATGGACCGGGTCAAGGTAGGGTTGACGGTGCCTTTGCCTGTCTAAATATTTGTCGCGCGGCAGGCCTTTACTTTCCCACCATGTTTTTGACATTCTCGGGCTGTGAATTCTGCCGCGGAGGCGCGCTTGGACGACACCACCCCAGTTGCGATCATCGGTGCCGGGCCGGCGGGCCTGGCCATTGCCGCGTGCCTGCGGCAGAGCGGGCAGGATTTCGTCCTGCTGGAAAAGGAGCAGCAGGCCGCACCCGCCTGGCGACGCCACTATGAGCGCGTCCACTTGCACACGGCCAAGCGCTTTTCCTCGCTGCCCTTCGCGCCCTTTCCCAGGGACTATCCGCGTTATGTGCCGCGCGATCTCTTCGTCGACTATCTCGATGCCTATGCGCAACGTTTCGATCTGCGGCCGCGATTTGGAGAAACAGTGCGGGCGATCACCCGGCGGGGCAGAAGCTGGCTCGTGGATACGACGACCGGTCCCTTACATGCTTCAAACGTTGTGATTGCATCTGGCAACAACGCAGAGCCGCTGATGCCCGGATTTGCCGGCGCCGATGCCTTCAAGGGCCAAAAGCTGCATAGCGCCGACTATCGCAACGCAGTGCCTTTCGCTGGCCGGCCGGTACTGATCGTCGGCATGGGCAATACCGGCGCCGAGATTGCGCTCGATCTGGTGGAAGGCGGTGCGCGGCCGACGATTTCGGTGCGCGGCGGCGTTCATATCGTACCGCGCGAACTGCTTGGCGTGCCCATCCAGATGATCGGCATGGCGGCGCGCCTGATGCCGCAGCGCATCAACGACGCCTTGTTTCCCATCATCCTCGATCTGGCGTTGGGCAGGCTGGGGAAATACGGGCTCAGGCGGCCGCAGCAAGGAATGCTGCAGCAGATCGCGCTCTCGTCGCGCATTCCGACGATCGATATCGGCACGGTGCGCAAGATCCGCGAAGGTGCGATCAAGATCGTACCCGACATTGCCGAGATCACCGAACAGGGCGCCCGTTTTGCCGATGGCAAGCATGGCGAGTTCGATGCGATCATCTTCGCCACCGGCTTCCGGCCCGGCTACGCCAAATTGCTGGAGCCCGGCGTTCAGCCAGAGCGCAGCGGCGTCAATGCGAGGGCTTCAGAGCTTGGCCTCTATCTCATCGGCTTTCACAATCCGGTCACCGGATTGCTGCGCGAAATCTCGATCGAGGCCGAGCAGATCGCCGACGACATCAGTTTTAGGCGAAACCGAAAGAAGGTGGCCGAAGCCCTGCCGGTATAATTTGACGCGAGAGCAACTGAGTTCTCTCACCTTGCCGCGCGCAGCCAGACCTTGTTGTCGTGGAAGGCAGCACCCCCATAGGGTGCAGGCGCGTCGGCGCCGGTCAAAACGTTGATGCCCTCGCCGCGCTCATGGGCGCTGTTTGGCCAGATGCCTTCGGCGATCACCACGCCACGCTTGATGCCGTCGAACAATTTTGCATGCAGCACGACTTCGCCGCGCTGGTTGCCGACCTCGACACGGTCGCCATCGGCCAGCCCAAGTGCCGCGGCATCGTCGGGATGTAGAAGCAGTTCCGGGCGGCCCTCCCTGGCTTTCGACACCGGTGTTTCCGAGAATGTCGAATTGAGGAAGTTGCGCGCCGGCGACGTCGTCAGCCGGAACGGGTGGGCTTCGTCGGCGACCTCGATCAGGTCGACATGGTCGGGGAATTCCGGCAGCCGCGCCACCGGGCCGAACAGGCCCATGCTTTTGGGCGGCCGGTTGGGCGCCGCCTGCCCGGTCCAGTCGGCGCGGAAGCGGAATTTTCCATCCGCATGGCCAAATCCGCTGATGAAGTGTGCTGCCTCGAAATCCGGCTGCAGGTCGACCCACTTGTCTTGCTTCAAGCTTTCGAAACTGCCCAGCCCGCGCTTGCCCAGGATGATGTCGATATGCTGCTGCTCGGTCAGGCCGAAACCCGGACGGTCGGCGACACCGAGGCGATCAGCCAATTGCTCGATGACGAAATGGTTGGTGCGCGGTCCCTCCGGCGGCTCGATCAGCTTGGGGCCAAGCGTGATGTGCTGGTTGCCGCCGCCCTTGTAGACATCGTCGTGCTCGAGGAACATCGTGGCCGGCAATACGACGTCGGCAAGCTTGGCCGTGTCGGTCATGAACTGCTCGTGCACGCAGGTAAACAGGTCGTCGCGCAGGAAGCCTTGCGTCACCAGCCGCTGCTCCGGCGCGACATTCACCGGATTGGTGTTCTGGATCAGCATCGCCGTCACCGGCGGGCCACCATAGAGCGCATCGCTGGCTCCGGTCAGCACCGGGCCGATGCGCGAATGGTCGAGATAGCGGATCGAGGGATCGCGCATCTTGGTGCCTTCGAGCACATCCTGGTTGAGCTTGAAGATGCCGGAATTGGAATGGAAGGCGCCGCCGCCCTCATATTGCCAGCTGCCGGTGACAGCCGCGATGCACGAGGCGGCATGCATGTTGACGGCGCCATTGCGCTGGCGTGCAAAACCATAGCCGAGGCGGAAATAGGTCTTCTTGGTCGTGCCGACGAGGCGGGCGAAGGCCTCGATCTCGGCGACCGTCAAGCCGGTGATCCCGGCCGCCCACGCCGGCGTGCGCGTCTCGAGATGGGCTTCCAGCCCTCTCGGGTCGTCGGTGTATTTCGAGAGATAGGCGCGGTCGGCCATGCCCACCTTGAACAGCACATGCATGACCGCGCAGGCCAGCGCGCCGTCGGTGCCCGGCTTCAGCACCAGGCCGAGATCGGCCTGCTTCATCGTCGCGTTTTCGTAGACGTCGATGACGACGATCTTGGCGCCGCGCTCCTTCCGCGCCTTGATGGCGTGGGTCATGACGTTGACTTGGGTCACCACCGCATTGGTGCCCCAGATCACCACGCAATCGGATTTCGCCATCTCGCGCGGGTCCGGCCCGCGCAAGGCGCCGGCCCCCATCATCCAGCCCGTCCAGGCGAGATTGGTGCAGATTGACCCGAAGAAGCCGGAATACTTTTTCGCGTGGCGCAGCCGGTCGATGCCGTCGCGCTGCACCAGCCCCATCGTGCCGGCATAGTAGTAGGGCCAGATCGTCTCCGAGCCGTACCTCTCCTCGGCCGCAATGAACTTTTCGGCGACGAGGTCGAGCGCGGCCTCCCAACTCGCTTCCTTCCAGGCGCCGTCGCCCTTAGCGCCGGCGCGGATCAGCGGCTTCAGCAAACGGTCGGGATGGTGGACGCGGTCGGCATAACGCGCAACCTTGGCGCAGACGACGCCGGCGGTGTAGCTGTTGGACTTGGCGCCATGGACGCGGCCGATCCGATTGCCGTCGAGCAGTTCGACCTCGAGCGCACAGGTCGACGGGCAATCATGCGGACAGGCGGAATGGCCGATTCTGAGCTTGGCGTGCTGGTTCATGCGGCAAGACTAGCGGGTTTCAAAGGGCGCGTGTAGGGCCAGATGATTAGCCAATCTCCCCACTTGTGGGGAGATTGCGTAATCACTCCGCCGTGCCTTCCTCATACTCTGCCGACATGGACAGCCACTTTTCCTCGTGGCCGGCCAGCGTCTGGGCCAGTTGCGAGCGCTCCTTGGCCAGCCGGGTCGCCGTCGAGGGATCCTTTTCGTACACCGCCGGATTGGACAGTTCGTCCTCGATGCCGTCGATGCGCTTGCGGATGCGGTCCATCAGCGCTTCGGTGGCGCGGATTTCCTTGGCCAGCGGCTCGAAGGCGGCGCGGCGTGCCGCCGCATCGCGACGGCGGTCGGCCTTTGATGCCTTTTCCGCCTCGCGCTTGCCGCGGCGGTCGCCGGACACGCCGGTGACCAGCGTCTTGTAGTCTTCCAGATCGCCGTCATAGGGGTTGACCGCGCCGTCCTTGACCAGCCACAGCCGGTCGGCGGTTGCCTCGAGCAGATGGCGATCATGCGAGATCAGGATGACGGCGCCAGGGAATTCGTTCAACGCATGGATCAGCGATTCGCGGCTGTCGATGTCGAGATGGTTGGTCGGTTCGTCGAGGATGAACAGGTTCGGCCCCTCGAAGGCCGACAGGCCCATCAACAGTCGTGCCTTCTCGCCGCCCGACAGATCCTTGGCGGCGGTGTTCATCTTCTCGGTGGTGAGGCCGAACTGGGCGACGCGGCCGCGTACCTTCGATTCCGGCGCCTCCGGCATCAACCGGCGGACATGCTCGTAGGCGTTTTCGTCCGGCCGCAGATCGTCGAGCTGATGCTGAGCGAAGATCGCCACCTTCAGCCCGGGCGCCACCGTCATGGTGCCGCTCTCCTGCTTCAACCGGCCGGACAGCAATTTGGCGAAGGTCGACTTGCCGTTGCCGTTGGCGCCGAGCAGCGCGATGCGGTCGTCGGCGTCGATGCGCAGCGTCATCTTCTTAAGGATCGGCTGCCCCTCGGTGTAGCCGACATTGACGTTGTTCAGCGCCACGATCGGCGAGGCCACCGTCTTCACCGGCTCGGGGAAGGAGAACGGCCGCACCGAATCGTTCACAAGGGCCGCGATCGGCTTCATTTTTTCCAGTGCCTTGATGCGCGACTGTGCCTGTCTCGCCTTGGAGGCCTTGGCGCGGAACCGTTCGATGAAGGATTCCATGTGCTTGCGCGCGGCTTCCTGCTTGACGCGGCCCTTCTCCTGCAATTCCTTCTGCTCGGTGTATTGACGCTCGAACTGGTCGTAGCCGCCGCGCCAGAAGGTCAGCTTCTTCTGGTCGAGGTGAACGATCGAGTTGACGGCGCGGTTGAGCAGGTCGCGGTCGTGCGAGATCAAAAGCACGGTGTGCGGATATTTCGACACGTAGTTTTCCAACCACAGCGTGCCTTCAAGATCGAGATAGTTGGTCGGCTCGTCGAGCAGCAGCAGATCGGGCTCGGCAAACAGCACCGCGGCGAGCGCCACGCGCATGCGCCAGCCGCCGGAAAAGGAGGAGGCCGGACGCCGTTGCGCAGCGTCATCGAAGCCGAGGCCGGCGAGAATGGTGGCGGCGCGGGATTCGGCTGAGTGCGCGTCGATGTCGGCCAGCCGCATATGGATGTCGGCGATGCGGTGCGGATCGGTCGCCGTCTTTTCCTCTTCGAGCAACGCCGTGCGTTCGAGATCGGCCTTGAGCACGATCTCGATCAGCGCATCCTCGGTGCCTGGCGCTTCCTGCGCCACCTGGCCGATGCGGGTGCTCTTCGGCAGGCTGATCGAGCCTGTCTCGGACGGGAAATCGCCGGTAATGGCCTTGAACAGCGTCGTCTTGCCGGTACCGTTGCGGCCGACGAGGCCGGCTTTGGTGCCGGCTGGCAAGGTCAGCGAGGCATGGTCGAGAAGCAGGCGTCCGGCCATGCGGAGCGATAGGTCGTTGATGATCAGCATGGCCGCGCTTTTGCACCGGACATCAACGCTTCGCAAGGCCTTGCGGGCCAGTTGGCCGCACAAGGCCTCGAAACGACGCCCGCGAGGGCGCCGTCAAAGCAGCCGAACAGTGGCTTGCCTGCTCTCAGGCAGTCGCCTTGCGCTTCGTTGCCTTGGCGACAGCGGCCGGCGCTGCTGCCGGCTTGCGGCCCAGTCCCGTCGACTTTGCCAGCGCCGATCGCGTCGCCGAGTAGTTCGGCGCAACCATCGGATAGTCCGGCGGCAAGCCCCATTTGGCCCGATAGTCGTCCGGGCTCAGGCCGTAGTCGGTCCGCAGATGCCGCTTGAGCGACTTGAACTTCTTTCCGTCCTCAAGGCAGATGATGTAGTCGGGAAACACCGACTTCTTCGGATTGACTGCCGGAACCAGGTTTGGAGTTTCCGCGACAACTGCACCAGCGAGCTTGCGAACCGAAGCACTGACGCTGGCAATCAACTCAGGCAGGCCGGAAGCCGGAAGGGGATTGTTGCCTACATAGGCCGAGACAATATCGGCCGTCAGCTCGATAACGGTCTTATCATCGATATTTGACAATTCTTTCACCTTATTTGCGACAAAATCCTCCACCCCAGCGAAGACTTGTGTCGATGTATCTCTTTAACCGCGTCCCCCAACGGACCGCCAAGTCTCATAAAAGAATGAAGAATCGGCCAAAATAGCATTCATGCGAAATCGACGCCGTGCAAATTAGAAAATCTAATACTTGGAACCAGCAGACTTAGCGGCAGGACTTTCGTCCAATATCTCCAGAATACGCTTCCAGCGGGCGCAGCGCGCGAAATCCTTTTGTTCTATCGCCTTTTCGGCCCTCATCGCGGCGTAAAGCGGTGCCTCGACGCCGAATTCGTCGATCAGCCAATGCGCTTCCTGAATGGCCAGACGCTCATTCTCGTCAAACATGGTTTTCGGCCTCCGAACGTTCCACACCGACCGCGACACAACTGCCGATGACGAGGATGGCTCCGACAATGGCCGTCACCGTCAGCCGTTCGCCGGACAAGGTCAAAAGCAGGGTCGAGGCGATCGGCGTGAGATAGGCGACCACCGCGACCCTGCCGCTGCCTTCAAGCTTCAAGGCGCGCGACCAGAAATAGTAGCCCAAGCCCATCGGACCGGCGCCGAGATAAAGGCCGAGAGCCAGGTCCGCGCCGATGGGCCAGGTGAAACCGTCGCGAGCGCACCACAGAAACGTCAAAGCGACGCCGATCAACGATGAGGGCAGCAACAGGCGATCGGCTGGGGTGGCGACCCGTCCCACCATGATCGAATATAAGGCCATGCACAGCGCCGACCCGAATGCGGCGAGATATCCGACCAGATCGCCCTCGAACCAGGATTGGTTGCGCCCTCCCGAAATCACCAGTGCGACGCCGATGAAGCCTACCACCGCGGCGAGACCCAACAGTGCCGGACGCCGCGGATTTTCCAAGGCAATGACTGCCGCCGCGACCATCAACGGCCAGGTGTAGGCGACCAGATTGGCCTCGATCACCGGCATCGAAGCGAAGGCGATGTATTGCAGCACCATGGTGCCGACCAGACCGATGAAGCCGACCGCGAGAGAGATGAACGCCGCCCCGGCCGTGACCGGTGCTACTCTTTTCCGGCTCATCAATCGGATGGCGGCGAAGACGAGTGCAGCGCCTGCAAATTGCAGGAACTGGACCTGCGACACCGGGTGGCCGGCCAGCAGGGATTTGCCGACCAGGGCATTGGTGGACCACAACGCCACCGCACCGGCAGCGAAGACCAACGCGGATATCGAGCCGGATCCCTGCCGAAACAATCGGCATGGGATTCTATTTTGCTGTTCGACCATGATCCTGTCCGAAAACCGGTTCCGACTTTTCGGGATCATGGTTCACTACCATGATTCCCTGGCTCCGCCCGGAACCGGAGCATCGACGGCGGCGGGCACGGGATGCTCCGCCTCGAACCGACGGTAGGCCGGGAGCTGGTTGGTCCAGACATCTTCGGCCAGTTCGCTGACCCACTCACGGTCGTGGTCATTGTCGGCGGCGAGATAGAACATTCTGTTGTCGTCGACATAGGGTTTGGCCACCGAGCGCTGGTTGAGCACCAGCGTGACGCGCTCGCCGAACCGGATCGGCGCGGTGCGATGCAGGACGCCCAGGAACTGGCCGAGCGTCGCGTAGTTCATCTTGTGATCGATGCGCATGACACTGTTGCGCGGGATCTCGCGGCCGGATTCGAGAATGGCGCGGCCGGTTTCGGAGTCGTCGCAATAGATTTCGAGGTGGCCGCCGACCAGCGGATTGCTGATCGACAGCGGAATGAGCTCGGTGACCGGAACGCCATCGCAATGCCACTCCACGGCGCCGTCCCTGGGATTCATGAAGGTGACCGTCGAGCCGACGATCGACAGCGGATAGGGCTCCAGCTTGGTGCCCATCATGTCGGACAGCCGCTCCAGGCGCAGCTTGTCATGCAGCAATTCCCTGATCTCGGGGATGAAACGGTCGGCCCCGGTGATGAAGGTCAGATCGAGGTGCTTGTGCACGGCATGGCTGGCCTTGAGCTTCAGGGCAGCCTCCTCGATCGCGGCAAGCAGTGCCGGGTCATAGCCGTGCAGATATTGCGCGACACCGAAACTCGACACTTTCCAGGCGGTTTCATGGCCGATAATGGCTTCGCGGCTCATCGCATAACGCAGTTCGGGAATGGTATGGGCGTTCATTGTACTTCTCCAGGATGGGGGCAACACTTGGTAAACAGTCGATTAATTCACCCACCCCTGTAAAATTAGGAATGCTGGTGCTAGTGTAAGCCAAGCTTAAGGTCGAAACCGTGCGTCTGCTCAGTCAGGTCAACCTCAATTCGCTGAAAATCGTGGAAAGTGCTGCAAGGCACGGTAATTTCACGCGCGCCGGTGAAGAACAGTTTATTACCGCTTCAGCGGTCAGCCAGCGCGTGAAAAGCCTGGAGGATCAGCTTCGTTTCAAGATTTTCCAGCGCGGCGGCAATGCGGTGTCGTTGACGCCGGAGGGCGAGACCTATGTCTCGCGCGTTCGCGAGGCGCTGGAGCGAATCGTGGCCGCCAGCATGGAAGCGACCGGACAATCGCAGGAGCATGTGCTAAAAATATCGGTGCTGCCGACCTTTGCGGCACGCTGGCTGTTTCCGCGCCTGCCGCTGTTCCAGCAGCAATATCCCGATATCGTGATGCGGGTCTCGACTTCGTACGCGACGCATGAGTTCACGGCCTCGGAATTCGATCTCGAAATCCGTTATGGCGACGGTCACTTTCACGGGCTGCAGTCCGATCTGCTGTTTCGCGAAGACCTGACACCGGTGTGCAGCCGCAAGCTGTTCCACGAAGTCCTCGGCGACAAGCGGCTGTCGAAGGTGACACCGGACGACCTCAAGCACTTCACCCTGCTGCATTCCGACACCTGCACCCAGAATTGGCAGTCCTGGCTTGGTTTCGCCGGCGCCAGCTTCGTGCTCAGCGAGACCAAGAGCATCTATTTCGACTCGTGCATGATGTCCTACGAGGCAGCCAATTCCGGGATGGGCTTTGCGGTGGCCAACCGTGCCTATATGGCCAGCGACATCCGCGCCGAAAGGCTGGTGGCTCCCTTCGCCGTCCATCATCCGAACACGGCTGGCTGGTATTTTGTCTCTCCGCTGAAAGGCCTTGCCGCACGCAAGGTCCAGTTGTTCAAGCAGTGGGTAATGGCGGAAGCCGCCCTGACCCAGTCCCAGTTGGACAACGAAATCAGGGGCGAGGCTTCGACGGCTGCCTGAATCCATCCGGTGCCTACTGATGCAAAGACGATGCTGCAGCACAAAATGCAGCGATGGTCGGCACAACCTTCGGACTGGCTACGCCAACGCCACCGATCAGGCGAAAGCCCTGCCCTCCTCGGTCCGCTGGAAAAGCATCAGGTCCAACCCCAGGCTTGGCCGTCCCAGGATGGTCAAGATCGTATGCGCCTGGCCGCGATGGTGGGTCTGGTGGTTGAAGACATGGTCCAGCGCCGGCGCCAGCCTTTGCGAGACGGTGCGCATGTCCGAGACGGTCATGTAGGTGAACCGGCCCGTCAACGCCTTGTCATTGAGGCCGCCGACCCAATCGATGATCCGCCTGTCCTCGGCTTCACGCGCCGCCCGCAGGCCGGTCAACCCCCGATGCAGGATAGCGTCCAGTGTCGTCGGCGCGTCGCCCTCCCCGGTGAAGCGCTTCATCCAGATGCGGTCGGCAGTCAAAAGGTGGTTGAGCGTGCCCATCATCGAGCCGAAGAAGGCGCCGACATCGCGGTTGAATTCCTCATCATCGAGTTCGGCGGCGGCATCATAGATGCGACCGTTGGCCCATTGATTATAGGCCGCAAACATCATGAAATGCTGTCTCATGGCTTCCCTCGGCTCGCGTCGATGCGGGGCCTACCTAACCCGCACGGGAGCCGCCGCCAATGACCATTCTGCTTTATGATCTCGTCGGACGCGACAGCACACGTCCGTTCAGCCCGCATTGCTGGAAGGTGGCGATGGCGCTTGCCCACAAGGGGCTCGACATATCAACCGTACCGACGCGCTTTCTCGAGGTGCCCGCTGTCGAGGGCGGCGTTTCGAAAACCGTTCCGGTGATCCGCGACGGCGAGACAGTCCTCGCGGATTCTTTCGCGATCGCGCTCTATCTCGATGAAGCCTATCCGGACCGGCCGACGCTGTTTGGCGGTGAAGGCGGCGAGGCGATGGCGCGCTTCATCGAACGCTGGTCGCAAGTGACCATTCATCCCTACGTGACCACCGCGGCCATCATGGACCTTCATGCCATGCAGGACGCGGAAAACGCCGTCTATTTCCGCCAGAGCCGGGAGCAGCGTCTTGGCAAGAGGCTGGAGGAGGTGAAGGCCGCCAGGGAAGCCGGGCTCGGCACTTTCAGAGCCTCGCTGGAGCCATTGCGCTCGATGCTTTTCTATCAGCCGTTCATCGGCGGCTCGGCGCCGCTGTTTGGCGACTATATCGTCTTCGGCGCCTTGCAATGGGCGCGCATAGCCTCGCCCTACCAATTGCTCGACGACGGCGACGTGGTGGCGCAGTGGTTCACCCGCTGCCTCGACCTGCATGGCGGGCTGGGACGAAAGGTCGCCGCCGCGGCTTGACGCCGTAAAGCAGTAACTTACTTGGCCGCCTTCTTTGGCTTGCCGGCCTTCGTGGCAGCCTTTGCCTCCTTGGGGGCGGCTTTTGGCTTGGCGGCGCCAGCTGCCTTCTTGGTTGGCTTTTTGGCTGCCGACTTGTCCGTGGCGTCCTCCTGGTCGACATCCGCCGCCGCCTGATGCCAATGGCGCTCGTGATGTCCAGCCGGCTGGCCCTCTTGCAGCCAGATCTGGTGCGCACGGTTGCGAATGCGTTCCTGACGATCGTCTGTCATGGTCATGTTGTCTCCATACGGCCCGACCTCAGCGCGGCGCCGACACGCGACTATAGCAAGCAAAGCGTTGCTGTGCAGCCGTCTGATCGGGGGCCCTTGGCAATGGGCCGGGCGGCTTGTATAGAGCCCGCCACTCTCAATTCCATTCTCAGACAAGGACGACCCATGGCGCTCGAACGCACATTTTCCATGATCAAGCCGGACGCAACCCGGCGCAATCTCACCGGCGCCATCACCAGGATGCTGGAAGAGGCAGGCCTGCGTGTCATCGCCTCGCGCCGGGTCTGGATGAGCCGCCGCGAAGCGGAAGGCTTCTATGCTGTCCACAAGGACCGTCCTTTCTTCGGCGAATTGGTTGAATTCATGTCGTCGGCACCGACCGTCGTCCAGGTGCTGGAAGGCGAGAACGCCATTGCCAGGAACCGCGAAGTGATGGGCGCCACGAACCCGGCCAACGCCGCCGAAGGCACCATCCGCAAGGTTCATGCGCTGTCGATCGGCGAAAACTCCGTGCACGGCTCCGACGCACCGGAGACCGCGGCAGAAGAGATCAAGTACTGGTTCTCGGACACCGAGATCGTCGGCTGAGCCGACGATCCAGACCTTGGATTCCGTAAAAAGAAGGCCGGCGTTTCGCCGGCCTTTTTCGTTGGGGGTCAGCTCGCCGCGCTAAAGCGCAGGATCTCGCGGCCATCCTTGCCTGATATGATGAGCTTGCCGGCCTCGACACGGTAAGACGCCGCCTTGGCCAGCGCATCGAACAGCGCCTTTTCCTCGGCCATCACCTCTGGCGCACAGGCCTTGTAGGTCGAACCGATGTCTCCGATCACGATCGTTTGCCCATTGACCTTGGCGGTGGCGAAATAGGTGTTGCAGGGGCCGCTGCCGCCCGCCTTGCCGGCCTCGCTGACCCTGAATGTCGCTTGCGGGGCAGCGATGACGCCGATGCCGTCGACATAGTCGACCAGCCAGAGCTGGTCGAAGACCGAAACCGTCGGCTCGGCGTTCGGGGCGACCATCTTCAGCATGATGGTCTGCGGCACGTCGGTCAGCGGATCGACCTGATGGCGCATATCGGAGATGAACAGGAGCTTGTCGTCGACGGTGATGCGGGCTTGCAACGCGTAAGTCATCTGCGACCGGATGACGGAAGGGTCGAATTTGATCTCGAAGCTGATCGGCACCTGGCCGGTCGGCTTCACTTTCTGCTCGCCGATAATGGTGGCCGGCGCATCGGCCAGCGACACATCGGCAAGTTGCACGGAGAGCACGGCACTGGGCGGCAAGGCAATGCGCTCGCGATAGATCACTTCGCCTCTCACTGCCTTTTCGGCGGCAACAGACTGCTCAGGAACGGCCAATATGCCGACGACCAGAGGCACGAAACCGAAGATGAAGAACTCCGCGATCCTGTCCAGCATGACCATCTCCCTCACCCCGGGCTGCCAATGCCCTGGGCTGCCAATGCCCCGGGTTGCCAATGCCCAGGCCGACCAATTCCGCCAATTGGCCAAAGGATTGCGGTCAATGCATGGCTGCGGCGATCTTATTCGGACGCTTTCCAGCGTTGCGCGGCCGTTGCATCGGCTTCCTTGGCCTCGACCCAGCCTCCCTCCGAACCGTCAGCCCGATGCTCCTTCTTCCAGAAGGGCGCGCGCGATTTGAGATAGTCCATGAGAAAATTCGCCGCCTCGAACGCCGCATGGCGGTGCGCGGAGGCTGCCACCACCAGCACGATGTTCTCGCCGGGCGCGATCTTCCCGTGGCGGTGGATGGCGGTGAGCCCCTGCAACGGCCAACGCTCGACCGCTTCAGCAGCGATGCGGGCGATTTCTGCTTCGGCCATACCGGGATAGTGTTCGAGCTCGAGCGCTGAGAGCGCGCCCTGCTCGTCGCGGCAAAGGCCTGAGAAGCTCACCACGGCGCCGATATCGGCGCGGCCTAGCGTCAGTCTGGCGATCTCGGCCGCGACGTCAAAATCTTGGCGCTGAATGCGCACGACAGGTAAGACCGCGCCGGTCATGTCAGCCCCCGGTCATCGGCGGGAACAGCGCGATTTCGCGGGCGCCCGCGATCTTCTCGCGGTGCTCGACATGCTCCTGGTTGATGGCGACACGGATGACGTCAGGATATTGCAGCGCGTGCTCGTAGCCCTCGCCGCGCGATTTCAGCCAGCGCAGGAGATCGGCGACCGTCTCGATGCCAGCCGGCAAGTCGACGTCTTCCTCGGGCATGCCGATGCGCTCGCGCACCCAGGCAAAATAGATGAGCCGGGTCGTCATCTCACTCGTCCATGATGTGCTTGAGGCCGGCGCGGAAATAGTCGTAGCCGGTGTAGAGCGTGACCAACGCCGCGATCCACAGCAGCACCAGCCCGGTCTGGGTGGTCAGCGGAAAGATCTTGTCGCCGGCTGGTCCGGCCAAGAGGAACGCTATGGCGACCATCTGGATGGCGGTCTTCCATTTTGCCAGCTGCGTCACCGGCACCGAGACTTTCAGCGCCGCCAGATATTCGCGCAGGCCCGAGACGAGGATTTCGCGGCACAGGATGATGATCGCCGCCCACAACGACCAGCCGGCAATGCCCGCATGGCGATCGGTGTCCGCAGCCAGCAGCAGCAGGCAGGTGGCGACCAGCAGCTTGTCAGCGATCGGGTCGAGCATCTTGCCGATGTTGGAGGTCTGTTGCCAGGCGCGCGCCAGATAGCCATCCAGATAATCGGTGATCGAGGCGAGCAGGAAGATGATCAGCGCCGACCAGCGGGCAAAGTCGCTCGACTTCAGATGTCCTTCGAGAAAAAAGCACAGCACCACCATCGGCACCGCGACGATGCGGGCGTAGGTGAGCATGTTGGGCAGGTTGAACGCGCGCTTGGCCATATCCGGGAAACTCTTTCTGCCTGCCTACTCAAATCAGAAGCGAATGTGGGGGGTCAACAGGCCAGATTCGACAGGCCAGATGAAAGTGCCAGATTTTTCAACTCTCGTGGAAGTGATTGTAGACCAGTTTCGCCACCTGCTCGGAAATCCCGTCGACTTTCCGCAGATCCTCGATGGCCGCGCGGCTGACCGCCTTGGCGGTGCCGAATGCCAGCAGCAATGCCCGCTTGCGGCCGGGACCGATGCCGCTGATCTCATCAAGTGGGCTCTTGACCATTTCCTTCTTGCGGCGAGCCCGATGCGAGCCGATCGCGAAACGGTGAACCTCATCGCGCAGCCGCTGGACGAAATAGAGCACGGGGTCGCGGACCGGTAGGGAAAACGAGTCCCTGCCTTTGACGAAGAACCGCTCGCGGCCGGCATCGCGGTCCTGGCCCTTGGCGATGCCGATGGCAACCACGCGGTCCTCGATGCCGAGATCGGCGAGGATCTTGCGCACCGCGGTCATCTGGCCCTGGCCACCGTCGATCAGGATGACATCGGGCCAGGCCGGGAAGCTGCCGGAGATATCGTCCTCCATATCGTCTGCCGAACCGTCGGCTGCATCCCCAGCCGGGACATCGCCATGCTCCTTGAGCAACCGCGAAAACCGCCGTTCCATCACCTCGCGCATCATGCCGAAATCGTCGCCAGGCGTGATCTCGGTCGAGCGGATGTTGAATTTCCGGTACTGGTTCTTCACGAACCCCTCCGGTCCGGCAACGACCATGGCGCCGACGGCATTGGTGCCCATGATGTGCGAATTGTCGTAGACCTCGATGCGCACTGGCGGCTTCGGCAGGCCGAATGTCTCGGCGAAACCGGCAAGCAGGCGTCCCTGGGTGGAGGTTTCAGCCAGCCGGCGTCCGAGCGCTTCGCGGGCATTCTGCAAAGCGTTGTCGGTCAGGTCCTTCTTCTCGCCGCGCTGTGGCACGGAGATTGCGACCTTGCGGCCGGCGCGGGTGGAGAGCGCCTCGGCCAGCAATTCCTGATCCTCGACGCCATGCGACAGAAGAATGTTCCGCGGCGTCGGCTTGTCGTCATAGAACTGCGCCAGGAACGAGCCCAGCACCTCGGCTGCTTCCAACGCCGGATCGGCCTTGGGGAAATAGGCGCGGTTGCCCCAGTTCTGGCCGGTGCGGAAGAAGAACACCTGGATGCAGACCTGGCCGCCTTCCTGATGGATGGCGAAGACATCGGCTTCGTCGACGGTCGCCGGATTGATGCCCTGGTGGCTCTGCACATGCGACAGGGCCGCCAACCGGTCGCGATAGATCGCGGCGCGCTCGAAATCGAGAGCTTCCGACGCCTGCTGCATGGCGGCCGAGATTTCCGTCTTCACCTTCTGGCTGCGGCCGGACAAGAAGTCCTTCGCCTCATTGACCAGCTCGGCATAGTCCTGGTGCGAGACCTCGCCGGTGCAGGGGCCGGCGCAGCGCTTGATCTGATAAAGCAGGCATGGCCGCGTGCGGTTCTCGTAGAACGAGTTGGTGCAACTGCGCAGCAGAAAGGCGCGCTGCAGCGAGTTGATGGTGCGGCCAACGGCACCGGCCGAAGCAAAGGGACCGAAATAATCGCCTTTGCGCGAGCGCGCGCCGCGATGCTTGTAGATGCCGGGCGAGACATGGTCGCCGGTCAAGAGGATATAGGGAAACGACTTGTCGTCGCGCATCAGGACGTTGAATCGCGGCCGCAAGCGCTTGATAAGATTGGCTTCGAGCAGCAGCGCTTCGATCTCGGTGCGGGTGACGACGAACTCCATCGTCGACGTCTCGCGCACCATGCGGCCGATGCGGGTGGTGTGGAAACGGCCTTGCGCGTAGTTGGTGACGCGCTTCTTCAGGCTGCGTGCCTTGCCGACATAGAGCACATCGCCGGCAGCGTTCATCATGCGGTAGACGCCGGGCGCGTTGGGCAGCCGCTTGACCAGCGTCTGGATCACCTCGGCGCCGATCATCCCTTCCGCGTCGCCGGCATGCGGCGTCCAGTCGATGGCGGTGAAGGCGACATCGGGACCGACGGTTTCAACCATCTCCTCGACCGCCTCGTCCTCGAGGTCGATATCGGGAGGCAGATCGTCGGTACCGCCGCGCGGCTTGCTTTTGTGGTCTATAGGACTCATTCCGTCATGCCTGTCACATCGGGCGTCTGCCACGCAAGATGCTGGCCGCCATCAAGCGCGATCATCTGGCCGGTGACCGAGCGCGCTTCCCAGAGATAGCGGATAGTGGCGCCGAATTCCGGCAATTCCGGGCCGCGCTTGAGGATCAAGCCATCGACTTGGGCTGCAAAATCGCTGTCGTCCTGACGCGCGTTCTTCAATGTCGGCCCCGGGCCGATGGCATTGACGCGGACGCGGGGACCGAGCGCTTGCGCCATCATCTGGGTGGCTGTCCACAGCGTCGATTTGGACAGTGCATAGGAGAAGTAGCGCGGCGTCGGCCGCCAGACGCGCTGGTCTATCATGTTGACGATCAGGCCCTCCTGCCCTGCCGGTAGTGCCCGGGCGAAATTCTGCGCCAGGAGCGCGGGCGCTTTCACATGGACGGCAAAGTGCCGGTCCCAGGCCCGCCAGTCGAAATCCAGAACCGAATCGTCCTCGAACAGCGACGCGTTGTTGACCAGCAGCGAGAGCGGCCCTAGCGCTGCTTGCGCCTCGCCGATAAGGTCATCGATGGCGTCCATATCGGTCAGGTCGGCGGCGACCACCGCGGCGCGGCCACCT
Organism: Mesorhizobium sp. AD1-1; assembly: GCF_020164655.1. Taxonomy (NCBI): domain Bacteria; kingdom Pseudomonadati; phylum Pseudomonadota; class Alphaproteobacteria; order Hyphomicrobiales; family Phyllobacteriaceae; genus Mesorhizobium; species Mesorhizobium sp. AD1-1. The sequence goes on from NZ_JAIUGP010000020.1 coordinate 29,888, forward strand.
CCGGCGATGATTTCGGCAGCCAACGCATCGGCCTCGCTGCGCGAGCGGTTGCAATGGATGGCGACGGCAAAACCGTGCGCGGCGAGATCCTCGACGATCGCCCTGCCGATCCGCCTGGCCCCCCCCGTCACCAGCGCCGTGACAGTGGCTTTGCTCATATGGTGTCAATCCTCAATTTCGGCCCGAAAAGCAGTGCCGGCGAAATATGGCCCGGCATGCGTTAAATGGTGTTCGCACCTTGGGCAGCATTGTGGCGAAACGGCCGTTTGGGCATCTTGGCCCGCCCTGGACTCAGGCGTGCCCGACCGCAATATAGGGTGCTGGAGTCCTTGCACCAAGCGATGTGCAGCGCAGCACCGGATGGTTCCTGCCATTTCGCTGTTGCGAAGATGCAACGTCAAGGTTCTGCCTCATTTGCGCCGGGGAATGACCCAAGTTCAGGTTCGCTTCAGCCGCATTTTGACACGACATTTGGAACCGACGAACGCCAGATCCGTTTCACCCCCCGGACGGGTCGATGGCGATCGTGAGAAACAAGCCTGTGTCCTGTGGCTTAAGGAGTAAAGAACATTGCAAGCCAATCTCAAATTCGCACGGCCGCTGGCCGTTGCGCTCGGGCTCTTCGCCCTCAGCGGAACTGCCTATGCTGCTGACGTGGTTTCGGAAGAGCCGCCGGCACCTGCGCCGATCGCTGAACTTCCCGTCGCTTCGTGGGCCGGCCCCTACGCCGGTCTCAACGTCGGCTATGGCTTCAGCGGCCATACCAAGGAAAAGGATCTGGGTGTTGACAATGTTGACGTCGGCACCAAGGGCTTCGTCGGCAGCGTCTTCGGCGGCTATCAGTGGCAGCAAGAGAACTTCGTCTACGGCGCTGAAGCCGAACTCGGCTACAACGGCGTCAAGGGCGACGATTCTGGCGTCAATTCCAAGGCCGGCTTCGAGGGTTCGTTGCGAGCCCGTCTCGGCTATGCCGTGACCCCGGAAATCCTGCTCTATGGCACCGGCGGTCTCGCCGGAAGAAGCCTGAAGGTCGAAGACGACGTATACGGTTCGGACCGCGCCACGTTGCTCGGCTGGACCGCCGGTCTCGGCACCGACATCAAGCTGACCGACAATGTCTTCGGTCGTGTCGAGTATCGTTACACCGACTTCGGCAGCAAGAGCTTCGATGGCATCGGCAAGGTCAAGGCCACCGACAACCGCGTCACCTTCGGCGTCGGTATGAAGTTCTAAGTCGTTCAAGCCACGACACGAAAAAGCCGGGCCTCGCGCCCGGCTTTTTTTATGCTCGCGTGATTTCCGGGTAAATCTATTCGGGTAATGGGCGGTCAACCGGGAATGCAGGGCTTCAGTTCTGGAAACTTCTCGTCGAAGCGTGCCGCCCACCGCGTCAGCCGGGCGCGACCCTTCTCCCATTTCCCGGCAAAGCGCAGCGCGAGATAGCCAAGGCAGGCGCGCAGCGCCATCTGGCCGGCGGTGATCTTTTTCGGCAGCTTCGGCGGGTTGGCGTTGAGCAGGTCGAGTGCCGCCGTGATCTTCGCCCACTGGCGATCGAGCCAGGGCTGATAGACCATCTCCTCAGGCCGCGTGCGCCGTTCATAGACCATCGACAGCGCACAGTCGCAAATGCCGTCGGCCAATGCCTCCAGCACTTCCGCCTCGAGCCGCTTGTCGGGATTGCGTGGAAAAAGCGCGCTCTTCGACAAACGGTTGAGATGCTGGGTGATGGCGCGACTGTCATGGATGGAGCGACCGTCGTCGAGCACCAGAACCGGAATCTTGCCGAGCGGGTTGGCGATCATCAAGTCGGCCGGCTTCTCCTCGGTCTTGATCGGCACCAGATCGACAGCGATGCCGGCATAGGCTGCCGCCATTCGTACCTTGGAACTGTAGGGAGAAGACGACGCATAGAGCAGTCTGGGCATGATCCGTTTCCTGTTTTGCAGGCCGGCAGTGTTGACCGATCGGGCGCGATCGGGCAATGGCCAGAAGCGGAAAACCCAGCCGCCAGAGCGACGCATCGGACAGGGCCGTTTAGCGAGCGCTCCATGAAGACGGTGCTTCGTCACCATGGCCGCCGGGTTGCCGGGATCGCGCGAAGCCGCCAGCCGACTGGCAAGACCGAAGAGCCTCGCGCCGATGTTCATCACCCGCATGAATGACACGAAAAAAGCCCCACCGGACTCCGCCCTATGGCGAAGTCCTGGGAGCTGCGAAAAGATATCCTCCGTCCGCCTCTGTTCTCGCCTTCCGACTGCCTAAACAACGAGCGGGGCGCCCTGTGAGGCACCCGCCCTTGACTGTTTCGGCACCGCCCCCGGCGAGGGAAGCGCGACTACTTCTTGCCGGCCTTCGCGGGCGCTGCCTTCGGCTTGGCCGCAGGTGCCGCTTTCTTCACCGGCGCTGAAGATTTCGCTGCCGCAGCCTTCTTTACCGGAGCAGCCTTGGCAGCCGGCTTCTTGGCTGGTGCAGCCTTGGCAGCCGGTTTCTTGGCAGGTGCTGCCTTCTTCGCTGCGGGTTTCGCCGCGGCTTTCGCTGCAGGCTTCTTGGCCGGTGCCGCCTTGGCAGCCGGCTTTGCCGCTGCCTTGGCGGGTGCCGCCTTCTTCACTGCCGGTTTCGCAGCAGCTTTCGCTGCCGGCTTCTTGGCCGGTGCTGCTTTTGCCTTGGCCGCCGCGGCCTTCGGCTTGGCAGCAGGTGCTGCTTTCTTCACTGCAGCTGCGACCTTTGCCGTCGCTGCTTTTGCGGGTGCTTTCTTTGCCGGTGCCTTGGACGCCGGCGCTTTGGATGACTGCTTAGCCATGCGATGCCCCTTCCTTTGTGCCGACGGCCGTAATGACCCGGCGCGCTCATGCATATCTGACTCGCGGCTTGCTAGCCAGCGAAGCAATAGACTGATTTTCGCAGCTTAAATTTCGGTTACGATCGGCACATGGTCGTGCTGATCGTCGCAGAAATTCACTTCTGATCTTCGACCATTGGCTAGAATGTGTCGCCGACATTCTCCACAGTCCGCGGAAGCGCTCCTCTCGTGAAGCTCCGAAGATCAGCGAGCAGCTTTGCGTGTCGATCGTCGGCCGCCGATATCATGACCGCTGCCTCATCGGTGCGATCATCTCGTGCAGGCGGACGATCTATACTGCAATGCGACAGCCGATCGGTGCATGGTCTTGTCAAGCACGAACGCAGACCGGCCTGCTCGTGAATTGACAGATAACTCTACATGGCAGAGTATTCTGTACAGCATGCTGGAGCATTTCAATGTCGATCGCACAGGAGCAAGCGGCGCTGTCGCCGTTCGAGATTGCCAAGACGGTCCGCCACGGCGGCAGCATGGTTGTCGGCGGCCTCCGGCTTGGCTGCGCCGGAGCCAATCGATGAGTGCCGACGAAATCATCCACCAGAGCACTCGGCTCAGGATCATGGCGGCGCTGAGCATGCTGGAAAGGCGGCAAACGCTGGATTTCACCGGGCTGAAAGCCATCGTGGACGTCACCGACGGCAATCTCGGTGCGCATCTCGATACGCTGGCCAGGGCTGGTTATGTCGACATCGAAAAGCTGTTCGTCGGCCGCCGGCCGCAGACGCGCGTCAGGGCGACGACGAGCGGACGGCGCGCGTTCCGCGGCCATGCCGCATTCCTGCGCAAGATCCTCGATCAGGCCGAGGCGGCGGCGCGCAGGAAATAGCGTGATGACTGGGCAATCCGCTCAGCGCGCGGCAACAACGGCAACGCCGGCGCCGATCATCACACCGCCCGCCGCGCGGTTCACCCGGCGTACGATCCTTGGTGTGCGCAACAGGCTGCGGGCGCGACCGGCGAGGACGACATGACCGCCGATCACCACGACCTCGACGGCCACGATCACCATCATCAGCACACCGAGATGACCTGCGTCGAGCGATGCGCCGACGACGCTAGGCAACAGCGCAATGTAGAACAACGGCATTTTCGGATTGCCAAGATTGAGCGCGATGCCGGTGGCAAAAATCATCAACAGCCCTCGCCGTCCTGAGATGGGCTGCAGTTCGGGAATGACGGGCGCCGCCATCCACAGCCTGATGCCCGTCCAGACCAGATAGGCCGCTCCACCATAGCGAAGCACCGTCATGACGATCGCCATCTTGGCGGCGACGATCGACAGGCCGAAGGCGGCGAGGATCAGGAAGATGAGGATGCCGACCACGGTGCCGGCACCGTAGGCGATGCCCGACGCGGCGCCATTGGAGATTGTGCGCGCGACGATCGTCATGTTGTCCGGACCCGGGCTGGCAGCGAACACGAAGAAGGCGGCCGCAAAGGCAAGCGAGGTCGCGAGATCCATGAAAACTCCCGAGGGTAATGCCGCTCTCGGGAGTCCAGACTAGCCGGTTTACCTGTCGGCGCCATCAGGAAAATCGAGAAACTGCGCGATGCGCATTTCCGTCACGGCTGATAGCCGAGGCAGATGGCGCCGAGCGCGACGATGGCGCAGGCGCCGACCCGCCGCGGCGTCAGCACCTCGCCGAGGAACAGACGTCCGATGAAGGCCGCGAAGACGACGCTGGTTTCGCGGATCGCGGTGATCGGACCGGCCGGTCCGAGCGCGAAGGCCGCGACCACGACACCGTAGGCCAGAAGTGCAAACAGGCCGCCGCCCAGCGCCTTCCAGGTTTCCGGCGCACCCAGGTCGACTGTGAGCCGGCCACGGCAGGCGACGAAGGCCGCCGGCAGCAACGCGCCGTAGATCACCAGCACCCATGCGGTATAGGCGCCGGCGTTTCCTGCCGCCCGAACGCCGAGCGCATCGACCGTCGCGTAGGCGGCGATGATCGCTCCCGTTGCCAGCGCATAGAGTATCGATGTCGTGGCGGCCCTGCCCCTTCCGAGAGAAAGGCCCATGATGCCGCCCGCGACCAGCGCGACACCGATGGTCTGCGGCAGAGTGAGCTGCTGGTTGGCCAGGAAGAAACCGCCGAGCGTGACGAGCAGCGGCACGCTGCCGCGAACGATCGGATAGACCTGTCCCAGCTCGCCATATCTGTAGGCGGCCACCAGAAACAAACTGTAGCCAACCTGCAGGCAGGCCGAGAGCACAATGTAGGACCAGGCCGGCGCGGCCGGAACGGCGTGGAAGAAGGCTAAGGGGATGGCGAGCGCCGTACTGGAAAAGCTCATGACGGTGACGGTCCACAACCTGTCGGCCCCCGTGCGCAGGAACGCGTTCCAGGTTGCGTGCAGGATCGCCGCAAACAATGCGAGCCCGATGACCAGCGGGCTCATTGGGACTTACGCGAAGCAGCGACGATGCCCATGGCCGCCTTGCGGGCGTCGCGAATGGCGGCGTCGGCCGGCCCCATCTGCGCCAGCAAGGTCGCACCTTCGATCAGCATAAGCAGTGTCGCCGCCACGCTTTCGGCGCGGCCGCGCGGCATCATCTCTTCGAGGATAGACCGCATGCGCCGCTTGAGGCCGTTCTTCTGCCTGACAACGGCCTTGAAAACCGGATGCCCGGGATCGCCGAACTCGGCCAATGCATGAGCGAACAGACAGCCATGGAAATCGGCGCTGCGGAACCAGCGTGCATGCCAGTCAAAGATCCTTCCGATTTTCTGTTCCGGCGGAATGCCCTCCTGGGCGAGCCGGTCGAGCTGGCGGTCGAAACGCATAGCGCGATAGTCGAGCACCTCGACGATCAATTCGTCCTTGCTGGGGAAGTGGCGATACATCGTCATCTTGGCCACATCGGCTTCGGCGATGATCCGGTCGATACCCGTCGCATGGAAGCCGGCGCGCTTGAACAGCACGTAGGCCGTTTCAACGACGTGCTGGCGCTTATCGGAAACGGGCGATGGTATCATGGCGCATACCGAGTGGTGAGACAGGTCTGTCTCATACATATGCGACGGATCGCGCCAGCTGTCAACGCAGCACGAAAAACGCCTGCAGCCGATCAAGCCACAGGCGCGAAAGAGATTGGAAGGGGAAACCGGGTTTAGCGCAGAATGCGGCAGCGGCCGTTGTAGACCATCCAGCGGTCGAAGCCCGAGACGCAGAATTCGACATTGTCGCCGATCGAGGCAAAGCCCTGGCCTTCCTCGATCAGGTACCAGATGGTGCGATCGCGGCCGTCGGACAGGCTGACGGTGGCCCCGCAATAACGGCGACCGATCGGCCAGGTATCGTCGGCCGCCAGATAGCGATGCTGGTGAATGCGCCGGAAATCGGTGATCTGCACATCAGGCAGATGCGGCACGTGATGCACCTGATAGGAAAAGCGGCTGGTGATCTTGTTCAGTACCCAAGGCTGACCGCAGACCCCGCTGTCTTCATCGGAATAGACCGTAAGATCGGCGGCCTGCACGGTCTGGGTGATACCGAGAGGCGCGGCAAGCGGGGTGCAGAGCGAAATCAGGGCGGCAAGAGCGGATTTGGCGAAGCGAGTCATGGCAGCCTCTCAAGGTCGATTGTGCGCACTGTGCGGATTCGCTCGGCGGCGGTCAAGCGGTTGCGTTGACAATGGTTTCCCAGTTTGAAACTGCTTTTTGACCAAAGCCGAATTTACACGGCACCGGAATGGCTCTGGCACGTTCATGTCCGGATCCAAAAGAGCGCGGGTCCCGGGTCGTCAATGAGCCCGTCTCAAGCCTGCTCGCCGGCCAGCCATTCCAACGACCAGTGCGCCGGCCGCCCCACCGCAAGCAGCCTGTGCAGGGCCGGCAGCAGCGTCCGCAGCTCGCCCTCCAGCGTGAACGGCGGATTGACCACCAGCAGACCGCTGCCGTCGAGGCTGGGTTCCGAAGAGGCCGGCCTGATCTCGAATTCGATGTCGAGCAGCTTCGGGATGCCCGATTGCTTCAGCGCCTTGCGGAAAGCGATGATCGCCTTGCGGTCCTTGATCGGATACCAGAGCGCGTAGATGCCGCCTGGCCAGCGCTTGTGCGCCCTTATGAGCCCGTCGACGAGGCGATCGAACTCACCCGCTTCCTCGAATGGCGGATCGATGAGAACAAGGCCGCGCTTCTCCTTCGGCGGCAGATGGGCGCCGAGCGCCAGCCAGCCATCGAGTTCGATGATCCGGGCCTGGAAATCGCCGGCAAAGAACGTCCTCAGCCTCGCGGCATCCTTGGGGTGCAGCTCGATCGCGGTCAGCCTGTCCTGCTTGCGCATGAGATGGCGCGCAATCAACGGCGAGCCCGGGTATTTCTGGATGCCACCCTCAGGGTTGAGCGACCGTATTGTCTCCAGATAAGGCGCGAGCAGTGCTGCCACCGGCGCGGCAAACGGGGCATCGATCAGCCTGCCGATGCCGCCTTGCCACTCACCCGTCTTCTGCGCTTCGGCCGACGACAGATCGTAGCGGCCAATGCCGGCATGGGTGTCGACGACCCGAAACGCCTTGTCCTTCTGCTTCAGATACTCGAGCAAGCGCGTCAGCACGACATGCTTGACGACGTCGGCGAAATTCCCGGCATGGTAGGCGTGGCGGTAGTTCATCGTTTTGTGCCGTTATGCATGTCGTTGTCCCAAAACCGCTGCACACTTTTGGGCGACATGCATCAGCCCCTGCCCCAGCGCGGCGGTGGCGGCTGAGAGTTTGGATTTTCCGGCCGACCGCCTCGAGTGCGCAAGGTCAGCAAAAATCCGATCAGGCCGATCGCCATCAGCGCGAAGCCGACCGGCCGTGCACGGCTGTCGATCTCGCCTGCGCCGGAGCGCAGGATGAGATCGACAGCCCGCATCGGTATGTCGTCGGCATCACCCGGTCCGACGGTGAAGACGTAGGGACCCGGGCTGACGGTCGCGATGACGCCGGCCTCGTCGCGAAAGATCTTGTCGGGCAGTTGCGGGCTGGCCTGGCGAGGATTGTCGGAATGGTTGAACTGCAGCGTCGAGGCGAGCACCGTGCGGCCATTGCTGGCGGCGGTCAGCGTCAGCACGGTGCGCTGCTGCGAGACGATGCGCTCGGCTCTTGCGGTCAGGTCGACCAGCACCCGCACCGGCGCATCGCGGCCGGAGAGCGGCACCGTCAGCGGCTTGAAACGGCCTTGCTCATAGACCCGCCAGGTGCCGATCTCGTGCCCGGAGAAATTGCTCATCGCCCAGGGATAGATGACACCGACGCCGGCGCCGACAAGCAGGATCAGGACAAACAGAAAGCGCATTCACATCACCATGGCGTATCGTAACCTTGCCAATAGCGCCCCGACGGCCAAAAGGCGATGGCCAGTTGCGGCAGCCACCCTGGAGGTGGACCGTGCGGGGTGCGAGCGCAACCAGATTGGCGGCGTGGCTGCTCAACAATGCCGATAACGTTCTACCTATGCGCTCAAAAATTAAGCCGTGTATTTCGCGCGCCGCGCTGAATATTGCTGTCGGCTCATTCTTGGCCGTTCTTGCTGTCAGGTTTTGATTCTACCTCAAGGGACAGCTTGCCGCGTCCGGCAACATATTGACGTCGATCGAGCCAATATGCTGATTCATAAACAGGATTTGCCTTGTGCGCCATGCTTCGGTCCGAGAGGCCGTAGCCGCTTTCATGATTAACCATTCGCGAGCGCATTTGGTTAAGGAATTGCTAATTTAGTTGACTATAATTTCCACAGGTATATTTTCGATGCGTTGGGATGTGCAATTTGGGCGAGCAATCGATGGTGACACCGGGCGTGTGATCGCGATTTCGGGGCGCGGAGAATGCTGAGCGGCAGCACGGAGGTTGTGTAGTCGCACCAGCTTCGCGAAAGCCAAGAACAATTGACGCACATCAGTGATGGCGGTTCCGCAGATGCGGAGGTTTGCCACGTTCTCAGGAACGTGGCCGGGCGATGCTTTGTCCCGGCCCGGCGGTAGCGTGTTCGGTGCGTATGAGGAAAGCATGACTAAGCTTGTCAAGGTTCTGAAACTGGAATCCGGCAGCCAAAAGGACGCCAGCCAAAGCCGACGACGCGCCCTTGTCGCCGGAGGAGCGGGATTTTTAGGTTCGCATCTGTGCGAACGTCTTTTGCGGGACGGATACGACGTTGTCGCGCTGGACAATTTCCACACCGGCAAAAGATACAATCTCAATGCCCTTCAGCGCAATCCGAGCTTCAGCTGCATCGAGCACGACATCGTCGATGCACTGCCTTCGGACCTTCAGTGCGACGAGATCTACAATCTCGCCTGCCCAGCCTCTCCGCCGCACTACCAGGCAGATCCGATCCACACCTTCAAGACAAGCGTGCTTGGCTCGCTGAACCTTCTGGAACTCGCGCGACAGAACAAGGCCAAGATATTCCAGGCCTCGACGTCCGAAGTCTATGGCGATCCCTTCGTGCATCCACAGCCCGAGAGCTACTTCGGCAACGTCAACACGCACGGGCCGCGCTCCTGCTACGATGAAGGCAAGCGCTCGGCCGAAACCCTGTTCTTCGATTATTCGAGAACCTATGGTCTCGATATTCGTGTCGCCCGCATTTTCAACACCTACGGTCGCCGCATGCAGCCCGACGATGGACGTGTGGTTTCGAACTTCATCGTCCAGGCGCTGCGCGGCGAGGACCTGACCGTCTATGGCAGCGGCCAGCAGACGCGCTCCTTCTGCTATGCCGACGACCTGATCGAGGGCTTTATCCGGCTGATGAATGCGCCGAACGCGCCCGCCCACCCGGTCAATCTCGGCAACCCTGCCGAGTTCACCATCATGGAACTGGCGACGCTGGTCGTCGATTACACCAACGCCCGATCGAAGATCGTGCATCGGCCGCTGCCCGTCGACGATCCCAGGCAACGCAAGCCGGACATCTCCTTTGCCAGGGCCAATCTCGGCTGGGAGCCGAAAATCAGCTTGAGCCAGGGGCTCGCGCGTACCGTCGAGTATTTTGATACCCTGCTCTACGGAAGTCACACCGCCAGAGGAGCTGCTGCTTCATGAGCCGGCCGGCGGTCCTGGTGACGGGTGGAGCCGGCTTCATCGGCAGCCACACCTGCAAGCAGTTGGCCGCCGCCGGCTACATGCCGGTGGTTTTCGACAATCTGAGCCGCGGCAATGAGAGATCCGTCGCCTGGGGGCCGCTTGTCGTCGGCGATATCCGGGATCGGGATGCACTGCGGCGGGCGATGGAAACGCACCGGCCGACGGCCGTGATCCATTTTGCTGCGCTGGCCTATGTCGGAGAGTCCGTTCGCGAGCCGGCCGAATATTATTCGACCAATGTGACAGGCACCATCGCGGTGCTCGACGCCGCACGCGCGAGTTCGATTGAAAACATTATCTTCTCCAGCAGCTGTGCGACCTACGGCGTGCCGGAGGCGTTGCCGGTCCGCGAGACCTCCTCGCAAAATCCGATCAGCCCCTATGGGCGCACCAAGCTGATCGGCGAACAGATCATCGGCGACTATGCGTCCGCATACGGAATGAAATTTGCGATCCTGCGCTATTTCAACGCTTGTGGCGCCGATCCCGATGGCGAGCTCGGTGAGTGGCATTCGCCGGAAACCCATCTGGTTCCCAGAGTGCTCATGGCCGCATCGGGCATCATCGACGCGATCGAGGTTTTCGGCACCGACTACGACACGTCGGACGGCACTTGCGTAAGGGATTATATCCACGTCACCGATCTGGCCCGCGCCCACCTGAAAGCGCTCATGCATCTCGAGGGTGGCGGGCGAAGCCTTGCGGTCAATCTCGGCACCGGGCGGGGCGTCTCCATCAAGGAGATTGTCAAGGCGGTCGGCCGAATGACGTCGAGGCCGGTTCCGGCAGTGTTCAGGAGCCGACGCCCCGGAGATCCGGCGGAGCTCTACGCCGACCCGGGAAGCGCACGCGAACATCTTGGCTTTGTGCCGGAGCTTTCAGACATCGATACGATTGTCAGGACGGCCGCTCCCTTTTTCGGACTGAAGACCAGGCCCATGAAACTGCCGCCAGTGAGGGCGGCAGCGCCGGTCGTCGCCCGACGGGTCAGAGATAGCGGGGGTGACAGCTCGCGCGCTGGCCAAATCCGCTAGGGCTGCAGATATAAGGCGAGCCGCCCGAGAACGTGCTGCCATCGCCCGGATTGAACGAGATGTTCACCGGCGCCGGCGTGCTGGCTTTGATCCGTTGCGGCGGTGCAAAGGCGTAGGCACTTTCGGTCCCTATTGTGCTTGTCATCTGGATCGGAAGGTCGGCCCGGAGCGAGCGCACGAGAAATCTGGCCTGCACGGGCTGGACCGCGGGCTGACTGCGGACCGGGTGGACGATGGGCCTGATAAGGACCGAACCGGTTTCAGTTGCGTCCATACCTTGACAACCTGCAACCATAGAGCTCAGCGCCACAGCCGCGGCAATAGACACGACATTCTTGCTTGAGCGAAATACGCTCGCGGAATTTCTCATCCTCTGTCCCTTGCTATCAAGTATAAGCCAGGGGCGCATTGCGACATACTATACTTGGGCCGCTTCCACGCCGCATGAGTGACCACTCGCACATCACACGCTATATTAGATATCACTAATTATTAAATTTCATCAAAACCGTATGGCAGGCCATCGTCTTGTCGTCCGGGTGATGCAATTGAATGCGATTAAATGCGATCGGCGCGCCGATCGCGCCTGCCGAGCCACTCAACTATAAGCGATTCGCGGGTTCCACGACAGGCGCACGGGAAGAACAGCCAGGCCATCTCAGCGCGGCCGGAAGCGCGGCCTACTTTTTGGCATCGACCAGCTTGCGGGTCACTTCGAACTGCGCGCCCTTGGTGTCGCCTGCTTCGAATTTCTTGTATTCGTCAGAAGGATTCTCGGGAGATCGCTTGAAACCGTACCATTCCCCGTCCGGATCCTTGCGTTGCTCGATATTCCGGCCCTGAATGCGGTGGCTGTAGCAGGTGCGGTGCTGCTCGCCGGTGTAACCTTTCGATCGCCAGGCGAGCTCCATGCACATCTTGCCGTCCTTGGTCACCAGCCATCTGCCCTCCGCGACAGACGCGGTGTCCTGCCCGGACGTCCAGGCCTGGAGACGTCGATTGTCCTGCGCGAAAAAGGCCGCGCCGTTTTTCCATATCCATGTGCGGTCGGCATAAAGAAGCTGCAGCTCGTAGGCAGTCGGAGCCGGTGCGATGACCGTTTCCGCTGGTCTGCCGTCTTTGGCGGCAGCCGCGTGCGCCGTTCCCGAAAGCGCCGTCTGGCCGCAGAGGGCCAGGAGAAACATGAGTTGCATACAAGTTGCGAACCGACAATGTTTGCGTCGACGGTCGACACCATGCGGTGGCAATCCGTTCAGAGCTGTCAGTACAATTGGCGTTCGCATGCCCGTTTTGCCCAAGATAGCACTATCATCGCTCTGACAGCCGTATGAACTATTTAACAGTCGCGAGAACGGTGATGTCAACCTTTGCGAGCGGACGGACAACAACCGTTCCAGATGTGCGCATCCCGCTGTCGTCAAAATTAAGAAATGTGTCATATGCTCTGCCAACTCTGACAATCGCACTCAAAAGCAACATCCGCAGACGTCAGGGAGGACGCGGTTTCAAATGGCGGGCGACCCGGAATTGAACCAGGCCGAAGGTCAGCAATACCGGCAGCAGTCGACCGTCCGGGAAACGACTGCTCGCAACACCGTGAGCCCCAACATGGCGATCTTGCTGGGGATACTGTTCATTGCGATCCTGTTCAGGTTCCACAACATAACCTTGCCGCTGGTCGATGCCTTCAGCTGGCGCGAAACAAGTACCGCGATGATGGCCGACAATTTCCAGCAGCGCAGCTGGAACATCTTCTTCCCCGAGGTCAGCTGGACCGGGCCCGGGCCAAGCTATCAGGGCCGCGAGTTCCAGATCGTCAGCTATCTGACCGCCATACTCTACCAACTCTTTGGCTGGCACGACTGGTTCGGCCGCATGATTGCGGCCCTTTTCGGCTTGGTGACGGTGCTTTCACTGCACAGACTAACGGCGTTATGCTGGGGCGAGACGCACGCCCACGCCGCGGCACTTGCCTATGCGCTGATGCCGGCGGCGATCATGATCGACAGCTCGTTTCTTCCCGACCCCTCGATGCTGGCTCTGGTAACCTTGGGCGTCTGGCTTTTCACGAAATACTGGACGGGAGGCAGCGCGTGGCTGCTCCCCTTCGCCACAGCCAGCTTTTCCCTCGGTGTGCTTGCAAAACCACCGGGTTTGGCTGCTGGAGGCGTCATATTCTATCTGATGGTTTGCTGGCTTTTGCAAAATCGGCGAAAGCATGCGGCCAAAGTATTCATAAGCGGACTGGTCAGCCTGTTCGTCATCGGCGCCTACTACAGCTGGGCCATTTATCTCGGGCGAACCTATCCGCCGTTTCATGTCGCGGGCAGCGGATACATCTGGGATTCTGGATTCTGGACGTTTTTCAACAACGATTTCTATTTCAAATCTGTTTGGAACACGTCGGTCTGGTGGTTTTATGGCTATCCGTTCATGATTTTGATGGCGGTCGGATTCTGGATGCCGCCCCAGCCAGTCGCGGAATCGAAAGAACGCGCTCTTTCGGCCATACCTTTCATATGGCTTGCAGCGGCCTCTGTTGTTTATCTCGCTGCGGCACGTGAGATCACGACCAATCCATGGAACTATCATATATTCCATGTGCCATTTGCGATGTTTTGCGGCCGTGGCGCGGTCGTCCTGGCGACGCTTGGAGCCAAAACCGTTCCGTCTCCTGGGGTAATTCTGCGGTCGATTTGCATCGTGGCCGCTATGCTTGTCTGGTCGACTTTTCCTCTCGTCCGGACGATGAAGGCGCCCTTCGCCATGAATGGAAAGTTGCTTGGCGAAGAGCTGGCGCGCAGGGCCCAACCTGGCGATCTTGTCGTGGCCATCGCTCCGGAGGTGGGAGATCCCGTCGCAGTCTATTACAGCAGGGCGCGCGGGTGGGTGTTTCCGCCTGGTGGCGGCGACGTGGAGTGGTCCAGGTTCGTCGAGGACGATGCCATCGCGATAGCACAGCTTGAGGAACTTCGCACGCAAGGCGCGGATTGGTTCGGCGTGGCAAAGGATGCCGAAGACAGTCAGAAACGGCCGTTCATCGAGCATCATGACGGGGTGATCGACTATCTCAACAAGATCGGGACCAAGCGGCTGGATTCGGACAACCTCCTGATTTATGAAATCAGCCGGCCTTGATCTGGTCAGGCCGTTGGGCTTATGGGCTGGGGATCAGGCAAACGTTGGAAATCCGGCGACGGTCAGCGACCTTGCCGACCCGCCCTCGCCTGCCCAACGCAGCAAGCTAAGCGAGACAAGCCGGCCAGCAAGCTCAAATATCTCTACGGCTGGCGGAATTCGACGGTTGCGACCGGAGGAATTGTTGAAACGAGCGATTTCGATCATTGTGACGCTGGCCCTGCTGGCCTGGCTCGCCAGCGACTCGCGCTGGCGCATGGTCGGCGACGCCTTTGCCCGCATCACGCCCGGCACCTTCGCCGTGGCGACGATCGCGTTCTTCGCCACCTATGTCTTGCGTGCGCTGCGCGTCTGCGACGAGTTCCGCGACGAGGTGCATGGCCGCTTCGGCGCCTGCCTGCGCGTCATTCTGATCCACAATGCGATGATCAACGTCGTGCCCTTTCGCGGCGGCGAGACGGCCTTTCCCCTGCTCCTGCGCCAGGTCTTCGGCATACCGATCATGCGCGCCAGCGCCTCACTGCTGTGGTTCAGACTGCAGGACGCTTTCGTCGTCGGCGTGCTCGCCCTGGCGGTGTGGCCGGGCCTGCATCCGGCGATTAGGATTGCGGGCGGGGCCGTCTTGATCGTCGCCGCCTGGTACCTGCCGCGCTGGGCGCGTGCGCCGCATGACTGGGCCGGCCGCGGCAAGATCGTGGCGAAGCTCGGCAAGCTCCGAGATGTGTTCACCGAAGCAACCGGGCGCTCGCGCTATGGCTGGTGGTGGACGATCGCGAACTGGTCCCTGAAGCTCACTGTGCAGGGATGGTTGTTGGCAATGCTGCTGGGGACATCCTTTTCGACCGCCTTTCCAGGCGTCGTTGGGGCCGAAGGAGCCGCCATACTGCCGGTGCAAGGCGTCGCCGGCTTCGGCACCTATGAAGCGGGAGCAGCGGCGGCGCTGCTCACCTCCGGAATCACGATGAAGAATGGCTTGCAGGCGGCGCTGGCGCTGCACCTGTTCATCTTCTGCTCGGCAATCGCCACGGGTGCGATCGCCTGGCTGTTTCCCTCGAAATCGACGCTGCCGGGAAATCCGGCTGTCGGACCTGCAAGGAAGCCATCCCAATGAACGTATTGCCCATCCCTGCTTCGGGACTGCCTGACGGCGCGGTAATGCCGAACCATACGCTGTCCATCGTCGTCCCCATGTACAACGAGGCCGAAAACGTCGAGCCGCTGCTGGCACGGATCCACCAGGCGATGGAACGCTACGACCAGCCCTGGGAGGTCGTGCTGGTCGATGACGGCAGCACCGACGCGACGGTGAGCGAGATCAGGCGCCTTGCAGCGCATTACGGCTCGCATGTGCATGCGGTCGAGCTCGTGCGCAACTACAAGCAGACCGCCGCGATGCAGGCCGGCATCGACGCGGCGCGCGGCGACGTCATCGCCACGATCGATGGCGACCTGCAAAATGATCCCTACGACATTCCGCGTATGGTCTACCGCCTGCTGAGCGAGGATCTCGACCTGGTGGTCGGCTGGCGCAAGGACCGGCAGGAAGGGTTTTTCATGCGCAGGCTGCCCTCGCGCATCGCCAACGCGCTGATCGCGCGCGTCACCGGCGTGCGCCTCAAGGATTATGGCTGCAGCCTCAAGGTCTATCGCGGCAACGTCATCCGCAGCGTCAAGCTCTACGGCGAGATGCACCGCTTCATCCCGGCATGGCTGGCCACGGTGACGACCCCCAGACGCATCGCGCAGGAGGTGGTGAAGCACCATGCCCGCATCCACGGCCAGTCCAAATACGGCATTTCGCGCACCTTCAGGGTCGTGCTCGATCTGGTGTTCATGTACTTCTTCATGCGCTATCGCACACGGCCGGGACATTTCTTCGGCGGCATCGGCATCGTGCTTGGCGCGCTGGGTTCTCTGATCCTTGCCTACCTGCTTTGCCTGAAGCTGTTTTTCGCCGAAGACATCGGAACACGCCCGATGCTGTTCACCGGCTTCTTCCTGCTCATCGCCGGGGTGCAGATGGTGACGTCGGGCGTGCTGGCGGAAATGCTGGCACGCGTCTATCACGAGGCGAACGGAGCATCGGCCTATGTCGCGCGGCCACGGCCGCCGGGCGGCGACAATGACGGCTGGCACGCCCCGGGCCGAGCATCGTGACCTGATCGGAATGCCACGGAGGTCCGCGCCTAACGAACGCATGGCGGTTGGAGGGCAAGAGGCAAAGCGCAACGTCTGCGCAAACCTCCCGCCCTCCACTCGCGCCCCCCGGCAAAGACCCGGCAGCAGTCAAATCGGCCGCGCTTCAGGTCTGATGGCTTAGTAACGCGAACGGCAGCTGGCGCGCTGGCCGAAACCGCTCGGACCACATATCCAGGGCGAATGACCCAGGAGCGGGCCGCCATTGCCCAGACTGTAGGAGACCTTCACCGTCGCCGGCCTGCCGACCCTATGCGGCCGCACGAAGGCCGCATAGGCCTCCTCCCTCGTACGCGTCACGTTGGTCATCTTGGTGAGCGGTTTGCGGTTGATCAGATGCAGCCGCTTGTCCTTGGCGTAGTGCACCCTCTGGCCAAGCGAATGAACCACGGGCTTGGTGCCGATCGAGCTCGTCTTGGTGGCATCCATGCTTTGGCAACCGGACATCATCGAGATCAATGCAACCGCGGCAAATGCACAGGCATGTTTCTTGCCGAGCCTTGCCCCTCTTTCCATTATTTTGTTCATCGCTATCCCCTGCCATGAAATACAAGTCGCTGGAGCGCGGAGATATATTGCTCTTATTTGCTTTCCGCACCACGCGAGTGACCCATCGCCACTCACATCATGGGCTGTATATTAGGGGAGACTTATTAAATATCATGCAAACGATATGATGAGCGCGGTCTTTCGGCACTCGACCGGATATTATTAAAATTTGACCTTTTGGGCTCGTGCCTGGCCCTGCTACAGCTTGCCGGCCGGCTATCAAGGCAAATGCGGTTCAGGGGAGTTGTTTGCGCACGGACGCCTGTCGGCGTCAGCGTGGCGGATTCCAGGCGGGGTCAAGATGGAATGTGCGGGTTCCGCTCCCGCCGCGCCCGGCTCCGGAAACCGGGTAGGCCACGCTGACGATGCGCATACCGCCTGCCCCCTGCTGGAGCCCATATATGCCTTCCAGGCCGCGGTCACAGAACGCGGCGCCCGGGACGAAGAGCGCAACGCCAGCGAGCGAGGTCTGCAAGGCGAGTTTCGCGGCATTGCAACGCAACGAAATTTTGTTCTCCACGAGGTGCCTGGTGATGATCACGACCACAAGCAATCCGTAGACGAACGCATTGAAGGCAGCGAACCAGTAGAAGCCGGCGGCGTCCGAGGCGCGGTCTACAAGAAGGACCGGCAGCGAAGCTCCCATTGCAAGCACCACATAGGGAACAATAACGCGGGCAGGCAGCAGGTTTTTCGGGCCACTGCCCTTGGGGGTAACGCGAAAATCGACGAACGACTTGGTCAGATAATCGCGGATCGACGACAGCGTGCCCGCCAGCACCCACGGCCAACGAGCGAAAAATGAGAACAACATTCCCTCCCAACTGATCGTCTTGGCGGTCAGTGGGCGCGACAGCCCGAAGGACTTCAACAGCATCACCAGCACAATCAGCGAAATCGAGTTCGGCGCATAGTATAGAAGGAAGTCAATATACGTCACATTGGCGAAATTCTGACCCGTAAGAAGCGCGTATATCGGCATGATGTACATGAGAAGCGAAAATACGGCGAAAAGCGGATACCAGAGCTGGCGGAACAGGAACTGGAATTTCAGCCGTGGCGATACCTTGGAAAGGTATATGGGCGAGTATTCGAGCATGATCGTCATCAGGCTCCGCGACCACTGGAACTCTTGCGTGACAAGATCGCCAAAGGTTTGCGGGCCGTCGCCATGGGCAATGGCGTCTATGGCATGCACACCGCGCCAACCAGCCGCAATGAACAGCATGGACGTCGAGTGATCTTCGGCCAGTTCCGGGCCAAGGCCGCCGACCTGCTTGAGCGCTGCGGTTCTCACGGCATAGTGCGAGCCGATGCAGAGCGGCGTTCCGTCGCCCGTGTGGCCGGACTGCAAAGGTCCGTGGAACATCCCTTCCGGGAACAGCCGGCCGCGTGCCGACCAGCTTTCAGCGGCATTGTTGTCGCATATGCTCGGCGCCGATACATAGCCAACCGCCGGGTCGGCAAAGGCGACCAGGATTTCCCTGAGATAGGTTGGTGTCGGGACGTGGTCCGCGTCCATCTGAGCGACGAAGTGATAGCGTTCATAACCATAGTGGTCGTAGAAGAAGGCCAGGTTTCCCTCTTTGCAGCGCGTCCGGCGGGGCCACACCTTGCGGTGATAATCTTCCCGCCCGCGCCGCGTCGAAATCATGACGTTATGGGCATCGCACCAGGCAATCGTTTCCTCGGACGGGTCCTCGTCGGCCAGCCAGGTATCATGCGGACAGTCCTGCGCCAGCATTGCCTCGAGGGTTCGCGCAACCACGGAAAACGGCTCTGACGGAGCCTTGGTCACCACCATCGCGACACGCGAATGCTTCGGGATCGTGTGAAGCCTGGACGGCTTTTTCATCGCATGCACGTTCAAGAGAAAATACATCGGCATGAATGTCAGCCATACGAGCGTCAATGTCGCCAGCATGTATGGGATGACGTGTTCGATGTGCCCGGGCTGCAGCCACCAGAACCAGAAAAATCCGAACGTTACCGACCAGCAGGCAAGTCCCAGCTTCCAGATCCGCTTCTGGGCGGCCGACAGCACGGGCACCAGAAAAGGAGGCTTCTCCGCCGCCTTCCCCGGAGCTGCCCCACGCCCCCGTTTCGGCATGGTCTTACTGCCGATGATCCCCACGTCCGCGGAAACACTCATACACTTAACGCCGCCACCCGAGCATCAGCCAAACGACGGCCGATGAGCCTAACCCAGCAGCAGAATCCGCTCAGGCATCCTTAGAGTCAACTAAATTAGTTATTTCTTAACTATGGTTCTTCAGAACTGGTTAAGGATAGTCCGGTGGAACAGTTTCCACCGACCAGCACGTGAACGATGAGCCGCAAATTTTTCAGCGCTGGAGAATTCGCCGATGGGCCAAAGCTGTCCGGCAAGGATCGAACTTTGAGAGCAGCGTTAACCATGTCGCGCGCACATGGTTAAGCAACCGTTAATTGCACTTGACTCTTGGTCGCGACCGGCTCTTAAATTAGCCAGGGATGATATATCGGGATATTGACGCGAATTTGTGAGTATCGCGGCGAACTTTCTCTCGAGCGCCCCCTGTATAGGGCCTTGAGAGATAATTTTTGGGTGGCTCTGTGTCAGGTTTCGCACATCCGCCAACGGGTCGCTCCGAAATCCCGCAGATTCTGCCAAATAGAGCCGATCGGTTTTGGGTAATCGTGTCGATCAAGCATCGATGCGCACGGGCGAAGCCTTAACTTCCGCAAGAGGTTGGGGCCATGGGAGATCGACATGAAACACTCCACAGTAAAAGCACTTGCAATCGCGCTGGCATTGGGCGGAAGCGCCGCGTTCCCCACGGCAGGAGGCGCTGGCTCAGTAGCCGCGACGGACCCCGTCCAGACGAGCAGCGCCGCCTCGGCGTTCGGATCCTACGATCCCTACGGCGACTTCAGCGCCGACAAGAGCGCCAGCATCGAAGAGCTGTTCCTGCCCTGGGAAGACGTCGATCTGTCGACGCTGCCACTCGCCGACGCCTATGCGCTGCAGCGCGGCCGTTCGCTGCTGATCACGGTTGAGCCGTGGACCTGGTCCAAGGACTGGCGCATCACCCCGCCCGAATTGCGCGACGGCATTTTGAGCGGCAAATATGACGCCAACATGCAGGCGATCTGCGACCTGATGGGACAGATGAAGAGCCCGGTGACCATTCGCTGGGCGCAGGAAATGGAAGACAAGAACGGCCGCTTCACCTGGGCCAACTGGGCTCCCAAGGACTGGATCTCCGCTTACAAGCGCGAAGTCGACATCTGCCGCAAAGCTGCCCCCGCAGCCAAGTACATGTGGTCGCCCAAAGGCGAAGAGGGTTTGGAAAAATACTACCCCGGCGACGACTATGTCGACGTCATCGGCCTGTCGGTGTTCGGTCTGCAGAAAAAAGATGATGACGAGACCGGCCGCGACCGCACCTTCGCTGAGCTGCTGAAGCCCGGCTATGACCGCGTTGCAGTGTTCAACAAGCCGATCATCGTTGCGGAACTCGGCTATGTCGGGAAGCAGGACTATGTCTCGAAATGGCAGGAAGATTCCCGCAAATCCTACGCGGAGTTCCCGGCGCTGACTTCGGTTGTCTACTTCAACCAGAAGGAAGTGTGGCCGTGGCTGGGTGGCTATGGTCTGCCCGACTGGAGGGTGACCCAGCACGTCCTGCCGTAGACGCATCGTGCTGATCGACCCCGACGCGATCGGGATCGACTTCCAATCTCCTTGTTTGATCGTGATCCATCCCGAACCAGCGGTTCGGGATGAGGATTGAGGCGTGGCGTAAATCAGTCTGTGGAGAAGTTTCGTGAAGCGGGTAGTGGGAAATTATCTTGGAGCGGCATTCGCCTGCTCCGTTCTTGTTCTTGCCTTCCAGGCTCCTGCGACAGCCAAGACGGCGATGAAAATCGCCGAGCAGGCTCAAGAGGCCACAGCGGTTCCTGACGAAGGCGTCTACCAGATCTATCAGAACCATTCGTGGCTGTGGGGCAAGAAGGGCGCCGGCTTCTTTGCCGTCAAGCAGAGACAGTTCGAGTCCTGGACCCACGACAAAGGCAAGTCGGGCTATGGCGACGGCATGTGGTTCATTCCCGGCGGCGGCAAGCTGTGCTGGCGTGCGCAATGGCACGGTTCCTGGGGCGTGAAGGGCTCGATGACCTGCTTCGAGCACCGCCAGGCTGGCAAAGTAATCTACCAGCGCAAGGCTCCGGATGGCGACTGGTATGTTTTCAAGAGATTGAAACACGGCGACTACGTCACCCGGAAACAGAACCGGATCAAGGCAAGACTGTAGGATCGTGTCATCCGCCACAAGCGGCTGGTCTACGCCTTGCGCTCCCAGCGGCGATCTGGCGTCTGTTGCCAGTAGGTGACGTCGTGGCCAGCGCTCTTCATCACCTTCCAGTGTCCTCGCGCCGCCTCGAGCTGGGCGGCATCGTGGCCATCGAACAGGAACACCGCGCGCTCGTAGCCGCCAAGGTCAGGCGGCACCGCGCCGTCGACCAGGAACCTTATCTTGGCGTCGTTGGGATTGCCGTCGCCGGTGGTCAACAGAATCGGCTGTTCGCCGGGATGAGCCTCACGATCGGTTGCGTGCGCCAGGAACGAATCGTCGCGGAAGGTCCAAAGATGCTGGTCGAGCGCATCGCGGCGTTCCTCGGTGCCTGTCTGCACCACGGCGCGCCAGCCACGGTCGACGCTGCGCTCCAGGAGGCCTGGCAGCGCATCCTCCAGCGTCGATTCGGTCAGGTGGTAGAACAGAACGTCGGCCATCGCTTCAGCCTATAGTGATCGAACCCGTTCACTGCTCATAGTTATCGCGCACCAGCCGGTCGAGCAGCCTGACGCCGAAACCGGAACCCCACGACTGGTTGATCTCGTTCGACGGCGCCCCCATCGCCGTGCCGGCTATGTCGAGATGAGCCCATGGCGTGTCCTTGACGAAGCGCTGCAGAAACTGCGCCGCGATGGTGGCGCCGCCAAAACGGCCGCCGATGTTCTTCATGTCGGCGTTCTTGGAATCGATCAGCTTGTCGTATTCGGCGCCGAGCGGCATGCGCCACAGCCGTTCCTGAGTCGCCTGCCCCGCCACCGACAATTTTTCGGCCAGTTCGTCATTGTTGGAAAACAGGCCGGCATAATGTTGGCCGAGCGCCACCATGATGGCGCCGGTCAGCGTCGCCAGATTGACCATGAATTTCGGCTGGAAGCGGTCGTTGCAGTACCACAACGCATCGGCCAGCACGAGGCGGCCCTCGGCGTCGGTATTGAGCACCTCGATGGTCTGGCCCGACATCGAAGTGACAATATCACCGGGACGCTGGGCATGACCGTCGACCGCATTTTCGACCAGTCCGATGATACCGACGACATTGGCTTTCGCCTTGCGGGCCGCCAGCGCATGCATCAGGCCGGTAACGGCGGCGGCACCGCCCATGTCGCCCTTCATATCCTCCATGCCCGAGGCCGGCTTTATGGAATTGCCGCCGGTGTCGAAAGTGACGCCCTTGCCGACGAAGGCGATCGGGCTGTCCTTCGGCTTGCCGCCGTTCCACTGCATGATCGCCATGCGGGCGCCGCGTGGCGAGCCTTGCGCGACACCGAGCAGCGAGCCCATGCCGAGCTTCTTCATTTCCTTCTCAGCCAATATCTCGACCTTGACGCCGAGTGCCTCGAGTTCCTTGGCGCGGGCAGCGAACTCGACCGGCCCAAGCACGTTTGCCGGTTCGTTGACGAGGTCGCGCGCCAGAAGGACGCCGTCGATCACCGCCTCGGCATCGGCGAAGGCCTTCTTCGCAGCGGCCGGATCGGCGGTATGGATGGTCACCTTGACCGGCTTCTTCGGCTCTGCCTTGCCGTCGTCCTTGTCCTTCCTGGTCTTGTACTTGTCGAAGGAATAGCTGCGCAGGAGAATGCCCGCGGCAAGGCTTGCCGCGTCCTTCGCGCTCGGCGAGGCGCCGACCACATCGAGGACTACCGCTACCTCGGTCGCCTTGCGCAGCGACGCGGAAACGGTGCCGCCAAGCTTCAACCACGCATATTCGTCCAGTCCCGACACCTTGCCGGTGCCTATCGCCACCAGTCTGTCGAGCGACGCTCCCTGCGGGGCCAGAACTTCCACCGTGCTGGCGAACTTGCCCGTGAACTCAGCCACGGGAAAAGCCCGCTCCAGTGTCTTGCCGGGATCACCGGCCTTGGCGACGTCGCTGAGGCCGCCCTCATCCGCCGCGAGCACGAAGACCGTGCCCTTCTTGTTCACCGCGCTCTGGGACCCGGAAAATTTGGCGAAGGCGATCGACGGTCTTTGATTCATCATGTCCTGCTTTCAGGGAATGCGCGACTTTTGGGGAAGCGGTTCGAAACGATGCGCGACATTTGGTCGTTTTCCGGCATTTGGCAAGACTTTGCCGAATTGGCATCCCATATGACCTATGGAATCGATGACGATTCGTCGCGGCACGGCCCCGCTTTTCGCCGCAACTTGTTGTTAACCATCGATGTTCGCCCTTTCTTATCCATTCCCGCCGACACTCCGCCCAGCCGGGGGGCGTGATGTGGGACAGAACCCGGATAGACCATCTGATGAGCCAGTTGTGCAGGCGCTGCCGGACAGCTACCTTGTTCGGCGGCATGATGCCGTTCGAAAAAATCGAGAAAAGCCTTCATGAAGGTCGTTGAACGCTACATCATGCGCCGCGCTTTCGTGGTCTTCATGGCCGCTCTTGTGTGGACGCTGGCGATCGTATGGACGACGCAGGTGCTGGCAAAGATCGATCTGGTCACCGACAGCGGCCAGTCGGCGCTGACCTTCTTCGAAGTCGCCGCCCTCATCCTTCCGTCCATCATCCCGATCGTCGTGCCTTTTGCGCTGGTGGTGGCGGTCGCACAGACACTCAGCGTCATGAATTCGGATTCCGAACTTGCCGTCGTCAACGCCGCGGGGGCCTCGCGCTGGACGATCGTGCGGCCGATCATGTTGCTGGCGCTCGCCGCAGCTGTTTTTTCCTTTGCCGTCGACAACGGCATCGATCCTTACGCACGGCAGAAGAACCGGGCCCTGGTGGCATCGTCACGCGCGGATCTGTTGTCGCTGATCATCCAGGAAGGTACCTTCCGCAAGATCGACGACGGGTTGTTCCTGCAGGTCGGCGAGCGCCTTCCCAACAATCGGCTGGGCGGCATTTTCGTCGCCGATTCGCGCGAAGAAGGCGTCAACCTCGTCTACTACGCCAAGACCGGCAGCATCATCGAACGCGGCGGTGAAAAGGTGCTGATGATGAATGACGGCGTCATCCATCGCAAAACGCTGACCGGCGATCTCTCCGTCATCCGCTTCACCTCCTATGCCTTCGACATGTCGGCCTTCATGGCGGCGGCTTCAGCGGTGACGCTCCTGCCCAAGGACCAGACGACGCAGTACCTGCTCAACCCGAGCGCCAATGACAAGTATTATCAGCAGAGCCCCTACGAATACCGGGCCGAAGTCAACCAGCGGTTCTCGGAATGGACCTATTCCATGGTTTTCGCGCTGATCGCGCTTGCGGTCGCCGGGGATGCGCGCTCGCACCGCGAGGCGCGCGTCAATCCGCTGATCACGGCGATCACGATATCGCTGTTCGTGCGTTGGCTGGGCTTTTTCGCCGCCAGCAAGGCGGACGAGATTCCGCAATATGCCTATATGGTCTATGGTGTGCCGATCGTGGCTTCCGCGGTGGCGATCTGGTTCATCGTCTCGAACCGGACACTGGAACTGCCCGTGACCTGGGCGGACTGGATGACAAACTTCGCCTCGCGCATCGCTGACAGCTGGAATGCTTTCAAATTGCGTTTGTCCAGGCGCGGCACATCAGGGCAAGGGGTCGGCTGATGGGCTGGACACTGGGCCGCTATTTCTTCTTCCGCTACGTGACGATCACCATCTGGTTCTTCATCGGCCTCCTGGCGCTGGTGTTCCTGATCGATTTCACCGAGCTGTCCGGCCGCACCACCGGCCTGCCCGGCTTCACCTACGGCACGGCGGTAGCCATTTCAGGCCTCCGTATGCCGATGATCATGCTGCAGACGGTGCCGTTCGTCGGTCTCTTCTCGGCGATGGCGACGCTGGTGTCGCTGAACCGGCGCTACGAGCTGGTCATCGCGCGTTCCGCCGGTGTTTCCGCCTGGCAGTTCCTCTTGCCCTGCTGTATCGGAGCCTTGCTGTTCGGCGTCCTGTCGGTTGGTGTCATCAATCCGCTCGCCGCGCACGCATTCTCCTGGTCCGAGCAGATCGAAACCCAGCTGCGTTCCGGCAAATCGAACACGGTCTCGGCCGATGCCGCGCCCTGGATCCGGCAGAAAACCAGTTCGGGGGACACCATCATCGGTGCGCGGGCCATCCTGAACCAGGGCCTGGAAATGGCCGATGTCGTATTCTTCATTCTCGACCCGCAAGGCAACATCGTCGAGCGCAAGGATGCTGCCCGTGCCTTCCTGCGCGACGGCTATTGGGAATTGCAGGACGTCAAGACGTTCCAGAACGGCACGATCCAGGCATCGGCAACCGATCGCGTACCGACCAATCTGAAGCCCGAATTCGTGCAAGAGCGGCTGGCGCGCCCGGAAACCATCCCCTTCTACGACCTGCCCGGAAAGATCGAGGTTGCCCGCTCCTTCGGCCTCAAGGCAAATGCCTTTGCCATGCAGTTTGATTCGCTCGTGGCGTTGCCGTTCCTTCTCGTCGCCATGACGCTGATCGCGGCAACGGTTTCAATGCGATTTGCTAGGATGGGGCAGTCGGCGACGATGATTCTGGGTGGCATCATCGCTGGCTTTCTGCTTTATGTCGTTTCGGTTCTGGTGAAGGCATTCGGCGTGGCGGGATTCGTGCCGACTGTCGTAGCCGCCTGGGTACCGGTCATGGTGGCTATGTTCTTCGGGGTGACTTTCCTGCTATACAAGGAAGACGGCTAGTGAGGGAGGCGTTTTTGCCCAGCAACAGGCAGGCCGGTTTGGCGCGCCTCTATGCGGCGACCGCCTTGGCGTGCGTGCTTGCCTACGCCGTTCCGGCACCGGCGCTTGCGCAGGACGTCGGCGACATGGCGACATCGGTTCCATCCGGCTCGCAAATGCTGCTGGCCGCCGATACGCTGGTCTATAACAACGACAACCAGACCGTGACCGCCGTTGGCGGCGTGCAGATCGACTATGGTGGCAATCGCCTTGTCGCCCAGCGGGTCGAGTACAACCGCAACACCAAGCGAATGGTCGCAAGCGGTAACGTCGAAGTCATCAACAGCGACGGTACCAAGATCAATTCGCAGCATATCGACATCACCGATGACTTTGCCGACGGCTTCGTCAACGCGTTGCGGGTCGAAACCATCGACAAGGCCTATTTCGCCGCCGAAAGCGCCGAACGCATGGGCGGCGTGCTGACCACCTTCCACAATGGCGTCTACACCGCCTGCGAGCCGTGCGAGGATAAGCCGGACAAAGCGCCGACCTGGCGCGTCAAGGCCAAGAAGATCATCTGGAACGGCGAGAAGAAGACGGTTCGCTTCGAGAATGCGAATTTCGAGTTCTTCGGTTTTCCGCTTGCCTATCTGCCTGCATTCGAAATTGCCGACCCGACGGTGAAGCGCAAGAGCGGCTTCCTGATCCCGAGCATCATCTACAAGAGCGATCTCGGCGTCGGCGTGAAAGTCCCCTATTATCTTGCATTGGCGCCGACCTACGACCTGACCGTCACCGGCACCGGCTATACCAAGCAGGGTTTCCTCGGTGAGGCCGAGTGGCGTCAGCGCTTCAACAATGGCGAGTACAGCTTGAAGATCGCCGGGATACACCAGCAGAATCCCGACGCTTTCCTCGACACCACTGCCTTCCCCTCCAGCTCTGGCCACAACGTCAATTCGGGCAGCGCCGGCGATCCCAACAAATTCCGCGGCATGATGGGTACCCAGGGGCAGTTCGCCATCAACTCACGCTGGAACTTCGGCTGGGACGTGCTGCTGCAGACCGACAAGAATTTCTCGAACACCTACGGCATCGAAAAGTACAATAGCAGCGTCCACCAGTCGTCGGTCTACTTGACGGGTCTCAACGGCCGCAACTATTTCGACGTGCGCGCCATGCATTTCGATGTGCAGGAAGATACACCTGACGACAACGCCTCTGCGCGAAGCGGACAACAGCCCTGGGTGCTGCCGTCGCTCGACTACGCCTATATTCCTGATGCGTCGGTGGCCGGCGGCCAGCTATCGCTCAACGTCAACGCGCGTGTCATCCGCCGCGACGAACTCGATGACACTTTCTCCACCCCCATACAGCGTGTCCCTGGTATCGAAGGCGAATCGGGCCGTCTCACCGCCGAGGCCGAGTGGAAGCGGAGCTTCGTCACCGATGGCGGGCTGGTGCTGACGCCATTGCTCGCACTGCAGGGCGACGTCGACTACCTCAATGCGTCATCGGCTTCGCTCACTGCCATTAACAATATGGCAGCAAATTTGAACGAGCAGGCCGATATGCGCTCGTCATTTGCCCGTTACATGGCAACCGCAGGCCTCGAGATGCGTTGGCCGGTGCTGTTTTCCATGGCCAGCGGGTCCAGCCATGTCATCGAACCGATGGCACAGGTCTTCATGCGTCCGAACGAGCAATATGTCGGCGGCCTCTCAGTACCCAACGAAGACGCCCAAAGCATGGTCTTCGATGCGACCACCTTGTTCGAACGCGACAAGTTCTCCGGCTACGACCGCGTCGAAGGCGGTTCGCGCGCCAATGTCGGCTTCCGCTATTCCGGCTCCTACAACAATGGCTGGGGCACCAATGCCATTTTCGGCCAATCCTATCAGATTGGCGGCGAGAACTCGTTCGCCGCGCCGGATTTGGTGAATGTCGGCGCAAACTCCGGCCTCGACACGACCAAGTCCGACTATGTCGGCCTGTTCGGCATCAACAGCCCCAACGGCTTCGCGGCCTCGGTCAGCGGCCGTTTCGACGAACAGAGCTTCGAGATCCGCCGCGCCGAGGTGAAGGCCGCCTATTCCGGCCTGCCTGTGTCGCTGAGCGCCAAATACGCCTTCATCCAGGCCCAGCCGCTGTACGGCTTCACCACCGACCGCCACGAGGTCACGCTTGGTGCATCCACGCATCTGGCCGAAAACTGGCGCGTCTTCGGCACAGGAACCTACGACCTGCAGCAGAGCCTGCTGGTCAAGGACGGCGTCGGCTTCGCCTACAACGATTCCTGCTTCACTTATTTGATGACCTACTCGCAGTCGCGCGATCTGAACACCAGGGAGGTGTCGCAGACCATCGGCTTCAATCTGTCGTTCCGCACCCTCGGCGATTTCGGCTCGTCGACCAGTGCCGTCGACACGATCCAGTAACAATCGGCGACATCGTTTCGCCGCATAGGGCTGGCACGGATTTCGCGCACCTGGAAAGATCAAATTGGGCGGGACCGGGATAGAATTGGGATGCCAACGATGAGGAAATACCTCTTTTCAGCAGGTTTCGCGTTGCTCGTGGCGGCGACGTCCGTGTCGATCACCGTAATGGCGCCGCCGGCTTTCGCCAGCGAGATCAAATACGTCGTCAACGACATTCCTGTCACCACCGGCGACATCGCCCATCGCGCCGCCTTCCTGAAGCTGCAGCGCAAGAAGGGCGATGCCGGCCAGGAAATGATCGACCAGACGTTGCGTATGGCCGAGGCCAAGCGGCTTGGTATCCGCATCAGCGACGCCCAGGTCGATGCCGCGTACCAGCGCTTTGCCTCGAGCAACAAGATGCAGCTCAGCCAGCTCGACGGCGTCATGGAGAAGTCGGGCGTCACTAAGAGCCACTTCAAGGAATTCATCCGCGCCCAGATGGCCTGGAACCAGGCCTTGAGCGCGCGCTACCGTTCCGGCGACGGCACCGGCGCCGTCAGCGAACAGGATCTCGTCAGGAAGATGCTCGAAAAAGGCGGCGCCAAACCGAGCGCCACCGAATACATGCTGCAGCAGGTCATCTTCGTGGTGCCGGCGGCTGAACGCAGCGCGACGCTGGGCAAACGCAAGCGAGAGGCCGACGCCATGCGCGCCCGCTTCAACGGCTGCAACACGACGCGCGAATTCGCCAAGGGCCTGATCGACGTCACCGTTCGCGATCTGGGCCGGGTGCTGGCGCCGCAACTGCCGCCGGACTGGGCCGAGCAGATCAAAGCTACCAAAGTCGGCGGTGCCACCGTCACGCGCGAAACTGAACGCGGCGTCGAATTCATCGGCATCTGCTCGTCGCGCGAAGTGTCCGACGACAAGGTTGCCCAGATGGCGTTCCAGGCCGAAGGCTCCGGCGGCGACAAGGATGCCGACGCGCTCAGCAAGAAATATGTCGACGAGCTGAAGGCAAAAGCCCGCATCGTCAAGCGCTGACGTGGGCAACGCAGTGACTGCGCTCGCGTTGAGCGCCGGCGATCCGTCCGGCATTGGGCCGGAGATCGCCATCGCCGCCTTCATGGCGCGTGAAGCTGCCGCCCTGCCCCCCTTCTACCTGCTCGCCGATCCGGCGCTGATCGCCTCCCGGGCGCGCCTGCTCGGCCTCTCGCTGCCGATCGCCGAAGCCACCCCGGCACAAGCGGCGCAGGTCTTTGCCCGCGCCTTGCCGATCGTTCCGCTGGCTGCAGGCTGCATCGACAGCCCCGGCCAGCCGGATCCGGCCAATGCGGCCGCCACCATCGAGGCCATCGACCGCGCCGTCGCCGATTGCCTTGCCCGCGAAGCCTCGGCCGTGGTCACCTGCCCCATCGCCAAGAAGCCGCTCTACGATGCCGGCTTTCGCTTTCCCGGCCACACCGAATATCTGGCGCATCTGGCGGCTCGGCACAGCGGCGTCGAGGCGATGCCGGTGATGATGCTGGCAGGACCCGACCTGCGCACCGTTCCCGTCACCATCCACATAGCGCTGGCCGAGGTGCCGAAGGCACTGACCACCGAACTGATCGTCGCCACCGCGCGCATCACCGCTGCCGACCTTGCCGGCCGCTTCGGCATCGCCAGGCCACGGCTGGCGATTGCCGGGCTCAATCCACATGCCGGCGAAGGCGGCGCCATGGGCCTCGAAGACGAGCGGATCGTGCGCCCGGCGGTCGACATCCTGCGCGCCGAAGGCATCGACGCTTTCGGCCCTTTGCCGGCCGACACGTTGTTCCATGTCCGGGCGCGGGCTGGTTACGACGCGGCCCTTTGCATGTATCACGACCAGGCGCTTATCCCGGCCAAGGCGCTGGCTTTCGACGAGGCGGTCAATGTCACGCTCGGCCTGCCCTTCATCCGCACCTCGCCCGACCACGGCACGGCCTTCGACATCGCCGGCAAGGGTGTGGCGCGGCCCGACAGCCTGATAGCGGCGCTGAAGCTTGCCCGGCGGCTGGCCGACACGAACACCAAGGCGGTTGCCGTATGAGATCTCGGGCATGAGCATCGACGGGCTGCCGCCGCTGCGCGAGGTGATCGAGCGGCATGGGCTGCAGGCGAAGAAGGCGCTCGGCCAGAATTTCCTGCTCGACCTCAACCTCACCGGCAAGATCGCCCGCACCGCCGGCGACTTGTCCGATGCAACCGTCATCGAGGTCGGCCCCGGTCCCGGCGGGCTGACCCGCGCCTTGCTTGCCAACGGAGCGCGCCAGGTGATCGCCATAGAGCGCGACGAACGTTGCCTGGCTGCTCTTGCCGAAGTGTCCGACCACTATCCCGGCCGGCTGGAGGTTGTTTCGGGCGATGCGCTGAAGACGGATTTCACGGGCCTTGCCAGTCGAGCGACCGGCAATGGCGGCCCGGTCAAGATCGTGGCCAACCTGCCCTACAACATCGGCACGGAGCTGCTGGTGCGCTGGTTGACCGTCAGCGACTGGCCGCCTTTCTACACCTCGATGACTTTGATGTTCCAGCGCGAGGTGGCCGAGCGCATCGTCGCTCCCGCCGGCAGCGACAGCTATGGCCGGCTGGGGGTCCTTGCCGGCTGGCGGACGGAGGCGAGGATCGCCTTCGACGTACCGCCACAGGCATTCACGCCGCCGCCAAAGGTCACCTCCTCGGTGGTGCATCTTGTGCCGCGCCCGATGCCCCTGCCCACCGAGGTGAAGAAACTCGGCCGCGTCACAGAAGCCGCCTTCGGCCAACGTCGCAAGATGCTGCGGCAAAGCGTTAAGAGCCTCGGCGGCGAGGCCCTGCTCGACCGCGCCGGCATCGATCCGACACGCCGCGCCGAGACGCTCAGCGTCGAGGAATTTGTAAGGTTGACAAACGCGGTGTAAAAAGCTGCCGATCTGCCCCCTCGTGGGGGAGATTGGCGCTTCACCGCCTCAACCCGTCTTCTCGTCCAACAGTCCCGAGACGAAATCGAACAGGCCTGGCCGGCGGTCGCGTCTCAGCCGCTCGGCGACGACGATGCCGCGCACTTCGGCGAAGGCGCGGTCGAGGTCGTCATTGACGATGACGAAATCATATTCCTTCCAGTGCTCGATCTCGTTGCGGGCGTTTTTCAACCGCGTTTCGATCACCGCTTCCTGGTCTTCGGCGCGGCGCTTCAGCCGTGCCTTCAACTCCTTCATCGACGGCGGCAGGATGAAGATCGAGACGATGTCGGCGCGCATCTTCTCCTTGAGCTGCTGGGCGCCCTGCCAGTCGATGTCGAACAGCATGTCGCGCCCTTCAGACAGCGCCAGTTCGGCAGGCTCGCGCGGTGTCGCATAGCAATTGCCATGCACCTCGGCCCACTCCAGCAGCGCGTCTGAATCACGAAGCCGCTCGAATTCGCGCATCGTCCGGAAATGATAGTGGACGCCTTCGATCTCGCTGCCGCGGCGCGGCCTGGTGGTGACCGAGACCGACAGTTCGAGGCTGGAATCGCTTTCCAGAAGATTGCGCGCGATCGTCGACTTGCCGGCGCCGGACGGCGACGACAGGACGAGCATCAGGCCCCGGCGGCGAATGCGGGACCCCAAATCCTTGGCAACCATCGGCTACTCCAGATTCTGGATCTGTTCACGAAACTGGTCGACCACCGCCTTCAGGTCCAGCCCGATCGCGGTGATGGCGGCGGCATTCGACTTGGAACACAGCGTATTCGATTCGCGGTTAAATTCCTGTGCCAGAAAATCGAGCTTGCGACCGACCGCGCCGCCGCCCACCAGCAGTGCCCGGCCGGATGCGACATGCGTTTTCAGCCGGTCGATCTCTTCGCGAATATCGGCCTTGGTGGCCAGGAACGCGGCCTCCATGTGCAGTCGGGTGGCATCCAAATTGGCGGAAGCGTCCATCAGCAGCCTGACCTGCTCGGCGATGCGTTCCCGGATCACCGCGGTCTCGCGGGATGGATCCACTTCTGCCCGCAGCGTCAGCGCCTCGATTGTGTCGATATGACCCGACAGCAGCAAAGCCAGCGCGGCCCCTTCGCCCTGCCGTGCCTGTTCGAGCCCGTTCAAGGCCACTTCGAGCGCGGCCATGATCGCGGCATCGAGCGCGGCCCTCGCCTCCTCGGTTTCGACAGTTTCGGGAATGTCGAGCACGCCGCGCAGCGACAGCAGTCCATCCGAGGTCGCCGCAGCAACGCCGAACTGCTCCTGCAGCCGCTTGGCGAGCCCGGCCAGGTCCTTCAGGAAGGCTTCGTTGACGACCGGCTGCGCCTGCGCGCCGACGGCACGGCCGATGGTCAGCGTCGCCTGAAAATTGCCGCGTGCAAAACGTTTCTGAAGTATCTGCCGGACAGCCGGTTCCAACCGCTCGAAGCCTTGCGGCAGCCGCAGCCGTACTTCGACGCTCTTGCCGTTGACGGACTTGACCTCCCAGGCGATCGAAGTGCCTTCGTGCTCGGCGACGGCGCGTGCAAAACCGGTCATGCTCTGCAAATTCATATCGCCCACACGTCCCTGGCACATTGCCCCGAACCGGCTTTCCGGACAGAGCAAGTGCTGCTTGAAAATGACTGCGCCGCAGCGCGTCGAAATCGGACGCGCGGCGCTCTTGCAAATGTCAGGGCGTCGCCTGTCGGGCAACGCCTTTCTTCATTCTACTGGGCAGCGCCCGCGTCACCGCCGCTGTCGTCGGCACCGTCAGCCGGCGCACTGTCGGCCGGCCCACCGTCCGCCGGCTTGACGGCATTGCTGTCGCCGCCGCCGGTCGTCTTGGCGGCTTTGGCGACGTCATCCGCCTGCTTCTTCTGCAGAGCGCGATAGCGGGCGACATTCTCGTTGTGCTCGTCCAGCGTCGCGGCAAAGACGTGCCCACCGGTGCCGTCGGCGACGAAATAGAGGTCGTCGGTCTTCGATGGGTTGGCCACCGCCTCCAGCGCTGCACGACCCGGATTGGCGATCGGCGTCGGCGGCAAGCCGTTGATCACATAGGTGTTGTAGGGGGTCTGTTTCTGGATATCCGACTGGTAGATCGGCCGGTCCGCCGGCTTTCCCTTGCCGCCGAACAACCCGTAGATGATGGTCGGATCGGATTGCAGGCGCATGCCCTTGGCAAGCCGGTTCAGGAAGACGGCGGCAACCCGTGAACGCTCGTCACCCTTGCCCGTTTCCTTTTCGACAATCGAGGCCAGCGTGACGAACTCCTCGACGTTGGCCAGCGGCAGGTCCGGCGCGCGCCGCTGCCAGACATCGTCAACCAGCTTCTTCTGATCCGCAAGCAGCTTGTCGACCATCTGCTGGCGTGTCGCGCCGCGCGTGAAGCGCAGCGTGTCGGTGGCGAGGCTGCCCTCCGGCGGCGTGGTTGCCGGCATGTCGCCGCTCAAGGCAGTCTCCTCGGCGATGCGCTGCAATGCCTGGTCGACAGTCAGTCCTTCAGGGATGGTCAGCGAATACATCACCGACTTGCCGCTCTTCAGAAGCTCCATGATATCGCGCATGGAAGCCCTGGGCTTGATCTCGTACTCGCCGGCTTTCAGCGCCGAATCATTGCCGAAGGCCCGCACGCCAAGGCGGAATACCCGGGCATCACTGATCAGTCCGCGGCGTTCGAGCTGGTCGGCGATATCCTGGACGCCGGTGTTCGGCTTGACCAGGAAGGTGTCGCCATTGGCGGAGGGTCCGGGCTCGGTGAATTCCTGCTTGCCGAAATAGACCGCGACGCCGGCCGCCAGAACCACCAGCATCACCGAGGAGATGACGAAGTTCATGAACACGACGACCTGGCTGCGTGACGCACGCGAGCGCTTCGGCGGCGGCGTGCCGGCCTCTGGCCGCAACGCCTCGCTGGCCGTTTTCGGCACGATCGGTCCGGATGTTGCCGGCCGTTGCCCGAATTCTCCGTTGCCTGCCGGATTTGTGTTCATTTCGCCCTACCGTTTGATCGCCCAACGAATCCCCAGCGGCAGAGTAGAGGCGAATATGGCAAAATTGGCGGCACGCCAAAGCGTCGCCCGGCAGCCGGACGATCAGCCATTGTAGCGCTGGAAGACCAGCGACGCATTGGTCCCGCCAAAGCCGAACGAATTGGACAGCGCCACGTCGATCTGGCGGGCGCGCGGCTTGTTCGGCACCAGGTCGATCGCGGTTTCGCGTTCGGGGTTGTCGAGGTTGATGGTCGGCGGCGCGACATTGTCCCTGATGGCAAGGATCGAGAAGATCGCTTCGGCGGCGCCGGCCGCCCCAAGCAGATGGCCGATCGACGACTTGGTCGACGACATCGAAATCTTCGATGCGGCATTGCCGACAAGCCGCTCGACAGCGCCGAGCTCGATCGTGTCGGCCATGGTCGAGGTGCCGTGCGCGTTGATGTAGTCGACGTCGGCAGGCGTAAGCTTGGCCCGGTTGAGTGCTGCCGTCATGCAACGGAAGGCACCATCGCCATCCTCGGCGGGCGCCGTGATGTGATGCGCGTCGCCGGTGAGACCATAACCCGTCACCTCGGCATAGATCTTGGCGCCGCGCGCTTTGGCATGTTCGAGCTCCTCAAGCACGACAACGCCGGCGCCCTCGCCCATGACGAAGCCGTCGCGGTCGCGATCATAGGGGCGCGACGCCGTTTGCGGCGAATCATTGCGTTCCGTCGACAGTGCCCGGCATGCGGCGAACCCGGCGATCGACAGCCGCGTCACCGGCGCTTCGGCGCCACCGGCGACCATCACGTCGGCATCGCCCCACATGATCAGCCGGGCAGCATCGCCAATGGCGTGCGCGCCGGTCGAACAGGCCGTGACGACGGCATGGTTCGGGCCTTTCAGCCCGTGCCGGATCGAAACCTGCCCGGAGACGAGATTGATGATCTGGCCCGGGATGAAGAAGGGGCTGATGCGGCGCGGGCCGCGTTCCTTGAGGATCATCGCGTTCTCGGCGATGCCCTCGATGCCGCCGATGCCGGAGCCGATCAGGACGCCGGTGGCGCATTGCTCTTCATGCGTCCTGGGTTCCCAGCCGGAATCCTTCAGCGCCTCGTCGGCGGCAGCAATCCCGTACAGGATGAAGTCGCCGATCTTGCGCAATTCCTTCGGCTCGAGCACGGCCTCGGGATTGAAGGTGGCATTGCTGCCGTCACCACGCGGAATGACGTGGGCGATCTTGCAAGCAAGATCCTCCACCTCGAACTCGGTGATGCGCTTGGCAGCGCTGCGGCCGGTCAGAAGCTCCTTCCAGCTGTGCTCGAAGCCCATGCCGAACGGCGACAGCAAGCCAAGGCCCGTGACGACGACACGCCTCATCGCAGGTCCTCCCCGGTGATGACTGCAGAAAGCGTCAGGCCGAAGCCTTGTCGATGTACTTCACGGCATCGCCGACGGTCAGGATGGTCTCGGCCGCGTCGTCGGGGATCTCGACGCCGAATTCTTCTTCGAACGCCATGACGAGTTCGACCGTGTCGAGGCTGTCGGCGCCCAGATCATCGATGAAGCTCGCCTGCTCCGTCACTTTGTCGGCATCGACGCCAAGGTGCTCGATGACGATCTTCTTGACGCGCTCTGCGGTGTCACTCATTTGGGCATCCTCGTCTTTTGTTTGTCTGTCTTCGTTAGCGGGCAGAATGCCGCTAATCAAGCTGAAAGATGGTCCTGCCGGAAACGCAACGACTACGGACCGATTTTTGCCCGAACCGCCGGGTTGCGGGCCGCATTACACGAAAAATAGCTGAGGTCCAAGCCGAAATGGTCTCTTTACACAACCCGCCGGCGTTGCTGCAGAACCTCGTTCAAATCATAGCCATGCCGCCATTTACGTGGATGGTCTGGCCGGTGACGTAGGCGGCTTCGTTGGAGGCGAGATAAGCGACGGCGGACGCGACTTCGACGCTGGTGCCCATGCGCCGCGTCGGGATCGCCGCCATGATCGCCTCTTTCTGCTTGTCGTTGAGCTTGTCGGTCATTGCCGATTCGATGAAGCCTGGTGCAACGCAGTTAACAGTGATGTTGCGGGTGGCGATCTCCTGCGCCAGCGACTTGGAGAAGCCGATCATGCCGGCCTTGGAGGCGCAGTAATTGGTCTGGCCGGGGTTGCCGGTCACGCCGACCACCGAGGTGATGTTGATGATGCGGCCATGGCGGCGGCGCATCATCGGATGGGTGAGTTCGCGGGTGAGCCGGAAAACGGCGGTCAGATTGACCTCGATCACGCTGTCCCAATCGGCATCCGACATGCGCACGAACAGCCCGTCCTTGGTGATGCCGGCGTTGTTGACCAGGATGTCGACGCCTTCGAGATCGGCCTCGGCTTTCTGGCCGAGCGCCTTGACCTCGTCACGGTTGGACAAATTGGCCGGGAACAGCTTGACCCGGTCGCCAAGCTCGCTAGCCAGCGCGTCCAATTTCTCGATGCGGGTGCCATGCAGGCCGACGATCGCGCCTTGCGCATGCAGCATCCGGGCGATCGCCTCGCCGATGCCTCCCGATGCGCCGGTGACGAGCGCCTTGCGGCCAGTCAATTCGAACATTTTTGTCTCCTGATTGAGAAGAGAACACCCCTTTTGCAGGGAATGGGATCAAATGGGGCTTTATGCAAGCGCTGCTAGCGTTGCCTCGACCTCAGCCGCCGAGCCGACCGACGCAGTGGCGATGTCGCGGTTGATGCGCCGCGCCAATCCCGAAAGCACCTTGCCGGCGCCAATCTCGTAAAGCGTGGTGACGCCATTTGCGCCGAACCACTCCACGGTCTCGCGCCAACGTACGCGGCCGGTTATCTGCTCGACCAGGCGGCGGGCGATCTCGTCCGGATCGCTGGTCGGGCTGACCGTGACATTGGAGAGGACGGGAACGACCGGCGCATTCTTTGTCACACCGGCGAGTGCGTCGCGCATGACGTTCGCGGCCGGCGCCATCAGCGCCGAATGGAAGGGCGCGGACACCTGCAGCATCAGTGCGCGCTTGGCGCCTTTCTCAGTGCACAGTTTCGCCGCCAGTTCGACCGCGGCCCTGGCGCCGGAAATGACCAGTTGGCCGCCGCCATTGTCGTTGGCGATCTGGCAGACGGAGCCTTTGGCGGCTTCCGCGCAAGCGGCTTCGACATCGGCCTGTTCCAATCCGATGATCGCCGCCATGGCGCCCTCGCCGGCCGGCACCGCCGCCTGCATGGCATTGCCGCGGATGCGCAGCAGCCTGGCGGCATCGGCAACCGAAACGAAGCCAGCAGCCGCGAGCGCCGAATATTCGCCCAGCGAATGACCGGCGACATAGGCGATCTTGCCTTTCAGCGAGAAGCCGCGCGATTCCAGCGCCCGGATCGCGGCCAGCGACACCGCCATCAGCGCCGGCTGCGCGTTGGCGGTCAGCATCAACGTCTCTTCCGGCCCTTCCCAGATCAGCTTCGACAGGTTTTCGCCGAGCGCGTCGTCGACTTCCTGGAAAATTCTGCGCGCCTCGGGAAAAGCCTCGGCGAGATCCTTGCCCATGCCGACTGCCTGGCTGCCTTGTCCAGGAAA
This sequence comes from Mesorhizobium sp. AD1-1, assembly GCF_020164655.1. Lineage (NCBI taxonomy): Bacteria > Pseudomonadati > Pseudomonadota > Alphaproteobacteria > Hyphomicrobiales > Phyllobacteriaceae > Mesorhizobium > Mesorhizobium sp. AD1-1. The sequence goes on from NZ_JAIUGP010000020.1 coordinate 67,605, forward strand.
GGTGAATGCAACGGCCATGCGCGGGCTCCCAAGGGCTGGTTTTGCTTGCCTGATAGACGAGTTTTTCTTGCCTGTGACGCAAGGCAGGCCGCCAAGTCAAGCCCGGTTCGACCCTGCTCGACGGCAGCTTCATCCGCCGAGTGCCTGTTCCGAAAGGCTTTTTGGCGATCACTCCTGATGAAAACCGCTCACGATTCGTTTGCTGGCTCTTCTTATTTTGGCCACAGGCGCTAGCTTTGCGTGACAATTCCATGACAATCGAGTGACGTGCTTGTCGCTGGGTGGGGAAGTTAAAGTGGCAAAGAGTTACAAACGCGCCGGCAAGGCCGCGCCACAGTTCCTGGAAGACGACCCCTCCACCGGCTATCTGCCGGGCAGGAGATGGCCGGTCGTGCGCTATGGGCTGATCAGCCTGGCGATCGCCGCCGTCCTGGTGTTTGCCATCGAACTGATCGTGCGCGGCGACTTTGCCGGCACGGTCTCCTTCTTCCTGCAGCCGCTCAAGCCGGGCTGGACCACCATCGTCGTGTTCGCGCTGATCCTGATCGGCCTCGATGCGGTGCTGGGCCGCAGCCATCAGAGCCTGATGATCGTCGCGCCGCTGACGCTATCGCTTGCCTTCGTCGGCCACCAGAAGTCGCATTATCTCGGCGATCCGCTCTATCCGACCGATTTCCTCTATGCCCGCCAGATCTTCGCGCTGTTGCCGCTTTTGGTGCGCGACCGGCCGATGACCGCGCTCGCCATGGTCGTCGGCATCGTCGCCGGCCTGTCGCTGCTCGTCTATGGCTGGCGGATGTGGCGCCGCAAGGTTCCCGCACTCAGCCGCAAGGGACGCCTTGCGCGGCTGACGCTGGCAGTGCCGCTGCTCGCCTTCTTCGTTTCGATCATGGACTATGCCACCTTCTCCTGGACCAGGGACCGGTTGCAGATCATCCCGATCATGTGGGACCAGAAGGAAAACTATGCCTCCAACGGTTTTGCGCTGGCCTTTGCGCTCAATGTGCCGATGGCGCATGTCTCTGCGCCGCCGGGCTATTCCGACAAGGCGATCGCGGCGATCGCCAGGCCCGATGTGACCGCCTCGGTGCCGGCCGAGAAGCCTGACATCATCATCGTCATGAGCGAGTCCTTCTGGGACCCGACCAAGCTGCCCGGCGTCACCATCACGCCCGATCCGATCCCCAATGTGCGGGCGCTGCGCTCCGGCTCGATGTTCTCGCCGGAGTTCGGCGGCATGACCGCCAATATCGAGTTCGAGGCGCTGACCGGCTTCTCCAACGCGTTCCTGCCGGCCGGCAGCATCCCCTACCAGCAATATGTGCGCACGCCGACGCCGTCGCTGGCAACCTTCCTCAAGAGCCAGGGTTATCGGGCGCGCGCCATCCATCCGGGCACCAACTGGTTCTGGAACCGTGGCGCGGTCTACGCCGATTTCGGCTTCAACGATTTCAAGTCGGAAGAGACGCTGCCGCCAATGCAAAAGCGCGGGCCACTGGCATCGGATGCCGCGATGACCGACGAGATCATCAGCGAGGCCGACGCCAGCGAAGAGCCGGTGTTCTTCTTTGCGGTCAGCCTGCAAAACCACGGTCCCTACGAACCGAACCGCTATTACAGTCCCACGCACAGGGTGCAGGCGCCGATCAGCCAGTGGGCGCGCGAATCGCTGCTCAGCTACGCCGAAGGCTCAGCCGATGCCGATCGCGGTCTCGAACGCCTCGTCGAATGGGCAAAGACACGCTCCCGCCCAACCGTAATCGCCTTCTTCGGCGACCATCTGCCGCCGCTCGGGCCGGTTTATGTCGAAACCGGCTTCCTGAAGGACAATGTCGCGCCGCGCAAGGAAGCGTCGCCCGAGGCTGCCCTCGAGCATCATGAGACGCCGCTGGTCATCTGGTCGAACCGCACCGGGCCGGCTGAGCACATGGGCGCCGTCAGCCCGGCCTTCCTGCCTTATCATATCCTGAAGACGGCCGGCATCAGCCATCCCTACTACACCGGCTTCCTGGGCGAGATGAGCGAACACTACCGTGTCGTCGACCGCAATTTGCTGCTGACGCCGGCTGGCGAGGCCACGCCCGATTGGGCGCGGCAGAAGGAGATCGATCCGGCGATCCGCGATTTCCGCCTGCTGCAGTACGATATGATGTTCGGCAAACGCCACGCGGCGCCCGACTTCTTCCCCGAAACGGTCGACAAGATTGTCGCCGCCCATACGAGTTGAGGCCAGCGATTTCCTCGGAGCCTGCTGGTCCGTCTCGGTTCGCGTGTTCAGTTGGTCAATTGCAACTTCGTGAAATTGTTGGCGATCTGAAGGAACACGTTCGGCAGTTTGGTCGGATCGTTGACGGCATAATAGTTGCTCGGATCCGAGGCGCAGGCGCTGTAAAGCGCACGGTTGGCTGCGGTGTCGGATTGCAGCACCATGGTGTAGATCTGCACGCCCTCGTTCTTCAATTGCGTGCAAACGTTTTTGGTCCAGCCGTCGACATTGCGCGCAGCGGTCGTCTGGTTGTCCGATCCGAAGCGGCCGCCAGCCAGATAGCCATAGGATGTGTAATCCGACTTTGTCGATTCTTGTTCGCTGGCGCCATAGACGACGTTCTCGCCGTCGGTGAGCAACAGCACGATCTTGCTGATCCCAGGCGTCTTCCACGGCGCTCCGTCGGTGTAGGGCGCGGCAGGCGACAGCACACGCATACCCCATGACAGGCCCTCGGAGACATTGGTACCCGAGCCATTCCACTCGGTCATCTGACTGGCCGCCTTGCGGAGCTTGTCGAAGTCGTCGGTCAGGGGGACCACCGGGGTCGGACACGCACGGTTCGGGCCGACAGTGATGGGAGAGCCGATCTCGGTGATGAGTTCCTTGGCGGGCGCAACATATTTGGCGATCTTTTCCCTGGCATCCCTGTCATCGGGCGACAGAAGTTCGATGAGATTGCCGAGCAGGTTGCTGAGATCGATGCCCAGAATGTTGATGCCCGACTGGGCAAGCCTGGTTTTGTCGCTGACATCGTTGAGATAGGAGTTGTTGTAGTATTTATCCGAATTGCCATAGGAGCCAGACGGCTTCTGGGCGTCTTCGGGATCATCCGGCGCAAAGTAGGGCACGAACAGCGTGTCGGGCTTGGCCGGGTCGGGTGGCGTGTCGGAGATATTGTAAGCGCCTGGCCGCGCCTCGACGCAACCTTTCCATCCGGTGCCATTCCATCCGGCATCGGCCCATCCGGTCTTCTTGAGCTGTTTGAAAAGCGCCATGTGGTTCGGCCGCTTGGCGTCGATGACGGGAAAATTGACGCCGTTGGTTGAGGACTTGCCGTCCATGTCGATCCAGGACGGGTCGAAGCCGTCGCCATTGACGTTGACGGCCGTCACGAAAGGAACCAGCGAGGCGCGGATCTTGCGCGTTGGCGATTTCGCCGCTTCGAGCGTGTCGAGCAACGATTTTGTCGCCGTCCTCAGCGCCGTCATCCGCGCGCCGGCCATCGAGCCGGTGTTGTCCAGCACCAGCACGACTTCGAGCTGGTTGTTCGATTCGACCGCCGAGGCATCGACCACGATGTGCTTGCTGTCGCCGAACAGGAAGGCGAAGTTGAGATGGACGTCCGCCGAGGCAACCGCCTTGGTCTTGACGAAGTTGACGCCCTTGTCGACAGTCAACGTCGCCTGCGCATTGTCGAGCTCGCCATGACCGACGATGTTGGCCTGGAAATAGCGGTTGAAAGCGTCATTGCGGGTGATGTCGAGATCGCCAAGGTGCGAAGAAGCAAGGTTTGCCGAATCGAGAGCGTTCTGCAAATTGCTCTTGGCCCGCATAAGGGTCGAGACATCGGTTGCGAAAGCGACTGCCGTCAGGATGACCGGCAAACCCAGTCCCAGCACAAGCGTGAAATTGCCGCTCTTCGAGCGCCAGAATTTGTTGAGAAGCATCCTTACCCCCGGAAATGCTTGCCGCTTTTGCGCGGTTGTCCGGGCTTTTGCGCCTTCCATGATGAATCGACCGTTGACGGCCAGGCTTCAACTCCACACAACCTGCTGGTGTGGTTAAGACGTGGTTGAAACCACGACTCCGGCCGTTGCTGCTCCCGATCGTCGCCTGCGACACACGGGAATGCCGCTTGCCCTTGCTTTGCGGCCGGATTGCTGTATAGACGCCCGCAATCTGCCGGTCCTTGCTGGGGGCTGAACGGAGGGCCGGAGGTTTTCAGAACCTTCGTGTGAAGCCGGAAGTGCTTCCGCCTCCCGTGTCTCCGCTCTCGACCGTCTCGTCATGCTCCTTTCTTCCCCCTGCCCCTTCGAGGGTTTGCGGGTCAGAGAAGTTGCAGAGGCTTTTGCCGCCGGGAACCGGGAGAGAAACGAAGAAAGGCATAAGACATAATGGCTCTTTACGAACATGTGTTTCTTGCCCGGCAGGACCTCTCGCAGCAGCAGGTCGATGCGCTTGTCGAACAGTACAAGGGTGTCATCTCCGCAAATGGCGGGTCCGTCGGCCGGGTCGAGAACTGGGGACTGAAGTCCCTCACCTACCGGGTCAACAAGAACCGGAAGGCTTACTACACGCTGATGGACCTGAATTGCCCGGCGGCCGCGCTCAACGAGATGGAGCGCCAGATGGGCCTGTCCGAAGACGTGCTGCGTTTCCTGACCATCAAGGTCGAGGCGCATGAGGAAGGCCCGTCGGCCATGATGCAGAAGCGCGAAGAGCGCTCGGAACGCGGCGGCTTCGGCGACCGTGACCGTGGCGATCGTGGTCCGCGTTCGTTCGGCGATCGTGATCGCGGCGACCGTGGCGATCGTCCGCCGCGCTCGTTCGGCGACGCCGGTGCCGATCGTGGTCCGCGCCGTCCGCGCGAAGGCTTTGAAGGGGGTGCAGAATAATGGTCGACATCAATCAGATCCCGACCCGGCGCCCGTTCCATCGCCGCCGCAAGACCTGCCCGTTCTCCGGCGCCAACGCGCCCAAGATCGACTACAAGGACGTGCGTCTGCTGCAGCGCTACATTTCCGAGCGTGGCAAGATCGTGCCGTCGCGCATCACCGCCGTCAGCCAGAAGAAGCAGCGCGAACTCGCCAAGGCGATCAAGCGCGCCCGCTTCCTCGGCCTGCTGCCCTACGTGGTTCGCTAATATCTCAAATGCGGGCGGTTCGCCGCCCGCTCTTCTCCCACGGCGACGGGCGCCGCAGGGTTGAACATCAAATCCCGGGTTGAGGTCAAAACCTCTAACTGCCGCACAGGCAGGACAGCGACACCAGCGCCAAAGGCGCTCAAGCTTCCTGACCTGTTCCCAAGACATTCGGCGCCGATCTCATCGATCGATTGGCGTCCAACCAAAGGAACAAATCCATGGACGTCATTCTTCTCGAACGCGTTTCCCGCCTCGGCCAGATGGGCGATACCGTCAAGGTCAAGGACGGCTTCGCCCGTAACTTCCTGCTGCCGCAGGGCAAGGCGCTGCGCGCCAACGAAGCCAACAAGAAGAAGTTCGAAGGCCAGCGCGCCCAGCTTGAAGCCCGCAACCTCGAGCGCAAGTCGGAAGCGGCCCAGGTCGCTGAAAAGCTCGACGGCAAGAGCTTCATCGCCGTTCGCTCCGCCGGCGAAACCGGTCAGCTTTACGGTTCCGTTTCGACCCGCGACATCGCCGATCTGCTGACGGCGGAAGGTTTTTCGATCAACCGCAACCAGATCCTGCTCAACCAGCCGATCAAGACCATCGGTGTCACCAATGTGGCGATCGCGCTGCATCCGGAAGTCGAGGTCACCGTCACGCTCAACATCGCCCGCACGGCCGACGAAGCCGAGCGCCAGGCCAAGGGCGAGACGCTGACCACCGCCGAAGCCATCTATGGCGACGACATCAACGACAACGCCCGGCCGGAGAACTTCTTCGATCCGAACACCGAGTTCGAAGGCGACGAAGACAACGCCTGATCACACGTCGCAAGCGATTGGAGCCATGGGCTGATCACGACTTGACGCCAAGCTCCGATCACTTTGCCGTCATCCAGCCATGCTGGACCAATGCCCGGGCCTCGCGCCCGGGCATTTTTGTGCCAAATGGAACTTTTCGAACCCCTATATATTGTTGCAGACTATGGCGTCGCGCGTCCTTTGGCCGCGCAAAGCACGCTGTGCAACTTTGGTTCGGCGCAAGATCTCCGGCGAAATCGATCCCGATTTTCGCGGTCACGCGCCAAGGCAGCCTGTCTGGCCGAGAGGGGACATTTGGTCATGAATATTCTGTTGAAGCGCGTTCTCGACCGCTTGGTGCGCACCGGCAATCTTAGGGTAACCGGCCCCAAGGGCACGGCGGTGGTTTTCGGCGACGGCAGCGGCGAACCGGTGCACATGCACATCAAGACCGCGCATGCCGAGCGCGCCATCACCTTCGATCCGATGCTGGCGGTGCCTGAAGCCTACATGGACGGCGAACTCGACATTCTCGAGGGCGGCGTGCTGGGCGTGATGCGCATCGCCTTCCAGAACATGGGCAGCGGCGGCATCGACGCCACCTGGTCGAAGGCCATCGAAGGCCTGCGCCACGCCTTCCGCCGGCTGCAGCAGATCAACACCGCCTCGCGCTCGCGGCGCAACGTGCAGCGCCACTACGATCTGTCGGGCGATCTCTACCGACTCTTCCTCGACGAGGACATGCAATATTCCTGCGCCTATTTCGAGCAGCCGGACATGACGCTCGACGAGGCGCAGGCCGCCAAGAAACGCCACATCGCCGCCAAGCTCCGGCTGAAGGCCGGCCAGACGGTGCTCGACATCGGCTCCGGCTGGGGCGGGCTTGGCCTCTATCTCGCCAAGGCGTTCGACGTCGACGTGCAAGGCGTCACGCTGTCGACCGAGCAGCATGGCGTCGCCACCGACCGGGCGCATGCGCAAGGGCTGGAAAGCCGCGTGCATTTCGAGCTGAAGGACTACCGCGAACTCAATGAGCGTTTCGATCGCATCGTCTCGGTCGGTATGTTCGAGCATGTCGGCGTCAACCACTATCGCACCTTCTTCGACAAGAGCGCGACGCTGCTCAAGCCGGATGGCGTCATGCTGTTGCACACGATCGGCCGTTCCGGCGTGCCGTGGGCGACCAGCGCCTTCATCCGCAAATACATCTTCCCGGGCGGCTACATCCCGTCGCTGTCGGAAGTGATGCCTGCGATCGAGAAGTCGGGCCTGGTCGTCACCGACGTCGAGATCCTGCGGCTCCACTATGCCGACACGCTGAAGCACTGGGGCGAGCGCTTCGCCGCCAATCGCGACAAGGCCAAGGCGATCTATGACGAGCGCTTCTGCCGCATGTGGGAATTCTATCTGGCGGCCTCGGAAGCCGCATTCCGCTGGCAGGATCTGGTGATCTTCCAGATCCAGATCGCCAAGAAGAACGATACGCTGCCGATGACACGCGACTACATGGCCAAGTGTGAAAAGGCGCTCGAGATGCGCGATATGGGGCATCGTGAAACGGCTCCCGTCAAAAAGAGCCCGGCCGCCAAGCCGGCTCGCCGCCGCAAGGTTGCCGACCAGGAATAGCATTGCCGCTTGCCATTGTCGGCGCCTGCACTGAAAAAGGTCCCGTGACCGTCGCGGGACCTTTTTCATGACCTTTGTCCTCTATGCCGCCGCCGCTCTGGCCGAGATCGCCGGCTGCTTTTCATTCTGGGCCTGGTGGCGGCTGGAGAAGTCGCCGCTTTGGCTTCTTCCCGGCCTCGCCTCGCTTGCCCTGTTCGGCTTCCTGCTGGCGCTGGTCCACACGTCAGCCGCCGGTCGCGCCTACGCCGCCTATGGCGGCATCTACATCGTGGCGTCGCTTGGCTGGCTGTGGCTGGTTGAAGGCGTTCGCCCCGACCGCTGGGATCTTGCCGGTGCCGCGCTCTGCATTGCCGGTGCTTCGGTGATCCTTCTCATCCCGCGGGGCGCTTGAGATGGAGTTGCCTGCCTCCCTTCGCCAAGGTGTCGAGCGTCTGCTCGAAAACGTTCCGCTGGCGGTACTCAAGCAAGCGGCAAAGACGCTGTCCGACCGCTACCGCGCCGAGTTGCGCGACGGCCGTCTGCACATGGCCGAGGATCTGGCGGTGAAGGCCTATCTGGCGACGCGGCTGCCGGCGACCTATGCCGCGATCCGTGCCAGCCTCGACGCGCTGAGCGACGCCAAGCCTGCCTTTCAGCCCAGGACCTTGCTCGATGTCGGCGCCGGCCCTGGCACGGTGCTTTGGGCCGCGACCGATCTGTGGCCCGATCTCGAACAGGCGGTGTTGTTCGAAGCCAGTGCCGCCGTGCGTAAGATCGGCGAGACGCTTGCCGGCAACACTATTGCCGCCCAGACCAGATGGCTGGCCGGTGATGCCACCATCGACCTTGCTGACATCGAGCCGGCCGATCTGGTCACGTGCGCTTATGTGCTCGATGAAATCGCGCCGGCATCGCAGCCGAAACTCATCCACCGGCTCTGGCAACTCACTGGCGACACGCTCCTGATCGTCGAGCCCGGCACCCCCGCCGGCTGGCAGCGCATCCTTGCCGTGCGCCGGCAGCTGATCGAGGCGGGCGCACATGTGCTTGCGCCTTGCGCGCATCAGGCGCCCTGCCCGCTGGTCCAGCCCGACTGGTGCCATTTTTCCCGCCGCGTCGCCCGCTCGCGCCTGCATCGGCTGGCCAAGGATGCCGACGTGCCGTGGGAAGACGAGAAATTCATCTACGTCGCGGCTTCTCGCGACGGCCCCACATCACACCAGGCACGAGTTCTTGCGCCACCGAAATCCGGCTCCGGCAAGGTTCTGCTCAAGCTTTGCCAGGACGACGGCACCGCCACCGAGCGCTTGTTCACCAAGCGCGACGGCGCCGACTTCAAGTTGGCCCGGCGACTGGACTGGGGCGACAGGCTGGACAACATCGCAAAATGAAGAGTGCCATTGTTCTTGCTTTGTTCCGACGAGTCAGATAGAGATCCGCGCCCTGTCGAGTCAACTGGAATCGGGGCACGCGAATACTCTCCTGTGGACGATTGGTTGTTCCTGTGAACAACGGGCATCAAGGTTCTTTGGTTGGGTAGTGATGCAGAAAGGTCAGCACCGACTCATCACGTTCTGATATCGAAAGGCCGGGATTGAAATCGGGGATATCATGGCAGAGGCAGCGCGAAAATTCGGCGTCGCGGAAACACCGCTTTATCGTGAAGCGCCAAACAACATCGAGGCTGAGCAGGCGTTGCTCGGCGCCATCCTCGTCAACAACGACGCCTTCTACCGCGTCTCTGACTTCCTCAAGGCCAGCCATTTCTACGAGCCGCTGCACCGCAAGATCTATGAGGTGGCGTCCGAGTTCATCCGTATGGGCAAGGTGGCGACGCCGATTACGCTGAAAACCTTCCTGCCAGCCGACGAGAAGGTTGGCGACATGACGATGGCGCAATATGTCGTGCGGCTGGCGGTCGAGGCTGTGACCGTCGTCAACGCCACCGACTATGGCCGCGCCATCTATGACCTTGCGACGCGCCGCGCGCTGATCACCGTCGGCGAAGACATGGTCAACATCGCCTATGACGCGCCGGTCGACATGGCACCCGGCGAACAGATCGAGGATGCCGAGCGGCGGCTGTTCGAACTGGCCGAAAACGGCCGCTACGATGGCGGTTTCGAAAGCTTTTCCGATGCGTTGAAGAATGCCGTCGACATGGCCAGCGCGGCCTATATGCGCGATGGCCACCTGTCCGGCATTGCCACCGGCCTGCGCGATCTCGACCATCGCATGGGTGGTCTGCAGCCTTCGGATTTGATCATCATCGCCGGCCGCCCAGGCATGGGCAAGACGTCGCTGGCCACCAACATCGCCTACAACATCGCTGCCGCCTATGAGCCCGCCCAACAGGCCGACGGCTCCGTCAAGGCGGCCAATGGCGGCGTCGTCGGCTTCTTCTCGCTTGAAATGTCGTCGGAGCAGCTGGCCACCCGCATCATCTCCGAGCAGACCGAGATTCCATCGTCGAAAATCCGGCGCGGCGATTTGACGGAAGCCGATTTCGGCAAGCTTGTCGCCTACACGCAGGAGAACCACAAGCGCCCGCTCTACATCGACCAGACGGGTGGTATCTCGATCGCCCAGCTCGCGGCGCGCGCCCGCCGCCTCAAGCGCCAGCGCGGGCTGGACCTGATGGTCATCGACTATATCCAGCTGATGCAGGGTTCATCTGCCAAGGCGTCGCAGAACCGCGTCCAGGAAATCACCGAGATCACCACCGGACTGAAGGCGCTCGGCAAGGAGTTGGGCGTGCCGATCATCGCGCTCTCACAGCTCTCGCGTCAGGTCGAAAGCCGCGACGACAAACATCCGCAGCTGTCCGACCTGCGCGAATCGGGCTCGATCGAGCAGGACGCCGACGTCGTGCTGTTCGTGTACCGCGAGGAATATTACATCAAGAACAAGGAGCCGGAGAAAGGCACGCCCGAGCATCTCGCCTGGGAGACGAAGATGATCGAGGTCCAGGGCAAGGCCGAAGTGATCATAGCCAAGCAGCGCCATGGACCGACCGGCACCGTCAGCCTTGCCTTCCAGGGCGAGTTCACCCGCTTCTCCGACCTCGCCGAGGAGCATCATCTGCCGGAAAGGTTCGAGTGACCTATTGAGACAGGTCCCATTCCTTGGCGCCCCCCTCTGTCCTGCCGGACATCTCCCCCTCAAGGGGGGAGATCGGATGGCATCGACGCTTTCGCCAATTTTTGGCGTTGAAAAGAAGGCGCAAGCGCTGAAGCTGCAAATCTCCCCCCTGGAGGGGGAGATGGCCGGCAGGCCAGAGGGGGGCGCTGCCCCGCCAGCCTGTCACGGCGTGGCTTCCATCTGATGGCCAAGTCGCGCGTCCAATTCATCTGCCAAAGTTGCGGATCGGTGCATCAGCGCTGGGCCGGCAAATGCGATGCCTGCGGCGAGTGGAACACGCTGGTCGAGGAAGGCACGTCCGGCGGCATCGGCTCAGGACCAGCCAACACGCGCAACGCCCGCAAGGGACGCGCCGTGGTGCTGACCACGCTGTCCGGCGATATCGAGGACGCGCCACGCATCATCTCGGGCATTGGCGAACTCGATCGCGCCACCGGCGGCGGTTTCGTGCGCGGCTCGGCGCTGCTGGTCGGCGGCGATCCCGGCATCGGCAAGTCGACGCTGCTCACCCAGGCGGCCGCGGCGCTGGCATCAAAAGGCCACCGCATCGTCTATGTCTCGGGCGAAGAGGCGGTCGCGCAGATCAGGCTGCGGGCACAGCGGCTTGGCGTCGCCACTTCTCCGGTGGAACTGGCTGCGGAGACCAATGTCGAGGACATCCTGGCGACGATCGCCGACGGCAAGCGGCCTGATCTCGTCATCCTGGATTCGATCCAGACGCTGTGGACCGACCTTGCCGATTCGGCACCCGGAACCGTCACCCAGGTGCGCGCTGCCGCCCAGGCGATGATCCGCTATGCGAAATCCACGGGTGCGGCGATCGTACTGGTCGGCCATGTCACCAAGGAAGGCCAGATCGCCGGGCCGCGCGTCGTCGAGCACATGGTTGACGCCGTGCTCTACTTCGAAGGCGAAGGCGGCCACCACTACCGCATCCTGCGCACGGTGAAGAACCGTTTTGGACCGACCGACGAGATCGGCGTCTTCGAAATGTCGGACAAGGGCCTGCGCGAGGTCGCCAATCCGTCCGAGCTTTTTCTTGGCGAACGCCATGCCAAATCGCCGGGGGCGGCGGTTTTCGCCGGCATGGAGGGGACAAGGCCGGTGCTGGTCGAGATCCAGGCACTGGTCGCACCCTCCTCGCTCGGCACGCCGCGCCGCGCCGTCGTCGGCTGGGACGGCGCCCGGCTGTCGATGATCCTGGCGGTTCTCGAAGCCCATTGCGGGGTGCGATTCGGCAGCCATGATGTCTATCTCAATGTCGCCGGCGGCTACCGGATTTCGGAGCCCGCGGCAGATCTCGCAGTGGCGGCCGCCCTGGTTTCCTCGCTCACCGGTCTTGCCCTTCCCGCCGATTGCGTCTATTTCGGCGAAATCAGCCTTTCGGGCGCCGTGAGGCCGGTTGCGCATGCGCAACAGCGCCTCAAGGAAGCCGAAAAGCTGGGTTTTGGAAGCGCGGTTCTGCCCTCGGGCAGCGGGGAACTGGCCGGGGGGATCGGGGCCGGTTCTTTCCAGCCGACCGAGCTTGCCGACCTCGTGGCACGCATAGCCGGCTCACGCCGAAGCCGCGTGGACGAAGAAGACTAGAGCATCGGACCCAGAGCCCGATGTTCGGCGCTATAATGCGGCTCATGGAGTGGGGCGAAAGACATGCCGATTACGCTGCTTGACGGAATTCTCGTCGGCTTCACTCTGGTTTCGGCGATGCTCGCCATGGTTCGCGGCTTCTCGCGCGAAGTCCTGTCCGTCGTCTCCTGGGCAGCGGCGGCAGCGGCGGCGTTCTTCTTCTACAAGCCGGTCGTGCCTTACCTCGCTCCCTACATTGAGAATGAAAAGGTCGCCATGGCGGCCGCCGCCGGCGTGGTTTTCATCATCGCGCTGATCGTCGTCTCGGTCATCACCATGAAGCTCGCCGACTGGATCATCGATTCCCGGATCGGCGCGCTCGATCGTACGCTCGGTTTCCTTTACGGCGCCGCGCGCGGCATCCTGGTCGTTGCCGTCGCCCTGCTGTTCTTCAACTGGCTGGCCGGCGCCAAGGCACCAGCCTGGGTCACCGAGGCCAAATCGCGGCCGCTGCTCGAACAAATCGGCGCCAAGCTCGAAAGCCTGCTGCCCGAGGATCCGGAAAACGCGATCCTCAAGAAGCTCAATCCGAATCAGCCGGCCGCCGAGACGCCAGCTGCTCCGGACGCACCGGCCGCGGATGCTCCGGCGGGCGGCGACGATACCAACGCGCCGGCGCCTGACGACAATGACGCAACACCACCGGCGAACAACGCCCCGGCCGCTCCGGCACCGGCGGCACCGGCAAACTGACGCCGAAAAACGGCGTCAGGATCTGACGATGGTGTGAACGACCGCACGGCCCGCGTTGCTTTCGGCGCGAACCCGCATTATATGGCGATTTTAGCGGAGCTTAAGATGGCAGACGCAGACGACGTGCTTTCCGCCGAGGCCGACGACCATTTCCACGACGAATGCGGTGTGTTCGGCATTTTCGGCCGGCAGGACGCTGCGGCCATCGTTACATTGGGCCTGCATGCGCTGCAGCATCGCGGCCAGGAAGCGGCCGGCATCGTTTCCTATGACGGCAGCCAGTTCCATGTCGAACGCCATGTCGGCCTGATCGGCGACACCTTCACCAAGCAGCGCGTCATCGACAGCCTGCAAGGCAACCGCGCCATTGGCCATACGCGCTACGCCACCACGGGTGGCGCCGGCATGCGCAACATCCAGCCCTTTTTCGCCGAATTGGCCGATGGCGGTTTCGCCGTCGCCCACAACGGCAATCTGACCAACGCCATGACCGTGCAGCGCGCGCTGCAGAAGCAAGGCGCGATCTTCTCCTCCACCTCCGATACCGAGACGCTTTTGCACCTCGTCGCCACCAGCAAGGAGCGCGATTTGAACTCGCGTTTCATCGATGCGGTGCGGCAGGTCGAGGGCGCTTTTTCCCTGGTGGCGATGACGGCCAAGAAGATGATCGGCTGCCGCGATCCGCTCGGCATCCGGCCGCTGGTGCTGGGCGATCTCGACGGCGCCTGGATCCTGGCCTCCGAAACCTGCGCGCTCGACATCATCGGTGCGCGTTTCGTGCGCGACCTGAAGCCCGGCGAGATGGTCGTCGTCACGTCCAAGGGCATCGAGAGCCTGTTCCCCTTCGAGCCGCAGAAGACCCGCTTCTGCATCTTCGAATATGTCTATTTCGCGCGGCCGGATTCCTCGGTCGAAGGCCGCAACGTCTATGAGGTGCGCAAGCGTATCGGCGCCGAGCTGGCGGTCGAAAGCCCGGTCGAGGCCGACATCGTCGTGCCGGTGCCGGATTCGGGCACGCCGGCGGCGATCGGCTTCAGCCAGGCGGCCGGCATTCCCTTCGAGCTCGGCATCATCCGCAATCATTATGTCGGCCGCACCTTCATCCAGCCGGGCGATTCGATCCGCCATATGGGCGTCAAGCTGAAGCACAATGCCAACCGGCGCATGATCGAAGGCAAGCGCGTGGTTCTGGTCGACGACAGCATCGTGCGCGGCACCACCAGCCAGAAGATCGTGCAGATGGTGCGCGACGCCGGCGCCAAGGAGGTGCATATGCGCATCGCCTCACCGCCGACACGCGCCTCCTGCTTCTACGGTGTCGACACGCCGGAGAAATCGAAGCTCCTGGCGTCGCGCATGTCGATCGAGGAGATGGCCGAGTTCATTCGCGTCGATTCGCTTGGCTTCCTCACCATTGACGGGCTCTACCGCGCGGTCGGCGAGGCCAGCCGCGACAACGACCAGCCGCAATTCTGCGATGCCTGCTTCACCGGCCAGTACCCGACCCGCCTGCTCGACTTCGAAGGCCACGACAATGTGCGCACGCTGTCGCTGCTGGCGACAAGCGGGACGTAGGCCGGACCGCCATCAGCGTTAGTCAATTCCCGGAATCCATCGCATGACCCTCGACCTTTCCGGCCGCGTTGCGGTCGTCACCGGCGCCTCGCGCGGCATCGGCTATTTCATTGCCAAGGAATTGGCTGCCGCCGGCGCGCATGTCATTGCGGTGGCTCGTACTGTCGGCGGGCTGGAAGAGCTCGACGACCAGATCAAGGCGGCCGGCGGCCAGGCGACACTGGTGCCGCTCGACCTCGCCGACATGGCCGGCATCGACCGCCTGGGCGGCGCCATCCACGAACGCTGGGGCAAGCTCGACATTCTCGTCGCCAATGCCGGCGTGCTCGGCGTCATCTCGCCGATCGGTCATGTCGAAGCAAAAACCTTCGAGAAGGTGATGACCATCAACGTCACCTCGACCTGGCGGCTGATCCGCTCGGTCGACCCTCTGCTGCGGCTCTCCGATGCTGGCCGCGCGATCATCCTGTCTTCCAACGCCGCGCACTCGGCGCGCGCCTTCTGGGCACCCTACGCGGCATCCAAGGCCGCGGTGGAGACGATGATGCGCTCCTGGGCGCATGAGACGCAGAGCCTGCCGCTCAGGGTGAACGCCGCTGACCCCGGCGCCACCCGCACCGCCATGCGGGCCCAGGCAGTGCCGGGCGAAGATCCCGAGACGTTGCCGCATCCCTCCGAGATCGCCAAACGCATCGTGCCGCTGGCCAGCCCGGACCTGAAAGAGACCGGATTGATCTTCCAGGCCAAGCACAA
This sequence comes from Mesorhizobium sp. AD1-1, assembly GCF_020164655.1. Taxonomy (NCBI): domain Bacteria; kingdom Pseudomonadati; phylum Pseudomonadota; class Alphaproteobacteria; order Hyphomicrobiales; family Phyllobacteriaceae; genus Mesorhizobium; species Mesorhizobium sp. AD1-1. The sequence goes on from NZ_JAIUGP010000020.1 coordinate 82,912, forward strand.
TCGCTTCGTCGCCTATAGGCAGCCGGAATAAAAGTTGAGCCTTTTTTTTGACGCATGTCGGTTTCCCAAAAACCGCTGCGCACTTTTAAGCGACATGCGTAGGGATTAAACAGGCCTCCGGAAACGTTTCTTCGACGTAGTCGAAGCCCAAACCGGAGGAACCACCATGCGCAAACTGCTTCTCGCCACCGCGGCCATCCTGATCGCAGCCGCGGGCGCCGCTTACTCGCAAGATGCCAAGATGAGCTTCTTCGTCACCAGTGTCGGTTCCGGCAAGGGTGCCGACCTCGGCGGCCTCAAGGGCGCCGACGCGCATTGCGCATCGCTGGCGAAAGCCGCCGGTGTCACCGGCAAGAGTTGGGCTGCCTATCTGTCGACCAGCGACACTGACGCCCGCGACCGCATCGGCAAGGGGCCGTGGGTGAACGCCAAGGGCGTCAAGATCGCTGACGACGTCGCCTCATTGCACAGCGATGCCAACGGCATCACCAAGCAGACGGCGCTCAACGAGAAAGGCGAAGTGGTCAACGGCCGCGGCGACACGCCGAACCGCCACGACGTGCTGACCGGCTCCAAGCCTGACGGCACCAAGATCGCCGACCAGACCTGCGGCGACTGGACGATGAGCGGGGCGGAAGGCGCCGCGATGATGGGCCATCACGACCGTACCGGCCTCGACGATTCGGCAGCCGCCAAATCCTGGAATTCCTCGCACGCCTCGCGCGGCGGCTGCAGCCAAGAGGCGCTGAAGGGCACCGGGGGCGATGGCTTGTTCTATTGTTTTGCCACCAACTGAGCCGATTGCGCTTCGAAATCGGGCTGGGAAACCCGCCGTCACATCACGCGGCTGTGATTTGGCGGCGGGAAGCTGTGCGGCGGTCATGCTTTCGTCATTTCCATGGAGTTGGTAGGGTTCCAGCGACTCCCACAACAAGCGCCCAACTGGCAGAACGAGGAAATCCCCATGGCTACGACCGCAGCAGCGTTGGTCTGGTATCTGGTAATCGCGGGTCCGCAAGGCGGCATGGTCGTGCTGCCCAGCACCTTCGACAAGCGCGAACAATGCACCGCCGCCATCACCGAATATCAGAAGCAGCCGACACCGGCCGGCTGGTCGGTGCAATGCGTGCCGAGCGCCTCGCCCTTCACCGACGAGGGTGACGCCGAAGAACCGTCAGCACAGTAGGCGTCAGCGGCGTGCGCTGACCGTCAGTGCCGGCTTTTGGCTGATGGTCTGGAATACCACGCAATAACGCTCGGTCAGCTTCAGCAGCGAGTCTATCCGCTCCTGCGGCTCATCGGTGTCGAGGTTGAAATTGAGCCGGATGGCGCGAAAGCCGACCGGCGCATCCTTGGCGACACCGAGCGTGCCGCGAAAATCGAGATCGCCTTCAGCCTCCACCGTGGCGGCGCCGAGTTTGAACTCGAGCGCCGTCGCCACCGCCTTCAGCGTCACCCCAGCGCAGGCGACCAACGCCTCCAGCAGCATGTCGCCCGAGCAGAGCTCAAGGCCTGAGCCGCCTGTTGCCGGATGCAGGCCGGCGATGGCGAGCGCCCTGCCCGTCTCCACCTTGCAGGCAACCGACTGGTCGTCGATCGAGCCCTTGGCGCGAAGCGTGATCATGGCCTGCGAAGCGTCGTCACGATAGGCCTGCTTCAGCGGCGCCTGCATGGCCTTCAGTTCGGTCGCATCCATCCGCTTTCCCCTTTCGTCGACTGCTTGCGTCACCGGCATGCGCCGTCCGGTCAAGATTTGCGCCGATCACCTTGGGAAGGCAATGCCATTCCGCAACAGGTGCCAGCCGCCTACACCGATATCCCAAATGGGACATTGACGGACAAGGTCCCAAAAACGTCTGATCCGGGCAAGTCATCACTCCATTCCCGGCGGTCCCCGATGCCTCGAACCCTCTCGACAAGGCCGAAACAGGATGGGTTTCGCGCGCCCGGCGAATTCGAACCCAAGTCAGGCTGCTGGATGATCTGGCCGGAGCGGCCGGACACCTGGCGCCTCGGCGCCAAGCCCGCGCAAAAACTGTTCGCCGATGTCGCCGCGGCGATCGCGCAAAGCGAGCCGGTGACGGTGGCGGCTTCTGCTCGCCAGTGGCAGAATGCCCGAGCGCGATTGCCTGGCCATGTGCGTGTCGTGGAGATGTCCACCAATGATTCCTGGCTGCGCGACAGCGGTCCCAACTTCGTCGTCAACGATCAAGGCGACGTGCGTGGCGTCGATTGGATCTTCAACGCCTATGGCGGTTTTGACGGCGGCCTCTATTCGCCATGGGACCTGGATGACCTTGCGGCGCAAAAAGTGCTCGAAATCGAGAACATGGATCGCTACCGCGCACCTCTGATCGCCGAGGGTGGCGGGTTGCAGTGCGACGGTCAGGGCACGCTCATCACGACGGAGCAATGCCTGCTCAACCGAAATCGCAACGCTCATCTCGGCAAGGCCGAGGTGGAGCGCCAGCTTGGCGACTATCTCGGTGTCGACACCGTCATCTGGCTGCCACGCGGCTTTGCCTTCGACGAGACCGACGGCCATGTCGACGACGTCTGCTGCTTCGTGCGCCCCGGCGTGGTCGTGCTGAGCTGGACCGACAATCGGGACGACCCACAATATGAGATCGTGCGCGAAGCCGAGGCGGTGTTGCGTTCGGCTCGTGATGCGAAGGGCCGCGCGCTGGAAGTTCACCGGCTGCCCCACCCCTTGCCGATCGAGATGACGCCGGAAGAAAGCGACAGCGTGGACCGGCTGGATTCGACCTGGGCGCGACCGGCCGGAAACCGGATCGCGGCGAGCTACATCAACTACTATCCGGGCAACAGCGTCGTGGTGGTGCCGCAGTTCGGCTGCGATCTCGATGTGAAGGCCAAGCGGACGCTGGCCGAGCTGTTTCCCGACCACCGAATAGTCGGCATCGAAAACTCGCGAGAGATCCTGCTGGGCGGCGGCAATGTCGCCTGCATCACCTTGCCGGTCTATGCCCCGCAACGACGTTGAGGGACGGAGCATGCCGAGAACACATAGCGAAAACGGAGGACATTCATGCGCGCTCTGATCTTCTCAACCCTGCTTGCCTGCGGCGTCTGCGCAAATGCGGCTTCGGCGGACGAGGAAAAGATCGTCAACGTCTACAACTGGTCCGACTACATCGCGCCGGACACGGCCGAGAAATTCGAGAAGGAAACGGGAATCAAGGTTCGTTACGACGTCTATGACGGCAACGAGGTGCTTGAGACCAAGCTGCTCACCGGCGGCTCCGGATATGACGTGGTCTACCCTTCAGCCTATCCGTTCCTCAAGAACCAGGTGAAAGCAGGGGCTTTCCTGGAACTCGACAAATCGAAGCTTGCCAACCACTCGAAGATCGATCCGCAAGCCCTCGCGCTGATCGCCGGCGCCGACCCGCAGAACCTGCATGCAGTGCCCTATATGGCGGTCACCGACGGCATTGGCTACAACGTCGCTGCGGTGAAGCAGCGGCTGCCGGACGGGCCGACAGATTCCTTCGCCATGGTCTTCGACGTCGATGTGGTCAAGAAGCTGTCCGATTGCGGTGTAGCTATCATCGATGCGCCGGCTGAAGTCATCCCGATGGCGATGAACTACCTTCACATCAACCCCAAATCGACCAGTCCCGACGACCTCGCCAAGGTCGAGGACCTGCTGGTCAAGGTGCGGCCCTACATCCGCTATTTCCATTCGTCGAAATACATCAACGACCTCGCCAACGGTGACATCTGTGTGGTGTTGGGCTGGTCGGGCGACATACTCCAGGCAAGGACCCGTGCGGCGGAATCCGTGAAGAAGCTGGAGATCGCCTATTCCATCCCCAAAGAAGGCACGCTCATCAACTTCGATACGATGGCGGTACCGAAAGATGCGCCGCATCCCGACAACGCCCAGGCCTGGATCAACTTCAATCTGCGGCCCGATATCGCCGCGGCCAATTCCAGCTATGTCTCCTACGCCAATGCGATACCGGAGTCCCTGCCGCTGATGGACAAGGCCATAGCCAGCGACCCCGGCGTCTTTCCGCCTGATGCCGTGAAGGCCAAACTGTTCGTGGTGGACAACAACGACCCAAAGCTGCTGCGATCCCAAAACCGCATGTGGACGCGCATCGTGACGGGACAATAGAGCAATTCCAGAAAAAGTGCGCAGCGGTTTTCCCGGGAAAAGCGCGTAGCGCTTTCCCTTGGGAATTGCGTCAAAGCAAAAAGACAGAGCCGGGCGGAAGCCGTCAGGCTCAAGCGGCTTCGCGGATGGCCGCCAGCAACTCGACCTGGGAGTGCACACCGAGCTTGCGATAGATCTGCTTGATGTGGTTGCGGACGGTCCCGGGCGAGATGGCGAGGCATCGCGAAATCGTCTTGGCGTTGCCACCATCGACCAGATGTCGTGCAATCTCGGTCTCGCGCCTGCTCAGCCGCGAGCGAGCGTCACCGATTGCGGCGCCCTTGTGCCGGAAGCGGCACAGATGGAGCAATCTTTCCAAAATGAGCCTTGTCGCGCTGCTTGCCGCGCAAGCCGTCGCCAGATCCTGCTCGCCAAATGGTTCTGCCCCGTTTCGCCTGAGAAAAGTGACATAGCCAGCGGTCAGCCGGTCGAGATTGAACACGCCGGTGATCTCGTCGAAACTGTCGGAAGGGCCGAAGAATTCGCGATAGTAGGGAGTGCGCTGGAAGTCGCCATTGCGGAGTGCCGACAGCGGCAACAGGAAATCCTGCCTTGTGCTGGCGAACCTCTGGAAGAAGGGATCCTGGCGATACAGTCGTGCATCGTAGTCGCGGTTCCAGCGATCGGGACCGGCATCGTCGATGGTCAGGGATGTGATGTCGCGACGGTAAAAGCCGACATAGGCGCGGTCGGAGCCAAGCAACTCGCTCGCCGCTGCCGTGAAGCGAGCCGACAACTCTTCGGGAGTCACGGCAACGGCCGCAGCGGCGACACCGCCGCTCCAGCGCCCAAACTGATCGAGGGAAAGGTTCGACTGCATTCCAATTCATACTAGGCATGATGCCGAAAAGTGTGAAGCGGTTTTCGGACGGCATCATGCTCCATCTGTTTGATTTAGAGCCGGATTCAGATTTCAGGTCGATCGACCTGAAATCATCCGGCTCTAGCGCAAGCCGTTGCAAGTTCAAATCAGCCATTTCCTTTGACTTCGACCCTCTCGGCCATACCTATGCGGGAGTCGTTGTCGCGGAGCCATCATGCCGGTCAAATTGAAACTGATCTGCCTTATCCTGCCGATGCTCGCCGTCCTGGCGCAGCCCGTCCTGGCTGAAACGGCGGAGCGGCCGGCGCCCTCGGGCGGCGTGCTATCCCTGCTGCCGCCGCCGCAGACCACCAACCATTCGATCACGCTGGCCGGGCGCAAGCTGGATTACCAGGCAAAGGCGGCGACCCTGTCGCTGCTATCGGGCAAGGGCGACGTCACGGCGGAGATCTTCTACGTCGCCTACACACTGGAGCCGCCGGCAAGCGGGGCCAAAGACCAGCAGCGGCCGATCACCTTCGTGTTCAACGGCGGCCCTGGAGCAGCGTCCGCCTATCTGCATATCGGCGCACTCGGTCCACGGATAATCGCGACGGGAGCCGACGGCGAATTCCTGCCGTCACCGCAAAGACTGATCGACAATCCGGACAGCTGGCTCGACATGACCGATCTCGTCTTCGTCGATCCGGTGGGAACCGGCTATAGCCGCGAGGCACCGGGTCAGGACACGCGCGACTTCTGGGGCGTCAACCAGGATGCCGGCTCGATAGGCGCCTTCATCCGGCTCTATCTCGCGCAGAACGGCCGCACCGGGTCGCCGCTGTTCCTCGCCGGCGAAAGCTATGGCGGGTTCCGCGCAGCGCTGCTCTCCAGGACGTTGCAGGAAGATATCGGCATCAGTCCGAACGGCATCGTGCTGATCTCCCCGGCGCTGGAGTTCACGCTGGTGCAGCCCGACGAATTCGAGCCGCTGCATTGGGCGCTCGAACTGCCTTCACTGGCTGCGGTGCGCCTGCGCGCCGAAGGCGTCAGCGGCGACGCGTTGCGGGAGAAGCTGGCAGACGTCGAACATTATGCGATGGGCGATTACCTAACGGCAATCACCAGCGGACTGGAGCAAGGCAGGCGGCTGGCCAGCCAACGCGTGGCTGACATCACCGGCCTGCCGCTCGACCTGGTGCAGCGGAACTCCGCCCGCATCCCCACCGGCCTGTTCGCAAGGGAGTTCGCCCGCGCCAGCGGCAAGGTGCTCAGCCCCTATGACGCCACGATCGGCACGGCCGACATCGCGCCCGAGAGCGCCCGCATCGCCGGCCCGGATCCGGTGCTCGACCGCAGCGTGCCGGCGCTGACGTCGGCGTTCGTCGGCTATATCAGCGACGAACTGCATTTTCGCACCGATGTCAGCTATCGGCTGCTCAATGGCGAAATCAGCCACAATTGGGATTACGGGACCGGCGCCTCGCGGCAAGGCTATGCCGGGGTGATGGACGATCTGCAGCGCGCACGCTCGCTGAACCCTTCGCTCGGCGTCGTGATCGTCAACGGCTACACCGACCTGGTGACACCTTACCTCGCCTCGCGCTACCTGGTGAGCCAGATCCCGTCGCTCGCCAATGCCAAGCCCATCCGTCTCGATGTCGTCGAGGGCGGGCACATGATGTATTTCAGGTCCGACGGCCGGCGCGCGCTGAAAGAAGCCGCTTCGGAACTTTACCAGGCGACGCAGTAGGCTTGGCGACAGTGCAGTTCGGCAAAGACCCGTGCCCCAATATAAGCACCGGGCTGGCGTAGCGCCGCAGGGGTTTTCGCCCGTATAGCTTGGTACCAAGGGAGTTGAATTCACGGCTCCCTTGTGTCACTCCTCACAGCATTTCTGCCGCTCCGGCAAATTTGGTCCCACGCGCCTTATGGCCGATATCGCCATTCTCGAAACACGCGAGCGGGTTCTTGCAGGCATCCTGCTGACCGGTGCGGCCTATCTGCTGTTTTCGACACAGGATGCTTCGATCAAGCTGCTGGTCGTCGGCATGAGCGTCTGGCAGATCATGTTCTTCCGCAGCATCACCATTCTGGGCGCGTGCGCGGCGATCGGCGGACGACAGCTGTTTGCCGACACGATGCGCTCGCCGATCGTGCGGCCGATGCTGGTGCGCAGTGCCTTCACGCTTGCTGCGTGGCTCTGCTACTACAACGCCGCGCGCAGCCTGCAGCTCGCCGAACTGACCACCGTTTATTACGCGGCCCCGATCATCGTCACCGTGCTTTCGGTGTTCCTGCTCGGCGAAAAAGTGCCGATGCTGCGCTGGCTGGCGGTGCTGATCGGCTTTGCCGGCGTGTTCATCGCTTGCGATCCGACCCATCTCGGCCTGTCCGTGCCGGTGCTGCTGGTGCTGGCGGCCGCCTTCTTGTGGGGCATCGCCATCGTGCTCTTGCGCAGGACCGCCCTTGCCGAGCGCTCGATGATCCAGCTCCTGCTCAACAATTTCTATTTCCTGCTGTTTTCGGCGGTGCCGGCGTTGCTTTGGTGGCGGACACCCGACTGGACCCAGCTGCTGCTGCTTGCCAGCGTCGGCGCACTCGGCGGCCTGGCGCAGTATCTTCTCTTCGAAGGCATGAAGCGCACGCCGGCCTCGGTTCTCGCGCCGCTGGAATACACCTCGCTATTGTGGGCATTCGCACTCGGCTTTGCGATCTGGGGCGACGTGCCGCGCCGCGAAGTTTTCCTGGGCGCTGCGCTGATCGTCGCCGCCGGCCTGCTGATCGTCGGCACCGAGCATTTCCGCAAACGGCTATGATGTGCATGGCCATGATTGCTGACGCTACGATGTCAGGACCAAGCGGCGTAGGCTGGCGGCATGACTGAGATTGCAGCCGCCACCGACACCGCCGCGGAGCGGACACTCGGCATCATCCTGGTGTCGTCCTCAGCCGCCGTCTTCGGCCTGACGGGCGTGCTGACGAAATCAATCCACGCCGACCCGTTGACCATCATCTGCTGGCGCGGCTTTGTCGGCGCGATCCTGATCAGCTTCTATGTGCTGTGGCGGCGTCACCGTTCCGGTGGGCGTGAGACCCTGCGGCTTGGCTGGCGCGGCTGGCTGCTGGCGGTGGAAGGCGCGCTGGCCAGCATCGCTTTCATCTCGGCGTTCAAGTTCACCTTCGTCGCCAATGTCGCTGTCATCTATGCCACAGCACCTTTCGTCACGGCGCTGCTGGCCTGGGTTCTGACGCGCGAACCCTTCCGGTTGCAGACGATGGGCGCCGCCGCAGTGTCGCTGTGCGGCGTGGCGATCATGGTCTGGTCCGGCTTCGGCACCGGCAATCTGTTCGGCGACGGACTGGCACTGCTGATGACCATCGGCAGCGGCCTTTACATGATCATGGTTCGCGCCTTCCGCGACACGCCCGTGGTGTGGGCCGGTGCGGTGTCGGCATTCCTGTTGTTCGTGCTCGGTTGGTTCGTCACCGATCCGCTGGCGGTTTCGCCGAGAGATGCCGTTCTGCTCACCACTTTCGGCGCGTCCTTCGCGCTGTCCTCGATCCTGTGGACGGAGGGCGCACGACTCATCCCGCCGGCCGAATCCGGGCTTCTCGGTTCGGCCGAAGTGCCGTTCGCGATCCTGTTTGCCTTCCTGTTCCTGGGCGAGATTGCACCAGCCGCCAGCATGATCGGCGGCGCCGTCGTGCTCACCGCAGTGTTCGCCCATGCGGGGCGGGATTGGCTGATGGCGCGCTCGCAACGCATGGCGTCAAATATTTCTTAAAAAAGTGAGACAGTCATGGAACCATCATCCGGGTCAGGCATTATTGCTGCGACGGGCCATCCCCAAGTCCCCCCAAACCCCTCGGCCCGTCCTACTCCAAGCCGACCGTAAGGTCGGCTTTTTCTTTGCCGCTTGCCGACCGTAAGGTCGGTTTTCTTTGCCACTTGGGACCGCAAGGTCGGGTTCGTTGGGCATTCAGCCCGACAAGGCAAGGTTGGCGCTGAGCAGGGTCGCCAGATCGGCTGCCGATCCATCGGCACCGGCGCGCAGCCGGATGGCGAACTCAGCCAAAGGCACCTGCGGCAGGCCAAGCTGGCGCGGCGCCTCGACAATCCCGGAATGGGCAAAGCGAGCCGTTCGCAGCGTCAGTGCGACACCGGCGTTCACGGCTGTGCGCAGGCCGGCCAGACTGGCGCTGCCGGCAGCAATGCGGTAGCGGCGGCCGGCGGCATCGAGTGCGGCAAGTGCCGCTTCGCGAAAACCGCAATATGGATCGAGCAGCGCCAGCGGCAGTTCCTCCTGCCGCGTGGCCAGCCCCTTTTGTGAGCATAGCCATATCATCGGCTCGCGCAGCACGCCGACTTCGTCCGGCGCTGCCGTCTGGCGCATGACGATCGCCAGATCGAGGCCGCCAGACTGCAGCGCCTGCGCCAACTCGGCGGAACGGCCGACCCGCAGTTCGATCCTGACGCGCGGATGGCTGCCGGCGAAAGCACGCAGCAGATCCGGCAGGCCGCTGTCGGCAAAATCCTGCGTCGTGCCGATGGCAACGCGCCCGGCAGCGCGGGCGCCCTTCAGCGCCAGCCAAGCCTCGCGATGGGCGGCAAGAATGCGCTTGGCGTGGCCGACGAGATCCTCACCCGCCGGCGTCAGACCACGTCCTCGCCCTTGCGCCGCCAGCAGCGGCTCGCCGACGATTTCCTCCAGCCGCTGCATCTGGGCGGTCACCGCCGAGGGCGAGCGGCCAATGCTTGCAGCCGCCCGGGCCAGCGAGCCGCTGTCGACGAAAGCAAGGAAGGTTCGGAGCAGATCGGGATCCAGTGTTTCCATACTTCGACAATATCGAAGTATGGGTTAAAAACAATTCGATTTTTTTGACTAAAAGGTGGTGGCATGGTTGTTTCAACGGCGATCGGACGCCGCTCAAGCCAAGGAGAAGAAGAATGCCTATCATCAACATCAGCGTCACCGGCAAACCTGACGCGGCGCTTTCCGCTCGCATCGCAAAGGAGGCCACAGAAATCACCGCGACGCAGCTGCGCAAGGACCCGACGATCACGGCAGTTGCCGTGTCCTATGTCGATCCGCAGCACTGGTTCGCCGGCGGCAAGTCGCTGGCCGAGCACGGCACCAACACGTTCTGGCTTGATATCAAGGTGGTCGACGGCACCAACACCAAGCTTGAGCTGGAGGCCTATCTGAAGGCGATCTTCGCAGCCTTCGGCCGTCTGCTGGGCGGCGTGCACGAGGAGAGCTACGCCTTCGTGCATGAAGTGCCGGCAGCCGCTTACGGCTATGGCGGCAAGACGCAGGAATTTCGTTTCATCAGTGGACGGCTGCAGGCGGCGTGAGAAGCAGCTTCCCGCACCAAGGGAAGCAAAAGCTCCGCATTGACCTTGCTCCCACATCGTCTAGGTTCTGGCCGACACGGCCGCAAAGAGCCGAGATGCTAAAAACGTTGGGAGAGACGCGGCATGATCCTGACACTGGCGCTGCTTGCGGGTCTTGTTCTGGCCTGGCTCCTGATTGGCGTGGCGGAAAAATTCCGCCTCGGCCTACGCTTCACCCAGGCGCTGCTCTATGTCCCGTTCAAGCTTGCCTACCGGATCGGAGACAGCCGCATCAGGATCGCCCGCAAGGCGCAGGCCCCAGTCATCTACGTCATCTCTCATCAATCGCGCTTCGAGCCGGCGCTGATGCTGTCGCTGCTGCCGGAAGACACGCTGCATATTCTCGATGAGGTCTCGGCGCGCTCGCCGTGGCTCGAACCTTGGCGCGAGCTTGGCCGTACCATCGCCTTCAACGCCGAACATGTCTTCGTCAGCCGCCGGCTGGTGCGGGTGCTGAAGGGCAAGGGCCGGCTCGCTGTCTATCTGCCGGATGCAGTCGAGCCCGACGTCAAGACGTTTCGGTTGTTTCGTGCCGTCACCCGCATCGCCATGCAGGCCGATGCCAAAATCGTGCCGATCTTCGTCGGCGGCGCGCGCAGCCTGCCGGTGTCGCTGACGCCTGGGGACAAGGCGCCACGACACTGGTTTCCGCAACTGTCGATCAGCGTGCTGGAGCCGATGACCATCACTGAGCTGGTGGCGCGCAACCCCGAGCAGGCCTCGAACACCAACGCGCTGTTCGACCGTGTCGCCGAGGCGCGGCTCTTCGGCACCAACCTCGATCGTGGCCTGTTCCTGGCCATGCGCGATGCCGCCGACCGCGTCGGCGCTTCGCATATCATCATCGAGGACGTGATCTCCGGCGCGCTGAGCTACCGCAAGCTGTTCATCGGCGCCCGCGTCCTGGGCAGGCGCTTCGAGGCGGTAACGGCTCCGGGCGAGGCAGTCGGCGTGATGCTGCCCAATGCCAATGGCGTCGTGCTGTCGCTCACCGGCCTTCTGTCGGCCGGCCGGGTGGCGGCGATGATCAACTACACGGCCGGGCCGGCGAGCGTCACCGCGGCCGTGCGCACGGCGGTGATAAGGACCGTGATTTCGTCCCGCGCGTTCGTCGAGAAGGCCGACCTTGCCGATATCGTCGCGGCGGTCGAAAAGGGCGGCGCCAGGCTTCTCTGGCTCGAGGATGTGCGGGAGAGCGTCACCGCGCTGGACAAGCTTGCCGCCGCCTTGCTGTGGCGCTGGCCGCTGCAGCGACAGGACGCGGCCAAGCCGGCGGTGATCCTGTTCACCTCGGGCTCGGAAGGCACGCCGAAGGCAGTCGTGCTGTCGCACAAGAACCTTTACGCCAACGCCATGCAGGCTGAGGCGCGCATCACCATCTCGCCCGCCGACATCCTGCTCAACGTGCTGCCGGTGTTCCATTCGTTCGGCCTGACGGGCGGCACCATCCTGCCGCTGGTCACCGGGGTAAAACTGTTCCTCTACCCCTCGCCGCTGCACTACAAGATCATCCCCGAGGTTGCGCGCAAGGTGAAACCGACCATTATGTTCGGCACCGACACGTTCCTCGCCAACTATGCGCGTACCGCCAAGGACGGCGATTTTTCCAGCCTGCGCTTCGTCGTTGCCGGCGCCGAGGCGGTGAAGCCGGAAACCCGCCGCGTCTATCGCGAACGCTTCCAGGCCGAGATCATCGAAGGGTTCGGGCTGACAGAGGCGGCACCGGTGGTTGCCGTCAACACGGCAATCCATGGCCGCGACGGTACCGTCGGGCGGCTGCTGCCGGCCATGCGCATGAAGCTTGAGCCGATCGAAGGCATTTCCGATGCCGGCCAATTGTGGCTCGACGGACCGAACCTGATGATGGGCTATATGACATCGGACCGCCCCGGTGAATTGCAGCCGCTGACGGGCTGGCACGACACCGGCGACATCGTCGCTGTCGACCGCGAAGGCTTCATCACCATTCGCGGCCGCGCCAAGCGCTTCGCCAAGATCGCCGGCGAGATGGTGTCGCTGGGTGCTGTCGAGATGCTGGTGCAGTCGTTGTGGCCGGAAGAACGCCATGCGGCGGTAGCGGTGCCGGACAAGAGGCGCGGCGAGCGCATTGTGCTGGTCACCACCGCCGACGACGCCAATCCCGACGAGTTGCGCAGATTCGGCAAACAAGCGGGCGCCGCCGAACTGATGGTGCCCAACGACATCGTCAAGGTCGAGGAAATCCCGGTGCTGGGTTCGGGCAAGACCGACTATGTCTCGACCCGAAAGCTGGCGATCGACAGGCTGGGGCTCGGCGTCGCGGCCTGAGTCGGATCAAGCACTTCCGCCGACCTTCTAACCTATATCCGAAGGCGGTACCTTCTCGCCCTCCAGCTTGGCGCGTTTCGAATAGGCGCGCACACTGAACGGCAGGAAGATCAGGTAGCCGGCAACCGAAGCGGTCAGCGTGTACCAGGGGTAGGTCATCAGCAGCAGTACGTAGAGCACGACACCCAGGATGATCGGCAACACCCTGTCGCCCGGGATTTTCAGGCTCTTGCCGGAATAGACCGGCAGCCGGCTGACCAGCAGGAAGGCGACCAGTATGGTAAAGCCGGTGGCGACGAAGGCCGCTGGACGACTGGGCTCCAGCCCTGTGCGCAGGAAATAGAGATAGAGCGGCAGCATCACCAGCACAGCACCAGCCGGCGCCGGCACGCCGACGAAATATTCGGACTGCCATATCGGGCGGTCGGCCTTCTCGTCGTCGAGCACGTTGAAGCGGGCGAGCCTTAGCCCGCAGGCGATGGCGAACAGCAAGGCCGCAATCCAGCCCGGCGAGCCGGCACGGTCGAGCAGGAAGGCATAAAGCACCAAAGCCGGGGCGACGCCGAAATTGACGATGTCGGCCAGCGAATCCATCTGGGCGCCGAATTTGGAGGTTGCCTTCAGCATCCGCGCCAAGCGGCCATCAATGCCGTCGAGGAAAGCGGCCAGCAGCACCATCACCACGGCCGGCTCGAAGCGGCCTTCGAAGCCGAAGCGGATGCCCGACAGACCGGCGCAGATGGCAAGCACGGTGACGAGGTTGGGCAGCACCATGCGCATCGGGATCTCGCGGATGCGCGGACCGCCGCTGGCATGGGCCTCGAACTTCTTATACTGCGTGCCCACGGCTCAGGAAATCCGCACGAGGGGTGTGCCGGCGACACCGCCGAATTCGGCCAGCACGGTTTCGCCGCCGACCGCTGTCTGGCCGACGGCAACGCGCGGCGTGGCGGTCAAGGGCAGGAAGACATCGACGCGCGAGCCGAAGCGGATCAAGCCGAAACGCTCGCCGGTGCCGATCGAGCCGCCCGCCTCGGCCCAACAGACGATCCGCCGCGCCACCAGGCCGGCGATCTGGACGGCGGCGATCGTGCCGTTGGGGCTTTCGATGACCAGGCCGTTGCGCTCGTTCTCGGTGCTGGCCTTGTCGAGTTCGGCGTTGAGGAATTTGCCCGGCCGATGTTCGATTTTCGCAATACGGCCGCGCACCGGGGCGCGGTTCACGTGGCAGGAAAAGACGTTCATGAACACCGAGATGCGGGTCATCTCGGCATTGCCGAGGCCGAGTTCGCGCGGCGGCACGGCGGGTCCGACCGCCGAGATGATGCCGTCGGCGGGGCTGACCACCAAGCGGTCGTCGACCGGCGTGACGCGCTCGGGATCGCGGAAGAAATAAACGCACCAGGCCGTCAGGATCAGACCGATCCAGAACAGGACCGAGGAGAAATAGCCGAGGAAAAGCGTCGCCGCGCCAAAGGCCGCGATGAAGGGATAGCCTTCGCGATGGATCGGTACGAACGCGTTCTTGACCGTATCGACAAGGCTCATCAGCTAAAAACAGGCTCCGTTTCAGGTGGGGCCTCAATAGCCGAAAGCCCCCCTCGCCGCAACGCAACAATCGGCGGCGCGGGCGAACGGGCAAGGGCCTGTCGCCTCAGGATAGCCGAACGCTCCGCGTTCGTGAGGTCGCGACCGGCTCGCATGCCTGTGCCACTGGCGTCAGAATTTCGAGACAATCAGCCCAGATCAGTTGGCACCATCGGCTTCGGCGCGCACAAAATGTTCTTCGATCTCAAGCCTATGGGCATCCGCCAGCGGATCTTCGGCGCCCGACCTCAAGAGCGCGCTCCCGTTGGGTGAGGACACCAAAAACAGCAGTCTACCGTCAGCAGCAACTGTCCAACTGACGACCGATCCTCCCTCGCTCGGAATCAGCATCGATGGCAAAGCAACTGCTCCTGCCGTATCAATTCCAGCCCTGCGCAAAAGAAGGTCGAGGGCTGCTGGTGCCCCGTATTCATCAGCCAGTTCGATGACTGTCGCTATTGAATCAGCGCCGACATGCGACAGCTTCAGACCGACACGTGGAGCACCTTCGCCAAGTAACTCATCAACGCTATCGACCGGTCCGAGGTCGAGTTGCAGTTCTGTACCATCAGCAGCCAGGTACTGGTATGCAGCCGCATGCGTTGGCGTGACTACGCACAAACGCACCCTGCCGGCGTTGGTTACGACCGGAAATGTCATCTGCTTCTCGCCATCTATGCCCAACCTCCGTCCTTTGCCGAGCCCGAGCTTAACCTCGGGCTGCGGCAAAGCTGCACAGGCGAGCCCGATGCCCACTTCAAGTCGGCTCGTCATCACTGCTTTCAGATGGAACACCGAACGATGGCGCAATCGAGGTTCGCGCCTGGGGTTGGCCATCACAATGTCAAGAGTGGCCTCCTGGCATTCGGCATCGTCGACAATCTCCAGTTCAGGCCAGGAGGCTATCCAACCCACTGCGCGGGCAAGCATCGGGACGCTGTCTTCCTCCTTGTAAAAAAGATCGTCGAGTCCATCAAGGAAATCAGCGCGGCCACCTTCGAATCCAGTCTGTTCCTCCGCTTCCTTGGGATGTTCCCGGACCCAAGCAACCATCTGTTTCAAAATAGCTAAATGGTTTTCTGCTCGCATTCCAGCCAAAGCCAAATGCACATCCGAGGTGACTTTATCGAGGTGATCACGGTAATTGTGAATAAATTGGCTATGGCCGCCATTAGCCACTTCCATCCCGTATAGGTAAGCGTGAAAAAACTGCCTCGCTGACGGCGGTATTTCGTGATCTTTGTAGAGGCCCTGATCAAACATTGCAGTCACGAAATCCATGACTGCAGTCACGAGGTCAGCAACGTAGTTTTCCTTAGCGGCGCGCTCGACTGCTGAAAACGGGACAACAATTGAAGTCACGCGCGGACTGGCCGTCGGTTGCTCCGGCTGGTGCGCCGAAATCGTTATCGACTGCTGCAGCCTTTTCTTTCGCGAAAAAATTCCGAACATTCCAAAGCCTTCTTACCCGGAGGAAAGCAATACCGGTAGATCAGAGTCTGTCGGCAGAATATCACTTGGAAAAGTGGACAAAAAGGCGCTTGAAATTCATTTTCACTGCGTCTTACCAACATTTTGAAGAACACTTCAACCGATAGTTTGAAGAACACTCCAAAAACTGACCTCGAGGCTTCGTCGCGAACTCAGCAAAGGGCAGCCAAACCAAAATATCGGTTCTGTGCCTGTCGGCAGACCGCTGCCTCGCCCGTCCTTGGTGAGACAGCGCCATCATGGACCATTTGGCGATGCTGACGCACTCAACAAGGAGTCCCCTACATGCAGAAACCACCTGCCCCCCAAGCGCATCTCGTCACTGCCGGTCTCGCTTTCGGCGAGTCGCCGCGCTGGCATGACGGACGGCTGTGGCTTTGCAACTGGGGCACCGGCGAGATTATCGCCGTCGATGCCGACGGCAACCGCGAGGTCATGCTCACCGTACCGGCTGTCCTGCCCTACTCCATTGACTGGCTGCCGGATGGCCGCCTGCTCGTCATCTCCGGCCGCGAAGGGCTGCTGCTACGACAAGAGGCCGACGGGAGCCTCGTCACTCGCGCCGATTTGCGTGACCTGTCGAAAAGCCCTTGGAACGAGATCGTCGTCGACGGGCGCGGCAACACCTATGTCAATGGCGGCGGACCGGCGCCGGCTTCGGGCGAGCATTTCGGCCCCGGCACCATCGTGTTGATCACGCCGGACGGCGCGGTCCGGCAGGTGGCGGAAAATATCGCCTTTGCCAACGGCATGGCAGTGAGCCCGGACAACAAGACGCTGATTGTCGCGGAATCCCATGCCAATCGGCTGACCGCCTTCGACATTGCCGCCGACGGCAGCCTTGCCAACCGAAGGGTCTGGGCCGACCTCGACGGCTATCCCGACGGCATCTGCCTCGATGCCGAAGGGGCGGCCTGGTATGCGGATGTTCCCAACAAGCGTTGCGTGCGGGTGCGTGAAGGCGGCGAGGTGCTGCAGACAGTGACCGTCGATCGCGGCTGCTTTGCCTGCATGCTGGGCGGCACCGACAGGAAAACGCTGTTCATTCTCGCCGCCGAATGGCGCGGCTTCGAGCATATGGTCAGCGACGCCCGCACCGGCCAGGTGTTCAGCGTCGAAGCGCCGGCACCTGGCATCGGCTGGCCGTAACAGCCTTGCTACAACCCAGGAACCCTCTGATAGTTGGCGATGTCGGCGCGAACGCCGAGCCGGGCAATCGTCTCCTGCGGGTTGAAGGCGATGCGCTCGTGCGCGGCCTTGACGATCGGCACGACATTGTCGACGGCCGCCTGGCTTTCCCATTCGACGATGGTGACGAGGTTGAATTCGCCCGGCCCGGAGAATTGCTCGAGCAGGAAATCCTGCACGAAGCCCCGCTGCAGGCGCAGCAATTCATGCGTTGTCCTGACCTTGGCGAGTATCTCCTCGCGGGCGCCGGCCGGGACGACGAATTTGTCCACCCTGAACACGCTGCCGCCGTTAACAGTCTGATTTATCTTGCTCATTCGATTGCTCCGTTCCTGGATCATGGTGTTTTTTGGGCTCCAGGAACGGCCTACAATCTCAACTTAAGTTGAGGTCAAGCGCAAAAATCAGATCACACGCCGAACCTTCAATTCACCTCCGACGTGCGCCGGCGGACGATGACGCCAAGTTCGTCGCCCTCGCGAGCCAAGCGCAGCCGCTCTTCGGCTTCGGTCGCCTCGCGCTGGCGGTCCCACATCGAGGCGTAGAGGCCATGTTTGCGCATCAGCTCGGCATGGGTGCCGCGCTCGGCGATCTGGCCGTCCTGCAGCACGATGATCTCATCGGCCGTGATCACCGTCGACAGGCGGTGGGCGATGACGATGGTGGTGCGGCCACGGCTGACCAGATCGAGCGCGGCCTGGATCTCCTGTTCGGTGTGGCTGTCGAGCGCCGAGGTCGCTTCGTCGAGCATCAGGATCGGCGGCGCCTTCAAAATGGTGCGGGCGATTGCCACGCGCTGCTTCTCGCCGCCCGAAAGTTTTAGCCCGCGTTCGCCGACCATCGACTTGTAGCCGTCAGGCAATCGCTCGATGAACGGGCCGATCTGAGCGAGTTCGGCGGCCTTGCGCATATCCTCCTCGCTGGCGCCGATGCGGCCATAGCGGATGTTGTAGGCGATGGTGTCGTTGAACAGCACGGTGTCCTGCGGCACCATGCCGATCGCCCCGCGCAGGCTCTCCTGCGTCACGTCCTTGATATCCTGGCCATCGATCAGCACCTGGCCGCCCTGAACGTCGTAGAAGCGGAACAAAAGCCGCGAGATGGTCGACTTGCCGGCACCCGAAGGCCCGACAATGGCGACGGTCTTGCCGGCCGGCACCTCGAAGCTGATGCCCTTCAGGATCTTCCGGTTCGGGTCATAGGAGAAGTGCACGTCGCGGAACTCGACCTTGCCGGCGCTGACCGCGAGTGGCCTGGCATCCGGCTTGTCGACGATCTCCTGCGGCACATCCAGCAGATCGAACATCTGCTCGATATCGGTGAGCCCCTGGCGGATTTCGCGGTAGATGAAGCCGATGAAATTGAGCGGCACCGACAGCTGCATCAGCATGGCGTTGATGAAGACGAAGTCACCGACGGTCTGCGTGCCGGCCCGCACTTCGAGCGCCGACATGCACATGACGATGACGGTGCCCAGGCCGAAGATGATGCCCTGCCCGAAATTCAACCAGCCAAGCGAGGTCCAGATGCGCGTCGCGGCGACCTCGTAGCGTGCCATGGAGCGGTCGAAGCGCTCGGCTTCCATGCCCTCATTGTTGAAATATTTCACCGTCTCGTAGTTGAGCAGCGAGTCGATTGCCTTGGTGTTGGCGTCGGTATCGCTGTCGTTCATGTCGCGGCGGATCGAGATGCGCCAGTCGCTGGCGCGGACCGTGAACCAGACATAGACCCAGACGGTGACCGCGACGACGACCACATATTTCCAGCCATAGGTGTAGGCGAAGATGCCCGTGGTCAGCGCGAATTCGAGGATGGTCGGCGCCGTGTTGAGCATGATGAAGCGCACGATCGTCTCGATGCCCTTGGTGCCGCGCTCGATGATGCGCGACAGGCCGCCGGTGCGGCGCTCGAGATGGAAGCGCAGCGACAGTTGGTGCATGTGAACGAAAGTACGGAAGGCGAGCTGGCGCACGGCATATTGGCCGACGCGGGCAAACAGCGCGTCGCGCAACTGATTGAAGCCAAGCTGCACCAGGCGCACGACATTGTAGGCGACGACCAGCATGACGGGCGCCAGCAGGAAGCTCGGCAGCGGCGGCGCCGATTTGGCGTCGCCGGCCAGCGCGTCGGTCGCCCATTTGAAGAAATAGGGACCGGCGACCAGCGTCAGCTTGGCGACGACCAGCAACAGCGTCGCCCATGTGACCCGGGCTCTCAGATCGGCGCGATCCGCCGGCCACATGTAAGGCCACAAATTGAGCAGCGTCTTGAAAGTCGAGGAGTCGGAGACGGTTTTTTCGGCCATTTCTTGTGCCTTCTTCTTATTTCAGCGGCCGGAGCAGCAGGAATTGACGAGAGCGGCCACCGATGCGGAGACATCGGCGAGCGCGGCATGGTCGATCGCATAGCGCGAGCGCTGGCGATCGGGCTCGAAGCGAACCAGCCCGGCTTCGACCAGTATTTTCAGATGTTGTGACACGGTGGACTGCGCCAGATCTAAGCGGTCGACGACCTCGCGGCAGCAGCAGGAACTGCTCGTCGATAGGTGTTTCAGGATTTCGATCCGCGCCGGATGGGAAAGCGCTGCAAGTCGGGCGGCGACCGCACGGCTGTCCGGACCGCCGCATGATGCGTTTGTTTCCATCAGGGATTCTGCCATCGTTCATCGGCGATAGACGATGAACGGGCACGGGGCAAGCTAACCCTATGGGCAGAGCGCCGGAACCGCCAATCTCCCCCTCGTGGGAGAGATGTCCGGCAAAGGTAGCTCGACCGGATTTGGCCGACAGGCTGGCGAGGCGCCCCCCTCTGCCCTGCCGGGCATCTCCCACAAGGGGGAGATTGCGCTCAACCGTCGGCGCTCAAACCCTACTCCGTCTTGGCGGGCGCTGTCGTTGCCTGCTCGCCCATGGCCTTGAGGTCGGCGGCTTCGCCTTCCTTCGACTTTTCCGGGACCTTGAACACCTGGCCCGGCCAGATGCGGTCGGGATCACTGATCTGGTCCTGGTTGGCGAGGTAGATGGTCGAGAAGCGTACGCCGTGGCCATAGACGCGCCGCGAGATCCGCCACAGCGTGTCGTTGCGGCGGATGATGACGGCGCCGTCGGCATGTTCAAGCTTGGGCGCCACGGTCTCGGGCACATCGCTTGGCGGCGTCGCCTCCGCCACAACGGCCGGAGCCTCGGCGGCGGGAGCAGGCGTCGTGGCCGGGGCCGTTTCGGCCGCGGCCGGCGCCTCGGCGGCGGCAGGTGCGGCCGGCTTGGGCTGAACGGGCTTCGGCGCCGAGGGTGCCACGGCGGCGATCGCTTCGCCGGGCTCACGCTCGAACGGTACGGCCGCGCGGGCCACAACTGTCACACCGTCGGCATCGAGGCCGTCGACATGGATTGTGTAGCTGCCGACCGGAACGTCGCGCGTCGCCTCGACCAGGAAATGACCGTCCGTCGAAGTTTGCGCGTCACCGAGCAGGATGTCGTTGGCATAGGCGCGCACCTTGCGGCCGGCATCGGCGAGGCCGGCGACAAAGATCTTGCTGCCGTCGATCTCGACCGCCTCGACGACGATCTTGGGCTCGGTCACGCCTGCAGCGGGCGGCGTCGCCGGCGCTGCAGGAGCCGGTGTTGCGTCGACCACGGCTGGCGCTGGGGCGGCTGGCGCCGGAGCGGTTGCGGGGGCTTCGGCTGTGGGAGCAGCCGGCTTTGTCTCGGGTGCGGGAACGGTCAGCAATTCGGCCGGCTTGCCCGGCTCCTCGACCATGGCCAGCACCTGGCCGGCCGCATCCTTGGGAACCGAAACGACGGCGGTCTGCACCGAGGGCGTTACGACGTCACCGGTGGTCGCGCGCAGCGCGATCGTATAATCGCCGGGCTTCAGCGGATCATCGAGAATGATAACGAAGGCGCCATCGGGACCAGCGACCGTCGAGCCAAGCACCGTCGAGCCATTGAGGATTTCGACCTTGGCGTTGGGCGCCGCATTGCCGGCGACGACAATCGAGCCATTGCTTTCAACGCGCACGACGTCGAAAGACGGTGCGACCGGACCGGCCGCAGCCGGCGCGTCCGCGGCCGGTGCGGCCGGTGCCGTTGCCTGGGGCACTGCGGCGGGAGCCGCCGGGACCTCAGCGGCGGGCAGCCGCGCTTCGGTGCCGGGATCAGCCGATTTTGCCGCTGCGGGCGGCGTCTGCGCCGCCACTTGCGCCGGCGGCGTGGGATTGAGATACGGGTCGAGTGCGCCCGCTACATAGGCGGTTCCCGCGGCCGCAACGGTCCCACCCGCCGCGAACAGGAACGCCTTCAGTGGATTAATTGCCATATTTCCCTACCCCTTAGCCACCTAACGCCGGTCTAGCCTGTTTTAGCAATACCGACAAGAAAAAGCCCAGGCCGTTAACCCTTGGGGCTTGACCGCGCTTTCAGACCCAATCACCAATCATCGACATGAACACGATTCGATCCGTCTGCGTCTATTGCGGCTCGTCTCCGGGCCGCGATGAAATCTATATCAAGGCCGGACACCTGCTCGGGCGCTCAATTGCCAAAGCGGGATTGCGGCTGGTCTATGGCGGCGGCACCAAAGGCATCATGGGCGCTGTCGCCGAAGGCGCGCTCAAGGCCGGCGGCAAGGTGACGGGCATCATTCCGCGCTTCCTGATCAACAAGGAGGCGAGCGAAACAGCGCTTGACCGGCTCGATGAACTCTTGATCACCGACAACATGCACGAGCGCAAGCACAAGATGTTCGAGAAATCCGACGCCTTTGTGGCACTGCCGGGCGGCATCGGCACGGTCGAGGAGATCGTCGAGATCATGACCTGGGGACAACTTGGCCATCATCGCAAGCCGATCGTCTTCGCCAATGTCAAAGGATTTTGGGATCCGATGCTGGCGCTGCTCGATCACATGGCCGCCGAAGGCTTCATCCACACCGCGCAGCGGGTCAAGCCGCTGGTCGTCGACGACCCCGAAGCGATCGTCGCCGCCATCATGGTAGCCGGATCGTCCGTCGACGCCCCAACCGAGGGCGTGCAGTCGGTGATCGATAAGATGTAGGGGAATAAGGCAGTAGGGCAGTAGGGCAATATGTGACAACAAGTGAATTGCCTGGAGGTCTCTGCCCTACTGCCCTACTGCCCTACTGCCCTACTGCCCTACTGCCCTACTGCCCTACTGCCCTACTGCCCTACTGCC
>NZ_JAIUGP010000021.1:0-103649 GCF_020164655.1 Mesorhizobium sp. AD1-1
GGAGCGCCCGGCAAAACGCGGGGCGCTTTTGATTCCGGCCCTGGGTCTGTTAGATTTGACTGGCGCGAGGATGGCCGATGCCAGTCAAGATGCAACCCCAGCAAGAGCAGGACCGGTCCGTCGCCGGGCGGTTTGAGATGCGCCGGCGCCTGCCCGATCCTCGACTTCAGGGCATTGTGTCGGACATTTGCGGCTATCGCGAAATGGCGCCCGGCCATATGCGCAACGTCGAATATGCGTCGCTCACCGTACCGCTGGTCATCAGCTTCGCCGAACCCTTCGCCATCGGCCTCGGCAAGGCGCCCGGCGACAATGACCGCTTCGCCAGTTTCGCCGCCGGCCTCTTTGCCGGACCGGTGGTGATCGAATCCTTCGGCGGCGCCTGCTGCGTCCAGGTCAACTTCACGCCGCTTGGCGCACGCCGTTTCTTCCGCCTGCCGATGAGCGAACTGACAGACAGCATGGTCGTCCTCGACGACGTGCTTGGCGCTCAGGGCTTGGCGCTGCGTGAACGGCTGGGCAATGCGCCGGATTGGACGACGCGTTTCGACATGGCCGAAGCCTTCGTCACCGCCCGTCTCGAGAATGCCGCCGAGACGCCACTTGAAATCGCCTGGGCCTATGACCGCATCATCACATCCGGCGGCCGGACCCGCATTGCATCGATCGCCGAAAGGCTGGGCTGGAGCCGCAAACATCTCGCCGGCGGTTTTTCCAACGCCATCGGCATGGGCCCCAAGACACTGTCGCGCATCGTCCGCTTCAACCGCGCGCTCGGCCTGTCGAGGCAGCAGGCCGTCGACTGGGCCGATATCGCAGCCGATTGCGGCTATGCCGACCAGGCGCATCTGGTACGCGAATTCCGCGACCTCGCCGGCGAGACACCAACCGGAATCTCGGCCAGGTAACATTTCTTCAAGACGTTGGAGTGGCCTTTACCCACAGTGGGGCATCGACCAACCCCGCTGAAGGAGATCGACATGACCACCACCACCGAAGCGCCCCGCCTCTACCCCGCCTTGCGCTACAGGAACGCGGCAAAGATGATCGACTGGCTGGGCGAAGCCTTCGGCTTCAGCGTCCGGGCCCGCTATGGCGAAGGCGACGTCGTGCACCATGCCGAACTGGTCTTCGGCTCCTCGATGATCATGCTGGGCACCGTGCGCGACGACGACTACGGCAAGATGGTCGGCGAACCTGGCTCAGGCGGCGGCAAGTCGATCTACATCGCCGTCGATGATGCCGATGCCGCCTATGCCAAGGCCAGGAAGGCCGGCGCCACGATCATCCAGGAATTGACCAACCGCGACTATGGCAGCCGCGAGTTCATCTGCCGCGACCCGGAAGGCAACGTCTGGTCCTTCGGCACCTACTGGCCGAAGGCAAGCGACAAGGGCTGAGCCAACCGCGAATTACCGCGCCAGTGCAAAGATCGCGTCGCAGTCGAGATGGGTCTCCAGCTCGGCTGCGACCTCGTCCAGCGCCCGCTCGACCTCGGCTCGGTAGTCGATGCCGCCGCCCTTGATGCCGAGGCTTTCGAGGAATCTTCCGCGAAAGCCGTCGGCGCCAAACAGACCGTGCATATAGGTGCCGATCACCTTGCCATCGGCCGACACTGCCCCGTCATCGATGCCATTGATGACTGCAGACGGCCTCAGCGTATCCGGCCCGGTGGTGCGGCCGAGATGGATTTCATAGCCTTCGAGCGGCAGGTCGAACGGCACCGAACGAGCCCTGACGTTGCGCACCGTCTTTTCCGGCTCCATCACCGTTTCGATGTCGAGCAGTCCGAGCCCTTCGGCTTCGGTGACGCTGCCTTCGATGCCGTCGGGATCGCGCACCATACGGCCGAGCATCTGGAAGCCGCCGCAGATACCGACGACATGGCCGCCGCGCTTGCGATGCGCAAGAAGGTCGCGATCCCAACCGTTCTCGCGGAATTTCAAGAGATCGCCGATTGTCGACTTCGAGCCTGGAATGACCACCAGACCGGCATCGGCGGGCAGCGGCTTTCCCGGCGGCACGAACACCACCTCGACCTGCGGCTCAGCCTTGAGCGGGTCGAGATCGTCGAAATTGGCGATGCGGCCAAGCATCGGCACCGCCACCTTCAGCGCGCGCGCTTCGCCGGACGCCAGCCGCTCCAGCACCACCGAATCTTCCGAAGGCAAGCGTGCCGCCGCCTTCAGCCATGGAACGACACCGAAACAGCGCCAGCCCGTGAATGTCTCGATCGACTTCAGGCCGTCGTCAAACAGCGAAACGTCGCCGCGGAACTTGTTGATGAGATAGCCGGCGATCATGCGCCGGTCCTCCTCCGGCAGGATCAGATGCGTGCCGGCTACCGAAGCGATGACGCCGCCGCGGTCGATGTCGCCGACCAGCACCACGGGCACGTCGGCGCGCGTGGCAAAGCCCATATTGGCGATGTCGCGGCTGCGCAGGTTGATCTCGGCCGGCGAGCCGGCGCCCTCGACGATGACCAGATCGGCGCCCTCGCCGACCTTGCCCCAGGACTCCAGCACGGCGTCCATCAGCCGGCCCTTCATCGCCTGGTAGTCGCGCGCCCGCGCTTCCCCGAACATTTTGCCCTGCACGATGACCTGCGCGCCGACATCGGTCTGCGGCTTCAGCAGCACCGGGTTCATGTGGACCGATGGTGCGACACCGCAAGCGATCGCCTGCAGCCATTGCGCGCGGCCGATCTCGCCGCCGCCGGCTTTATCCCCGGGGATGTCGGCGACGGCGGCATTGTTCGACATGTTCTGCGGCTTGAACGGCCGCACCTTCAACCCACGCTTTTTTGCCGCGCGGCAGAGGCCGGCGACCAGCACGGTCTTGCCCACGTCGGAACCCGTGCCTTGCAGCATGATCGCTTTGGCCATCAGTCCCTGCCCTGCGCCACGGTCCCGGTGATGTTCGATTTTGCCGCCAGCGGCCCGCCTCGCCAGATGTAGAGTGCCAGCAAGGGGTCTTTGCCCGTGCGCATGGCGTGATTGACGTTGGAAGCGTGATGAACGACCTCGCCGGCCGTGCGCATGCAAAAGCCGCTCTCGCCCATGCGCCATTCGGTGCCGCCGGTCAGCGGAATGTAGATTTCCTCGGCGACGTGATGGTGGTCGGGATAGACGATATCTGGTCCAAGGATCAGCAGGCCGGCGGCGACCGCGTCATTGGCAAAGTGGCCACGTGTGCCGAACACTTCCAGCCAGCCGTAATTCTCGATGAACTCTTTCCCGAAGTCCGCCTCGCCATAAGTCTGCCCCCAGCGGAAATCATTCCGACGTCCGGCAAGCAGTTGCACCAGCGGCTTGGCATCCGGAGGCGCCAGTTCGGCGGCGCGATCGAGATGGCGCAGGCAGGCAAGCGGACGCGGCTCCAGCGTGCGAGCCGGCATGTCCCAGCCGATCCGGGCCACGGCATCGCGCATCAGGACGTGATCCACGGTCGCAAGGTATGCGTGGAACCGGCCCAGCAGTTCATCGAATTTTGTCGTCACATCTTGCTCCGGACATGCATTGATGCACAGCCGCTCCGCAGGGGAGCGGGTTGCGCGGCGGCATCATTGGTCTAGATTGGTGCGCGCGCAAAGCCAAAAACAACAGGCCAGCGAGCTAGCTGGCCAGCACACAGGGAGCACGCCATGGACGCCGCGGTCGATGCGAGCACCAGCCAATTCGAACTCAACGAGGAGCAGCGCGCCATCCAGGAGATGGCGCAGGCCTTCGCCGCCGACCGTGTCGCACCGAATGCGCTCGATTGGGACCGCAACAAGCATTTCCCGGCCGACGTGATCCGCGAGACCGGCCCGCTCGGGCTCGGCGGCATCTATATCAGGGACGATGTCGGTGGCTCGGCACTTGGCCGGCTCGACGCCGTGCTGATCTTCGAGGCGCTGTCGCACGCCGATCCGGCCTTTTCGTCCTTCATCTCGATCCACAACATGGTGGCCTCGATGATCGACCGTTTCGGCAATGACGAACAGCGCCAGCGCTTCCTGCCCAAGCTCACTTCGATGGAATGGCTGGCCAGCTACTGCCTGACCGAGCCAGGCTCCGGCTCCGATGCCGCGGCGCTCAAGACCCGTGCGGTGAAGAGCGGCGGCGACTATGTGCTCAACGGCACCAAACAGTTCATCTCCGGCGCCGGCGACAGCGATGTCTATGCCGTCATGGTGCGCACCGGCGCGGACGGGCCGAAAGGCATTTCCACCATCGTCGTGCCCAGAGATGCGCCGGGCCTCTCCTTTGGGGCAAACGAGCACAAGATGGGCTGGCACATGCAGTCGACCCGCCAGGTCATCTTCGAGGATTGCAAGGTGCCGGCGGAGAACCTTCTGTCCGACGAAGGCGCTGGCTTCGGCATCGCCATGGCCGGGCTCGACGGCGGCCGGCTGAACATCGCCGCCTGTTCGCTGGGCGGCGCGCAGTCGGCGCTCGACAAGGCGCTGTCCTACACCGCCGAGCGCAAGGCTTTCGGCTCGAAGATCAATCAATTCCAGGCGCTGCAATTCAGGCTGGCCGACATGGAGACCGAGCTGCAGGCGGCGCGTATCTTCCTTTATGCCGCCGCCTCGAAGCTCGACCGCAAGGCGCCGGATGCTGGCAAATGGTCGGCGATGGCCAAGCGCTTCGTCACCGACACCGGCTTCAATGTCGCCAATGACGCACTGCAGCTGCTCGGCGGCTACGGCTACCTGCACGACTACGGCATCGAGAAACTGGTGCGGGACCTGCGCGTGCACCAGATCCTCGAAGGCACCAACGAGATCATGCGCGTCATCATCGCTCGCGCGCTGATTGGCCGTTGAAGCCAGCAACTCTGGGAGACAGACAATGACGACGATCGGCTTCATCGGCCTCGGCAATATGGGCAATCCAATGGCCGCCAATCTGGTCAAGGCCGGGCATGCGGTGAACGGTTTCGACCTCGTTCCGGAAAACCTCACCGTCGCCAAGGAACATGGCGTGACGATTATGGCGAATGCCTTGGCCGCGGTGAAGGATGCCGACGTGGTGATCACCATGCTGCCTGCAGGCAAGCATGTCCTCTCCGTCTACGAAGACATCGCGCCCAAGGCCAGGCAAGGCGCACTCTTTATCGATTCCTCGACCATCGACGTCGAGTCAGCCCGCAAAGCCCACGCCGTCGCCAGGAAGCACGCGCTGTCGTCGATCGATGCACCGGTCTCGGGCGGCACCGGCGGGGCTGCGGCCGGCACGCTGACCTTCATGGCGGGAGGCTCCGATGATGCCTTCGCTGCCGCCGAGCCGATCCTGAAGCCGATGGCCGGCCGCATCGTCCATTGCGGCGGCGACGGCGCCGGCCAGGCAGCAAAGATCTGCAACAACATGATCCTCGGCATTTCGATGATCGGTGTCGCCGAAGCCTTCGTTCTGGCCGAAAAACTCGGCCTGTCGCATCAGGCGCTGTTCGACGTCGCCTCGACCTCCTCCGGCCAGTGCTGGTCCTTGACTACCTACTGCCCGGTGCCCGGCCCGGTGCCGACTTCGCCCGCAAACAAGGACTACAACCCAGGATTTGCAGCCGCCTTGATGCTGAAAGACCTGAAATTGTCCCAGGAAGCCGCCCAAGGTGCGGGTGCTGTAACGCCGCTTGGTGCCGAAGCGGCTCAGCTTTATGCCTTGTTCAACGCCCAGGGACATGGCGGCGTCGATTTCTCCGGCATAATTAATTTTCTCAGGGGTAACCCGGCGTAACCCACGGATTTGGCGGATTTTTCCGGTTTCCTTCGGTGGAAAAAATGAAAATTTAGATTTGCTTAAGCTCTCGATAACTCCGCGGTAACGATGTCCCTATAAAACGGATTGCGAGGCGGACATCTCATCCGTCCGGCGCTCCGGATCAGGTCTCGCGTACCGGAGCCCGTAAATTTCGACAAGTGCCATAAGTTTCGCAAAGTGTTTGCGTAGCGAAGCGCCATGCGTATCTGGCAAAACCGCGTTCCCGATGGAGCGCGGTTTTTGCGTTTTACCCTGCAGCACGGTTGAGACATCGATGAACCGGAAACTGTACTCCGGGATACCTCACATGCGCCCGCGGTCGCCTTCCGGATCATAGGGCGAGTCGGCGATCACCTTTGCCGCGCGGCGCTCGCCGAGGATCGAAACCTCGAGCTCGGTACCGGGCGACACAAGTTCCAGGGGCAGCAGCGCAAGTGCGATGTCGTGACCAAAAGTGTAGGAGTAGCCCGCCGAGGTGATGTGGCCGACGAGCTCGCCTTCGCGGTAAACGCCCTCGAAGGCGAATGCGCTCGCACCGTCCGTGTCGATCGACAGTGTGGCGATCCGGCGTGTAACCTGCTGCTGTTTCGCGACCAGTGCCGCCCGGCTGATGAAGTCCCTCTTGTCGAGGCTGATGAAGCGCTCGAGGCCGCTTTCCCAGGCGGACAATTCGGGGTTCATATCGCGGTACATGGCCCGGTACGATTTATCGAGACGAAGCGATTCCAGCGCTTGAAGTCCGACCAGCCTCAGCCCGTGTGCCTCTCCCGATGCCAGAAGCGCATCCAGCAAATGCCGCTGGTAGCAGAGTGGATGATAGAGTTCCCATCCCAGCTCACCCGAATAGTTGACACGCAGCAGCCGTACGTCGCTGGCCATGCCGACGGTGCCGGACTGTACGCTGAACCATGGGAAGGCCTCGTTGGAGAGGTCGATCTCCGTCAGCGGCTGCAGTATGTCGCGCGCCTTCGGCCCAACCACCGTGAAGCTGCCGCGATCCTCCGTGACGTTGCGCAGATGCACGCTGCCGTCCTTCGGCAACAGCCGGCCGAGATCGTCAAGGTTCCAGCGTTCGGCGCGCGGCGTCGATATGAGATAGAACAGGTCGCTCTGCAGCCGCGCCACCACATACTCGGCCTGCACGCCGCCGGTCGGCGTCAGGTGATGGGCAAGAGCGACACGACCGGGACGCGGCAGTCTGTTGGCCAGGATTCCGTCGAGCCAGCCCTCGGCGCCCGGCCCGCCGACCTCGAACTTGGTCATTGGTGTCATCTCGACCAGACCGGCGGCCTGGCGGACAGCCTGGACCTCTGCGGCGACGTGGTTCCCCTTGGGGGTCCAGCGCCAGCTGTAGACATTGCGCGCCTCGACACCCGCGGGCGCAAACCAGCTCGGCATCTCCCAGCCGTTCAACACGTCCCATACCGCGCCAAGCTGACTTAGGCGGTCATAGGACGGGGCCGTTTTCTGCGGTCGCGCCGCCGGCATGTCCTGGCCCGGATAGTGCTGTACGGCGTGGGTGCCCCAGGCTTCCCGGACCTTGGCCCGGGTCCAGTTCTTGTTGGCATATCGGCCGAATCTGCGGGGATCCAGCTCCGCCGTGTCGATGCTGTTGCCACCCTCCACGATCCGTTCGGAGAGGTAGTAGCCAATCGCACCACCCCAAAGGATGCCCCCCGGCACCCCTTCGGCGAGCCAGACATTCTCCAAACCCCACGCCTGCCCCATCAGCGGCAGCTCATCGGCCGTCATCTGGAAAGGTCCTCGCACATTGCGCTTGATGCCGGCGCGCCCGAGCGCGGGAACCAGTTCGGTGGCGCGCTCCCAGTTCCAGGAAACGGCATCGAAATCTTCATCGAGCAGATCGGCGCCGAACCATTCCGGGACACCGTTTTCGGCGAACAGCTTGAGCTGCTCGGTACGCTCATAGGGACCGAACATCAGCCCGTCTCCCTCTTCGCGCACATAGCCCTCGTAACCCTCGTCCCTGAGGATCGGCATCTCCGGAAGACCAAGCCGTTTGCGTTCCACGATTTCGGGAACCGCCTCGGTGATCCAGTACTGGTGCAGGATCGGGATCGCGGGAATGTCCAGGCCCAGCATGGCGCCTGTCTGGCGTGCGTAATTGCCTGTTGCAAGGATGACATGTTCACAGACGATCTCGCCGCGTGAGGTCTTGACCCTCCACTCGCCGCTCGGCATCCGCTCGAAACCCACGACCTCGGTATCAAGATGGATCTTCGCGCCGAGGTCGCGTGCACCCTTGGCCATGGCCTGGGTGACATCGGCGGGTGCAATGTGGCCGTCATCGGGATGGTAGAGGGCACCTAGCATGGTGTTGTTGTCGAGCAGCGGCCAGATCTCTCGCGCCTCCGCGGGCGATACGATCCGGGCCCGCACTCCCTGGACCTCGGCAACGTCCATGTAGCTTCTGTACTCGTCCAGCCTGTCGCGCGTGTTGGCAATGCGCAGTTGCCCGCATTTGTGCCAGCCGACGTTCTGGCCCGTCTCCGCCTCCAGGCCTTCATAGATCGCGATCGATCTGGCGATCATGCGGCCGACATTGCGGCTGCGCGCGTAAGAGGGGATGAGCCCCGCGGCATGCCATGTCGAGCCGGCCGTAAGGTGTGTTCGCTCCAGCAATGCCACATCGGTCCAGCCGCGCTTTGCCAGGCCGTAGAGAATGCCGGCACCCACACAGCCGCCACCGACCACGACCGCACGAAAGGAACTCACCATATGCGCGTGCCCTTGTCTGAAATTGCCACCGGTCCACATGAACGCATGCGCATACTGTCAGACAGCATCCGGCTTTTCAGCATATTTCCTTGTCTGGAACGCTGCAGTGGTCACCCGACTGTTGGGCCACGAAGCCGGCCGAACTGTCAGCTGTCGCGCCCGCGTTCAGGCCGCTTTTTTGCGTTTTGCCTAGCTATATTCCGATTGCAGCATTCGGGATCGGGACATGATCTTCGTTGATCAGCACGATCGGCGCATCGGCTCCCTCGACCCTGACGACCAGCAGGCGCAGGCTCCACGTGCCGGCTGTCCGGACAGCCGTCGAATAGGCCGTGCCCTTGCCCCTGGCGCCGTGGACCGGAATGCCGAACTGGGCGTCACCAGCCCCATTCGCATCGACGTTGAGATGGCCGCCGACCCAGAAACTGTCGGTCAAATCATCACCCAACGCCGCCTTGACGCGGTCGTCGGCGCGAAGCCTGTCCATCGTCATGAGATAGGCATCGCTGCCTTTCAGGACGTAGGGAATGCTGCCGACCATCGTCGCGCAGCCGCCAATCCCGACCACCCAGACGGCAAGGCCGGCGATTGCCCAGTTGCGCTGCGTCTTGCGAAACTGCTCCGCGTCGCGCCAGGCGCGGTTCTGCCAGGCCCAGCGGCTGCCGCGCGCGCCCAGCACGATGATCATGATGATATTGACGACAGGGATCAACGCCAGCAACGCAATGAAGGTGCTGTTGCCGATGCCCCAGATCCAGTTGAGGAAGAAGGCGCCCCAGTTCCAGCGGTCGAGTTCGGCTGGAATTTCAGCCGGCTGGTTGAGCGGTTGTCCGGCCATCATGTCCCCAATCGGTAACGTACGGACTGATTCTAGCGCATGCGC
The DNA here is from genome assembly GCF_020164655.1 of Mesorhizobium sp. AD1-1. Taxonomy (NCBI): domain Bacteria; kingdom Pseudomonadati; phylum Pseudomonadota; class Alphaproteobacteria; order Hyphomicrobiales; family Phyllobacteriaceae; genus Mesorhizobium; species Mesorhizobium sp. AD1-1. The sequence goes on from NZ_JAIUGP010000021.1 coordinate 9,367, forward strand.
TCCTCGATGCGCAAAATCAAAGTTTTGCAGCCCCGGTCAGGTCTTGTTGGACAGCCGGCGAAAATTCGCTTTCACGGCACGGCTTGCCGGCTTCAGCGCGGCGCTGATCGAGCGCTCCGCCGCAACCCCGTTGAACAGCGATGGCGTGCGGCCGGAAAAAACTTCCGGCCAGAACCGCGACGCCGATTGCAGGAAAGACATTTGCGCCGCAAACGCACCTTCGGCCATAGCGGCGGTCTTCTCGTTGACCGCACGTGCCGTCTCCGTACTCCATGGCTGGCGGCTCCCGCCATCCATGGCCATCAACGGTAGCCGCATCATCGCCACCAGCGGCGCCAGCATCAGGTCGCCGCTGATGCTGGCCGCTTCTCGCGTCCGTCGGCTCTTGCCGGTTTTTCTCATGGAAACAAACCCCTTGTGGCGGCCGAATCAGCCGCTGCCCCACACACTACGCGCTTGTGATGGAATTCGTTCCCTCGCCGCTTCGGCATGGTCTCAAGGCTGGGCGCGCCCGCCGAAGAGCGCCCAGCGGGGGGTCGAGTTCTACCGCTTGCGAAGATCGGCTTGCGCCAGATCCAGCGCCTTCGAGATGCGGTCGCAGGCCATGTCGATCGTATCGCGGGTCCAGATCAGCGGCGGCGACAGGATCATCGTGTCGCCGGTGGCGCGCAGCATCATGCCATTCGTGATGGCGTGATCCCGCACGGTTACCGCCGCACTTCCAGCCGGCAGGAACCGCTCCTTGGTCGCCTTGTCCTTGACGATCTCGATCGCGCCCATCAGTCCGATCGAACGGACCTCGCCGACCAGATCATGTCCGGCAATGCGCTCCTGCAACGCCTTGGCGAAGTAAGGGCCGGTGTCGTTCCGGACACGGTCGACCAGCCCTTCGCGCTCGATGATCTCGAGGTTCTTCAGCGCCACGGCGCAGGCCACCGGGTGCCCGGAATAGGTGTAGCCATGGTTGAACTCTCCGCCCTTCTCGACCAGCGTCGAGGCGATGCGGTCGCCAACCAGCAATGCCGACAGCGGCTGATAGCCCGAGGTCAGCGCCTTGGCCGTGGTGATCGTGTCTGGCTCGATGCCGAGTGTCTGTGCGGCAAACCATTCGCCGGTGCGTCCATAACCGGTGATGACTTCGTCCAGCATCAGCAGGACATCGTATTTACGGCAGATGCGCTGCACTTCCGGCCAATAGCTCGCCGGCGGTATCTTCACGCCGCCGGCTCCCATGATCGGCTCGCCGATAAACGCGGCAACCTTGTCGGCGCCGGCTTCGAGGATCGCCTCCTCGACAGCCCCGGCCGCGCGCAGACCGAAATCATGATCGCTCTCGCCAGGCAGCGCCAGCTCATAGGCATAGGGCATCATCACATGGACGATGTTGGGCACCGCACCGTTGAGCTGCTTGTGCATACCATCCATGCCGCCGAGCGAGGTGCCGGCAACGGTCGAGCCGTGATAGGCCATCTTGCGCGAGATGATGCGGTTCTTCTCCGGCTTGCCCTCCAGCACCCAATAGTGGCGCACGAGGCGCAGCGCGGTGTCGTTGGCTTCCGACCCGGAAGAGCCGTAGAATACCTGGTTGACGTGCTTCGGCGCGATCTCCGCCAGCTTCTTGGACAGCAGCACTGGCGTCGGCGTCGAGCATTTGAAGAAGGAGTTGTAGTAAGGCAGTTCCTTCATCTGGGCATAGGCGGCCTCGGCCAGCTCGTCACGGCCATAGCCGATGTTGACGCACCACAGCCCGGCCATGCCGTCGAGGATTTCAGCCCCCTCGGAATCGTAGATGAAAGGGCCGTTGGCATGGGTGATGATGCGCGACCCGGCCCCGCGCATTTCCTTGTGGTCGGTGAACGGATGCAGATGATGCGCGGCGTCGATCTGCTGAAGCTGCTTCAGCGAATAATTCTGATAGGTCATGTCTGATCTTCCCTCTGGATTCTATCCGGCCAAGCCGGGGCGAATGCTTCAGAGGCAGAGAGGTGGCGAATAGCCGATGCGGGCACACAGCCGCAAAAGCTCGGCGCGCAGCGTGCGCGGTGACGGCGTCACCGCGACCCGCAATGCGCGAGCCTCAAATGCGTCAATCAACGTCCTGACGAGAGCCATGGAAGCCACCTTAGAGCAAAGGCTGCTCGAGGAGAACCACCCTTTGCTTGGCCCATAACTGAATGACTCTAGGCCTTGGCTGTCAGCGCCCTTTGCAGGAAGACATATTTCATCGCCGTCTGCGCCGCCTGCGGCCGGCGGTCGCCACGCCCGCCATGGCCGCCCTCGGTCTCCTCGAAGAACAGCGTCCTCGCATGGCCGGCTTCCTGCAGGCGGGCGGCCATCTTGCGCGCATGGCCGGGATGGACCCGATCGTCAGCGGTCGATGTGGTCAGCAGCACAGGCGGATAGGCGGCAGCGGCGTCGACATGCTGGTAGGGCGAGTAGGCTGAAAGCCACTTCGCGTCTTCGGGTTTCGACGGATCGCCATATTCGGCCATCCACGAGGCGCCAGGCGGCAATTCGGCGTAACGCAGCATGTCGAGCAGCGGCACCTCGATGATGACGGCGCCGAAAAGCTCGGGATGCTGCGTCAAGGAAACGCCGGTCAGCAAGCCGCCATTCGAACCACCCTGGATGCCGAGCGAGCTTGCTGTCGCGATGCCGCGCTTGACGACGTCCTGCGCGACCGCTGCGAAATCGTCGAATCCGTTCTGGCGATTGCCCTTGAGCGCCGCCTGATGCCAGGCTGGGCCGAACTCGCCGCCGCCGCGGATGCATGCCTGCACATAGGCATTGCCTTTCTCCAGCCACAGCTTACCACGCACGCCGGCATAGCCGGGCAGCAGCGGCACTTCGAAGCCGCCATAGCCGTAAAGCAGCGTCGGCACCGGACCTTTCTGGTCGCGCCGCCTGACGACGAAATAGGGGATCATCGTGCCGTCCTTGGAGCGCGCCTCGAACTGTTCCGAGATCAGCGGCGAGGCATCGAAACGCGCCGGCTGCGACTTCACGGTGGCGAGCGTCTCGCCATTGTCGTCGGACCAGATGATCGAACTCGGGGTCAGGAAATCGGTGAAGGAGAAGGAGACACTCGAGCCGAACTGCTCGGCATGACTGATGCCGACATTGCCATTTTCGGGCAGCGCCACCGGTTTCAGCGACCAGTTGCCATCCATGCGCTCGCAGACGACGACTTTGCCGCGCACATTGTCCATCAGGCTGATGAACAGCCGGTCCCGCGTGCGGGCAATGCCGGCTATGGAAACGCGATAGGCCGGCTCGAACAAGGTTTCGACAGGCCCGATCGCGCCGGTCTCGACCCAGCGAGCCAGGTCCAGCGAATAGAGGCCGTCGGGCTTGCAAACCGTGCCGCCGGGCGCCGTCCATGCACTGCGCACGCCGAACACGAGCTGATCCCTGAATATTGACGTATCGGTCATGTCGTCCGGTAGCGGCAGCTGTTTGTTTTCGCCGGAAGGCAGCCGAAGGAAGATGTGCGAAGCGAAGAAATTCAGCGTTCGAGCCAGGACCAGATAGCGTCTGTCACCGTCGTACTCGACAGCGGCACCAACGGCGAGATCCTCTTTCTGCGCCTCGAAGATCGGCGTCGCGTCTTCCAGCTTGGTATCGCGCTTCCACAGCTTTATGACTCGCGGATAGCCGGACTCGGTCTTGTCGGCCTCGTCGAAAGCGGCCGAAACAATCACGGTGTCCTTATCCAGCCAGCTGAAACCCGACTTGGAAGCGGGTGCACGAAACCCACCCTCGACAAACGACTTGGTCGCGATGTCGAATTCGCGCATCTCGCTGGCGTCGCCGCCATCCGGCGACATCGAGACAAGGCAAAGGTTGAAGTCGGGATAGAGCCGGCTGGCGCCGCCAAAAACCCATTTTATCCCTTCCTCCGCCGCAAGCTGGTCGAAGTCGATGATCGTTTCCCAGTCGGGCTTCTCGGTCTTGTAGGAAGCGACGGTCGTGCGGCGCCAGAGGCCGAGCACATTGGTCTTGTCCTGCCAGAAATTGTAGACATGGCCGGCTTTTGCCGCGCCGACAGCGATGTTGTCCTCGGCCGTCATCAGGTCGAGCGCGGTCTGGAACGACGCCTGATAGGACGGATCGCCCTGCAATTCGCCAACCGTGATCTCGTTCTGGCGATGTACCCAGTCCAATGACTGCTTAGCTGTCCTGTCCTCCAGCCAGAGAAAGGGATCGTCGGTCGTGGGGGCAGAATTCGGCGTCTGGGTAGCAGGCTTGGTCATGAGGTCTCCGATAAACGCGTTGCTTTGAAAAAGCCAACGCCGACAGGCCGTCGATATTCACCATGTTCAGCGCACAATTGAGGCTTTCCGCCGACCAGCGAGGCTCGCAATGGCCAGCGCCAGGCACAGCAGCCCAAGCGTGATCGGCAGTCCGCCGGCGCCCATAACATCCATGGCGCCCCCCGCCAGCGGCGGCACGGCGATGCCGCCGACCCCCCACATCAAGGAAAAGGCCGCATTGCCGGCGACCAGTGCGGAGCCGGTGAAGCGTTCGCCGAGCTCGATGATCGACATCGTGTAGATGCCGTAGGAAACCGCGCCCCAGACAAAGATCATTGGCCAGATCAGCGGCGACTCGATGAGAAGCGGAAGCAGGACGCAGCCGAGCACCGTGATCGCGACGCAGGCAAGCCGCACCAGGCGCGCGGAAAGCCTTTCCGCCAAAAGGCCGAGCGGCACCTGCATGGCGATGTTGCCGGCGATCATCACCGACAGCAGCGCCGACATGCGGGTTTCGGTGATGCCGTGATGGGTGCCATAGACCGGCAGCAACGCCAACGCACCCTGTTCGAAGCCGGCGGCGACTATGACGGCGAACAAAAGCAGCCACGCCAGCGGCACGAAACCTAGGACGGAAACCTGGTGCCCGGCCTCGTCGACCTTGGGCAAACGCGGCAGCACCGAGGCCAGGCAAATGCCACACAGCACGAAGGCGAAAATGCCGACGAGGAAGGGCGGCCAGCCCTCAGTGCCGACTGCAAGCAGGCACAGTGGCCCGGTCGCGAAACCGGCCGAGATGATCGTCGAATAGACACCCATGACGCGGCCGCGACGGGCCGGCGGTGCCAGCGCGATCACCCAGATCTCGCTCAGCACATAGAGCGGATTGGTCACGACGCCGATCAGGAAGCGCAGGGGAAACCACAAATAGACATTTTGCGTCCAGCCGATCAGCGCCAGCACGACAGCCGAAAGGGCCGCACAGGTGAGCGCGGTGCGCCCTGCCCCGAATCGGCGGGCCAGCGCCGGGATCAACGGCGATGACAGAATGAAGCCAATCGGCGTCATGGCCGCCGACAAGCCGATCATCGCTGGCGAAACGCCCTGGCGCTGCAGGATGAAACTCAGCAGCGGATAGGACAACCCTTGCGCGATGGCGAACACCGAGACGGTCGCGATCACACCGGTGATCGCCGCCCATTGCATCGTCTCGTCCTTGTTCGATTCAACCAAATTCATGTACGCACCGCTGTCGGGCTGCAGGATTAGCGATTGAGTTGCGCAGAGGTAAGCCCCTGGCGGGCGAAAACTGCTTGCTCCAGACAGTGCCTGTCAGGAGGTTGGGCCTGTCAGGAGGTTGGGCTTATCAGGAAGCTCGGCGCATGGATGAGCGGTACAGCGCGAACATCACCAGCACCGCGTCGAGAGCGGCAATAACCACCGGCAGCCCAAGTGGGCCGATGCCTTGCATGAGCAGGCCCGCACCGGGTGGGCCGACGATGCCACCAACGCCCCACATCAGCGCAAAGGCAGCGTTGCCGGCGACCAGCACAGAGCCCTTGAACCGGCTGCCGAGTTCGACCAATGCCATGGTGTAGACACCGTAACCGACCGCGCCCATCACCAGCAGCACCACCCAGATCAACGGCGTTGTGATCAGCAGAGGCAGCAAAAGCGCGCAAACGGTTGTTGCCAGTGCGCAGACGATGATCATGGCGCGGCCGCCAAAACGCTCCGCCAGAAGGCCGAGTGGTATCTGCAGCAGGATGTTGCCGAGGGAAAGCGCCATCACCAGCGAGGCCAGAACGGCTTCCGCCAGGCCATAGCTGGCGCCGAAGACCGGGACCAGCGCATAGGTGCTCTGCTGGACCGCCGCCGAGACAAGCACGGCAAGCAGCAGCGCCGGCGCCATTTTGGCAAACCCGACAAGGCCGCTGGCAGGCTGGCCGTCATCCTCGAAGCCGGTGAGCTTTGACGAGACGGCGTGCAGGATCACCGCGCAGAGCGCGAAACCGGCGACGCCGACCATGAAAGGCGCCCAGCCCGACGTACCGAGCAGGGTCAGCGCGAATGGTCCGGCGGCGTAACCGGCGCCCATCAGCGTGTTGAACACGCCCATCACCCTGCCGCGCCGCGACGGCGGTGCCAGCGACAGCGCCCACACCTCGCCAAGGATATAAAGCGGATTGATGACCACGCCGATGATGAAGCGGATGACGAACCACGCCACCCAGTCCTGTAGATAGCCGATGCCCAGGAAGCAGAGCGCGCCGATCAGCGAGCAGCCGACCGCCAGGTTGCGCCCGCCGACCAGCCGCACCGCCGCCGGCACGAAGGAAGCCGACAGGATCAGCCCGAGCGGCATCATCGCCGCCGACAGGCCGATCAGCGCCGGCGACATGCCTTGCTTCTGCATCAGCAATGTGAACAGCGGCGAGCTCAGCCCTTGCGCGGCGCCAAACATGGCAAGTGCCGCGGTGACGCCGGCAAGCGCTGCCCATTGAGTTCCTGCTTCGCCTTCGCTCGAGCCGGTCGCGACCATGCTGCCATCCAGATGAACTGCTGGCCATCAGGCCGGCAAGCCAAGTAGCTATCGGTTCGATCCCCGGAAGGAAAGGGCCGGCCACCGAAATCCGCTTGCTCCAACGCGGCAACCTGATCACGCCGATGTCGCGGCCGGGCACCTGCCGTTCCGGCATGTCGCTTCCCTCGCCCTAGTGGTCGTCGCCTCCGCAATGGCCGGACAGCCGCCGGTCCATTATGCCGCCCGCTATCGCATCCTACGAGGACCATCATGACCGCCGCCCTACAACCCTCAGAACCGGCATTGGCCACCGACCGCGCCCGTCGCGGCGGCCGCGCTGGAAAGCGCGCCGGCGGCTCGGCCGCGTTCGAGCAGCCGGCTTTTCGCCAGTTGAAGAACCCGCTGGCGCCAACCAGGCTGGTCTCCGACGACGAGCTGGAATCGATTCACCTCGCTTCCCTGCGCGTGCTGCGGGAAATCGGCGTCGACGTGCTGCATGACGAGGCCCGCAGCATCATGAAGGCGCATGGCGCCGACGTGCGTGACGGCTCAGAGCGGGTGCGCTTCGACAGCGACATGATCCTCGACCTGGTGTCGCACTGCCCGTCGGAATTCACCATCCATGCCCGCAATCCTGCGCACAATGTGCGCTTCGGCGGCAACAATGTGATCGTCTCGATGATGGCGTCGGCGCCCAATTGCTCCGACATCGATCGCGGCCGCCGGCCCGGCAACCAGCAGGACTACCGCAACTTCCTCAAGCTCGCGCAGATGCACAACATTCTGAACTGCACGGGCGGCTACCCGGTCGAGCCGACCGATATCCATCCATCCGTCCGCCATCTCGAATGCATCCGCGATCTCAGCGTGCTCACCGACAAGGTGTTCCACATCTATTCGCTCGGCAAGGAACGCAATGTCGACGGCATCGAGATCGCCAGGATCGCGCGCGGCATCAGCCACGAGCAGATGCTCGAAGAGCCGTCCGTCTTCACCATCATCAACACGAATTCGCCGCTGAAACTCGATGTGCCGATGATGGAAGGCATCATCCAGATGTCGAGCAAGGGCCAGGTCGTCGTCGTGACGCCGTTCACCCTGTCGGGTGCGATGGCGCCTGTCACCATCGCCGGCGCACTGGTGCAGCAGAACGCGGAGGCGCTTGCCGGCATTGCCTTCGCCCAGATGGTGCGCAAGGGCGCCCCCGTCGGATATGGCGGCTTCACCTCCAATGTCGACATGAAGTCCGGTTCACCGGCGTTCGGCACGCCGGAATACATGAAGGCGCAGCTCGTCGGCGGCCAGCTTGCCCGCCGCTACAACATCCCCTACCGCACCTCCAACACCTGCGCCGCCAACACGGTCGACGCGCAGGCGGCTTATGAAAGCGTGTTCTCGTTGTGGGGCGCCATCCAGGGCGGCGGCAACCTGATGATGCATGCCGCCGGCTGGCTCGAAGGCGGCCTGCGCTGCTCCTACGAGAAGACCATTCTGGACATTGACCTGCTGCAGATGGTGGCCGAATTCCTGACCCCGCTCGACCTTTCCGAAGAGGCACTCGGCTTCGACGCCATCCAGTCGGTCGGCCCCGGGGGCCATTTCTTCGGCACCCAGCACACGCAGGACCGCTACAAGACCGCCTTCTACTCGCCGATCCTCTCCGACTGGCGCAATTACGAGACCTGGGCGGAAGCCGGCTCACCGACGGCGCTCGAAAAGGCCAACAAGGTCTGGAAGGAGCGGCTGGCGTCCTATGAGGAGCCTTACATGGACCCGGCCATCCGCGAGGAACTCAACGCCTTCGTCGCCAAGCGCCGGTCCGAAGGCGGCGCGCCGACCGATTTTTGATCGGCAGTATTGTTGATGAACGGTCGACCCCCACTCCGTCGAGCTGCGCTCGCCACCTCTCCCCCGATCGACGGGGGAGAGGAAGGGCGCGAGCTTATACCGGCTAGCGCCCTTCCTCTCCCTCCGGAGGGGAGAGAGGTGGCGCTGCGAAGCAGCGACGGAGTGGGGGAAGCCATTCACGAAACACGCAGCCGTCGCGAAACAGGCACGCCCCACTCCCCCGATTCAATCTCTCCAAAAGCGGACCTATCTTGATGAAATCTCACGTAAAAGCGGTTGTCATCGGCGGCGGCGTCGTCGGCTGCTCGGTTCTCTACCACCTGGCCAAGGCCGGCTGGACCGACATCATGCTGATCGAGCGCTCTGAACTCACATCCGGCTCGTCCTGGCACGCGGCGGGCGGCTTCCACACGCTGAACGGCGACCCCAACGTCGCCAAGCTGCAGGCCTATACGGTGCAGCTCTACAAGGAGATCGAGGAGATATCCGGCCAGTCCTGCTCGCTGCATTTGACCGGCGGCGTGATGATGGCCGATACGCCCGAGCGCATGGACTTCCTGCGCCTTGCCCACGCCAAGGGCCGGTATCTCGGCATGGACACAGAGCTGATCACCCCTTCCGAAGCCAAGGCGATGTTCCCGCTGATGGACGAGACCAATTTCGTCGGCGCCATGTGGGATCCGGTCGAAGGCCATCTCGACCCGTCCGGCACCACCATCGCCTATTCAAAGGCGGCGAAAAAACTCGGCGCCGAGATCGTGCTGCGCAACCGCGTCGTGGAATTGACGCAGGAGGTCGACGGCACCTGGAATGTCGTCACCGAACAGGGCACGGTGAAGGCCGAGCATGTCGTCAATTGCGGCGGCCTGTGGGCGCGCGAGATCGGCCGCATGGTCGGCGTCGAGCTGCCGGTTCTTGCCATGGAGCACATGTATCTGCTCACCGAGCCGATGCCGGAGGTCGAGGAGTTCAACAAATCGACCGGCCGCGAAATGATCGGCGTGCTCGACTTCAAGGGCGAGATCTACACCCGCCAGGAGCGCAACGGCATCCTGCTCGGCACCTACGAGAAGGCCTGCAAGCCGTGGTCGCCGGTCAACACGCCATGGGATTTCGGCCACGAATTGCTGCCGCCGGACCTCGACCGCATCGCGCCGTCGCTGGAAATAGGCTTCAAGCATTTCCCCGGCATCGAGAAGGCCGGCATCAAGCAGATCATCAACGGCCCCTTCACCTTCGCGCTGGACGGCAACCCGCTGGTCGGCCCGGTGCAGGGCCTGACCAATTTCTGGTGCGCCTGCGCCGTGATGGCCGGCTTCAGCCAAGGCGGCGGCGTCGGTCTGGCGCTGTCGAACTGGATGGTGCATGGCGATCCTGGCTTCGATGTCTGGGGCATGGATGTTACACGCTTCGGTGAATGGGCCGGCCTGCGGTACACCAACGCCAAGGTGCGGGAAAACTATTCGCGCCGCTTCTCCATCCGCTTCCCCAATGAGGAACTGCCGGCGGCACGTCCGGCGCAGACGACGCCGCTCTACGACACGATGCTGGCCAACAACGCCGTCATGGGCGACAGCTGGGGCCTCGAAACCCCGCTCTGGTTCGCACCTGAAGGCAAGGAACCCAGGGATATCGTCTCCTTCCATCGCTCCAACGATTTTGGGCCCATCGGCGAGGAAGTGCGCGCCACGCGTGAGCGCGTCGGCGTCACCGAGATCGCCAATTTTGCCAAATACGAAGTCTCGGGACCCGCGGCCGAGGATTTCCTCAACCGGCTGATGACCAACCGCATGCCGAAGACCCGCCGCATCGTGCTGACGCCGATGCTCAACGAGTTCGGCAAGCTGATCGGCGACTTCACCATCGCCAAGGCGGCAGAAGACCGCTTCATGATCTGGGGCTCTTCGGCGGCGCAGAAATACCACATGCGCTGGTTCGAGAAGCACCTGCCGAAGGACGGAACGGTGCGCATCCACCGCTTCGACCAGACGCTGGTCGGCCTGTCGATCGCCGGGCCGAAATCACGGGACCTGCTGCAGAAACTGGTCGATGTCGACGTCTCGACAAAAGCCTTCCGTTTCATGGATTTCCGCGAGATGGCTGTTGGCGGGGCGCCCTGCATGGTCAACCGCATCACCTACACCGGCGACCTCGGCTATGAAATCTGGATGGCGCCGGCCTACGAACGCCTGGTTTACAAAGCAATTAAGGACGCCGGCGAGGAATTCGGCCTTGTCGATTTCGGCATGCGCGCTCTGCTCTCCATGCGCCTCGAAAAGAACTTTCCGACCTGGTTCCGCGAGTTGCGGCCGATCTATGGACCGTTCGAGGGCGCGATGGACCGCTTCATCAAGCTCGAGAAGAATGACTTCATCGGCCGCGAGGCCGCCGCCAAGGAACAGGCCGAGGGGCCAAAGCTGCGCCGCGTCTCCTTCATCGTCGATGCCACCGATGCCGATGTCATGGGCGACGAGCCGATCTGGGCCAAGGTCAGCAAGGACTACGGCACGGTGGAAAAGCCGCATGGCTATGGCGCGCCGCGCTTCGACAAGGGCGGCAAGGAAATACGTGGCTCCAAGGCTGCCGAAGGCGCATCCGCCGTGCGCGGCATCGTCGACGGCGACTGGCGCGTGGTCGGCTGGGTCACGTCGGGCGGCTATGCGCATTATGTGCAGAAGTCGATGGCGCAGGGCTACATCCCCGCAGCGCTTGCCGAGGACGAAAGTGCCGGGCTGTTCGAGATCGAGATCCTCGGTCACCGGCGCCCGGCCCGCATCAATGTCGAAGCGCCCTTCGATCCGAGCGGCGAGAAGATGCGGACCTGAGGTTCGACGATGGACAGCGCGGGGCCGAAGGGCAGCTTTGGCTGCCACCGCAAGATCATGCCGTTCGAGCCGGGCTCGATCGAAGCTTTGCGCGACGCCTCCCGCCAGAAGGCGGGTTCGCTCAACCAGCATGTGCTGGGCTATGGCCCGCAGGCCGAGGCTGAGTGGGCGGCGGCAGGCATTGCCGCGCCCGACCTGGCGGCGATGCGAAAATACCGGCTGGAGCGTATCCGCGCCGAGCTGAAGCGGCGCGGCTATGCCGGCGCCCTGCTCTACGACCCCGTCAACATCCGCTACGCCACCGACAGCACCAACATGCAGCTTTGGGTGGCGCACAATCCGACGCGGCATTGTTTTGTCGCCACCGAGGGGCCGGTGGTGCTGTTCGACTATTTTTCCTGCGAGCACCTGTCCGACCATTCTGGCGTCGTCAACGAGGTGCGGCCGGCGATGTCGTGGATGTATCTCTATGGCGGTGAGCTGACCGAGCAAAAGGTCCGCCGTTGGGCCGCCGGAATAGCCGATTTGGTCAGGGAACATGGTAGCGGCAACAGCCGCATCGCCGTCGACCACATCAATCCCGAAGGCGTCGAGGAGCTGGCTCGCCTCGGCATTTCCATCGGCAATGGCGAAGCAGTGATGGAGAACGCGCGGCTGATCAAATCGCCGGACGAAATCCTCGCCATGCGCCGGGCGATTGTCGCTTGCGAAGCGGCGATGGGCGAGATGGAACAGGCGCTGAAGCCGGGCATTTCCGAGAATGAGCTATGGGCGGAATTGCATCGTGGCAACATCGCGCGCGGCGGCGAGTGGATCGAGACGCGACTGCTGACGTCAGGCCCGCGCACCAATCCGTGGTTCCAGGAATGCTCTTCGCGAAAGATCGAGGCTGGCGATCTCGTCGCCTTCGACACCGACCTGATCGGCCCCTACGGCTTCTGCGCCGACCTGTCGCGCACCTGGCTGTGCGGCGATGCAAACCCGTCGAATGAACAGCGCGCCCTGTTCCGCATCGCCGCCGACCAGATCGAACACAACATGGCTCTGATGCAGCCAGGCATCTCGTTTCGCGACCTCGTCGAAGCCTCGGCGGTGCCGCCGGGTGACTGCTTCCCGACGCGCTACGGCGTGCTCTATCACGGCGTCGGTCTGGCCGATGAATACCCGACCTTGCCGCATGCCAGCGACTGGACATCGGACACGCCGGACGGCGTGCTGGAACCTGGCATGGTGCTGTGCGTGGAAAGCTATATCGGCCGGCTTGGCGGGCGCGAAGGCGTCAAGCTCGAAGAGCAGATCCTGATCACCGAGACCGGCAACGAACAGCTCTCAACCTACCCGCTGGATACGAGGCTGCTCGGATAGTCCGGCAAGCGCTTCTCGCATTGCCCTGACTGTCTTTTCCGGTGTTGCCCTCGCCGTGATGAACGGCAGGCCTTTGCGCCGTCCGGTCCAGCCGACGATCGCGACTTTCCGCGCTGCTGGCTCGAAGCGCTGCGCCAGCGCCCAGCTTTCGCAGTCGATCGCTGCAACATCGGCCCTGCCCTCGGCAATGGCGACGATTGAAGCGCGGTGACCGCCGCTCTCGCTACGCGACGAAAAGATGTCCAAGCCTTCGCCGGCCGCTTGCAGGTCGCGCGTCAGCGCAATGATGCCCGACATGGAATCGAGGCTGTTGAAGGTGAAGCGCTTGCCGCGGATCAGATCGAGCGGGATGAGAGCGCTGCCATCCGCAGGCGATCGAACTTCCGGTCCCTCGCCTATCCGCATCACCAGAGCGCTCGAATAGAGCTCGCCCTGCCCGCCTTCATAGGCGTCATAGCTCGGCTGGCCGACCACCTGCACATGCCTGGACAGGCCAAGTTCCATCGGCCCCCAGCAGGTCTGCGCGAACAGCAGCAACGGATGCAGCCACAATCTATGGAAATCGAGTTCATCCGGCGGCAATGTCGCGGGATCGGGTGCGATCAATGCACCGGCAGCATCGCGAATTCCGCCCGGCACCGGCGGCAGGTCGCCATTGCGCCGCACGATGGCTTCCGGCGCGTCGATCCCCTTTTGCCGAAACGCATCGCGCAGCAGCACCCATTGCGCGTCGACCTCATCGCGCACTTCGGGCCAATCATACATCGGCAACGCCGCAACCAATTCACTCATGCCGATATCAAATCATCATGTCTGGAAAAAGGATCGCGAAAACGCGGCGTCCAATCAGAATTGGCCGACACGGATTCCGGGTAGGCCGGAATTATTCCTTGGGCGGCTCGGCGGGAACCGGCGCACTGCCGAGCCCGCTGATGCTGCGCGCCCTGATGCGCGGCTTGAAGGCCCTGCCCGGCTCAGGCGCACGCCGCAGCACCGGGTGCACGATCGGGTCTTTCGCCTTGAACGCATAGGCTTTGACCAGCGCGAAATAATTCGGATAGGCATAGCCATTGTTCATCCGCAGCCATTCCTCACGGCGGTCGCGAAACAGCTTGGGCAGCTTGTACCAGGCCACGGTCGGGGTCTTGTGATGGACGAAATGCAGATTGTTGTTGAGGAACAGGAACGACAGCGGCGAGCGCTCGACGATCACCGTACGGCCTTCCGGATGTTCCGACCATTGATGCTCGGCGAACGTACGGATCGAGATCAGCGACTGGCCGAGCCAGACCGGCACCAGAATGTAAAGCCACAGCGGGATGCCGAAGCCGAACTGAACGATCGGCAGCACGACGGCCAGGCCGATCGCATGCAGCAGCCAGGCCTTGCGGATCGGCTTGTCGCCGGCGATCACCTGCTTGGCATCGTCGATGAAGAAGCCGACGCAGGACAGCCACGGGCCGAGCACGAAGCGGCCTGCCATGGTGTTGTTGATCTTGAGCAGGAATTTCATCGTCGGCGGCAGCTCGTCATGCTGCCAGAGCGCCTGATAATAGCTTTCCGGGTCATCGAGCGGGTCGGTCAGCCGCTCGTCGGCGTGGTGACGCAGATGAATGGTCTTGAAGCGGCGGAACGGCCAGACCAGACCGATCGGCAGAAACACGAAGGCTTCGTTGACCCGCGCGTTGCGCGTCGGATGCCCGTGCAGCACTTCGTGCATGATCGACGACTGCAATGCGGCGGTGAAGGCGAGGACGGCGAGCGCCAGGACGGGATAGGAAGGCCAGAGCAGGAAACCGGTGGCGAGCCATGTCGCGTAGCAGAAGAAGGCGAGTACCACGGTTGGCCACTCAATGGCCCGTACGCTGTGTCGCCTGATGCTCTTGCTCGTCATGCTATCGACCACTGCCCCTCAGTCGCCGGAATCCCAATTGATTCCTGACAGCATTGTGTCAGGAGAAATGATTCCACTCAACGAGACAAAGTGCACAAACTGTTGCGATTGCGCATTTTTGACCGCACATGTTATACATTGTAAACAGACTTAGGGATTCATTTACGCCTAACGCCACCCTCGGAGCGGTTCCGGCGCAAATTTTTCCTCAATCCAGGCGGAGCACGGACATGGACAAGCGCGACCTGTCGACGATCTTCCGCGAGCGACTGAAAATGCTCTTGACACGCTCCGACCTGAACCAGTCGGCCTTTGCAACCGCGGTCGGCATCGACCGCTCGGCGCTGTCGCAACTGCTGTCGGGCGCCTCGACGCGCCTGCCCCGCGCCGAAACACTGCTCAACATCGCCGCCGAGTTCAAGGTGTCGCTCGATTGGCTCCTCGGCCTCAGCCAGGACGAAGGTCTCACCGGCGAAATCCGCGAAAGCCTGGAGATCGAAGAGGCACCGGATGGTTTCGACCGCACGCTGTTGGCCAAATGGCATGCCGAGGCGGCAGGCACCAAGATCCGCTACGTGCCTGCCGGCATTCCCGATCTTCTGCGCACCGAAGCGCTGGTCGACTACGAAGCCGGCATCGCCAACAAGAGCCGCCTGGCGCAGGCCGGCGAAACGCAATACCGCATCGACTACAACAGGCGGCCTGAGACCGACATGGAAGTCTGCATGCCGCGCCACACGCTGGAGATATTTGCCCGCGGGCTGGGTGTCTGGGACCGTTTCCCCGAAGCCGACCGGCGCGCCCAGCTGCTGCACATGGCGACGCTGCTCGACGACCTCTACCCGACCTTCCGGCTGTTTCTCTATGACGGGAGGGTGCGCTATTCGATCCCCTACACAATCTTCGGCCCTTATCGCGCCGCCATCTATGTCGGCGACATGTATCTGGTGCTCAACGCCACTCAGCCGATCCAGACGCTGATCCAGCACTTCGACAATCTGATCCGGGCCGCCGACATCAATGCGCACGAGGCGTCCGGCTTCGCGCACAGACTGGCCGGCATGTCGTTCCCAACAGGCACTGTCTGATCTTCGGCAACAATGATCCTTCGGACGGAAACCGGCCTCCGCATTGGTGGCCGCGTTGCCGCCATTCCATTGACTACACATAAAGACTTCTTTATATCCTTATTCGACTTCGAAACATGAAAGCCAATCCGATGACGACCACCAACCCGATCGATGCTCTGCTGGCCGAAAAGGGCGTGCTGCTGGCCGATGGCGCCACCGGCACAAACCTGTTCGCCATGGGGCTGGAAGCCGGCGAGGCGCCCGAGCTGCTCAACGAGACGGCGCCCGACACCATCACCAGCCTGCATCAGAATTTCGTCGATGCCGGGGCCGACATCATCCTCACCAACTCGTTCGGCGGCACCCGCCACCGGCTGAAGCTGCATCATGCGCAGGACCGTGTGCATGCGCTGAACAAGCGCGCCGCCGAGATCGCCCGTGCTGTCGCCGACAAGGCCGGCCGCAAGGTGATCGTCGCCGGTTCGGTCGGACCGACCGGCGAATTGCTGGTGCCGCTCGGCGCCATGACCTATGACGAGGCGGTCGACGCCTTCGCCGAGCAGATCGAGGGTCTCAAGGAAGGCGGCGCCGAAGTCGCCTGGATCGAGACGATGTCTGCTCCCGACGAGATCCGCGCCGCCGCCGAGGCTGCCATCCGCGTCGGTCTGCCCTACACCTATACCGGTTCCTTCGACACCGCCGGCCGCACCATGATGGGCCTGCTACCCAGGGATATCCACGGCGTCACCGACGGGCTGTCGCAGGCGCCGCTTGGCGTCGGCGCCAATTGCGGCGTCGGCGCGTCCGACATCCTGGCCTCGCTGCTCGACATGACCGAGGCGAAGCCGGAGGCAACGGTGATCGTCAAGGGCAATTGCGGCATTCCCGAATTCCGCGGCACCGAAATCCATTATTCCGGCACACCCGAACTGATGGCCGACTATGTCAGGCTCGCCGTCGATGGCGGCGCCAAAATAATCGGCGGCTGCTGCGGCACCTCGTTCCAGCACCTTGCCGCCATGCGCAAGGCGCTCGACGCGCACACCAAAGCGGATCGTCCGACGGTTGCCGCGATCGTCGAGCGCATCGGCCCGATGCGCAACAAGGTGGCGACGGAAAATACCGCCGAGACCAGCGAAGCCCGCCGCGAGCGCCGCCGCAGCCGGGCCTGAGCTTATCGGTTTCGATTATTCGCTGTTGTCGGCGTAGCTCGACTGCGCCGACTTGAAGTCGACCACATTGTCGCTGTGCATCGTCATCAGCGCGCCGGATGAAACCGGATCGGTTATCTGCTCCAGCATGATGCGGAAGCGGTCATTGGTCAGCGCCGACATGGCGGTGTGGCGCGCCTGCGCGACATCGTCACTGATACGCCTGGATTCCGATGATGGGGCCGATGAAACCGCCGAAGCATCTCGTGCCGGCGGTGTCGAGTTGGCGATAGTCCTGATCTGCAATTTCGGCTCCCTCAAGCCCGGTACACCTGTCCTGCGTAACAAGCAGGGGGTTGCGATCCGCTACCGGAAATGCCGCGCAATTTAACGACCTGGAGATTCTCTGAAAAAAGGCCGGCAAGGGAATGAACCCCCTCGCCGGCATGCCTCACCGCCCGCGGTCGGTTTCCCCTGTCAGAACGATCCCATCTGAAAGAAACCGGCCGTCATCACCACTACCGATTACCGCCCAGCGCCGAGGCAAGGCGCACAAGCGAGAGGAACTCGGACCTGTACCCAAACGGGTCGGCTCCTCGAGCGGCAGTGGCGATCTCCATGATCTTGTCGTAACCGAACTTCGCGGTCGCATCCTCGTCGCGCAGCTTCTGGCCGAAGGCGGCGACCGCGACGGAGAAGCGCTGGTCGGTGCTGGCCTGGTCGAAAGACGAGATCTCGTTGGCCGAGGTCACAGGCGTGGCGATCAGCTTCGAGACGTCTTCATTAGGCAGCTTGTAGCGGATCTTGACGAAGGCATATTCGTCCGCATTGGCAACGCCGCCATTGTCCACCGACGCCTGGCCATAACGCAGCGCGTCGATCTGTTCGCCGCCGCTGCCCTTTGGCGTGATTTCATAGATCGCGGTGACGGAATGGCCCGAGCCGACATCGCCGGCATCGACGCGGTCATTGTTGAAATCCTCGCGGTTCAAGGCGCGGGTCTCGTAGCCGATCAGGCGATATTCCGAGACCTTGTTCGGATTGAACTCGACCTGGATCTTGACGTCCTTGGCGATGGTGAACAGCGTCGACGATGCATCTTCGACCAGCACCTTCTCGGCTTCGGCCAGCGTGTCGATGTAGGCGGCGGTGCCGTTGCCGTTCTGGGCGATGGTCTGCATCATCTGGTCGTTCAGATTGCCGCGGCCGAAGCCGAACACCGACAGGAAGACACCGGTCTTGCGCTCTTTTTCGATCAGCCGCTTCAGATCGTCGTCGTCGCTCTGGCCGACATTGAAGTCGCCGTCGGTGGCGAGCATCACCCGGTTGACGCCGTCCTTGACGAAGGATTTCTGCGCCAGCCTGTAGGCTTCCTTGATGCCCGCCTCGCCGGCCGTGCTGCCGCCGGGCGTCAGATTGTCGATGGCACTGAGGATCTTGTCCTTTTGGGACGCCTTGGTCGGCTCCAGGACCGTGCCGGCGTCACCCGCATAGGTTACGATCGAGATGGTGTCGTCGGCCTTCAGCTTGCTGACCAGCAGCCGAAAAGCCGATTTGAGCAGCGGCAGCTTGTCCGGCTCGTCCATCGAGCCCGAGACATCGATCAGGAAGACCAGATTGGCCTTCGGCTGCTCGGTCGGCTTGACGTCAAAACCCTTGATGGCGACATGCATCAGCCTGGTATGCGTGTTCCACGGCGTCGGCATGACGCTGACGGTCGAGTTGAATGGTGTCGAGGCCGACTCCGGACCCTTCCAGTCATAGGGGAAGTAGTTGATCATCTCCTCGACGCGAACAGTATCGACCTGCGGCAGGGTGCCCTGCTTCAGCGAGCTGCGCACGAAGGAATAGGAGGCTGTGTCGACGTCGATCGAGAAGGTCGAGACCGGATCCTCGAGTGCCGCATGCACCGGATTGGTCTTGAAATCCTCGATGCGGTCGCGGTTTTCCGGTTGCGGCTGCATCTGGTCGGCCGGCAAGGTCGACGGCTGCTGCGGCGCCGTCAGCTTGGACTCGGCCGGCATGCGGGCCCGCGACGTACTGGGCGCACTTACGGCGCCATCCAATGCGAATTCGCCTGTCGGAGCCGGTGGCGCGGGCTCGGCCAGCACACCGCGCTCCAGCGCATTCTGTTGTGCCGCGCCGCCGGCAACGGTCGATTCGGATTTCTGCGGCGAGGCCGGCGCCACAAGCGCATCGGCCGCGTCGCGGCTTTCCACATCGGCGTCGGCTTTCTTGTCCTTCTCCAGCCCAGTCGGAGCCGGCTTCGGCTCGGCGGTCGTCGGCTTGACGGTCGCCGGCTTGTCGGCCAGCGTCTCGGTGATTTTCTCGTCGCCGCCGAATTTCGGCGGCTGTTCCCTCAGCATATGGAAGGTGGCGTATCCGGCGATCGGCAGGGCGACGAGCCCGGCAAGAACCGGCGTGGCAATGAGTTTCTTTTGCATGATCTCGCTCCAGAGCTTTTGTGCTCGCTCTGTGAGACGAAGCCCGCCAACCGATCCTTGGGTAACGGCAGAAATATTTTCCTGATCGTATGCACGCAGGGCGGCTTCGAAAGCACGTGCCTTGGCATCCTTGGCGGGCGCCGGCGCTGCTATATCGCGCAGTCTGTTGAGTTCGTTGTCGTCAACCATGGTCACACTTCCCCGGCCGCGCGCATCAGCGTCTTCAGCCGTTTCTTCGCTTCATGGATGTGCCAGGAAACCGTCGTCTCCGAGATTGTCATCGCCTCGGCCGCGGCCGC
The DNA here is from genome assembly GCF_020164655.1 of Mesorhizobium sp. AD1-1. NCBI lineage: Bacteria > Pseudomonadati > Pseudomonadota > Alphaproteobacteria > Hyphomicrobiales > Phyllobacteriaceae > Mesorhizobium > Mesorhizobium sp. AD1-1. The sequence continues at coordinate 29,040 of NZ_JAIUGP010000021.1, forward strand.
ATGGCTCAACCCTTCGCCATAGACCAGCAAAACTGCGTCGCGCTGCTTGTCCGGCAATCGCCGGACGGCCGCCCATAACGCTTCGGCAGGGTCTTCCGGTTCGACCGACGCCTCGCCCGAGATCAGTGCATGGACGCCATAGGCCTCGGTCTTGACGGTCTCGCGGGCGGACTTTCGCATCACGTCGCGCGCGGCGTTCATCGTCACGGAATAGAGCCATGTGGTGAAGGCGCCGCCGCCGCGATAGTCGCGGATCGCTTTACCCAGCCTGACGCAGACTTCCTGGGCGATGTCTTCGGCATCGGCCTTCCTGCCGCACCAGCGATAGGCGGCGCGATAGACGAAGTCATAGTGCCTTTCCAGCAATGTGCTGAAGGCCCTCCTGTCTCCGCCCTTCGCCCGCCCGATCAGTTCGGCGTCGGAGGCTTCGCTCTCATCCAGCATCATCGCCATCATTTGCCTGTTGGACGAAGGCTAATGGCTAATCCTTGGGGCAATGGAAAGATTTTTTTGAAAACCGTCGGATCGGGACCGCCAACACCCCCGCTTGACATATCCATATCTCGACAGTTATACGTAAATCAATAGCCACAGAGTTATCGATCCCGGATGACGAACGCTCACGATGTCCTCTTCAGAACGCTCTCCGATCCGACGCGTCGCGCGATCTTCGAGCGCCTGTGCCGGCAAGGCGAGCAGACGGTCGGCGCCCTGACGGCTCAGTCGGGGGTCTCTCAACCTGCGGTGTCGAAGCATCTCGGCGTGCTCAAGCAGGCCGGGCTGGTGCGCGATCGCCATCAAGGACGGCAGACCCATTATAGCGCCCAACTGGCAGCACTTTCCCCACTGACCGACTGGACGAACCAGATGAACGCGTTCTGGCAGAGCCGGTTCGACGATCTCGAAAATTTGCTCAAAAGAATGGACCAATGACCAACATTGCGATCGAAACGCGCTCTGTCATCGTCGAACGTGAGATCCCCTATCCGCCGGAAAAAATCTGGCGCGCGCTGACCCAACCGCATCTGATCGAGGAATGGCTGATGAAGAACGACTTCAAGCCAGTCGTGGACCACCGTTTCAAGCTGCGGAAGGAACCGCAACCTGACGTGAGCATCGTTGTGGACTGTCAGGTAACAGCCGTCGAGTTGAACAAGACACTGTCCTACACGTGGCAGGCCTATGGCCTTGAGAGTGTCGTCACCTGGACCCTCGTGCCGACCAGCACAGGCACCCGGTTGCGTATGGAACAGTCCGGCTTCCGGCCGGATCAGGAGCAGGCGTATCGGGGCGCGACGAGCGGGTGGCGGCAGTACTTTGCAAATCTGAGTCAGGTCCTGGCGCGGATAGATTGAAACTCGCAGGTGCGGATCGGTGGTCCGCACCGGCTGTTTTGACAGGAGGAACTATTGGACTGGAACAAGTGGGTTCGGCAAATGCATCGCTGGCTGTCGATCATCTTTGCGCTGACCGTCATCGCCAACTTCGCCACCATGGCATTCAGGCAGCCTCCCGCCTGGGTGGTCTACTCGCCGCTCCTGCCGCTCCTCCTGCTGCTGCTCAGCGGCCTGTACATGTTCGTGCTGCCCTATGCCGCCAAGGGACGCGGCGTGCAGCGTGCCGGCGGATAGGAGTGGGGCAGAGTGGCCAGGACGCAGGGACAATCGACCGAAGCCAAGGCTGCGCCAGTGCTGCTCTCCGGCGGCAACCCGCAAATCGCCAAGGGCGACGGCGACGCCCCGGTGCAGGCCTATATCGCTGCGATGCCGGACTGGAAGCGCGGCCTGGGCGAGCGCCTCGACGCGCTCATCGTGGGCAACGTGCCTGACGTCCGCAAGGCCGTGCTATGGAACTCACCCTTCTACGGCATCGAAGGCCAGGGCTGGTTCGCGAGTTTCCATGTATTCACCCACTATGTGAAGATGACCTTTTTCAGTGGCATCTCATTGCAACCGATCCCACCAGGCGGCACGGCCAAGAGCAAGGATGTGCGCTGGATCGACATCCGCGAAGACCGGTTCGACGAGGCGCAAATGGCGGAATGGATCAAGCAGGCCGCCGCCCTGCCCGGCTGGACCCCGTAGCGGCCACAGACGCAAGAATACGACAGAGGAGAAAGAGCGATGAAGATCAAGCTGACCAGCGTGTATGTGGACAACCAGGAAAACGCATTGCGCTTCTACACCGACGTGCTGGGCTTCACCAAGAAGGCCGATTTCAGCAACGGGCCCTATCGCTGGCTGACAGTGACCTCGGCTGAAGAGCCTGATGGAACCGAACTGCAGCTCGCGCTCAACGACAACCCGGCCGCCAAAGCCTATCAGGAAGCCATCTTCCAGCAGGGTCAGCCTGCGGTCATGTTTTTCACCGACGACGTCAAGGGCGACTACGAGCGCATCAAGGCAAAGGGTGGCGCGTTCACCATGCCGCCGACCGAGGTGACCGGTTCAACCATTGCCCAGCTGAACGACAGCTGCGGCAACCTCGTTCAGATTACCCAACTGGCGCGCTGGTGACAGGCAGCGGTTGAACGCGTCGACGCACAGGAGACACCAAATGACCCCCTCGCAACAGATCGACCAGCTGATCGCCGGTCTCTCGGACTGGCGCGGCGAGACGCTCGCCGACATCCGCAAGACCATCCTTGCAGCCGACCCGGACATCATCGAGGAGTGGAAGTGGATGGGCAGCCCGGTATGGTGCCTCGACGGCAACATCGTGGTCGGCAACGCCCACAAGGACAAGGTGAAGCTGACCTTTTCCCATGGCGCCAGCCTGCCGGATCCCGACAGGCTGTTCAACAATGGTTTTGGCGGCAAGGTGTGGCGGGCTATCGATGTGTTCAAGGGCGACACGCTCAATGAGAGCGCTTTGAAAGAGCTCGTCCGTGCCGCCATCGATTACAACAAGGCCAAAAAGAAGAAGAAGGCGCCGGCAGCTACTGGGGCGAAGGCGCGGAAGTAAGTCTATGCTGCCTGGCCTGCCACCCAGCCCGACGACCATGCCCACTGGAAATTATAGCCGCCCAGCCAACCCGTGACATCGACGACTTCGCCGATGAAAAACAGGCCCGGCACGGATTTCGCCTGCATCGTCTTCTGGTCCAGCCCGTTGGTGTCGACCCCGCCCAGTGTCACTTCGGCGGTGCGGTAGCCCTCAGAACCGGCAGGCTTGATGCGCCAGTCATTGACTGCGGCAGCTATGGTTTTGATCTGGGCGTCCGCAAGATCGGCGAGGTTGCCGTCGATGCCGGTTCGTTCGGCGATCGACTGCGCCAGCCGCTTCGGCAGGTGATTTGCCAGCACGGTCTGCACCGCCTGCCGCCCATTACCGCGCTTGGCACTACGAATGAAGTCCGCCACATCAACTCCCGGCAGCATGGCGATGCGGATTTCGTCGCCCTCGCGCCAATAGGACGAGATCTGCAGGATGGATGGTCCGCTGACGCCGCGATGCGTGAACAGCATCGCTTCGGAGAACCGCGTCTTGCCGCAGGAGACTTCCGCGTCGACGGCGTTGCCGGCCAGCGGCGCGAGCCGTTCGAGCGTGTTTGCGTCGAAGGTCAGCGGCACCAGCGCCGGCCGCGTTTCGACGATGGCAAGCCCAAACTGTCCGGCAAGCTCGTAGCCGAAACCGGTCGCCCCCATCTTGGGGATCGACTTGCCGCCGCAGGCCACGACCAGAGACTGGCAGCTAATCGTGCCCGTGGAGAGAGTGAGCACAAACCCCTCCACGATTTTGCGGACATCCTCAACGCTGGTCGACAGCACCAGTTCGGCGCCCTTGTCCTGCATTTCCGAGACCAGCATGTCGATGATCTGGCGTGCGGAGCCGTCGCAGAACAACTGCCCAAGCGTCTTTTCGTGATAGGCGATGCGGTGGCGTTCGACGAGGGCGATGAAATCGCGTTGCGTATAGCGGCTGAGCGCCGAAATGCAGAAATGCGGATTGCCCGACAGAAAATTCTTCGGGCTGGCATGGATGTTGGTGAAATTGCACCGGCCCCCGCCGGAGATGCGGATCTTCTCGCCAGGCGCCGCCGCATGATCGAGGATCAGCACAGAACGGCCGCGCTTGGCCGCCTCCACGGCGCACATCATTCCGGCGGCACCCGCGCCGATGATCACGACATCATAGGATTGCATCAGGCTGTTCGTTCCCGCTCGGCCCACTCATCCGGCGCAGCGCATTTGTGCTGCCTGATACCGCGAACGGGGCGGACAGCCAACAGGCAAGAACAGCCAGGCAAAGGCTCAGATCAGCGTCTCTGCGAACAACGTCGTCAAGCGCTTCCAGTGGCGTTCGGCGCCCGCGGCATTGAAAACGCTGTGATCGGGCACGCACCAGCCATGCGCCATGCCGGCATAGTTCTCGATGACATGATCTACTTCCGCAACCCTGAGCGCCTCGGCCAGCCGCGCCGACTGTTCCGGCGGGAAACTCCTGTCGACGCCGGATGTGCCGACATAGACACGCGCCTTGATCGAGGCTGCCTTGCGATGCGGGCTGTCGGCGGCGTCGCCGGCCAGATTGCCGCCATGGAAGCTTGCGGCCGCTTTTATCCGTTTGGGATAGGTTGCAGCCGCATTCAATGATCGACCGCCGCCCATGCAATAGCCGATGGTGCCGATCGGCCCGGTAATGCCCTCGGCAGCAAGCGCATCGAGGAACGCACCGCTGTCGCTGATGGTCATGTCCCGCGTCGTGCCGGTGACCAGCGCCATCAGCGGGATTTTGGTCTTTTCCTCGGCGAAGGCGGTCTTGGCGTCGAACGGCCCGTAGGGTGCATTGCGGTAGAACAGGTCGGGCACCAGCACCGCATAGCCTTCATTCGCCAGTCGCTCGGCCATACTGTCGAGCGCCGGCCGCGGACCAAAGGCGTCCTGATAGAGAATGACGCCGGCCTTGGCAGGAGATGCGTTTGCCGAGCGGAAAAGCCCGGCATTGGCAACACCATCCCTGGTCTTGATCTGAAGGTCGTGTTTCGTCATCGCTCGCTCCGTTCGACAGATGCGCGATACATATCCGCGCAAGCCTATACGGCAAGGCGCTCCCTGAGCATGGCAGTCAAAATTTCGTGCGGGATTGCGTGACGCTATTGCTAGCCTTCTCGCACCGTCCGCGCACCGACATGCAGCGCGCGGCCGGCACCGAGCCCCATAATGGCTACGCCAAGCCCGAGCGCGACGAACAGGAACGCCGTTCCCGAAAAACTGCCGGTCCAGTCGCGGATCAGGCCCACCAGCAGCGGGCCGAATGCCGCCAGCACATAGCCGACGCCTTGCGCCATGCCTGAAAGATGCGCGGCGACATGCGAATCCGGCGAACGCAGCACGATCAGGCTCATGGCAGCCGCGATCAGGCCGCCCTGCCCGATGCCTTGCAGGATCGCCCAGAACAGCACGGTCGAGGTCGGTGCGAACAGAATGCCGAGCAGCGCGATCACCGCCGTGGCAACGAGCGCCACATTGATGCCGCGCTGGTCTTTCAGCCGCATCGCGAAGGACGGCACGGCGAGGCAGGTGATGACCTGCGCCATGACAGAGACCGAAACCATGGCGCCGGCGGTGGCCGCATCGAAGCCACGCTCGCGCAAGATCGGCGCCAGCCAACCGAAGATGCAATAGGCAAGTGCCGACTGCAGGCCCATGAACAGCGTCACCTGCCAAGCCAGGCGATCGCGCCAGAGACCAACGACGCGAAAGCCCCGATGACTGACCTGCCGACGGCTGCCCAGCGCCTGCGGAATCCAGATCAAAAGCACGACCAGTGTAGGCACCGCCCAGGCAGCAAGTGCCCCGGACCATGAACCGGTGACAAAATGCTCGATCGGCAGTGTGAAGCCGGCGGCGGCCGCCGAGCCGGCACAGAGCGCCATGGTGTAGAGCCCGGTCATGACGGCGGCCCTGTCGGCGAAATCGCGCTTCACCAGGCCTGGCAGCAGCACATTGCCGATGGCAATGGCGCCGCCGGCCAGGAAGGTGGCGACAAACAGCAGGGGAACCGTACCGAACCAGCGCAGGCCGGTTCCCAGCACCAGCAAGGCGAGCGCCCCGAGCAAGGTGCGCTCGGCTCCATAGCGCTGCGCAAGCCTTGGCGCGAAGGGCGCGAACAGGCCGAGGCACAGGACGGGCAGCGTCGTCAGCAGGCTGGCGCCCGTCGTCGACAGCCCGGTTGCCTGCATCACCTCGGGCAACAGCACCGACAGGCTCGAAAACAGCGGCCTCAAGCTGAAGGCGATCAGCACAAGGCTCGCGCCAAGCACGATGCGCGCCGCACGGCTGCGCAGTTCAGACGGCTGCGGCGCGGGCAGGCTGTCGGCCTCGGCATCGATGAGTTCCAGACCCTCGATGGCGGCGGATTGCGCCGTCGGGTCAGGCTGACGAAAACTCTGGTTCATTGCGAAAGCAGTCTTTCAAGTTGGGCAAGCACCGGCGCCATGAAGGCGCGAACGGCGGCAACGGCGCGCTCGGGATTGCTCGCGGCAATGGCGTCGACGATTGCCGCATGCGCCTGGTGGTCCGGTTCGGGCAGATCGCCGTCGATGGTGGCATGGATGGTCTCGGTGATGGCGGCGGTGAAGAAGTCGTAGAGCTCCATCATCGCTTTGTTGCCGGACGCCGCGACAACCGATTTGTGGAAAGCGAGATCGCGCCGGATGAAGGCATCGCTTCCGCCGCCCGCGACGGTGCCGCGTTCGGCAAGCAGTTGCCGCATCGTCTCAAGATCGGCTGGCGTGTGGCGCATGGCGGCGAGCCGTGCCGCCTCCAGGTCGAGCGCCGCCCGCGCCTCCCACTGATCGCGCAGGCCGGTGCGCTTGACCCGGTCGAGCGCGGCAGAGGCATCGACGGTAGAGCGCACATATGTGCCCGAGCCCTGGCGCGTATCCAGCAATCCTTGCGAGACCAGCACCCGCACCGCCTCGCGCACCGTGCCGCGGCTGACCGACAGAAGGTCGGTCAGGGCTGCCTCATTGGGAATGCGCTCGCCGACGCCCCAGCGGCCGCTGACGATCTCCGCACGCAGGCTGCTGGTGGCGCTGTCGGTGAGATTGGTTCTGGTGGCGGGTTGCATAGGCCTATTCATAAGTCATCAGATGACTTGATGAATAGGCCTGCTTCTAGCTGCCGTCAAGATGCTCATCGAAGCCAACGAGCACCATGCAATGGGAACGGATCAGCTGGTGGCTCGTGCGAAGCTCGCCATGTGAAAGGCCTGGACCTCCGGCGGATAGCGATACCCCGTGCCATAGGGGCACGCATTGCGATCGAGGCAACCGCCGCTGCGGCAGGGTTCGCCATTCGCTCCCCCCACATGCGCCAGGCAGGATTGATAAGCGAATCCTTGCACGGAATAGGCGTCGACCGGGCAGGATTTCAGGCAGGGTTTCTCGGCGCAGCTATCGCAAAGGTGGGGCGCTGCCTCGGCAACTTGAACTGGAATTTCGTCGTCAAACAGCAGCACACCGCGGTAGGCATGCCATAGCCCGTAGCGCGGATGCATGAGGATGCCGAGCGGCGACGGTTTCAGCCCCTCCGCCCGCATCGCCCATTGCTGGAACGGCAGATAGGGCTTGTCCGACGGAGAAATCGCCCGTGCGCCAAAATCCCGCGCCACGGCGCCGATCACTTCGCGCGACCATGTGTCGAGCGGATTGGCGATTGCCTGTGGCTGTTGCTCCCACCAACGCAGGAAATGCGGCCAGGGTGCCGCGCCCGCCTGCCCCACCAGCAGGACGGCCGCTGCCGGCGCACCCGATGATCCCGTTGGCGGCGCATCGCTTGGCGTAAAATTGAAGCCGCCGCGAAGAACAAGGCCGTTGGCGAGAAGCGCCGCAGCAATGCGGTCAACGCTGCCGGCGGGCGTAATCATCCCTTCTTGTCCGGATCGGAGAACGCGCTCCGCCAGACTTCCTTGTGGATGATGTTGGCGACTTTAGCCCCGCCTGACTCGGGCTCCTTTCAAGTGAAGGCGTCGGGCATCGACCCCTTCTTCTTGGCGATGAAGTCCTTCAACGCTTCGTCGATGCTCGGATCGAGATGCGGCGCCTCATAGCTTTCCAGCCAGCGGCGGGCGAGTTCGTTGGCGCGCTGCGGCGCTGTCTTCTCGCCTTCGGCCAGCCACTGCTCGTAGGAATTGTTATCGGCGATGTTGGAGCGGTAGAAGGCGGTCTGGAAATTGGCCTGGGTGTGGTCGCAGCCGAGATAGTGGCTGCCCGGCCCGACCTGGCGGATGGCGTCCATCGCCTGGCCGTTTTCCGACAGGTCGACGCCTTCGGAGAATTTCTGCGTCATGCCGAGCTGGTCGATGTCCATCATGAACTTTTCGTAGCAGGAGGCCAGCCCGCCCTCGAGCCAGCCGGCCGAGTGCAGCACGAAATTGGTGCCGGCCAGGATGGTCGAGTTCAGCGTGTTGGCGCTTTCATAAGCCGCTTGTGCATCCGGAACCTTGGACGCGCAGAGCGAGCCGCCGGTGCGGAACGGCAGGCCGAGACGGCGCGCCAGTTGTGCGGCGCCATAAGACACCAGCGACGGCTCCGGCGTGCCGAAGGTCGGCGCCCCCGACTGCATCGAAATCGACGAGGCGAAGGTACCGAACAGCACCGGCGCGCCGGGACGGATGAGCTGCGTGAACGACGCGCCGGCCAGCACTTCGGCCAGAACCTGCGTCAGCGTGCCGGCAACCGTCACCGGGCTCATCGCGCCGGCGAGGATGAACGGCGTGACGATGCAGGCCTGGTTGTGGCGCGCATAGACCTTCAGCGCACCGAGCATGGTCTCGTCGAACACCATCGGCGAGTTGGCGTTGATCAGGCTGGTCAGCACCGTGTTGTTCTCGACGAAATCGTCGCCGAACACGATCTTGGCCATGGCGACGGTGTCCTCGGCGCGTTCCGGCGCGGTCACCGAGCCCATAAACGGCTTATCGGAATATTTGATGTGGCTGTAGATCATGTCGAGGTGGCGCTTGTTGACCGGCACATCGACCGGCTCGCATACCGTGCCGCCCGAATGGTGGATCGACGGCGCCATATAGGCGAGCTTAACGAAATTCTGGAAATCCTCGATCGTCGCGTAGCGCCTGACACCGTCGAGGTCACGCACGAAGGGCGGGCCATAGACCGGCGCGAACACGGTGGCATTGCCACCGATCTGCACCGAACGCTGGGAATTGCGGGCGTGCTGGGTGTAGACGGACGGTGCGGTCTTGAGCAGCGAACGGCACAGCCCCTTCGGGAAATGCACGCGCTCGCCCTTGACGTCGGCGCCGGCCTCTTTCCACAGTTGCAGCGCTTCTGCATCGTCGCGAAAGATGATGCCAATCTCCTCGAGCACCGTGTCGGTGTTCTTCTCGATCAGCGCCAGGCCTTCCTCGTCCAGCACCTCGTAAACGTTGATCTTGCGCTTGATGTAGGTGAGCTGCGTGCCCGGGCCTCCGCCCGAACGCGCGGCCCGCCGGGCAGCAGCCCCGCCGCTGGCGCCGCGCCCACGTCGCGCGTTTGACGCTTCCTGATCGACTGCCGCGTGTTCGCTCATGGTGTTCTTCCCTGAATCTGTTCTTGTCTGGAATCCATAGCGGCTGCTCTCGCCGCTTCTTGCCAGATCGTAGCCATGCACCCTATTCGAAACGGCCCGCCAGCGCCAACGCCTGTCGCAAAATCGACAAGAATTCCAAGAGAGTTACGGTCGCTTTCCTTTTGCGGGAAGTCGCAAATCAGCTATGGATACATGCCCTCAGCGGGTTAGGTATGAACGCGAAGATATGTGCCTTGCGACATGGTCGCGATGCCGGCAGGAGCTCGATACAAATGTCCGACGACGAGATCATCCTTTCCGAACTTTCCGACGACGAGTTGGTGCAGCAGATGCACGACGATCTCTATGACGGGCTGAAGGAAGAGATCGAAGAAGGCACCAACATCCTGCTCGAGCGCGGCTGGGCGCCTTACAAGGTGCTGACCGAGGCGCTGGTCGAAGGCATGCGCATCGTCGGCGAGGATTTTCGCGACGGCATCCTGTTCGTGCCGGAAGTGCTGCTTTCCGCCAATGCGATGAAGGCGGGCATGTTCATCCTGCGCCCGCTGCTCGCCGCCACCGGCGCGCCCAAGCAAGGCAAGATGGTCATCGGCACCGTCAAGGGCGACATCCACGATATCGGCAAGAACCTTGTCGGCATGATGATGGAGGGCGCTGGCTTCGACGTCATCGATCTCGGCATCAACAATGCGGTCGAGAAATATCTCGATGCGATCGAACAGCACCAGCCCGACATCATCGGCATGTCCGCACTGCTGACCACGACCATGCCCTATATGAAGGTCGTCATCGACACGATGAAGGAAAAGGGCATCCGCGACGATTATGTCGTGCTGGTCGGCGGCGCACCGCTGAACGAGGAATTCGGCAAGGCCGTCGGCGCCGATGCCTATTGCCGCGACGCGGCGGTGGCGGTCGAGACCGCCAAGGACTTCATGAAGCGCAAGCACAATGTGCGCGCTTCGGCCTGATTGGCCAATTCGGCCTGGACGACAGGAGAAGCCGCGCCCCTTGCAGCGCGGCTTTTTTGTTACCAGATGATGAGGTGGCCGCGTGCGGATCAGGGCTTGGTGACGGTGTCCTCGACCGCCTTGGCCGTCGATTTGACATCCCTGCCGACGCCACGGACGGTGTTCGCGCAGGCCGCAAGGGCCAAGGCGCAGGCCAGGATGGCAATCGGCGTGATGCGCAGCAGTTTCATGGACGGTGTCTCCCTCAACAGATAAATTAGCGCCACAACAACGAAGGCCGCTCGACTGGTTCCATGGCCAAGACGCAAAAAACGAAACCGAATCAAGACGACAGGCTGCTCGTCATCGCCTGCGGGATGATTGCGCGCGAAGTTCTGGCCGTCAAGGAACAGCTCGGGCTGGATCACCTCGACCTGACCTGCCTGCCGGCGGAATTCCATTTCTACCCGGACCGCATCGCACCGGCCATGGACAAGGCGATCGAAAAAGCCAAGACGGAAGGCTACAGCAACATCTTCGTCGGCTATGCCGATTGCGGCACCGGCGGTCTGCTCGACCGCATCTGCGAGAAGCATGGCGTCGAGCGCATGGCCGGCCCGCATTGCTTCGCCTTCTACCAGGGCATGGAGGCCTATGCGAAAGTCGCAGACGACGACATGATGTCGTTCTACATGACCGACTTCCTCTGCCGGCAGTTCGACGCTTTCTTCATGAAACCGCTCGGCCTCGACAAGCACCCGGAGTTGATCAAGGACTATTTCGGCAATTACGAGAAGCTGATCTACCTCGCCCAGACCAACGATCCGGAACTCGACAAGGTCGCCGAAAAAGCCGCCAGAATGCTCGGTCTCGTCTATGAACGCCGCGCCACCGGTTATGGCGACCTGACGGCCGGGATGGCGCAGGCGGCTGCAGGCGCCTGAAGCAATTCTTGCCCCGCGATGACTCAAGGCTAGATGACAGGCCGCCGTGGACGGGTAAGGTGTGCGCCACAAGCAAACAGACTGCCAGCCATGGAAACGCACTGATGACCCCTCGCCTCTTGATAGCTGCACTCGGCCTCCTCTGTTTGGCCCTGCCCGCCCATGCCGACGGCGAGATACAGAAACTCATCACCCCGGCCGACAAGACGCGGCTCGACAAATATGGCGAGACCCGCAAGGCAGCCCTTGCCGAGGCGAAGACAGGCAACCCGGCCGAGGTCAAGCAACTCGATGCCCTGTTGGCAAAGCCGCTGGTGGCCTTTTCCGACAAGGACCTGACCGGCAACTGGCAGTGCCGCACCATCAAGGCCGGCGGACCTTTGCCGCTCGTCATCTATGGCTGGTTCAAGTGCAAGGTGACCGATGACGGTTCCGGCTGGCGGCTGGAGAAGATCAGCGGCTCGCAGCGCACCAGGGGCCGTTTCTTCGACGATGGCGAGAAACGCGCGATCTATCTCGGCTCCTTCTATGTCAACAGCGATCCGGCAAAGCCCTATGGCAGCGGTCCGCAAACCGACCAGGTCGGCTACGCCTTCCGCAACAGCGCCAAGGAATGGCGCATCGAATTTCCGGCGCCCTACTATGAATCGAAGCTCGATATCATCGAATTCAAGCGCTGACCGTGTATCGAAGAGCTGATCACCAAGGATTAACCCGGACACCCTAGCATCCCGTCTATTGTCGAGAACGGTTGCTTGGAGGGGGCAAGATCCATGGCAGCATCAGAATCCAATACGCGTCCGATCGTGGTCGTCACCGGAGGCGGCCAGCATGTCTGGGCTATGATCAATGCGATCGCCGACCGCGTAGGTCCTGTCAGCGTCGTCCTCGAAACGCCTGAATCCAAGAAGCAATTGCTGTGTGGCCGGGCTCGCCGCCAAGGCTGGATCTCCGCCATCGGCCAGCTTGGCACGATGGTACTGAGTAGGTTGGGCAAGCGATTCCTGGCCGGCCATAGCGCGCGACTGATTGCCGAGGAGAAGCTGGAGGTTGAGCCGCGACCAGGCCAGGAGATCATCCCGGTAGCCTCGGCCAATGGGCTTGAGTGCCTGCAGGCGATCCAGAAGATCCGGCCAGGCGTTGTGCTGCTCAACGGTTGCCGACTAATCTCGGCTGAGATGCTGAGCAAAATGCCCTGCCCGGTGCTCAACTACCATGCGGGCATCACGCCGAAATATCGCGGCATGAATGGCGGCTATTGGGCTCTGGTATCAGGCGATGCGCAGAATTTCGGCACGACTGTCCACCTCGTCGACGCTGGCGTCGACACTGGTGGCGTGCTGAAGCAGGCGCGCGGCAGATCGAAAAAAGGCGACACCATCTCAAGTCACGCGCTACGCCAGACGGCGTTCTCGCGCGACATCTGCGTCGAGGCTGTCAGCGATGCACTGGCTGGAAAACTCACGACGATCGATCCCGGCCTGCCTTCGAAACTCTGGTATCATCCGACGATCTGGTTCTACGTCTGGACGGGCCTCAGAACTGGCATCTGGTAGCGCGTTTTTCGTCCTGGACGGCATACTGCGCGCCAGCGTTTCCGACGCGCTGGACCGGGCGCCGGCACACGCCGCAAACGAATAAACCCACCTTTCATTTTACGACATCGATATGCGTCGCTTTTGAATGCGCGCGCGTCGTCCCATAACAAGCGGCACCACTGCGCTTGCGGCAATGCTCGATAGTTCGAGGAGTGAGAATTCATGGCCGATCTGATCGTCGTCTACTGGCGCGACATCCCTGCCCAGGTGATCGTCAAGAAGGGCCGGCAGAACGCCAAGCGCGAACTGCCGCTGCGCTTTACCGAGGCGATCGACATGTGCGCCATGCGCACCGGCGCCGGCGGTACAGACGACTATCTGGCCGAATGGCGCAAAGCCGATCCCATTCCGGTCGGCGACGACCTCGAAGCCGAAGTCGAGAAGGCATTCAACGACATCGACACGAGATATGACCGCGAGCGGCTGGTCGCTCTGGTCAAGGCGGGCGGCAAAGAAAATGTCTGAAACCATTCCTGCCAAGGAGAGGCCGGCTGTTACCCAGGCCACTCTGGTCAAGAAGGCAGCGCCGAAATCCGACTACAAGCCGGCCGACGTATCGCCGCAGCGGCGCGTGCAGCGTTCCTTCGCGGTCAGATTATGGTCGGTGCGGCACTCGCGATTACTCGAATGGTTCTACGCCAAATTCGCCGACATGTTCCTGCTCCTCCATCCCTTATGGAAAGGCATAGGCTATGGCCGTGTCGAAGGGCCGATCAAATTTGTCGAGAAGCGCGTCAAGGGCTTCATGTTCGACTGCCGCATGTGCGGCCAGTGCATCTTGTCCTCGACAGGCATGTCTTGCCCGATGAACTGCCCCAAGCAATTGCGCAACGGCCCTTGCGGCGGTGTCCGCGCCAACGGCAATTGCGAGGTCGAGCCCGATATGCCCTGCGTCTGGGTCAAGGCCTGGGAAGGCTCGCAGAACATGGTGCACAGCGACAGGATCCTGACCGTGCAGAAGCCGGTCGACCAGTCGCTGCGTGAAACCTCGGCCTGGCTGCGGGTGACCGCGCAGGCGGCCACCGCGCGCGAAGCCGCCGCTGCCGCCAAGAATGAGGCGGCCAGCACCGGGGCGTCGGCATGATCGGCCGCCAGCGCGACGAAAACCCGGCCGGCATCCACCTGCCGCTCGAACCCCTGCCCGGCCACACTTCGCGCGGTCGGCTGGAGCGCGTACTGCGGCGCGGCGAGTTCGCTGTGACGACGGAGCTCAACCCGCCCGACAGCGCCGATCCGGAAGACGTCTACAACAGGGCGAAAATCTTCGACGGCTGGGTCGACGCCATCAACGCCGTCGATGCATCGGGCGCCAACTGCCACATGTCCTCGGTCGGCATCTGCGCACTTTTGACCCGCATGGGCTATGCGCCGATCATGCAGATCGCCTGCCGCGACAAGAACCGCATCGCCATCCAGGGCGACGTACTGGGCGGGGCTGCGATGGGCGTCGCCAACATGCTGTGCCTGACAGGTGACGGCGTGCAGGCCGGAGACCAGCCCGGCGCCAAGCCGGTGTTCGATCTCGACTGCATGTCGCTCCTGGAAACCTGCCGCATCATGCGCGACAACGGCAAGTTCCTGTCCGGCCGCAAGCTGACGACGCCGCCGCAGCTTTTCCTGGGTGCTGCGATCAATCCGTTCGCGCCGCCGATCGACTTCCGCCCGCACCGGCTGGGCAAGAAGATCGCCGCCGGCGCGCAATTCGTACAGAGCCAGTATTGCTTCGACGTGCCCATGTTCCGCACCTACATGCAAAAGGTGCGCGACCTCGGCTATACCGAAAAATGCTTCATCCTGGTTGGCGTCGGGCCGCTCGCCTCGGCCAAGACGGCCAAGTGGATCCGCTCGAACGTGCCGGGCATCCATATTCCCGATTCTGTCATCAAGCGGCTGGAAGGCGCCCAGGACCAGAAGAAGGAGGGCAAGCAGCTCTGCATCGACATCATCAACGAGGTGAAGGAAATATCAGGTGTTTCCGGCGTTCACGTGATGGCCTACCGGCAGGAGGAATATGTTGCCGAGATCGTCGATGAATCGGGCGTGCTGAAGGGCCGCCAGCCATGGAAACGTGAGATCCGCCGCGACGATCAGCTTGTCGCCGACCGGCTCGACAGCATCTTGCACGACGACATTACCGAAACGCAGGTGGACATGGTGAAGACCGCGCACTGACGGCGCGGACGGCCACCCATTCGCTTGAACGAAACCAGACAACGATATAAAGAAATCTTTATATCACGGCGGAGAGAATTTATGACCCGTACCATCGTCGCTTCGGCGACACGAGAAATCATCATCGGCTTCGACCAGCCGTTCTGCGTGATCGGCGAACGCATCAACCCGACCGGCCGCAAGAAGCTGGCCGCCGAGATGATCGCGGGCAATTTCGAGACCGTCATCAGGGACGCATTGGAGCAGGCAGCCTGTGGCGCCACCATGCTCGACGTCAATGCCGGCGTCACCTCGGTCAATCCGAACGAGACCGAACCCGGCCTTTTGGTGCAGACGCTGGAGATCGTGCAGGGGCTGGTCGACCTGCCGCTGTCGATCGACAGTTCCGTCACCGCCGCGATCGAAGCCGCACTCAAGGTTGCCAAGGGCCGCCCGCTGGTCAACTCCGTCACCGGCGAGGAAGAAAAGCTCGAAGCCATCCTGCCGCTGGTCAAGAAGTACAACGTGCCGGTCGTCGCCATCTCCAACGACGAAACCGGCATTTCGATGGACCCGGACGTGCGTTTCGCCGTCGCCAAGAAGATCGTCGAGCGCTGCGCCGATTTCGGCATTCCGGCGCATGACGTCGTCGTCGACCCGCTGGTGATGCCGATCGGCGCGCTGGGCGATGCCGGCCGCCAGGTCTTCGCGCTGCTGCGTCGTCTGCGTGAAGAACTCAAGGTCAACACCACCTGCGGCCTGTCCAACATCTCTTTCGGCCTGCCGCATCGCCACGGCATCAACGCCGCCTTCATCCCGATGGTGATCGGCGCCGGCATGACCTCGGCCATCATGAACCCGGTGCGCCCGCAGGAAATGGAAGCCGTGCGCGGCGCCAATGTGCTGAACGGCACCGACGAGAACTGCACCAACTGGATCCGCACCTACAAGGATTACAAGCCGGCCGAAGGCGGCCAGGCCGTTGCCGCCCCGACGCAAGTCAATGCGCCGGGCGACGGCGCCGGCAATGGGGGTCGCCGCCGTGGCGGCCGTGAAGCCCGGATGGGCCGAGGATAAGCGCGCAATCGTGAATTCACCTGCAAACATCACCGACCCGCTCGTGCTGTTCATGCCGTCGGGCAAGCGCGGGCGGTTTCCTGTTGGAACACCCGTGCTAGACGCCGCGCGCCAGCTCGGCGTCTATGTCGAAAGTGTGTGCGGCGGACGCGCCACTTGCGGGCGTTGCCAGATCGAAGTGCAGGAAGGCAATTTCGCCAAGCACAAGATCATTTCGTCCAACGACCACATCACGCCCAAGGGCGCCAAGGAAGAGCGCTATGAGCGCGTCCGCGGCCTACCCGAACGGCGTCGCCTCTCCTGCTCGGCGCAAATCCTCGGCGACCTCGTCATCGACGTGCCGCAGGATACGGTCATCAACGCGCAGACCATCCGCAAGGATGCCGACACCAGGGTCATCGCCCGCGATGCGGCGATCCGCATGTGCTATGTCGAGATCGAAGAACCCAACATGCACAAGCCGCTTGGTGATCTCGACCGGCTGAAGATCGCGCTGATGCACGATTGGGGTTTGAAAAGCCTCGATTTCGATTTTTATCTGCTGCCGCAGGTGCAAGGCATCCTGCGCAAGGGCAACTGGACCGCGACCGCCGCCATCTACAAGGATGCCGACTCTGAGACAGCGCGCGTCGTAGCACTTTGGCCCGGCCTCAAGAACGAAGCCTATGGGCTGGCCTGCGACCTCGGCTCGACCACCATCGCCATGCATCTGGTGTCGTTGCTGTCGGGCCGCGTCGCCGCCTCGTCGGGCACCTCGAACCCGCAGATCCGCTTCGGCGAGGATCTGATGAGCCGCGTCTCCTATGTGATGATGAACCCGGACGGCCGCGAGGGCATGACGGTCGCCGTGCGGGAGGCGATCTCGGGTCTCGTCGACAAGGTCTGCGCCGAAGGCAATGTCCAGCGCAACGACATCCTGGACAGCGTCTTCGTCGGCAATCCGATCATGCACCATCTGTTCCTCGGCATCGATCCGACCGAGCTTGGCGGCGCGCCCTTTGCGCTGGCTGTCTCAGGTGCGGTGCATATCAAGGCATCCGACATCGGCCTGAAGCTTAACCAGGGCGCCAGGCTCTACATGCTGCCTTGCATCGCCGGCCATGTCGGAGCGGACGCGGCGGCCGTCACGCTGTCGGAAGGCCCGCATCGCCAGGACGAGATGATGCTGATTGTCGATGTCGGCACCAATGCCGAGATCGTGCTCGGCAATCGCCAGCGGGTGGTTGCTGCCTCCTCGCCCACCGGCCCTGCCTTCGAGGGCGCCGAAATCTCCGGCGGCCAGCGAGCAGCGCCCGGCGCCATCGAGCGCGTACGCATCGACCCCGATACGCTTGAACCGAAATACCGCGTCATCGGCTCTGAACTGTGGTCCGACGAGCCGGGCTTCCTGGAAAGCGTCCAGGCGACCGGCGTCACCGGCATCTGCGGCTCCGGCATCATCGAAGTGGTGGCGGAGATGTATCTCGCCGGCATCATTTCCGAGGACGGCGTCATCGACGGCGGGCTTTCGGCGCGCTCGCCGCGCGTTACGGCCAACGGCCGCACCTTCTCCTATGTGCTGAAGGACGGCTCCGCCGCATTGACGGAAGATGGGCCGAAGATCACCATCACCCAGACCGATGTGCGCGCCATCCAGCTTGCCAAGGCAGCGCTTTATGCCGGCACCAAGCTGTTGATGGAAAAGCAGAACACCGAGCATGTCGACCGCATCCATTTCGCCGGCGCCTTCGGCTCCTTCATCGATCCGAAATACGCCATGGTGCTGGGCCTGATCCCGGATTGCGACCTCGACAAGGTCTCGGCGGTCGGCAACGCCGCCGGTGCCGGCGCGCGCATGGCGCTGCTCAATCGCGGCTACCGCCGCGAGATCGAGGACACGGTCAGCAAGATCGAGAAGATCGAGACGGCGCTGGAACCGAAATTCCAGGAGCATTTCGTCTACGCCATGGCGCTGCCCAACAAGGTCGATCCGTTCCCGAAACTGTCGGCAGCGGTGAAACTGCCGCCGCGCAAGACGGTCAGCGAGGATGGCGTTGCCGGCGACGCCGCTCCGCGCCGGCGTTCGCGCGAAGGCCACGAGGGGCGGAGGCGTGGACGGGAATAAGCGGCCCGCCCCCGCCAACACCTTTCGAAACTCATTTGCATGCAAATGTTTCCGGATCGTCTGATCCGGAAACCAAAACGCTGTTTTCGTGAAATTCGCCAGATACATGGCAGGCGCATTCAACCGGCATCGAACGGCAGGCAGGAAATATCTTTCAGCCGCTGCAACGCTCCAGGGGAGACAACGATGTCAATGCTCGAAAGCCTGAGCCGCTATGGCACCGCCATCAGACAAGCCCATGACCGCAGCAAGGCGCGGCGCCTGCTGAACAGCCTGCCGCCCGAAATCCAGAAGGACATCGGCTGGCCGGTGTCGCCGCGATCCAGTGAAAGGGCATCCCTCAGCAGCGCTATCTGGAGCGCCGCGCGCTGATGACCTTCGCCGACAAATGCAAATTGCTCGGCATGCGCCGGGGACCTCGCATGTCTCCGGCGACCACCAGCAACCGGCTGCGAGCCGCACTTTTACCGCGTCGCTGACCACTGCGGCGCGGATCAAACCGCCGTGTAGACGCGGGCGCAAATCTTGACATTTTCAGCCACGGCACAATCTTTCGATTTAGGGGGTTCTCTTAGTCGGCTTTGGCCGAAGTTCGTGTATTCGCATGCCAAGTTTGAAAAGCCATGTCGTGTCTTTTGTCTTGCGGCACAGCCGTAAGCAGGCATTTGCCAGTCCGGAAAATCTGCAGCGCTGGATCGCGGCCGCGCGCAAGACCGAGAACCACCGGCCGCCCGCCTCGCTACACCAGCGTCTCGACATCGAGATGCATACGGTCGATGGCTTCCCCGTATACGAAATCCCACCCAAGTCCGGCGAACAGAAGCGGATTCTCTACTTGCACGGCGGCGCCTATGTCTTTGAAATCACGCCCTATCATTGGCACCTGATTGCCGACATGGCGGATCGGTTGGGCTACGCAATCACGGTGCCGATCTATCCAATCGCCCCCGAACATGATTTCCACGCCATGTTCGGGATGGTTGGCGATGTTTACCGGCAGATGCTCGCCGAGACGGGGGCCGAGGACATCGTCTTCATGGGCGATTCCGCCGGCGGCAACATGGCTGTGGTGCTGACCATGATGGCCGCCGAAGAAGGACTGTCCCTGCCGTCACGACATGTGCTCATTTCGCCGGGTCTCGACGTGTCGCTCACCAATCCCGCAGTGTTCGAGGCGGAACGCAACGACCCTTGGCTGGGCATAGCTGGCGGACGAGAGGCGATTCGTCTGTACAGTGCCGGCATCGATCCCAGCGACTGGCATATCAGCCCGGTCTATGGAGATCTGTCAGTGCTGCCAAGAACACTGCTTTTGACTGGCTCGCGCGATCTTTTGACGCCCGACAATCTGATCTTCGCGGAAAAAGCCCGCGCCGCCGGCGTTGAAATCGATCTTGTCTATGAGGAAGGCATGTTCCACGTCTGGCCGCTGATCGACATGCCGGAGGCCCGGCGCGCCCGCGAGCGCATCGTCGAATTTCTCGGGGAGAACCGGATCGTGCAAGACACGAGACTGAGGCCTGAACAGCGCCCCGCCGAAGCGGCGGAGTAGCTCTATATTGTCGTCCTTACCAGCCGGTCAGAACTTGCCGGTTTCCCGGAACACTTCGAAGGTCGCGCGGATGTGGTCGGCGACGGCCTTGACCGGCGCGCTGGCGTCCGGCGCCACCACCATCGCCAGATTGTAGGTGCCGATGTCGGGCATGCCGTCCTTCGGGCAGAGTTCGACCATGTCGTTGCCGAGAAACGACTTCGGCAGCGGCGCCACGGCGAGATCGGACATGATCGCGGCGCGCTGGCCGGCCGTGTGCGCGCTCATATAGGCGATGCGGTAGTTGCGACCCTCGCGGCCAAGCGCATCGAGCGCTCCGGCGCGCCAGGCGCAGCCCTCTTCCCAAAGCGACACCGGCAAGGGCTCGCGCAGATGCGCGCAGCCACCCTTGGCGCCGGCCCAGACAATCGGCTCGGTCAGCAGCACCTCGGCGCCGAGCGCGCTGG
Organism: Mesorhizobium sp. AD1-1; assembly: GCF_020164655.1. NCBI lineage: Bacteria > Pseudomonadati > Pseudomonadota > Alphaproteobacteria > Hyphomicrobiales > Phyllobacteriaceae > Mesorhizobium > Mesorhizobium sp. AD1-1. The sequence continues at coordinate 49,398 of NZ_JAIUGP010000021.1, forward strand.
TCTTGTAGGAATTGGTCAGCAGCGTGATGTCGAGCGCCCGGTCGTCCATGCGCCGGCGCAGATTGCTACTCTGGTCGATGGTGACGTCGACGGCGATCGACGGATGCGACTGCGCGAAACGCTTCAGCACATGCGGCAGCACGCGCTCGCCGTAATCGTCCGGCGAACCAAGCCGCACGACACCGACAATCTCGGGAATGATGAACTTCGACACCACCTCGCGGTTGATCGACAGCAGCCGGCGGGCATAGCCGAGCAGCATCTCGCCGTCCGTGGTCAGCGACACCGAGCGGGCGTCGCGCGCGAACACGGAGCGGCCGAGAATGTCCTCCAGCTTCTTGATCTGCATGGAGACGGCCGAAGGCGTGCGAAAGACGGCATTGGCGGCGGTGGTGAAGCTGCCGGTCTCGGCAATCGCCACGAAAGTGCGCAAAACGTCGAGATCGAGCAGTGGCAGCGGATGATTGAGCGGGGCGTTCATGGCAACCGACCTTCAATTTTTCTGATACAAAACATCATTCCATTTCGTTTGATTGAACATCAGATTGGGAGGATAGTCAACTCCATCGAATGAGGCAGCTGCCACAAGCAGCCATGAAACGACCCCGACACAGACCTGCATTCGACACGAAATGAAGTTGAAACAAACCCGACGTAACCAACGCGCTGTCTGGCACCCGCCAGCCACCAAAGGAGAAAGAAATGTCTATCCTGTCGTCTCTTGGTCGCATCGCGACCGAATTCAGCGCGGCACGCGCCCGCTACCAGACCGAGCGCGCCATCCGTTCCTTGCCGATCGAACTGCAGAAGGATATCGGCTGGCCTGAGGCTTCCGACACCAAGACCGGTACTCGCAATGGCATCGGATCCTGGGCTGGAGCAAAGTAGATCGTGTGTACTATGTGCTGAAGGCCTGCCGCGCGAACCGCCCGGCAGGCCTTCTTTATTTTATTTGTATACAAATGAGTTTTGGAGCCATGTCGCCAACGCATGACGCATATGAGAAAGCCGCATAGCAGCTCCTGTTTTCACTTAATGCCTTGTAAATGATCGTAAATTTTGGGCACCTTGCCCAAATCTGTCGCAATCGATGTCGCATTTCATATCAAGCGGTTCGCTTTTGCGATTTAGTTTCTGCTTACACAAGCCTATATCAGCGCCAGCAAACGAGCTGCCCCACTCCATCAAGCGAAGGCGACCCGTCTGAGCAACCGAATGGAGATGATTATGAAGCTTTTTGCCCGCCTCTTTGCCCGCCGCGAAATGAACCTGACCACCGCTCTCGAGCGTCAGCGTCTTGCCAACACCATGCCCGGCCAGACTGGCGCCATGAATGCGGCGCGCCTCGGCTTCGTCGCCTGAAGATTTTCCAGGCAGCGCATCCCTGCCGCTGCTTTAAAACTGCAACGCCGCCTAGCTCCAGCCAGAGCGGCGTTTTTGTTCTGCGCACAGGCTGTACGCTGCCTGTCCCTTGAACAGTTCGTGCCACTTCCGGGCCCCGCTGCACGCCGATTGCCCATTTGCGACCCATGTCGCAAATTTAATCTTGTCGTAGCGGCGTAGCCGATTGACAGACATGGTTTTTCCTGATGTCGCTATGCTATTCGCGACATCCTGTTCGCGCCATGGCTGTGTGAGGTTCCCTTGAACGCCGTAAAGCATCCGATCAAGCGGTCGTTTGTATTCTTCCTTATTCCCGATTTCACCATGATCGCCTTTGCGACCGCGCTCGACCCGCTGCGCTCGGCCAATCGCATGCTCGGCTACGAGGCCTATCGCTGGCGCCTCGCCAGCATCGACGGCAAGCCGGTGCGCGCCTCGAACGGAGTCGAATGCGCGGTCAACACGTCGCTCGAGGATGAACGCAAGAAGATGGCAGGCCCAGATCGGCCGAACATGGCCATCGTCTGCAGCGGCATCAATGTCGAGCGCTACCAAAACAAGTCCGCCTTCGCCTGGCTGCGCGAGGAATACAATCGCGGCGTCGCCGTTGGCGGCCTGTGCACCGGCGCGCATATCCTCGCCGCCGCCGGCCTGTTGTCCAACAAGCGCTGTGCCATCCACTGGGAGAACCTGCCGGGCTTCTCCGAGGCGTTCCCGAAGGCCAATGTCTTTGCCGACCTCTTCGAGATCGACCAGAACATCTACACCTGCGCCGGTGGCACTGCCGCACTCGACATGATGCTGAAGCTGATCGGCGACGACTTTGACGAGAACCTCGTCAACCGCGTCTGCGAGCAGGTGCTGACCGACCGCGTGCGCAGCCCCACCGACCGCCAGCGCCTGCCGCTACGCGCCCGCCTCGGCGTCCAGAACTCGAAAGTGCTGACCATCATCGAACTGATGGAGGGCAATCTGTCGGAGCCGCTGTCACTGATCGAGATCGCCGATCATGTCGACCTGTCGCGCCGCCAGATCGAGCGGCTGTTCCGCACCGAGATGGGCCGCTCCCCCGCCCGCTATTATCTCGAAATCCGGCTCGACCGCGCTCGGCACCTGCTGATCCAGTCCTCGATGCCAGTGGTCGAGGTGGCGGTCGCCTGCGGCTTCGTCTCGGCCTCGCATTTCTCCAAATGCTACCGCGAACTCTACGCCCGCTCGCCGCAGCAGGAGCGCGTCGACCGCAAGCAGCTGCTGGCCGCCTGAGCAGAGGTGTCACGTGAGTACGAGAACGAATCGACCCGAAAGGCTGGCCGACCGGCGCATCTTTCCTCTCGATGTCGAAAAATGGGTAGCGTTCAAGGCGGCTCTGGACGCCCCGAAACGTGATCTTCCTCGCCTCAAGCGTCTGTTGAGCGAGCCAAGTATCTTTCCAGATGATCAGGCTGTGTCGGTCTGACTACGCCTGCGCCGTGCGCATCGCCTCGACCCGAATATCCTCGGTCAGCCGCGCTTTCAGCGCCGAGAATTCCGGGCTGGTTTTCAGCGTGTAATGGCGCGGATGCGGCAGGTCGATGGCGACATCCGACTTGATGCGGCCGGGCCGCGCCGTCATCACGATGACGCGCGAGGCCATGAAGATCGCCTCCTCGATGTCATGGGTGACGAACAGCACCGTCTTTTGGCGCCGTTCCCAGATGCCGAGCAGCAGTTCCTGCATCAGACCGCGCGTCTGGTTGTCGAGCGCGCCGAACGGCTCATCCAGCAACAGGATCTCCGGATCGTTAGCCAGCGCCCGGGCGATCGCCGTGCGCTGCTGCATGCCGCCGGAGAGCTGCTTCGGCCAATGGTTCTCGAACCCTTTCAGGCCGACGAGATTGACGTAGGAAGCGACGACCCCGTCCCGCTCCTTTTCGGGCATTCCGCGTTCGCGCAAGCCGAAAGCGATGTTCTGCGCCACAGTCAGCCAGGGAAACAGCGTGTAGGACTGAAAGACCATGCCGCGATCCGGCCCCGGCCGGGTCACCGCCTTGCCGTCGAGCAGCACACGGCCCTCGCTCGATGCTTCCAGGCCCGCGACAATCCTGAGCAGTGTCGACTTCCCGCAGCCGGACGGCCCCAGAATAGTGATGAAGTCGTTGGCGGCGACCGCCAGGTCGATCGGCATCAGCGCCTTGACCGGCTGACCGCCGCGCACGCCGGCAAAGGTGCGCGAAACGCCCTCGATGAGAAGCTTGTTCACGCCAGGCTCCACGGAAAGAGCCAGCGGTTGAAGGCCTTGAAGGCGAAGTCGGACAACAGCCCGATCAGTCCGATGACGATGATGCCGAAGATGATCTGACCCGTCGCCAGCCGCGACTGACTGTTGATGATCATGTAGCCGATGCCGGATGACGAGCCGATCAGTTCCGCGACGATGACATAGGTCCAGGCCCAGCCGAGCACCAGCCGCAGCGTCTCGGCGATCTCCGGCGCATTGGCCGGCATGATCACCCGGTTGACGATGCCGCTGTTGGTGGAACCCAGCGTGTAGGCGGCCTCGACCAGATCGCGTCGTGTGCCGCCAACTTTGACCGCGATGATGAGGACGATCTGGAACACCGAGCCGACGAAGATGACCAGCAGTTTTTCCAGCTCGCCGATGCCGGCCCACAAGATGAGCAGTGGGATGAATGCCGACGCAGGCAAGTAGCGGGCGAAGGAGACAAAAGGCTCCAGAAACGCCTCCACCGGCTTCCAGGCGCCCATCGCGATGCCAAGCGGCACCGCGACGACCGAGGCAAGCAGGAAGCCGCCGAAGACGCGCCAGATGGTGATCAGAACGTCGAGCCAGAAACGGTCTTCGACCAAAAGCCGCCAGCCATCCCGCAGCATCGACAGCGGATCGGCGAGGAAGATGCGGTTGACGTGGCCGCCTAGCGTGATCCAAGCCCAGAAGGCCACGAAAAGCACGAAGAAGGAAATGCCGAGCACGGTTCGGATGCCCGGCGAGACTGGATGCAAGGGGCGCATCGTCAAATCGTCGCCATTTTCAAATGGTCCCCATGCTCAAATCGCGCTTTGTCCAAGAGAAGGCGGCAGCGCCAGGCGCCGCCGCTTGATGGTCAAAGGCCGAACGATCAGTTCGAAACCGCGCTGGTGTCAGCCAACGTGGTGACGTCGGGCGCTTCCTTGATCAGTCCCATCTGCAGCAGCAGTTCGCCAGCGGTCTTGGAAAAGTCCTGGAATTCCTTGGTGAAGAACTGTTTGTTCTCCGCCCGGTCGGCCCATTTCAGGTATTTCGCCGAATCCTCGAATTCCTTGGCCGACTGTTTCACGTCGGCACCCATGGTCTCGTAGGATTTCTGCGGATCGCTCTTGATCAGGTCGAGTGCATCAAAATAGCTGTCGGCCAGCGCCTTGGCGGCATCCGGATTGGTTTTCAGGAATTCGGGTGTGCAGCCCACCGTGTCGAGCACCATCGGGTAGTCGAGCGTCGTCGCCAGGATATGGCCCTGGTCCGACTTGTCGCGCACCGCCGAGATGAACGGCTCGTAGGTGACGGCGGCGTCGTTCTGCCCGGCGAGGAAAGCTTGCGCCGCCGCATCAGGCTCCAGATTGACGACGGTGACGTCCTTCGTCGACATGCCGTTCTTGTTCAGCACCCAGGCGAGCATGAAATAGGGCGACGTGCCCGGCGCCGATGACGCGACGTTCTTGCCCTTGAGATCGGCGACGGTCTTGATGTTGTTGCGGGCGACGATGCCGTCGGCGCCGTAGGATTTGTCGAGCTGGAAGATCTGCTTGGTGGTGACGCCGCTGGCGTTCCACACCAGCCAGGTCTCCACCGTGGTGGCCGCGCATTGCAGGTCGCCGCTGGCGATGGCGAGCGGCCGGCTCGCTTGCGGCACCTTTTTCAAGGTCACGTCGAGTCCGTGTTTCTCGAAGATGCCCGCCTGCTTCGCAAGCGTCAGCGGCGCGAAGCCTGTCCAGCCGCTGATGCCGATAGTGACCGAGGTGGCAGCCATCGCCGGTGCGGACAGGCCGGCGGCAAGTGTCAGAGTTGCGGTAAGAACGGCGATCCTGTTCATGTCGGTTCCCCTTTTGTTTTTGCTGGGGAATTGTCTCACAGACGCCAATCGGCTTGTCAATGAACAGCTTGGTGAGGCAACCGGCAGGCCCGGCTCTGCTGTCGGCCAATGGCTACCACCGCCAGAAATCCATCGTGGCTAATCCAAAATGGCCTCAATAATCGTCGCAGGTGCACTCCGCCGACGATATACGGTCATTCCAGTCGCTGCCGCCGAAATCGCGGATCCGGCGCCGGATCTCGATCGAGCGGCCACCCATCCGGGAGTCCTCATAGGCAATGAGTGTGCAACCCCGGCGCACGATCACCGACGACACACGGTCGTTCCAGAACTGGCCGCCGCGAAAGTTCACGGAATCGTCGGGGCCCATACCGATGGACCGACCGCGAAAATTCGCGTGCTCGAACATCATGCAGGCGGGCTCATCATTGTATTGGGCGCTGGCGGCGTCGGCAAAAAGCACGGACGCGACAGCAGTCAGGATGGCTAGACGTTTCATCTGATGTTTCCTCGGTTTTTGCCGCGGCCCCTCCGACTGGATAGCGCGGTCCGGCCAATTTGCCAATGCTTCGGTCGCCTAGCGGCTGTCAAACATCCAGCTGCGGTTGCGCCACATTTTCTCGCCGACCAGGCAGTCGGTGGCGGGCTTGTCCTGCGCCAATACCACCGGCGGATGCGTGGCTTCTTCTGCCGCCCATTGCGGCGAGGCCGGGCCGGCGAGTTCCAGCACCAGCTTGCGACGGATGGCTTCGGGAAACTGCGTCCAGTCATTGACCGGAATCATGAAGGCTCCGGGTCCGCCGATGACGCAGTCGCTGTAGTAGCGATCGAGATTGCTGACGTCGTAGGCGCCGGGAAAACCGCCTCGCGTCATCAGCGGCAGGCCGTTGATGACGATGCCTTGCTTGATCAGATCGTCGCGGGTCAGGTTGACCGGCGCGCCTTGATTGTTGGGGCCATCGCCCGAAATGTCGATGACCCGCTTCGTGCCCTGGTAGCCGCTTTCGGCGAACAGGTCATTGCCGAACTCCAGCGCTCCGGAGATCGAGGTGCGCCGCGCGCTGTTGGGCGGCTGAGCGGATAGTTGCGCAACCACCCGCTCGGCGTCGGTGCGGCTGGCGATCACCGTCCACGGCACGATGACGCGCTGCCAGTTGGTGCCGGCCCATTCGACATAGGTGACGGCGATCTTGCCATAAGCGCCATCGGCAATGGCCTGCAGCACATTGTCGTGCGTCAGTGCCGCGGCGTAGCCGTGACGCTGGATCTCGAGTTCGTCCGGAGACATCGACAGCGAGACATCGACGGCCAGCACCAGCTCGACATCGACGGGCTCGTCAGCTTGGGCCGCGGGCGTCAACCAGAGCGTCAGTGCGAACGCGGCGCAGCCTGAAAGGAAATGTCTTGCGCAGGCAAAAGCAGACATGCCGCGAAGGTAAGCGAAAACCGTCGGCTTAAAAAGAGAAAAGCCCGGCCGATGGCCAGGCTTTTGCCTTCATGCCCTTTGCGCCGGCTAGCAATCAGCTGCGCGGCTTCAAATTCTCCGGATCGTAGAGCGGCTTGTAGCCGACAGCCGCCACTTCGACCGGATATGTCTCACCGAAATACTCGATCGTGAGCTTGCGGCCTTCCTGGGCGTACGCCCACGGCAGATAGGCAAGACCGATATTCTTGCCGATGGTCGGGCCATAGGCCATCGAGGTGGTGAAGGACCGCCGGCCGAGTTCGTCGACCAGCGTCTCGCCGGTCTTCGGATCCATCACCGGCATGGTGCCGACGGGATAGCGGGCAACGCCTTTGGAATCGACATTCTCGGTCATCACCAGCGTGCACAGCATGGCCGGCTGGTGCTCGCGGGCGCGGTATTCGACGTGCTTCGCCTTGCCGCAGAAATCGTTCTCCTTGACCTTTGGACGAGCGAGATCCGCTTCGAGCAGATTGTACTCGGTCAGAAGGTCGGCGTTCTGCAGGCGCAGGCTCTTTTCCATGCGGCGCGTGTTGGCATAGGTCTCCACGCCGAAAGGCATCACGCCGGTCGAGCGCAGCGCGTCCCACACAGCGAGACCGTCCTCGTAGCGCATATGCAGTTCCCAGCCCTGCTCGCCGACATAGGAGATGCGGAAAGCGGTGACGTCCTTGCCGCCGATCCGGACCGGCTTGATCGCCGCGAATGGGAAGTTCTCAACAGAGAGCCCGTCCGGGTTTTCGACCACCTTCTGCAAGGTCGCCCGGGCGTTCGGTCCCCAGATGCCGATGGTGACGAACTTCTCGGTCACGTCGGTGATGGTGACGTCGAAACCTTTGTCCTGTGCCGTGCGGCGCATGTACTGGAAATCGCGCGGGCCAGCATCCGCGCCGTCGATCAAACGACAGCGGTCGGCCATGCGAATAACGGTAAAGTCGGCCCGCACCATGCCTTCCTCGTCGAGGAAGTGGGTGTAGATGCCCTTGCCGATGTTGTTGTCGCCGCCAATCTTGGCTGCGCACAACCATTCCAGCAGCGCGACATGGTCTGGACCTTCGATGTCGTACATGGCGAAATGCGACAGGTTGACGATGCCGCAATCCTCGCTCATGGCGAGATGTTCGGCATTGGAGACGCGCCAGAAATGGCGGTTGTCCCATTCGTTCTCACGCACCGGCACCCGGTTGCCGTATTTCTCCAGGAGATGCTCGTTGGCGGCATAGCCGTGGGCGCGCTCCCAGCCGCCGAGTTCCATGAAATAGCCGCCGAGTTCCTTCTCGCGTTCCCAGAACGGCGAGCGCCGGATATTGCGGGCCTTGGAGAACGGCTCGCGCGGATGCACCGCCGGATTGTAGACCTTCATCGCCGTCTCGGTGCAGCGGTCCCAGATGAACTGCTCCTTGGTCTGGTGCGGATAGAACCGTGCATAGTCGATGGCATGGTGATCGATTGCGGTGCGGCCGTCGGTCATCCAGTCGGCGATCAGCTTGCCCATGCCGGGACCATCCTTGACCCAGATGGCAACGGCATACCACAGACCCCGCACCTTCTGGCTTTCGCCCATCGACGGGCCGCCGTCCGCGGTTACCTGGAGAAGTCCATTGAACGAATGGCTCTCATTATAGCCGAGTTCGCCGAGGATCGGCGTCAGTTCCATGGCGCGTTCGAGCGGCGCCAGGATCTGTTCCATGTCGAGATCGCGTTGCGACGGCGAAAGCCGCGCCTGGTCCTTCTCCAGCAGGTCGCGCGGGTGGCAAAGGCGCGGATTGGTCTCTTCGTAATAACCCCATTCGATCTGCCCGCCCTCGGCGGTCTTGGGATCACCGGTGTCGCGCATATAGGCCGAGTTGCCCTGGTCGCGCAGCAGCGGCCAGCCGATCTCCTTGCCGGTGCCGGCGAACTCGTTGTAGGGGCCGAAGAAGGTCAGCGGATGGTCGATCGGCATGACCGGCAGGTCTTCGCCGACCATTTCCGCTATCAGCCGGCCCCAAATCCCGGCGCAGACGACGACATAGTCGGCCTCGATGGTGCCGCGGTCCGTTACCACGCCTGATATGCGGCCGTCCTTGACGACCAGCGACCGGGCCGATGTGTTGGCGAAGGATTTGAGCTTGCCCGACGCTTCCGCCTGGTCGACCAGCTTGCCGGCGACCGTCTGCGAACGCGGGATGACCAGACCGGCATCGGGATCCCAAAGACCACCTTGAACAATCGCTTCTTCGATGAGCGGAAATTTTTCCTTGATCTCGGCCGGCTCGATCAGGCGCGCGCGCGTGCCAAACGCCTTGGCCGAGGCGATCTTGCGCTTGATTTCTTCCATTCGGCTGTCGTCGCCGACACGCGCGACCTCGAGGCCGCCGATACGCGCGTAATGACCCATCTTCTCGTAGAAATCGATGGAGTAGAGCGTCGTCCAGCACGACAGGAAATCGTGGCTGGTGGTGTAGCAGAAGTCGGAGGCGTGCGCCGTCGAGCCGATATCGGTCGGGATACCTGATTTGTCGATGCCGACAATGTCATCCCAGCCGCGTTCGATCAGGTGATGGGCGATCGATGCGCCGACAATACCGCCCAGGCCGACGATGACGACCCTCGCCTTTTTCGGAAACTCTGCCATTGCCCGCGACTCCAAAGTGATAAAGCGGGCGGACTATAGGGCGGAGCAGCAGCACGATTGAAGCCTGTTTGCGACATTGGCAAAAAGCCGAGCGACCAGACGGCAGAATGCTTCACACCGGGCGCCTGGGGCGGTTCGCTTTCCGGTAGGCTAACTCAGGCGAAGGCCCAGATGTCCTCGGCCTGGAAACCGACCTGATAGCTACGCATCGAGATCAGCATTATTATAAAAGATCTTACTTATATACTTCGATGAAAGATAAATCTGTAAGTATATTAATTGTTGCAATCGTTATGAGATATGGCATACTAATAACTTAACGAATTAGAGCGCATGCTGGGCGGGAAAACGCGTGCTCAAAGGTCGATTTTCAATTGCGCTCCTCTTGGCTTTGGTCACCTGCGGGCACTCGCAATCCGCATCACTCGACACTGGAGACGAACGTTTTCTCTGGCTCACCTCTTCGTCGATCGATCGCGTTGCCGTGACATACTCGCAGGGAACGCTCTATGTCCCCTCAGATCTATTTCGGGAACGAAATCCGAAGGCAACCATGGATATCAAGCAAGTCGCGCTACGACTGAGCTATCCTGAACTGAAAGCTGGCCGCGGGCCAAACCCCCAGATCCGGGGGGAGGAGGATCTGCTGCCGCTTTCGGACGCACTCGGAGTGGCGGCCTCCGTTCCAGGCGGCCCACTAAAAATTCATATTCCGCAAAACCTCCTGCTTCCAATTATAAATGACCTCGATGCTGGTATTAAATTCGCCTCGTTTCGCGTAAAGGATAATGCTAAGGGGTATCTCTCTCACAATATCTACTATATTTCCGCGCCGGATCCTATGTACATTATGTGCACTGGATATTCTTCTGTATCATCGTGCATGATGAGCTTTGATAGGGCTGGATTGCGCTGGATGATCATGGCGCCTCGTAAATATCTTCGAGAGGACGTCTCTAGGTTTCACAAACGTCTTTCGGCGCTGATTGATTCATTTTCTGAAAAATAGGAGCGTATCATGCCAACTTCACAGCAGATAAACGATATTAACTCTGCATATGCGCTTACCATCTCGACGGGTGACGCGTCTCATTACTACGATGCGCTTTCCGCCGCTGGCATCTACTATGGAAGCATGGCACATGGTGTCGTGAACGCCGACTCGTTAATCGGAATTGTTGCTAACAACTATGCCAAGAACAAAATAGATGGCGATTTCGCGTCAGGACTCTTTGACCAACGTCGCGATGCGCTCATGCTGGAACTCGCTACGCGTGACTACGCTCTTCGGTCAACACAAACTGATTGGAACCTTACGGGGCGGCAAATTTCCGACTATCATGATGCAGCATACCAAACTGTTTTCCCCGAGCTCTCAGGCGCGGCGGAAGGGTGGACACCCTACTACGAGGTTCGAGCTCTCAACGACTATGATTTCTGGCTGGTCACGTCGAGTGCGGATCTGTCTCAGTATCTATCCTACTTTAGAATGAATATTCCGCTGACAGTCGGCGATGCTACGGCGAAAAACTATGCGCTCCAATGGTTCCAGGATATGGATCCATTTGTGTTTAATCTATCTCAGATGAAATTTATTATCGGGGACGATGTTCTCGCCAAAAGCTTGCTCCAGTGGGCCGCTACCCATACGGGATTCTTGGATAGCAAGCAGTCATATCTGTTCGAGCAAAAACCGTATGCCCCAGCTAACGACACCGATGCGTCTGGTTTCCTTGGCAGGTTCATTCATGGTCTCCTGATTGAGGAGGCGGTTTCAGGAACCTCAAATATCCTGCATGCCAGCACTGACTACAAGGAGATATCGTTCGACCGGAGCGATCTCCCCACAACTCCCCATGGGACTGAGTTCGATCACGTGATCAACCAGACCATCGGCACCGCAAACGAGTTGACTCTTGCAGGGTACAATTCCGAGTGGATGCAATCGGATTCCTACAAACTGTCGAACCCTTACTATTGGGGGCTCGACCCGCATAACATCGTCAATATCAACGGCGCCACCTTCATAGCCGGAAATGCGGCAACATCGGCGAACAAGGATGGAAATCTGGTTGTCCTGCAGGGTGACGTTACCAGCTTCACCTTGAACAGCACCTCTCAGTTTATTCTTGTTGGGAATGAAAAGGACAACGAGATAACCTTGGTCAATCCGGATCAGGGATTTGTCTTTTCTGGCGCTGGAAATGACCACATCATAGTCTCGGGTGTTGCAGACAACAGCTGGGGTATAATCCTGCCGGTCATGATTGATACGGGCAGCGGGAACGACACGATCGAGTTCCAGGATTCGAGTCACTTTTTTGTCGGCTATGTCATGACGCCCGATGGCGGGCATGACGTCGCTGTTGGAAATCTAGAGAAGTATTGGCCATCAGATCCCGCTTCAGACTATTCTGCTCCCTTGAATAATTTCCTATTGTCTGGATTAAGCCTCACCGATCTGGATCTAGAGAAGACATTGGTCGCGCAGCGTACAACAACGATACATGCAAGTGAGCAATGGTATGAGATAGACTATGTTACGAACTGGTGGGATGTAAAATATACCCTCAGCGGCAATGACGGAGCCACTTCAATCGAAATTGGTACATATTCATTTAGCTCCAACAAGGCCTACTACATCAGTACCGATGTGCTTTATGGAGACTACACGGTAGACTTTGGTATGTCTTCAGAATGGACAGGGTCGGCGCATGTTATTAACGGGTACTTCGGCAGATCGCAGGTTTTTAATTCATTCTCGTTGGCTTATTTGGACGAAAATGACAACGCGCACAGCGTGGCAATGAACACCGTGTTTGATATGGGATTCGACCCAGCATGGCTTGTTGCCGCTTGAAGTATGTCTTGGGTGAGTCACCTCGGTCTGGATCAGTGGCAGTAACAAGCAATATGCTTGAGCTATGCATAGGATTTTGTGCTGAAGTAGGTGGAACGAGATCTCCATGACCCGATCCCCCGAGAAGATAGGTTCTGGGGGATTTGAAAGGTCACTTGTTGCGGCGAACAAGGCGGTAATCCTCGCAACAGCGGTGATAAGCGGCGTCATAAACGTATTGGCGCTAACTGCCCCCTTGTTCATGTTGCAGGTTTATGACCGTGTGCTTGCCAGCCACAGCGTCCCAACACTGGTCGGCCTCGGGATGCTTGCGTTCGGCCTATATGCCTTTCAATGCGGCCTTGACATCATTCGTGCCCGCGTTCTTCTACGCGTCGGTGAGCGGTTCGATCACCAGCTTTCCGGGCGCGTTCACGACGCAGTCGTCCGCCTTCCACTCGAAACTCGCATGCCCAGCGACGGATTGCAGCCGCTGCGCGATCTCGACAATGTACGCAATTTTCTCTCCGGACCCGGTCCGACCGCGTTTTTCGATTTACCTTGGATGCCCTTTTATCTCGGCCTGTGTTTTCTACTTCATTTCTGGCTTGGTATGACAGCAATGGTCGGCGCGATCTTGTTGGTCTCGCTTACCGTTATTACCGATGCGTCTTCCCGCAACCCAACTCGAGAGGCACTCCGGCATAACACGGTGCGCAATGCCTTGCTGGACGCGTCCCGTCGCAATGCCGAAGCTATACGTGCGATGGGGCTTAGCAATCGCATGACCGCGCGCTGGCGCCTTGCAAATTCGGACTACCTTGCGGCAAATCGCAGGGCCAGCGATGTTGTTAGCGGCCTAGGGGGCGTTGCAAAAACACTTCGTTTGGTTCTCCAGTCCGCAATCCTGGCAGTGGGTGCATGGCTCGCTATCGAGCAGCAGGTCACACCGGGGGTGATGATTGCCAGTTCCATCATAATGGGCCGCGCACTAGCGCCCGTCGAATTGGCAATCGGAAGTTGGAAAGTGTTCCTGATGGCGAGACAGAGTTGGATCCGCCTCAGGGATTTGCTGCTGATGATGCCTGAAGAGACAACTGTCTTGGCCCTGCCCAAACCGCAATGCGAACTGCGTGCCGCAGGCATCACCGTCGTTCCCCCTGGTGAGACGAAGCCGACGGTCTTCGCAGCAAACTTCGTCATGCGCGCGGGGAGCGCGCTCGGCATTATTGGCCCTAGCGGTGCGGGGAAGTCGACGCTTGCCCGCGCTCTCGTTGGCGCCTGGACCCCGGCGAGCGGCAAAGTGCGTATTGACGACGCGTCACTCGACCAGTGGGATCAGGAGGCAATCGGTCGCCACATCGGCTACCTGCCACAGGGGGGCGAACTTTTCGATGGCACGATCGCAGAGAACATCGCCCGCTTCGAATCCGACGCGAAGCCGGAGACAATTGTATCAGCCGCGATGGCGGCTGGCGTTCATGAGCTTATCCTGCAGTTTGATAAAGGATATGAAGCCCGCATTGGAGAAGCCGGATCATCCCTTTCGGCAGGGCAACGCCAGCGGATCGGCCTTGCCAGGGCACTCTACGCCGATCCGTTCCTCGTCGTGCTCGATGAACCCAATGCGAATCTTGACGCCGATGGCGAAGCTGCTGTTGTGAAGGCAATCGCGGCCGTGAGGGAACGCAAGGGGATCGCAATAGTTATAGCGCATCGACCGAGCGCGCTAGCTGCAGTCGATTTCGTTCTCATGATGGAGGCCGGTCGGGTCAAAGCCTTCGGACCACGCGACGAAGTTCTTTCGAAAATATCAAAGGTCCCTTCTCCGAATCCTACCATGGCTGGATATCCGGGCTTTTCTGTATCGGCCAGGATGCTCGCGCCCTTCAAGATGGTCGCAGATCCGAACGAGTCAAAGCCGGAGGTCGCTGAAATCTTGATGGAGGGATCCGATGCCAAACGTTGAGGCCGAATTGGTTTCAAGATCTATCCGGCGGCACCTCTTCATTGGCGGCACTTCCTGCCTTTTCTTGGTGGGAGGCATAGGCGGGTGGGCGGCCGCAACCAATCTCTCTGGTGCAGTCGTGGCTTCCGGCACCTTTGTCGTCGATAGCTATGTCAAGAAAATCCAACATTTGACTGGAGGCGTTATCAGCGAGATTCTCATCAAGGAGGGGCAGAAGATTGCTGCCGGAGATGTACTTGTGCGCCTCGATGCAACGCAAGCGCGGGCAAACCTTGGAATCGTCACCAAGAGGCTGGACGAATTGACTGCACGGCTCGCTAGACTTGAGGCCGAGCGCGACGACGAAGACCAGATTGCGTTTCCAGGAACTTTACTTTCCCGGCTTGACAACACCGATATCGCCGCAGCCGTTCAGAGTGAGCGTCGACTGTTTGAGTTCAGGAAGGAAGACCGAGCGGGGAAGAAGTCCCAGTTGCGCGAAAGAATTAAGCAGTTCGCGCATGAGATCGATGGCCTGAAGTCTCGCGAAACAGCCTTTGATCGTGGGCTCTCTGTGCTTGATGCCGAGATCGCCTCGCTTCAAGTGCTCCGGGCAAAGGGCATTGTTTCTGTGTTGCGATTGAACGACCTGGAGCGAGAGGCGGCGACCCTCGGCGGTGATCGAGGCGAGGCGATGGCCGGCCAGGCTCAAGCAGCAGGCCGAATATCGGAAGCTAGACTGCAGATCCTGCAGATCGACTCCGACCTGAAAACTGAAGTGAGCGCCGAACTTCGTGAAGTGCAAGGTCAGATCGGAGAATATATCGAGCGAAAGATCGCGGCCGAGGATCAACTCAAGCGAATCGACATCATCGCTCCACAGGCTGGCATCGTGCACCAACTGGCATTTCACACTGTCGGCGGCGTCATTTCGCCAGGGGATGTGATTATGTCGATCGTTCCCGATAGCGGCGGGCTCGCGCTGGATGCCCAGATCGCACCGCGCGACATCGACCAGATTGAGCTTGGGCAGAAGGCAGTGCTACGCCTCTCGGCATTCAATCAGCGTACCACGCCGGAACTCAATGGGACGGTTGTCCGTATTGCAGCTGACCTGACGACTAACGAGCGCTCAGGATCTTCCTACTATCAGGTGCGCTTCGTGGTAGCGCCCGAAGAACTGGCGCGGCTAGACGGACTCATTGTTCTTCCGGGAATGCCCGTTGAGGCCTTTATCAAGACCCACGAACGGTCTGCGTTTTCATATTTCGTGAAGCCGCTTTCCGATCAGATCAGTCGTGCGTTCAGAGAGGACTAGGCCACGTCTTTGTAGCAATGGAGGGGGTCGTCTGCTCTATCTTCCTTCACACGAAGGCCCAGATGTCCTCGGCCTGGAAACCGACCTGATAGCCTGATGTCTTCAGCTTGACCACGACCTGGCCGATCTCGGCGGCCGGCAGCGCGCCGACCTCGACCTTGATCATGCCGGGACGGTAGCGCTTGAGGTCGAGTTGTTCGAAGACGATCCAGTCGGCGCCCTCGCAATCGACGAGGAAGGCGTCGATATGGGTGATGCCGTTGCGGTCGAGCAGCGTCAGCAAGGTCTCGGATGGCACCTCGATGTCCCTGAGATGCGGCGCGAACTTGTTGAAGTTGGCGTCGGCCTCGCCCCAGGCATTCTTGCCCGACATCAGATTGGTGTCGGTGACCGACGAACAGCCGATGAATTCGATGGGCAGCGTGCCGGCCTCGAGCGCGGCGGCATCGAAAGTGTGGACGGTGATCGTGCCCTTTGTCTTCGTCACCGCCACCGGCTCGATGATGAAGCGGCTGATGTCGGGGTAGTTGGCGCGCAGCCGTTTCTGATTGTAGGGGATCGGCTCGACCAGCATCGCGCGTGCACCGGGAATCCTGTGCAGCCACGGCGTCACATCGTCGAAGAGCGCGCCGTCGCAGGCGCCGACATTGACCATCTGGAACGGCCGCCCCGCCCCACCAAACCGCGCCTTCAGCGCTGCCTTGGCCAGGAATTTCGTGCCGCGCAGCGACGGCCCGCGATCGAGAACGCCACTGGGAAGACCGAGCGACAGGGCAACGCGCGCCAGGCTGGATAGCGAACTCATGACTTGTCTCCGGGAATGATTTGCATGGCAGCGCGATTCTGGCCGCGAGCCACGGCCGCCCACAACGCCATGAACGGCGTCGCCAGCAGCAGGAATGGCGGGATCAGATGCGGGAAATAGATGCGCGTGTCGTGGATCGGGAAGACGGTGAACTTCGCCAGCGCGCCGAGCACCAGTGCCGCAAACAGGATGCCGGCGCGGCGATCGAGGCGGAAGCCGGCGCGGGAGGCGGCAAACCAGCCGGCCAGTGCCAGCACCGACACCCCGACCCAGCTGTTCAGGCTGACGGCACGCAGCAGCGAGGTGGCAAATGCCCTGAGATAGGCAACGATGGAGAATGGCGGCTCGAACCCGTCCATATTGTAATGCTGCTCTATGCTGGAGAACCACAGATGCGGCCACCAGCCGGGATGATGCGCCCAGTGCGAGATGGCAAAATAGGCAACGAGGGAAGCGGCAAAGCCGGCCAGCGCGCCCCACGATTTCTGCCGAAAGGCGACCAGCAGCACGGCAAAAACAGCAAGGAAAACAATGTTGTCCGGCCGCACCATGAAGGCGAGGAAGAGCAGGATCGCGGTCGCCATCTCGCGCCCGCGGACATAGGTATAGAGCCCGCCGAGCAGCAGCGCTGACGTGAGCAGATCCGGCGTCGAAGCGCGCGCCGCATCGCCGAAATCGGCCATGATCAGCACCGCGCCGACCACAGGCGCCAAGGCCAGTGCCCCCTCGGAGCGCAGCCACATCAGGGCGATCGCGCCGAACAGCAGAACCGAGACCACTGAGACCAGGCGCATCGCCTCGACCGGCGACATCACCGCGCTCATCGTCGACAGGACCTCGGCGTAGAGGAACTTGATCCGGTACATGCCGAGCAGCGAATGGAAATCGGCGGCATTCTCCGCCATGTGGCTGCGGAAGCCGCCACCATCGTCGGTCAGCGCCTTGTAGTCGCCTGCGGACACGCCCGATTTGACAGTGTTGTAGGCATAGTCATGCAGCGCCTGTGCATCGGGATAGGTGCCTTCCTCTGATATAGCGAGATAGGGCAGCATGTCCCAGTTGGCGTCGGGCATCACCCATGCCGTGAACGCTGTAAAAAGGATGTAGAGCGCGAAGGCCGCAGCGCCGATCGGTGCCGCCAGCCGCGCATAAGTCCCCTCGCCCCACGCCAGGCCGGCTCCGGTGAGCCGGTCGAGTGGGTTTTGTGGAGCGGGCGACTTGGTCAGCATCGTTGTACCCAGCGAACTCGCTTAACGAACCTGGCTTTTGACGAAATCCTTCACGATCGACACGATGCCGCGCGACAGCAGGCTGTCGAAGGCATCGACGAAGCGATCGACATGCTCGCGCTGGCAGATCAACGGCGGCTCCAGCCGGATGACGTTGCGGTTGTACTCGGTGAAGGCGACCAGCACGTCGTAGTCGCGCAGCAGCAGCGCGCCGACGAAGCCCGACAGCGAGCCCTTCAGCTTGTCGTCGAGCACGCTGACGATCGGCCGCAGCACCATCGGCAAGGTCTGCGAGAAGTCGTGGAACTCCAGGCCGACCATAAACCCCTTGCCGCGCACATCCTTGATGATCTTCGGGTACTTTTCCCTGAGCGCCTGCAGGCGCTGCAGCAAATAGTCGCCGGTGACGGCGGCATTGTCGATCAGCCCCTCGTCGTAGAGCACGTTGAGCCCTTCGATCGAGGTGACGCAGGCCTCGCCCATTCCGCCGAAGGTCGCCATGGCATGGATCATCGCCGTTTTCGGTGTGCCATAGGCCTTCATGTAGACCTCGCGCCGCGCAATCATCGCGCCGACCGCCGCCTTGCCGGCGCCGAGCGACTTGGCCAGCGCCGTAACATCGGGAACGACGCCGTAATGTTCGAAGGCGTAGAAGCGGCCCGAACGGCCGTAGCCGCACTGCACTTCGTCAGCGACCCACAGCACGCCATACTGGTCGCACAACGCGCGCAGCTTCTGCCAGTACTCGGCAGGCGCCTGGATGATGCCGCCGCCGCCCTGGATGGTTTCCAGCACGATGACGCCGACCTCCGGGTCGGAACGGAACAGGCGCTCGACCGCCTCGATGTCGGCAAACGGGATGCGGACCGTGTTTTCGGCCACCTTGAAGTCGGCGCGGTAGAGCTGGCCGTCGGTGATGCCGAGCACGCCCTTGGTCTTGCCATGGAAGGAATTCTCGGCATAGACGACCTTCGGCCGCTTCGGACCGGCGGCGCGCTCGGCGAGCTTAACCGCCGCTTCCATCGCTTCCGAGCCGGACGAACCCAGAAACACCATGTCGAGATCGCCGGGCGAGCATTTGGCGATGTTGTGCGCAAGTGCCGCCGCATATTGCGACATGAAGGCGATGGCGATTTCCTGGCGCTTCTCCTCCTGGAATTTCTTGCGTGCTTCCAGGATGCGCGGATGGTTGTGGCCAAAGGCCAGCGAACCGAAGCCGCCGAAGAAGTCGAGGATCTTGCGGCCGTTCTGGTCGATGTAGAACATGCCTTCGGCGCGCTCGATCTTGATCTTGTGGAAGCCGAGCAGCTTCATGAAATGCAGCTGGCCGGGGTTGAGATGCGCCTTGAACAGGTCGGTCATTGCCGCGACGTCCATCGCCTTGGCCTGCTCGACGCTGATCAGGTTGGGCTTGGCGATGGTGGCGGGCGACAGCGCCGGCGCACTGACCATGGTGCGCGCATTCGTCTGTTCGGGCTTGGCCATGACGGTCATTTCAATCTCCTGTCTGCACGCACGACCGCAATCGTGCGCAACGAAAGCTGTTTTGCGAGCCGCTATTCGGCGGGCACATGTGTGGTGGCGACCGCGAGACCGGCTTTCTTGGCGCGGTACTCGCTATAGGCGGCGATCAGCATGTCCTCGTCGCGATATTGCGGCGCCCAGCCGAGCTGACGCCCGGCCTTGGACACGTCGAGCACGCATTCCTCGTCGGCGATCAGATACTGTTCCGGGTCCATGATCGGCATGTTCATCAGGTCGAGCAGGTCCAGCGTGCGCTTGACCGCCCAACCCGGTGTCGGGATCAGGATCGATTTCGAGCCGGCATGCCTGATCAGATCGCCGAGCAGCTTCTTGACGGGCGGTGGATTGAGCGAACCCAGATTATAGGCCTCGTTTGGCACGCCGGCCTTCCAGGCCGCGCGGGCGGCCTCGGCGCAGTCGAACACCGAGATGAACTGATAAGGGTTCCTGCCCGAACCGATCATCGGCACCGGAAAATTCCAGTCGATCAGCTTGAACAGTTTTTCGAGAATGCCGAGCCGGCCGGGACCGATGATCAGGCGCGGGCGAAACAGCGAGATCGACATGCCGCGCTTGCGCCACTCGGCCGCCAGCTCCTCGGTCTTCTGCTTCGACCAGCCATATTCGCCCAGCGGCGCCACCGGGTGCTCCTCGGTCATAGGCTGCGTGACCGTGTGGCCGTAGATCATGTCGGTCGTGTAGTGGACGAGTTTTGACGCACCGGCTCCGTCCATGGCCTGCATGATGTGCTCGGTGCCATGGAAATTTACAGGGAAGAAGAAGTCATGCCGCTTGGCGCGCACCTGGATCGGCGACAGCATCTTGGCCGACAAATTGTAGACCATGTCGTCGGCCTTCAGCCCAATCGCGGCGACCGAGGCCGGATCGGTGACGTCGCATTGGATAAAGCGGACGCTGCGGTAATGCGGCAGGTCGCTCTTGACGATGTCGGCGACGACAACCTCTTCACCATCGGCCACAAGCTTCGGGGCAAGATGGCGGCCGACGAAACCGTCACCGCCGAAAATCATATGTCTCATCGAAGGATCTCGTTTGCTTGGATCTTGTCGGGCGTGATGGAAGCGGTCTGGTCCTCATGCCCTTGCCCACCCAAATCCCGGCCACTTTGCGCGATCAGCACCGTGCCGACGCAGATGAAGGCGATGCCGGCGATCCGCCAGCCATTGAGGTCCTCGCGGAAGACGAAATAAGCGAAGATGGCGACGGCAACATAGGCGAGGCTGAGGAACGGATAAGCGAAGGAGAGCTCGACCTTGGACAGCACATAGAGGTGCGAGGCCATCGAGATGACGAAGGTACACAGGCCAAGGAACACCCAGGGGCTGAAGACGATCTGCAGCAGCTTGACGAGCGGATTGACGCCCTCGAACGAGATCGGTCCGAGCGACATCATGCCTTGCTTCAGCATCAGCTGCGCGGCGGCATTGGTCATGACTGTAAAGAGAATGAAGACGATGTATTTCATGAGTTCCAAGCCACCCCTTCACGCTTCCTACTACAAACCCGCAAACATTTGGTGAAGCCCCAACATTGTTTTGAGTGAATCGCGCTATTAACCATCTGTTAACCAATAATTATTCGGATTTTATCTATTCGGCTGCCTCGACCGAGCCTCGCCGCACATCCAATTTCTTCGCAGTGCGCGCCCAGAAGTCGGACATGAAGGCGTGGTCGCGGAGCGCTTCCAGCCGCTGCCATTCGGGAAAGGACGAAGTGAAGATTTCGGCCCCCATGCGGGCGTCCTTGTACGGATTGACCGCGCCGCCGGCCTCGACCGTGATGCGGTCGAGCTCCCGCAGCAGTGTCAGCGTCGCGGCGCCCCTGTTGGGGAAATCCAGTGTCAGCGTGTAGCCGGGACGCGGAAACGACAGCAGCGCCGGCGAGCGGATGGAGCCGAAGCGTTTCAGCACCGTGAGGAACGAGCCCTGCCCGGCTTGCCTTGCAGCCGCCAGCAATGCCGGCACGGCCTCGCGCGCCGTCTGTTCCGGCACCACGCTCTGGTGCTGGAACAGCCCTTTCGGCCCATAAAGCCGGTTCCAATCGCGCACGCCGTCGAGCGGGAAGAAGAAGCCCTGGTAGCCGGCCTGGCGCGGCACCGTTGCCCGGCTCTTCCTCCACCTGTAGGCAGCGTTGAAGGCGGTCAGGAACGGCCGGTTGAGCACGTTGAACGGCGGCTGGACCGGCACCGAGAAATTGCCGCCGGCGCGCGAAGCGGCATGCGAGCCGTGCTCGGCGTGATTGCCAGTGAGCAGCAGGCCGCGACCGCTGTTGCGACCGCCGGCAAGCTGGTCGATCCAGGCGACCGCATATTCGTTGGCCTGATCGGCCGCCGCGGCCAGGTCGAAGAATTCGCAGAGGTCACGAAACGGCGTCGCCCTTTCGACGATGTCGAGGGAATGCACCCGCATCAGCCGGATCGAGGCCGACAGAATGAGGCCGGTCAGCCCCATCCCGCCGATCGTCGCCGCAAACAGCCGCGCATTGTCTGTCGCCGAGCAGCGATGGGTCTTTCCATCGGACCTGAGCAGCGTGAAGCTCTCGACATGGCAGCCGAAGGTGCCGCGCCGGTGATGGTTCTTGCCATGCACGTCATTGGCGATGGCCCCGCCGAGCGTGACGAATTGCGTGCCTGGCACAACGGCGGGGAAGAAGCCGTAGGGGGCAGCGTGGGCGATGATGTCGGACAACAGCACGCCGGCATCCGCCTTGAGAACACCGGTTTCGGCGTTGAAGGCGTGGATCCGGTTCAGCGATCGCATGTCGACGACCGCTCCGGCTCCGTTCTGGCAGGAATCGCCGTAAGAACGGCCATTGCCATAGGCAAGCAGCGACGCCGGCTTGGCCTGACCGCCTTTCAGCAGCGCGATCGCCTCGTCGGCACCGATGGCGCGCGGCGCCGGCGGCGTGGCAAGGCCAAAGCTTGGGAAACGTCCGGCGGCCATGCCTACCAGCCCCCGATGACCAGCATCACCGCACCGATCAGCACCACGATCTGGCTGCGCCAGTCGCGGATGATGAAGACGACCGGATCGTCATGCATCTCGTTGCGGCGCGCCAGGATCCAGACGCGCATGGTAAGATAGAGCACGATCGGCGCCAGCGGCCAGATCAGCCATGGATGCGGATAGAGTTCCCGCACCGCGACACTGTCCATGTAGAGCGCCAGCACCAGCGCCGAGGAGAAGGCCGAGGCCATGCCGGCCTGGGCGACGATCTCCTGGTCTTCGGTGCGATAGCCGCGACCGGCAATGCGCTCGCCGGGCGGAATGGCGGTGGTGCGCAGTTCGACGAAGCGCTTCACCAGCGCCAGCGACAGGAAGAAGAAGATGGAGAAGGCCAGCAGCCAAAACGAGACGTCGACGCCGGTCGCCGCCGCACCGGCCAGGACGCGGATCGTGTAGAGGCCGGCGAGCGTCAGCACATCGACCAGCAGCATGCGTTTGAACGACAGCGAATAGGCGGTGGTGACGACCATGTAGCCGCCGAGCACAGCCATGAATTCGGGCGACAGGAACAGCCCGGTGCCGATGCCGATCGCCAGAAGCACCGCGATCGCCCCAAGTCCGAACGGGATCGACAGCGCGCCGCTGGCGAACGGCCTGTTGCGCTTGGTGAGGTGTTTGCGGTCGAGCGCGAGGTCGAAGAAATCATTGAGGATGTAGATGGCCGATGCCACCGCGCTGAACGAGACGAATGCCAGCAGGCATTCCCAGATCATGTCGGTGTTGAAATATTCATGCGAGAGCACCATCGGCACGGCGATCAGCGAATTCTTCAGCCACTGATGCACGCGCAGCATCTTGACGATGGTCCGCAAAGTCGGCTTTGGCGCCGGCACCGTCTCGGCGCCATGTGCCGCCTGCCAGCGCGCGGCATGGCGGTCGGGCGCGACGACGATCGCGTTGCGTGCGGCATCGAAGACCTGGAGGTCATGGCGGCTGTTGCCGGCGTAGTCGAAACCGCCATCGCCATAGGCTGCGATCAGCGAGGCGCGCTTCCTGCCCGAGGTGAGATTGGCGAGACCATCGGTGGCCAGCACCTGGTCGAAAATGCCGAGATGGGCCGCGATAGCGTCGGCGAACTTGCGCGGCGTACCGGTCGCCAGCACGATCTTGCGGCCCTCGGCGTGCTCGGTCCGGAGGCGGCAAAGCAGCACCTCGCGATAGGGCAGCGATGCCGGATCGATGTCGATGCGCTGCGCGATCGCCTGCTTCAGCCGCGCCGGCCCGCCGGCGATCCAGAACGGTACGAGGAAGATATAGAGCGGGTTCTTCTTGAGAAGGATGAACAGCCCTTCCCACAACAGGTCGGTTGCGATCAGCGTGCCGTCGAGATCGACCGCAAGCGGTATTGCGTTCCTGTCCGATCGCGCATCCATGTCCGTCCTGCCCTGCCCGCGTAGAGTTGCGCGCCGCTTTTCGGCGTCTTGAGGCTGGTATAGCGGGCGATGGCGTAGCGAACGTTAAAACGCACGGTTGCAGACGGCTGCCATGGCGGTATTTCCGGTGTCATTGTTAAACAACCGCTACCGGAAACGATAAAAGGCCGGGCAAATGCCCGGCCTCTACAATCGTGACGCCAAGATTACTTGATGCGGGCGACACCGCCCGAGATCTCGACGGTTTCCGAACCGGTCAGGGCTTCGAGATCGCCATTGGGCAAGGTGACGAAGCAGCCGTTCGGGCAGAACTCAACCGTTTCGCCACCGGCCAGCGCAAGGTCGGTCTTGCTGCCGCCCTCCGTTACGACCAGCGTGCGGGTCTCGGCGTCCTTGTTGACCGCGCTCGCGGCATGGACCGAGCCGATGGCGGCGACCAGGGCGACTGCAGCGACGAGAGACTTCCACATGGTGCAATATCGGTGTTCCCACCGCCTCTGTTGCATTGGCAAGGCATTTTCGCCTTTGCATGGAGCTTATATGAGATGGAAGCTGAACCGCAACTGAATGCCCCATTCATGCCGCAATCGATTCCGGGCAGGATTGAGGTCGACGGAGTCCGAGCCTAGTCCGGGTCCGGCTTCTTGGTTTTGCGAGACTTGACCAGTCGCTTCTTCTCCGCCTCGGCTTCGGCCCTTATCTGCTCCTGTTCGGCGAAGTCGGCCTCGATCTTGTCGTCGTCCGTCGGCCAGGCCTTGGGCTTGTGGGCCTCGACCACGGCGCGCGGCGTCGAGGGGATCTCGATGTGTTCGCTGCTGAATTTTTCGAGGACGGCAAAACGGATGTCGTTCTGCGCGATGTTGCCGTTCATCACGTCGGCCAGGAACACGCGGATTTCGAATTCCAGGGCGGCAGGGCCGAAATTGGAAAACAGCACGAAGGGTTCGGGGTTCTTCAGCACCATCGGGTGGCTGCGGGCGATCTCCAGCAGGACGGCATGAACCTGCTTGACGTCGCTGCCATAGGCGACGCCGACCTTGATGTCGACGCGGCCGAGCTTGTTGCGGTGCGTCCAGTTGCCGACGGCGTTGTTGATCAGGTTCGAATTGGGCAGGATCACCGATTGCCGCTGGAAGGTTTCGATCTCGGTGGCGCGCACGCTGATCTTCTTGACCGTGCCGCTGACGTCGCCGGCAACGATCCAGTCGCCCACCTTGAACGGCCGCTCGGCCAGAAGGATCAGGCCGGAAACGAAATTGGACACCACGTTCTGCAGGCCAAAGCCGATACCGAGGGAAAGAGCGCCGGCGACCAGTGCCAGGCTGGACAGGTCGATGCCCGCCGCCGAGATGCCGACCAGTGCCGCCAGCGCGACGCCGGCATAGCCGACCGCCAGCCTGATCGAGTTGCGCACGCCGGTATCGACCTTGCCACGCGCCATGACCGAGCCGTCGAGCCAGCCCTGGAACCACCGCGTCAGGAAATAGCCTATGACGAAGACGACGATGCCGGAGAGGATGCCGGTGACCGAGATCGTCACCGAGCCGATGTTGATCCCGGTTGCGAGCTTGTAGGCCCAAGCCTGGATATCGCCGGGCTGGAAACCCCACATCATCAGGATCAGCGGCAGGAACACCAGCACGATCATCACATTGATGGCAACGCTGACGACAAGGCCGAGCTGATCGAGGGCCGTATCCTCGTAGCTGGAATTGGCCGACAGCCAGCGCCCGACGGAGGTGTTGGCGAAAGCACCCTCCTCGCCGATCGCCTGCGCCGACAGGAAGCCGATATAGGCGGTGATCAGCGCGGTGCCGGTAACGACGACCTGCAACGAAACGAACAGAGCAAGGCCGATGTAACCGAGCAGCGCCGCGACGATGGTGAAAAGACCGAGCGCAAGCGCCGTATAGCGCAGCCATGCCGGCCACGGCCGCCAGCTTCCGTCACGCGCCTTGAACGGCCTCAGCATCGCCATCAGGATCAGGATGACGCCGACGATGATGGTGGCGCCGAAACTGCGGGCGATGGTCAGCGACAGCGGCGAGCCCATCGTGTCGTTGACGATCGACAGGAAATAGTTGACGCCGAGGACCACGGCCATGGCAGTCGTCAGCCGCACAAGCCAGCGCGCCGGTCCGGTTTCGACGGGAATGAGCCGCCAGTTCGGCAGCCGCGGCTCGAGCGCCGCATTGGTCAGCCGGTTGACACAGAACACCCCGGCGATGACGGCTGCCAGCGTATTCAGGAAGACGCCGATGTCGCCGCGCAACAAATTGTAGTAGTTGAAAAAGAATACCGTGGAGGCCAGGAACACGCTGACCGCCAGCGTCGGCAGCAAGGTCGACCAGAAGGCCACCGAAAGGCGGCTGAGATAGGATGGGTCCTCATTGGTGGGGTCGGCTTCGAACACCCGCCCGAACAGGCGCCTGCCGCCAACCAGCAGCACCAGCGCCAGCCCGAGCGCCACGAAGGTTGCCGCCAGGATCGCCTGGAACTTGAACTTGAAGGCAAAGCTCAACCAGGACGACACCGCCTTGTAGAGATTGCCGAACTCGTCGCGGGCGTCGGAAAACACCTGCGGGCTCAGCGCATCCGACAGCACGTAGCGCTTGGTCAAAAGATTGCGGAACAGCTCGCTGCGCATATTGCCGATCTTGTCGATCAGCCCGCTGATGCGGATCGACAGGTTCTGTGCGCTGGCAACGACCGCGTTGATCTCGGCCTTTTCCGATGCAAGCGCCTGACGCTCGCCCGTCACGATGTCGGGCTCCTGCGGCTGGCCCGCCGCCGGTGGAGGACCCAGCACCTCGATGCGATTGTTGATCTCGGTGAGCCGCGAGCGGAATACCAGCGCACTGGTGAGTGCCGCCCGCGACAGGTCCTCCAGCTGCAGACGGATCTCCACGAGTGAGGCATCGTCCTCACCGTCCTGCTGTATCTTCTTCTCGAGATCGTCCGTCTTGGCCGTTAGATCCTGGATGACCTTTTGCTGATCGGCGACCAAACCGGCCGAGCCCTGGCCGAGCGCTTGCGCCATCGCCTTAAACGAAAGCGGCGCCGAAACGACCAGCGTGAGTACCAGGATGAGACGAAGCAATCGGAAAAGCATGATTTGTTGGCGACTCATCGGCGGCAAAGGCAATTTGAAAGCCTGTCCTTGATAAAGACGGCCCTATCATGGGGCAAGCCGTCGTATCGCGAGCCCATCCGATCATTGGCCCCAACCGATCACTCACGCCGAGTGATCCCATCCCGGGCGTCGGCCAGTCGAAAGGCGATGGCGCAATATTGGCTTTGCGGATGCGGCCTGCTCTATAGTCTGCCGCATCGCCCGAACCGGATGACATCAATGGCAGAGTACTCGGCCTTTTCGCTGCTTGCGAACGCGCTCAAGGGAAACAAGGATTGGAAGCCGGCATGGCGCAAGCCTGACCCGAAGGCGTCCTATGACGTCATCATCATCGGTGGCGGCGGTCATGGGCTGGCGACCGCCTATTACCTTGCCAAGGAACACGGCATCACCAATGTCGCCGTTGTGGAAAAGGGCTGGCTCGGTTCCGGCAATGTCGGCCGCAACACCACGGCCGTGCGCTCGAATTATCTGCTGCCTGCCAACACCCGCTTCTACGAACACTCGATGAAGCTGTGGGAGAACCTGTCGCACGAGCTCAACTACAATGTCATGTTCTCGCAGCGCGGCTGCCTGAACCTGGCGCACACGCCGGCCCAGTTCGACGACTATGCAAGGCGCGGCAACGCCATGCGCCATCTCGGCGTCGATGCCGAACTGATGACGAAGGCTGAGATCAAACGCCTGATTCCGGCGCTCGATATCTCCGACAGCGCTCGCTTCCCGGTGGTCGGCGGCCTGATGCAGCGCCGCGCCGGCACCGCCCGCCACGATGCGGTGGCCTGGGGCTATGCGCGCGGCGCCGACAGGCGCGGCGTCGACATTATTGAAAATTGCGAGGTCACCGGCTTCCTGCGCGACGGCGACCGCATATCAGGCGTCACCACTTCGCGCGGCGACATCCGCGCCAGGAAGGTGGCCGTGGCGGTCGCCGGCAGCACCGGACGCGTCATGCAGATGGCCGGCATCGAGACGATGCCGATCGAGAGCCATGTGCTGCAGGCCTTCGTCACGGAATCGCTGAAGCCCTTCATCGACACGGTCGTCACCTTCGGCATGGGCCATTTCTACATGTCGCAGTCGGACAAGGGCGGCCTCATCTATGGCGGCGATATCGACGGCTACAACAGCTACGCCCAGCGCGGCAATCTGCCTGTCGTCGACGAGGTGATGAGTGAAATGCTGGCGTTGTTTCCGGGCCTCGCGCGCGTGCGCATGCTGCGCTCCTGGGGCGGTGTTTGCGATATGTCGATGGACGGCTCGCCGATCATCACCGCCGGCCCCCTGCCCGGCATGTATCTCAACTGCGGCTGGTGCTATGGCGGCTTCAAGGCGACGCCGGCTTCCGGCTGGTGCTTCGCCTGGACCATCGCCAAGGACCAGCCGCACGACCTCAACGCGCCCTTCACGCTCGACCGCTTCCACCGCGGGCTGGTAATCGACGACAAGGGCCAGGGTGCAAACCCGCGGCTGCATTAGGCAATAGGTAGAGTCCAATGTTGATCACTTGCCCCTATTGCGGCCCGCGCGACGTCATCGAGTTCACCTATCAGGGTGACGGCAATCGTGAGCGTCCCGACCCCGCCTCGCAGAATTTCGAGGCGTGGAACGCCTATGTCTATGACCGGCTGAATCCGGCCGGCGATCACAATGAGATCTGGCAACATTCCGGCGGCTGCCGCGCGCATCTCAAGGTCGTGCGCAACACGCTGACGCATGAGATTTCCAGCGTTGCCTTTGCGCGGGGCGATCATGGGCCGGCCACGCGCCGCAAGGCGGAGGACAAGGCATGAGCCCGCGCCGTGCCGACACCGGCGGCCGCATCGACCGGCTGAAAACCATCCGCTTCACCTTCGATGGCACGGCCTACACCGGCCATGCCGGCGACACGCTGGCGTCAGCCCTGCTGGCCAAGGGCGTCACGTTGTACGGGCGTTCGTTCAAATACCACCGCCCACGCGGCCTGCTCACCGCAGGCGTCGAGGAACCCAACGCGCTGGTGACGGTGCTGAAGGGCGAGGTTCGCGAGCCCAACATTCCAGCGACCATGGTCGAGATCCATGACGGGCTGGTTGCCATCAGCCAGAACCGCTTTCCCTCGCTTGCCTGGGACATCCACGCCGTCAACCAGCTCGGCGGCAAGATCCTGTCGGCCGGGTTCTACTACAAGACCTTCATGGGACCGGTGTTCGGCCCGCTCAAGGGCACGCGTTTCTGGATGTTCTGCGAACACTTCATCCGCCGCGCAGCCGGTCTCGGCAGTGCCGGATCGGCGAAAGACCCGGCCCGCTACGAACGCATGAACGCCTTTTGCGACGTGCTGGTCGTCGGCTCCGGCCCTGCCGGCCTGATGGCCACCAAGGCCGCCGCCGATCAGGGTGCGCGCGTCATGCTGGCCGATCTCGAGCCGCATTTCGGCGGTTCGGCCAACTGGTCCGAGGAAACGATCGATGGCGCGCCTGCCGCCGATTGGGCGCGGCGCACCGTCGCCCAGCTCGCAGGCCGCGACAATGTCCGGCTTCTGCCGCGCACCACGGTGTGGGGTTACTACGACAACAACACGCTTGCGGCGCTCGAACGGGTCAGCGACCACAAGGAGCACCCCGGCAAGGGCGAGCCGCGCCATCGCTATTGGGCGATCCGCGCCAAATCCGTGGTCCTGGCCACTGGTGCGTTCGAGCGGCCGCTCATCTTCCCCGGGAATGACCGGCCAGGCGTGATGCTGGCGCATGCAGCCGAACGCTATGCCAACGAATTCGGCGTGCTGCCGGGCGAGCGGATCGCGTTGTTCACCAACAATGACAGCGCCTATCGGGCGGCTGTCGCCTTGAAGAAGGCCGGTGCTGCGGTCGTCGCCATCGCCGATGTCAGGCCGGAACTTTCGCCGGAGATGCGCAAGTTGGCCGCGGAAGCCGAGGCAGAGATCTTTGCCGGCCATGCCGTCGTCGCCACCGAAGGCGGCAAGGCGCTGTCCGGCCTCAAGCTGCAGCACTTCGACATGGCCAATGGGGCACTCATCGGTGATGCACGCAGTATCCATGCCGATTGCCTGCTGATGTCCGGCGGCTGGTCGCCGACCATCCATCTGGCCAGCCAGGCTGGCGCCAAAGCGGAATGGAACGCCGCGCGGCAAGCTTTCCTGCCGCCAAAGCCGACACAGAGCTGGATCGGCGCAGGCGCCTTCACAGGAAGCTTCTCGACGGCCGAAGCCATCGCCGAAGGCCGCGCCGCCGGCCTCGCCGCCGCAGGCGGGCAGAGCACACCGTCCATGCTGCCGACCGTCGAAGCAGTGCCTGGCGATCCCGACCCCGCCCCGGTGTTCGAGGTCAGGGCCAAGGGCAAGAGCTTTGTCGATTTCCAGCACGACGTCACGGCCGAGGACGTGCGGCTGGCTCACCGGGAAGGCTTTGTCTCGGTCGAGCATCTCAAGCGCTACACCACGCTCGGCATGGCGACCGACCAGGGCAAGAGCTCCAACGTGCCTGGCCTTGCCATCATGGCCGAGGCGCTGGGCAAGCCGATCCCCGAGGTCGGCACGACACGCTTCCGGCCGCCCTTTGCTCCGGTGTCGATCGGCTCGCTGGCTGCCGAGCGTTTTGGCGACCTGAAGCCAGAACGATTGACGCCGATGCATGACTGGCATCTGGCCAATGGCGCGACGATGTATTCCGCCGGCCTCTGGTACCGGCCGATGATCTATGGGCTTTCAGGCGAAACGGTCGAGCAGGCCTATGTGCGCGAAGCCAAGGCGACGCGCGAAAGCGCCGGCATCGTCGATGTCTCGACACTGGGTAAGATCGCGGTGCAAGGCCCTGATGCCGCCGCATTCCTCGACCGCGTCTACACCAACATGTTTTCGACGCTGGCCGTCGGCAAGGCCCGCTACGGGCTGATGCTGCGCGAGGACGGCCTCGCCTTCGACGATGGCACCACCTGGCGGCTCGGCGAGCAGGATTTTCTGATGACCACCACCACGGCCAACGCCGGCAAGGTGATGCAGCATCTGGAATATTTCCTCGACGTGATCTGGCCGGACCTGAAAGTCCACGTCACCTCGGTGACAGACGAATGGGCAGGTGCCGCGATCGGCGGCCCGAAGGCCAGGCAGATCCTCGCCGCCTGTGTCACCGGCACGTCGGT
Source organism: Mesorhizobium sp. AD1-1 (assembly GCF_020164655.1). NCBI lineage: Bacteria > Pseudomonadati > Pseudomonadota > Alphaproteobacteria > Hyphomicrobiales > Phyllobacteriaceae > Mesorhizobium > Mesorhizobium sp. AD1-1. The sequence continues at coordinate 80,265 of NZ_JAIUGP010000021.1, forward strand.
CGACAACGCCACCTTGCCCTTCATGGGCATCGTGCGCGGCGAAATATCAGGCGTGCCGGTGATGATCTGCCGGCTGTCCTTCTCCGGTGAAATGGCCTTCGAGGTCTATTCCGGCGCCGGCCATGGCACCCATGTCTGGGAAGCGCTTGTCGAAGCCGGCAAGCCGTTCGGGCTGGTCACCTACGGTCTTGAGGCATTGGGCACCATGCGCATCGAAAAGGGCCATGTCACCGGCGCCGAGATCGACGGCCGCACCACGGCGCGCGACCTGCATCTCGACTGGATGCTGTCGAAGAAGAAGCCGTTCATCGGCTCGGCGATGATGGACCGCGAAGGCTTGATCGCATCGGACCGCCTCGAACTGGTCGGCCTGATCGCCCTCGATAACCGGCCGCTCAACGGTGGCGCCCACATCGTCGAGGAGGTTGACGAAGCCAATCCGCACGACTCCATCGGCCATATCACCGCCTGCTGCTATTCGCCGGCGCTCGGCAGACATATCGCGCTGGCGCTGATCGAGGGCGGCAAGGCACGGCACGGCACGCGCGCCCACGTCTCCGATCCCTTGCGCAACCGGTTCGGACCGGTCGAGATCGTCTCCAACCACTTCTTCGATCCGGACGGGAGCCGCATGCATGGTTGAGCACCAATCCCCGCTTGAGCCGGAATTTCACGTCGGCTCGCACGGCAATTTCGAGCATGGCGTCGAGATCATCCTGACCGAGACGAGGCCGGGCTCGATCGTGCAACTCGCCTCCTGGCCCGGCGAGGAGAAGAGGCTGATCGCAGCCATCCGCACCGTCACCGGGCTGGCGCTTCCCGATGGCGCCGGCGGCGGAGTGAGCGACGGGGTCAAGTCAGTGTTCGGCTTCGCGCCGGGGAAGTTCACCGTTGCCGACGAGGCCGAAGGGCTGGCCGCTGCCTTTGCCAAGGTGGTGACCTCGGCCATCGGCACGGTGACCGATCTCTCGCACGGCCGCACCGCCATCCGCATTGCCGGGCCGAAGGCCGAATGGGTGCTGGCGAAATTCTTCGCCATCGACTTTTCGCTGCCGGCCTTTCCCAATGGCGCCGGCCGCTCGACCGCTCATCACGACGTCTTCGCCCAGATCCAGCGCACCGGCGCCGACCAGTTCGACATCTATGTCTTCCGCTCGTTTGCACGCTCGTTCTGGAAGGCGCTCTGCCACGCCAGCGAGGAAGTCGGCTACGAGGTGCAATAGGCGGCGCCGAACGGTCGCATCGCTCCTGCTTCTGGCATCAACGCCAGCCGTTTCTGCCGCTAGAGAATCAGGCCGCAGGCGCCCATGGTGCGAAAACGCGGCCGCCCAACCGGCCCAGGGATATGAAATCCCTTCTTCAAGAGTCGGCACATTCGTTTGGTTCGAACATCTCCATGACCGCAGAACTATCCGCCGGCGCCACGGATCGCGCCGATGTGCCGGCCAGAGCCTTGCTCCTGCTGCCGCTGACGGTCGCCTGCGGCGTGTTTATGACCAGCCTCGACCAGAATGTCGTGGTGACCGCGCTGCCGGGCATCAGCGAAAGCCTCGGCCGTCCGCCCAGCCAGCTCGGCCTGCTGATCACCGTCTATGTCGCCAGCCTGATCATCTCGATGCCGCTTGGCGGCTGGGCCGCCGACCGCTTCGGCCTGCGCAACGTCTACTGCTTTGCCTTGCTGGTGTTCGCCGCCTCGTCGGCGCTTTGCGGGCTGTCCGACAACATCTGGACGCTGGTTGGTGCGCGTGCATTGCAAGGCTTCGGCGGCGCCTTGATGGGCACACTCGGCCAGGTCGTCATCCTGTCGACTTTTCCGCGCAGCCGAACGCTCAAGATCAACATGTACATCTCGCTGGCCGGCCAGTCCGGCCCGCTGGTCGGTCCGCTCGTCGGCGGTGCGCTGACCACCTACATTTCCTGGCGCTGGATCTTCTTCATCAACGTGCCGTTCGCGCTGGCGGGGGCAATTCTTGCCGCCTCGCTGTTTCCGACGATGACCAAGCCCGTGCGCACGCCGTTCGATTTTCCGGGCTTCCTGCTGGTCGGCAGCGGCATGGTCCTGCTGGTCTTCGGCATGGATTCGCTTGCCGCCAAGGACGCCGCGGGCGGCATCATCGCCGGCGAACTGGCGCTGGCGCTCGTCATCCTGACCATCGCCTCGTTCTACTGCCTGCGCGTGCGCAATCCGCTGCTCGATCTCAAGCTGTTGCGCATCCGTACCTTCCGCATTTCGTTCCTCACCGGTGGCGGGCTGGACACGATCGGCCTTAGCTCGGTCGTCTTCCTGCTGCCGCTGATGTTCCAGCTCGGCTTCGGCATGAGCGCGGTGCAGGCGGGATCGCTGACCTTCGTCGCCGCGGTCGGCTCGGTGGCCATGCGGTTCTTCATGCCGCGTGTCCTCAACCGTTTCGGCTTTCGCCGCGTGCTGGTCTACAACACGCCCATCGTCGCCGCCCTGGTTGCCGGCTTCGCGCTGATGCAGGCGACGACGCCGGTGTGGATCGTGCTCACTTACATCTTCGTCTTCGGCGTCTTCCGCTCCGCGCAATGGGCCTCGACCGGCAACCTCGCCTATTCCGACATCGCGCCCGAGCAGCTCGCCCGTTTCAGCGCGCTCTATTACATATTATGGCAGCTGGCGGTGGCGATCAGCGTCGGCCTGGCCGCCGCGGCATTGTCGTTTCTGGCGGGCGGCGGCCCCGCCGTCGCCGACGATTTCCGCATCCTGTTCGTGATCGAGGGCGTCATCACGCTCTGCGCGCTGCTCGCCTATCTCAAGCTGACGCCCCAGGACGGCGCCCATGTCAGCGGCCACGGCGCACAGATGAACACGGAATGAGGCTGGCTGGCTTATTCGCTGAACGTCACCCACTCTTGCAGCGGCACGCGGTCGGTGCGGAAGGCGTTTTCAGGTTTTGACGTATCTTCATAACCAAGCGCCATGCCGCAGACGACGATCTCTTCGTCGGGAATGTCGAGCACCGGCCTGATCTGCCGGTGATAGGGCGCGAACGCCGCTTGCGGGCAGGTATGCAAACCCCTGCCCCGCGCCGCCACCATGATGTTCTGCAGGAACATGCCGTAATCGATCCATGAGCCCTGGTTGAGGCGGCGATCGATGGTGAAGATCATGCCGACCGGCGCGTCGAAGAAGACGAAGTTGCGGTCGTGCTGGGCGCGCATCTTGTCGACCTCGCGGCGACCGATGCCGAGCGCGCCATAGAGGCCGAAACCGTTGGCGCGACGTCGCGTCAGGTACGGCTCGAAGAACTGCGTGGGATAATACCGGTACTCGTCCCAATCGGCTTTTTCGGCGCGAATGCCGGAATTGAGAATGGCGTCCGATATCCGCTGCTTGCTCTCGCCCTTGGTGACATAGACCTTCCATGGCTGCATGTTGGTGCCGGATGGGGCGCGCGCCGCAACCGCCAGAATGGCGCGGATGATGTCGTCTTCGACCATGTTGGGCAGGAATGCGCGCACCGAACGGCGCGACAGGATCGCCTCGTCGACAATCTCGGCATCGCCCTCGATTCGGGGGTTATTTTCCAGCATGGGCCGTCCCTTACCCTTTGTCTCGATCGGACGTCCCCACTCGCCGCTCTCGGCGGAGCCTTTGCATGAACCGTCAAAATCGCGCAAGCAAATCTTGTGCATCCGTGAAAATCTGCTTGATTTTTTCATGAGCTTGATTTCTCATGAAATTTGCCGGTGATTTTTCATAAAGAGAGCGTTTTGCCTTCGACTACCGCAAGAACATTGCAGGGACCTGACGAACGCGTGCTGGCCGGCGACATCAGGGCCCTGCGCAAGGCGCGCGGGCTGACGCTCGCCGAGATCGGCCTGAAGCTAGGCCGTTCGGTCGGCTGGGTCAGCCAGGTCGAGCGTGGCCTGTCGACGCCGTCGCTCGGTGACCTCAGGGCCTTCGCCGAACTGTTCGGCGTGCCGATCAGCCTGTTCTTCAGCCATGACGTACCTGTCGAAAGCGAGCGCGGCGTGGTCGTGCGCGCCGGCAGGCGCCGCACGCTTGGCACAAGCGAATCCGGCCTGGTGGAGGAGCTTCTGTCGCCCGATCTCGGCGGTAGCTTCGAGATGGTGCGTTCGGTCTTCGCGCCGGGCGCGGAACTGAAGGCCGAGGCGCAGCGGCCGACCGAGGAAGCCGGATACGTCGCGTCCGGACTGTTCGACATCGAGATCGGAGGTGTCTGGCATCGGCTTGGCGAGGGCGACTCCTTTCGCTTCGAAGGCAAGCCCTACCGCTGGCGCAATCCGGGTGCCGAGCCGGCAATTGTCATCTGGGTGGTTTCACCACCCGTCTATTGAGTTCAAGTTTGGAGAAGAACATGGCGGGTTTGCCGAGCACGGCGCGCGTGGTGATCATCGGAGGCGGCGCCGTCGGCACCTCCGCGCTCTATCATCTCGCCAAGGCGGGCTGGACCGACTGCGTGCTGCTTGAGAAGAACGAGCTGACCTCCGGCTCGACCTGGCATGCCGCCGGCAACGTGCCGACCTTCTCCTCGTCCTGGTCGCTGATGAACATGCAGCGCTATTCGACCGAGCTTTATCGCGGGCTGGCCGACGCGGTCGACTACCCCATGAACTATCACGTCACCGGCTCGCTTCGCCTTGCCCACTCGCTCGAGCGCATGCAGGAATTCCAGCGCGCCAAGGGCATGGGCCTCTACCAGGGTATGGACATAGACATTGTCGGTGTCGACGAGATCCAGCGTCGCTATCCCTTCATCGAGACGCATGAGCTGAAAGGCGCGCTCTACGACCCGAGCGACGGCGACATCGATCCGGCGCAACTCACCCAGGCGCTGGCCAAGGGTGCGCGCGACATGGGCGCGAAGATCATCCGCTTCTGCCCGGTCACAGGCGTGCGCCGCGAGAACGACGAGTGGGTGGTCGAGACGGCACAGGGCGAGATCCGCTGCGAGATCGTCGTCAATGCCGCCGGCTACCGCGCCGCCGAAGTCGGCCGGATGTTCGGCCGCGACGTGCCGATGATGGTGATGAGCCATCAGTACATCCTGTTCGAGGAGATCCCCGAACTCGCGGCATGGTCGAAGGAACAAGGCAAGAAACTGCCGTTGCTGCGCGACGTCGACACCTCCTACTACCTGCGCCAGGAGAAGAACGGCATGAATCTCGGCCCCTATGAACGCAATTGCCGCGCGCATTGGGCCACCCACAATGACCCGATGCCGGAGGACTTTTCCTTCCAGCTGTTCCCCGACGATCTCGACCGGCTGGAACATTATCTTGCCGACGCCGTCGCCCGCGTGCCGATCCTTGGCACGGCCGGCCTGTCCAAGGTGATCAACGGGCCGATCCCCTACACGCCGGACGGCAATCCGCTGATCGGCCCGATGCCTGGCGTTCCCAATGCCTTCGAGGCCTGCGTCTTCACCTTCGGCATCGCCCAGGGTGGCGGCGCCGGCAAGGTGCTGGCCGAATGGGTGACCGAGGGCCGGACCGAATGGGACATGTGGTCGTGCGACCCGCGCCGCTTCACTTCCTATGCCGCGGCGCCGGACTATTGCGTCGCCAAGGGCATGGAGATCTACGGCAACGAATACGCCATCCAGTTCCCGCGCCATGCCTGGCCGGAAGGCCGCGACCGCAAGCTGTCGCCGATCCACGATCGCATCAAGGCGCTCGGTGGCCGCTTCGATGCCTATAATGGCTGGGAGCGCGCCACCTGGTACGCGCAGGACGGCGATGACATTTCCGAGGAAGCCACGCTGACCTTCCGCCGCGACGGGCCATGGCAGCATCGTGTGCGCGAGGAATGCCTGGCCGTGCGTGACGCTGCCGGCATTTTGGACCTGCCTGGGTTCTCGCGCTTCAATCTCGATGGTCCAGGTGCCGCCGAATGGCTGAGCCTGCAGGTCACCGGACTGGTGCCGAAGCCAGGCCGCATCGGTCTCGTCTATTTCGCCGATGACAAGGGCCGCATCGTCACTGAAATGTCCGTCGTGCGTCACGACGAGAACCTGATGACGCTGATCACCGCGGCGGTCGCGCAGTGGCATGATTTCGAATGGCTGAAGTCGCGCATGCCCAAGGACGCACCGTTCAAGCTGATCGACCGGACCGAGGAATTCTCGACCCAGATCCTGGCCGGCCCGAACTCGCGAAAAATCCTCGCCGATGTCTGCGAAGCCGACCTCACTCTGCCATGGCTGACGCATCAGGAGACGAAGATCGCCGGCCGCTGGGCCAAACTGGTGCGCGTCTCCTTCGCCGGCGAACTCGGCTGGGAAATCCACACCAGGATCGACGACACCGCCGCCATCTTCGATGCCGTCTGCGCCGCAGGCCAGCAGCACGGGCTGAAGCCTTTCGGCATGTACGCGCTGGATTCGCTCCGGCTTGAGAAAGGCTACCGCACCTGGAAAGGCGATCTGTCGACCGACTATTCGATCCTGCAGGGCGGGCTCGAACGCTTCGTCAAATGGGACAAGCCCGACTTCCGTGGCAAGGCGGCACTGCTGAACGAAAAGCAGCAAGGCGTGAAGAAGCGCTTCGTCACGCTGGTGGTGGAAAACCCCGGCGATTGCGACGCTCCGTCAGTTTCTACACTCTGGCATGACGGCAAGATCGTCGGCGAGACGACGTCCGGCGGCTGGGGCCATCGCATCGACAAGTCGATCGCGCTCGGCATGCTGCGCGCCGACCTGGCCGAACCAGGTACATCAGTCGAGGTCGAAATCTTCGGTGACCGCTTTCAGGCAATCGTGCAGAAGGATGAACCGCTGTGGGATCCGAAGAACGAAAGGCTGCGCGCATGAAGAAAATCATCCTCACCGATGGCGGCATGGGCCAGGAACTGGTCCGCCGCAGCCAATCCGAGCCGACGCCGCTATGGTCGGCCAGGGTGCTGATCGACGAACCGGATCTGGTGCGCGACCTGCACGCGGAATTCATCCGTGCCGGCGCTCGTGTCATCACCATCAACACCTATTCTGCGACACCCGAACGCCTGGCGCGCGAAGGTGCGGAAGACCTCTTCAAGCCATTGCAGAAGCGCGGCATCGAATTGGCCAGGCAGGCCCGCGAAGAGGCCGGCGATGCAGCCATCGCCGGTTGCCTGTCGCCGCTTTTCGGCAGCTATGCACCGGCACTGACCATTTCCTTCGAGGAGACGCTCGATATTTACCGCCGCATCGTTGCCGAGCAGGCCGATGGCGTCGACCTGTTCCTGTGTGAAACCATGGCGTCGGCGGACGAAGCCCGCGCAGCGGTGACCGCTGCATCGGAAAGCGGCAAGCCGGTATGGGTATCGTGGACGCTGGCTGACCACGGCAAGCCGCGCCTGCGCAGCGGCGAAGCAATAGCCACTGGGGCAAGCGCGCTCGACGGCCTGGCAGTCGCCGCGCGGCTGGTCAATTGCTGCCGGCCGGAAGCAATCGCCGCGGCTTTGCCTGAACTGATCGACCTCGGCGGCCCGGTCGGCGCATATGCCAATGGCTTCACGTCAACCGAAGCACTTAAGCACGGCGGCACCGTCGATGTACTGCACGCTCGTCACGACCTTGGCCCGGATGCCTATGCCGACCAGGCGATCGGCTGGGTGGAGGCTGGCGCAAGCATCGTTGGCGGCTGCTGCGAAGTCGGACCACCGCACATCGCCGCCCTGCGCGACCGGCTCGAACAGGCCGGCTACGAAATTTCGGGAGTTTTGCATGCCTAGACCATCATCGCGCATTTCCGGCATCGTGCCTTCGGGCAAGGACGGCTGGGAAGTCCATTTCGCCGCCTGGACGCGCAAGGAGGCCGGCGAAGACATCATCATGCTGTCGGTTGGCGACCATGATTTCGACACGCCTTCGCAGACCATCGAAGCCTGTGTGACCGCGGTTCGCGGCAGCAATCATCATTACACCCCGCTTCCCGGCTTGCCGCGCCTGCGCAAGGCGATGGCCGCGGCCTCGAGCGCCTGCACCGGCGTCGAGACATCGCCGGATCAGGTGATCGCCACGCCGGGCGGCCAGGCCGCACTCTACGCGGCCGTGCAGGGCGTGCTCGACCAGGGCGATCACGCCATCGTCGTGGCGCCCTATTATGCCACCTATCCCAACACGTTCAGCGCCGCTGGCGCTGATTTCACCGTCGTCGAGACACCGGCCGAGGATGGCTTCCAGCCGCGAGCCGACATGATCCGCGCGGCAATCCGGCCGAACACGCGCGCCATCCTGATCAACACGCCGAACAATCCGACCGGTGCGGTCTATTCGCGCGAGCGGCTGGAACAGTTGGCAGAAGTCTGCCGGGAGCACGACCTCTGGCTGCTGTCGGACGAAGTCTACTGGACGCTCGGCGGCGGCGAGCACGTCTCGCCGCGCTCGCTGCCAGGAATGGCCGAGCGCACGCTGGTCATCAATTCGATGTCCAAGAGCCACGGCATGACCGGTTGGCGCATGGGCTGGCTGACGGGACCGGAGCAGATGATCACGCTCATGATCAATCTCAATCTGGTGACGACCTACGGCCTGCCGGCCTTCATCTCGATCGCTTGTTCCGAGGCGCTGGAGAACCGTTACGGCGTCAAGGAGATCGCCGAACGCTACGCGGCACGCCGCACCGTCCTGCTCGACGCCGTGCGGGGCATGAACGATGTCACCGTGCGCGGTTCGGAGGGCGGCATGTATGTCATGCTCGACATCTCGGCCGTCGAGCCGGACGACGAGAAATTCGCCTGGGCCCTGCTCGACAAGGAAAAGGTTGGCGTGATGCCCGGCTCCAGCTTCGGCGAGGCGGCCGCCGGCCACATTCGCATCAGCCTCTGCCAGCCCGAACCCGTGCTGCAGGAAGCTGCACTTCGTCTGCGCCGCTTTGCTTCCAGCTACCGTCGCGAGGCAGCATGATCGCCAAGGCAGTTCCCGCCAAAGCAAGAGCGGTCATCATCGGCGGCGGCGTTTCCGGCTGCTCGGTCGCCTATCACCTGGCCAAGCTCGGCTGGACCGACATCGTGCTTCTCGAACGCAAGCAGCTGACGTCGGGCACGACATGGCATGCTGCCGGCCTGATCGGCCAGCTGCGCGGTTCGCAGAACATGACGCGGCTGGCGAAATATTCCGCCGACCTCTACGTCAAGCTGGAAGCAGAGACCGAAGTCGGCACCGGCATGCGCCAGGTCGGTTCGATCACCGTGGCGCTGACCGAGGAGCGCAAGCACGAGATCTACAGGCAAGCGTCGCTGGCGCGTGCCTTCGATGTCGACGTGCGCGAGATTTCGCCCAGGGAAGTCAGCGAGATGTACCCGCATCTCAATGTTTCCGATGTCGTCGGCGCCGTGCATCTGCCGCTCGACGGCCAGTGCGACCCCGCCAACATCGCCATGGCACTGGCCAAGGGCGCGCGCCAGCGCGGTGCGACCATCGTCGAGAACGTCAAGGTCACCAAGGTCCACAGCAAGGCCGGCCGCGTCACGGGCGTGTCCTGGACACAAGGCGAAGAGCAAGGCACGATCGAGGCCGACATCGTCGTCAACTGCGCCGGCATGTGGGCGCGCGAACTGGGAGCGCAGAACGGCGTCACCATCCCGCTGCACGCCTGCGAGCATTTTTACCTCGTCACCGAGCCGATCCCCGGCCTCACCCGCCTGCCGGTGCTGCGTGTGCCCGACGAGTGTGCCTACTACAAGGAGGACGCCGGCAAGATGATGCTGGGCGCTTTCGAGCCGGTGGCAAAGCCCTGGGGCATGGACGGCATCCGTGAAGATTTCTGCTTCGACCAACTGCCGGAGGATATGGAGCATTTCGAGCCGATCCTCGAAATGGGCGTCAACCGCATGCCGATGCTGGCGACCGCCGGCATCCACACCTTCTTCAATGGTCCCGAGAGTTTTACGCCCGACGACCGCTACTATCTCGGCGAGGCGCCGGAACTGTCCGGCTACTGGATGGCGACCGGCTACAACTCGATCGGCATCGTCTCCTCCGGCGGCGCCGGCATGGCGCTGGCGCAGTGGATCAATGACGGCGAAGCGCCCTTCGACCTGTGGGAAGTAGACATCCGCCGCGCCCAGCCGTTCCAGAAGAACCGCCGCTATTTGAAGGAGCGCGTCTCTGAAACGCTTGGCCTGCTCTATGCCGATCATTTCCCCTATCGTCAGATGGCGACGTCGCGCAATGTCAGGCGCTCGCCGCTGCACGAGCATCTGAAGGCGCGCGGCGCTGTCTTCGGCGAAGTCGCCGGCTGGGAGCGCGCCAACTGGTTCGCCCGCGAGGGCCAGGAGCGCGAATACCGCTATTCCTGGAAGCGCCAGAACTGGTTCGACAACCAGCGCGAGGAACACCTTGCGGTCAGGAATGGCGTCGGCCTGTTCGACATGACCTCGTTCGGCAAGATCCGTGTCGAGGGCCGCGACGCCTGTGCTTTCCTGCAAAGACTATGCGCCAACGACATGGATGTCGCGCCGGGCAAGATCGTCTACACCCAGATGCTCAACCAGCGCGGCGGCATCGAGAGTGACCTGACGGTCTCGCGGTTGTCCGAGACGGCGTTCTTTCTCGTCGTCCCAGGCGCCACGCTGCAGCGCGATCTGGCTTGGCTGCGCAAGCACGTCGCCGACGAGTTCGTCGTCGTCACCGACGTAACGGCGGCCGAAAGCGTGCTCTGCCTGATGGGCCCGGACGCGAGAAAGCTGATCCAGAAGGTCAGCCCGAACGATTTCTCCAATGAGAAAAATCCGTTCGGCACGTTCCAGGAAATCGAAATCGGCATGGGCCTGGCCCGCGCCCACCGCGTCACCTATGTCGGCGAACTCGGCTGGGAGCTCTATGTCTCGACCGACCAGGCGGCCCATGTCTTCGAGGTGGTCGAGGAGGCAGGTGTGGATGTCGGCCTGAAACTCTGCGGCCTGCACACGCTGGATTCCTGCCGCATCGAAAAAGCGTTCCGGCATTTCGGCCATGACATCACGGACGAGGACAATGTGCTGGAAGCCGGCCTCGGCTTCGCGGTGAAGACCGCCAAGGGCGACTTCATCGGCCGTGACGCGGTGCTGCGCAAGAAGGAAGCCGGCCTGTCACGCCGGCTCGTACAGTTCCGGCTGAAGGATCCGGAACCCCTGCTCTTCCACAACGAGGCGATCCTGCGCGACGGTAAGATCGTTGGTCCGATAACGTCTGGCAATTACGGCCATCACCTCGGCGGCGCCGTCGGGCTGGGCTATGTGCCTTGCGAGGGCGAGAGCGAGGCGGATGTGCTGGCGTCGTCCTATGAGATCGAAATCGCCGGCGAGCGTTTTGCGGCGGAAGCCTCGCTGAAGCCGATGTACGATCCGAAATCGGAGCGGACGAGGATGTAGTGCCTTCTCGCCTCCCCCTTTGTGGGGGAAGGAAGGGAAAGTCGCCCTCTCAAAACCTTTCCAGCTTCCCTCGCACCTTCGCCAGAAACGCCGCCCTTGTCGCCGGCGTCGAGGCATCCATCAAATAGTGCGCCAGGAAAAACGTCCGGCAGCGCGTCGCGCACAGCGCCCGCATGCCGCGCAGCAGGGTCTTGCGTCCCGGCTGGCCGACGACGACGCTCCACCAGGTCGGCGCGCCGCAGGTGGTGATGACGCCGACCTTGGTTACATGCGTCATCAGCGACTTGATCCGTCCCTTGCCGGCCGGCAGCTTGAAGGCGACGTCCGTCGCCCACACCCGGTCGAGCCAGCCCTTCAGCATCGCCGGCAGTCCGTACCACCAGGTCGGATAGACGAACAGGATCGCTTCGGCCCAGTTGAGCAGTTCGAAATGCGGCTTCAGTGCCGGGTCCTGCGGCGCCTGGTCATTGTAGGAGCGCCGCTCGTCGCAGCCCATCACCGGGTCGAATTTCTCCGCATAGAGGTCGAGCAGCCGCACCTCCCAGCCTCGTCGCATCAGCACGTCGATGGCAGTGTCGCGGATGGCGGCGCAAAAGCTCTCGGGTACCGGATGGCAGTAGACCACCAGCGCGCGCATCAGAAGGCATCCATGCTGGCCGCGACCTTGGTCGTGAAAGCCTTGCGCGAGCCGTCGGTAGACAGGTTCATCGCGTAGTGCGCGAGGTAGGTCACCGGCGCGCCCGGTTTGACGGTGGCGCGCAGCATCCGCTTGATCAGCCTGCGCGGCGGATCGCCCATCAGCAGGGCGCGGAACCGGCTGCCGCCATAGGTGGTCACCGCCGCAACCTTGCGAATGTTGTGCAGCGACGGCTGCGCCTTGCCGTCGACCAATTTGAACGACACGCCGGGCAAGAACACGCGATCGAAAAAGCCTTTCAGGATCGCTGGAAAGCCATAGTTCCAGACGGGATAGGAAAGCACCAGCGCATCGGCGCGCAGCAGGCGCTCGACATAAGGCGCGACAGCGTCGGCGGGGCCACGTGGGTTGTGGTAGTCCAGCCGCTCCTGGCGCGTCAGTCGCGGATCGAAACCCTCGGCATAGAGATCGCAGTCGTCGACCGTATGGCCCGCCGCCGTCAGGCGCTCGACGATCATCCGGTGCAGGCCGGCATTGAAGCTGGTCTCGACCGGATGGGCGTAGAGGACGAGGATGTTCATCATCCTACCTTCTGCAGCCCCTTGAACAAAAAAGTCCGCCCGGAACGGTAGTCGTAGTCCGGGTTTTCCCAGGCGATCATCTTGCCGGGGTTGAGGAGCCCTTGCGGATCGGTCTCGCGCTTGAAGGCGAGTTGCACCGCGTCGGTCTGCTTCATGCCGCCCTCTTCCAGCGTGTAGCGATGCGGGTTGAAGATCGGGCAACCGTTCGCTTCATGCAGGCGCACGATCTCGTCGAGCCGCGCCTCGGTCGTGAACTTGACCAGCGGCAGGCCGAAGCAGGTAATGTTGCCGTCCAGCCGCACGAATTCCAGATGCGAGAAAACCTCGCCCGGAAACATCGCATCCATCTTCTCGACAAGCGCCAGCTGGTTGGGAAAGGGATAGAGCGACTGCAGATAGGTGATCGAAGGGTCGACGCGCAGCGCCCTCAGCGTGGTGTGGTTCCAAGCCAATTCATAGGCCGGCGGCAGGCCTTTTTTCTCATCCGGCGTCGCCGTGGCCGCATTGTAGATCACCTCGCCGCCGGCACGCCGGGTGAAGGCAAGAAAAGCGTCCAGCCCATGCTGCGCCACCATGACGAGGCAAATGCTCTGCCCGTCGCTCAGGAATTTCTGGTGCCGCTTGAAATAGAGCTGCGGCACGGGTGCGGCGATCGGTGTGATCAGCTTGGTCAGGATGCCGTCCTGACACGCCAGCGCATTGCCATAGCGGGCCGCATCCATGAAAGCGTCGAAGCCGACAATGACGTCGATCCAGTCATAAGCCGCGGTCAGCGGCATCTCGACTTCCGATATGATGCCGTTGGTGCCGTAGGCATGGGTCACCTTGTGCAGATCCGCGCCGGTGAGCTCGAGCGCTTTCGGCTCGGCCTCCATGGTCACCACGCGCAGCCGAAGCACGTTGCCGAAATCGCGCAACCCGCCGAAATTGATCGAGCCGACGCCGCCCGAACCGCCGGCGATGAAGCCGCCAATCGAGGCTGTGTTGTAGGTGGAGGGCGATAGCCGCAGTTCCTGCCCGGAATGCGCCCGCGTTGCCTTGTCGATATCGGCCAGGATCGCCCCCGGCCCGGTCACGACGCGACCCGGAGCGATCGACTTGATCTCGTTCATCTCGGCAAGGTTGAGCACGACGCCGCCGGAGAGCGGCATCGCCTGGCCGTAATTACCGGTGCCGCTGCCGCGCGGTGTCACCGGCACGCCATGACGATGACAGGCGGCAAGCACGCGGATCAGTTCGGCCTCGTTCTTCGGCGTCACGATCAGGTCGCCGGTGACATGGTCGAGCTGCTGCTTCAGCACCGGGCTGTACCAGTAGAAGTCACGGCTCTTCTGCTGGACGATGGCCGGATTGTCGTCGACCTTCAGGCCTTCGAGATCGCGTTTGAGCGCCGAAACATCCATCATTCCACCATCAGTTCGTCGAGTTCGGCATAATCTGGCAATTGGCGGTCGATCGCCTTGCCGCCGCGCACCACGATGCGATCCGATTCGGACCGCGACAGCAATTCCGTCCAGCTTCGGCCTTTGAACACGATGAAATCAGCATCACCGCCGGCAGCCAGCGTGCCGAAGCCGTCGAGCCGCATCACCTTGGCCGGCGTCGCGGTGACCGCTTGCGGCCAGTCGGCGACCGGATGATCGAAATGCAGGATGCGCGTCGCCATGCGGTAGACCTCCAGCATGTCGAGATCGCCATAGGCATAGAAGGGATCACGCGTGTTGTCGGAAGCAACCGCCACCGGAATGCCCCTCGCCTTCATCTCGTGCAGCAGCGTCACGCCACGCCAGCGTGGCGTGGTGCCGTCGGCGCGCCGGTCCTGCAGATAGAGATTGCACATCGGCAGCGAGACGACGGCGAGCCCCGCTTTCGCCACCTTGTCCAGCGTGTCGAGCACGTCGAGATCCGGCTGGCGCGCCAGCGAGCAGCAATGGCCGACGAGGATCTTTCCTTCGAAACCGTTCCACAGAGCGGCCTCGGCGATCTTCTTCAGCGATATGGCGGAAATGTCGTTGGTCTCGTCGGCATGGAAATCGAGATCGAGGCCATGCTTGATGGCCTGCGCGAAGACGTGGTCGAGCAGCTCTTCGAGGTCCGGCGCCATATAGGTGACGACACCGAGCACGCCCTTTGCCGCGGCAACCCTCTTTGCCAGCCTGTCGAACCATTTTTTGTCGCGCACGCCTTCGATGCCGAGCAGGCAGGCGCCCTGCAACTCGATGCGGCCGCGCCATTCCTCGCGCATCGCCTCGAACACCGGCCAGGAGATTTCCTCCTGCGGCGCGACGCTGTCGATGTGGGTGCGCAGCGCCCTTGTGCCATGGGCGTAGGCGCAGCGCAGCGAGAAATCCATCCGCCGCGCCAAATCCTCGGCGCTCCAGCGTGCCACACGATCGGCACCGGCGGCATTCAGCGCGCCCATGAACGTGCCGTCGGGATTGGGCTTTCGCGGCCAGATATGGCCCTTGTCGATATGCGTGTGGCAGTCGACGAAGCACGGCAGGATTATACGGCCGCCCAGGTCGACCGCATCAGCGGATCGGCCATGCGCGGTGATGCTGGAAATCTTCCCGTCGGCCACAGCGATGTCGGCAAGCCCGAAGCCGTCAGCATCGAAGGGCGCGGAAAGGCGTGGCGTCAGTGAGCGATGAAGGCGAACATTGGCGAGATGGTAAGAGCCGGAGGTTGGTATCAAGCGTTGCCCCCCTCTGCCCTGCCGGGCATCTCCCGCTCAAGGGGGGAGATTGGCAGCGTTGGTGCCGGCTCATTTTTTTCAATGTTGGAGATCGGCGAAGATCGTGACAGCGGCCAATCTCCCCACTTGAGGGGGAGATGTCCGGCAGGACAGAGGGGGGCGCCTCGCACCAACATATCAATCACGTCACACACCCTAGCGCTCCTGCTTCAGCGCGCTTTCATGCCAGCGCCGCAAGATGAGATGCGATATCAGCGACAGCACGAGGAAGATCAAAATGCCGGTCAGCGAGATCAGGAACAGCGCCGCGAACAGCCGCGGCGCGTTGAGCCGGTAGCCGGCCTCGATGATGCGCGAGGCAAGGCCGGACGACTGGCCGGTGGTACCGGCAACGAACTCGGCCACCACGGCGCCGATCAGCGACAGGCCGCCGGCGATCTTCAACCCGCCGAGGAAATAGGGCATCGCCGCCGGCAGCCTGAGATAGCGCAATTGCTGCCATCGCGTCGCGCCGTTGAGCTTGAACATGTCGCGCAGATTGCGGTCGACGGAGTTGAGGCCGAGCGTGGTGTTGGACAGGATCGGAAAGAAGGCGACGATCCAGGCGCACAGCAGAAGCTTGGTCGTCTGGTCGTTCACATAGATGTTGATCAGCGGAAAGATCGCCACGATCGGCGTCACCTGCAGCACGATGGCGAAGGGGAAGAACGACATCTCGACCCATTTCGACTGCGCGAACAGCACCGCCAGCCCGACCCCGCCTATGACCGCCAGAGCCAAGCTGAGAAAGGTGATGCGCAAGGTGACCAGCAGCGAGGAAAACAGCAGGCCGGCATCGTTGTAGAGCGTCCACAGCACCACGCCGGGACGCGGCAGGATGTATTGCGGGATCTCGTTCCACACGCAGATGCGATCCCACAGCCAGATCGCCAGGATCATGATCGCCAGCGGCAGCACCCAGCGGCCGATCCGTTCGAACCGCGCCTGGCGCACGCGGCGTGCTTCCTCGGGGTCGAGTTCGAGCACGCGCTCGTCAATGACCGTCATAATGCGCGCCTGCTGTTGAGTTGATGGCCTTGACCAGCACGTCGGAGGCCTGACGGCACAGTGCCGCATAGTCTGGCGAGGTGCGAAACGCCTCGTCACGCGGATAGGAGGCCTCGATGGCGAGTTCGTCGAACACCCTGCCCGGCCGCGCCGCCATGACGACGACGCGGTTGGACAGGAACACGCTTTCGAAGACACTGTGGGTGACGAAGACGACGGTGAACCGTTCGTCCTGCCACAGTTCCAGGAGATCGTTGTTGAGCTTGAAGCGGGTGATCTCGTCGAGTGCCGCGAACGGTTCGTCCATCAGCAGTACGCGCGGTTTGGTCACCATGGCGCGCGCTATGGATACGCGCATCTTCATGCCGCCTGACAGTTCGCGCGGCACCGCGTTTTCGAAGCCGGTCAGGTGAACCCGCGCCAACATCTCCGTTACCGCCGGTGTCGCCTTGGCGCGCGAAATGCCTTTCAGCCGAAGCGGCAGCCAGACATTGTCGAAAACATTGGCCCAGGGCAGCAGCGTCGGCTCCTGGAAGACGAAGCCGATGTTCGAGCGGTCGAGCGAGCCGCCACCGCGCCAATCGAGCACGCCGGAAGTTGGAGTCGACAGGCCGGCGATCAGCCGCAGCGCCGTCGACTTGCCGCAACCCGACGGCCCGAGCAGGCTGACGAAATCGCCTTCCCGGATGGTCAGGTCGACGTCGCTGAGCGCCGTCACGCCGTTGGAGAACACCTTGCCGACGCCCTTCAGCGCCAGGAGCGTCGGGGCCGCACCCGACGCAGCCGGCGCTTGCGCCACTTTTTCCCTTATCATTCCGGGGCGGCCTATTTCTTCAGCTCGAGCCCGACGCCTTTGTTGATGAAGGTCAGCGTGTAGGCCTTCTTGATGTCGATGCCGGCTGGCGTGACCTTGGCCTTTACCATCTTGTCGTAGAAACTCTTGATCCGCGCGTCGGTCATGGCGCCAATGCCGAGCTTTTCGGTGTCGCCGGAATCGGCCAGGCCGAACTTCTTCATCTGCTCGATCGAGAACGCGATCTGCTCGTCGCTCATGTCGGGATTGTCTTTCTTGATCATGTCGTTGGCGGCTTTGTTGTCGCCGTAGAGATATTTGTACCAGCCCTTGGCCGAGCCATCGACGAAGCACTGGACCACCTCCGGCTTCTTGTCGATCGTGTCCTGCATCACCTCGATCGTCGTCGAATAAGTGTCCCAGCCATAGTCGGCGAGCAGGAACTGGTTCGGCACGAAGCCGCCTTCCTTCTGGACCGCGAACGGCTCTGAGGTGACGTAGCCCTGCTGGATCGACTTCTTGTTGGCGAGGAAGGGAGCGGTGTTGTAGGTGTAGGGCGCGCGTTTGGAGGCGTCGAAGCCGAGTTCGATGACCATCCACTGGAAGAAGGTCTGCACGCCCTCGTCGCCCAATATGTACTGGTCGGCGTTCTTCAGGTCCTCCCATTTGTCGAGCCCCACGCCGGGGTGGGACATGATGACCTGCGGGTCCTTCTGGAAATCCGCCGCCACCACGCGCATCGGTATGCCTTGCTGGACCGCATCGAAGGCCGACAGCAGATTGCCGCCCATGTAGAAATCGATCTTGCCGGCCAGCAGCATCGGCCGGCCGCTGACTTGCGGACCGCCCTGCATGATGGTGACGTCGAGGCCGCAGGCGGCGTAGGTGCCGTCCGCCACGGACTGGTAATATCCGCCATGTTCCGGCTCGGCCAACCAGTTCGTGCCGAAGGTGACTTTCTCATTCGCAGCCGCACCCAGCGTGCTGGCTGCAAGCAGGGCCACAACCGCCACCGAGATCTTCTGTTTTCCGTACATCGACACCACCCTCTGTTTGCTCCGGCGCGCCACGCGCCAGGCTCGACACCAAAGATTCAAGAAGCAAGACACATGCCACCGGCGTCTGGCGCCGGGACCGCCCGCTTGAAAGACGTTGCCATGCCAAGCGCGAACGGGTCATGCTGTACGGAAGGCATCGTGCCTATTTTTTGAACGGCTGTCCACAATCGCCCGGGCAACATGCACCGCCATCTTGAAGGTGTAATGAGTCCGGCTTTAGGTGGCGGCATCCAGGAGATTGCCATGTTCAAATTCCTCACCCCGAAGTCCATCAAGCCGCCCTTTGCCCGCTACAGTCACGGCGTCGAGGTGCCGGCCGGCAAGCGGCTTGTGCTGTGCTCGGGCCAGGTCGCCATCACCGCCGACGACCTGATTCCCGAAGACGCCGGAGCGCAGGCCGAACTCTGCTTTCAAAACATCGCGGCGATTCTCGGCGAAGCCGGCCTGGGTCTCGGGGATATCGTGCGCATCAACGCCTATGTCACCGACCGCGCGCATCTGCGGCCCTATATGGACGTCCGCGACCGGCTGTTTTCGAGCCCCGCGCCAGCGTCGACATTGATGATCGTTTCCGGCTTTGCCCGGCCCGAATTCAAGGTCGAAATCGAGGCCATCGCGGCGGGGTGATCGACAGGCCGCCCGTCCCGCGCTAGGTCTGCCTGAGCATTGAAGAGGCATGACATGACCGTACCCAAAAGACGCGTGTGGTGGGGCGACTACCGGACCACCGAATACGCCTCGATCGATCCCGAGGCGACCATCGCCGTGCTGCCAGTGGCGGCGATCGAGCAGCATGGGCCGCATCTGCCTGTTTCGACCGACACGTCGATCATGAACGGCATGCTCGACACGGTCATTTCGCGCCTGCCCGACGATCTCGACATCCGCATCCTGCCGGTGCAGGCCGTGGGCAAGTCCAACGAACACCTGCATGCGCCGGGCACCCTCACTCTGCCGGCAACCACGCTGATCGAAGCCTGGACCGAGCTTGGCCTGTCGATCGCGCGCGCCGGTGTGCGCAAGCTGATCGTGGTCAATTCGCATGGCGGCAACGAGGAGATCATGGGCATCGTCACGCGCGAATTGCGCGTGCGCGAAAAGATGCTGGCGGTGAAGACCAGCTGGCAGCGTTTTGGCCGTCCGGCCGGCATGTATACCGAACTGGAGGACCGTCACGGCATCCATGGCGGCGATGTCGAGACCTCGCTGATGCTGCATTTCCGGCCGGACCTCGTGGACATGGGCAAATCAGACAATTTCGTTTCCAATGTCGTCAAGGCCGAAAAGGAATTTTCGCTGCTGCGCCACACCGGCACCCACGCCTTCGCCTGGATCGCCAGCGATCTCAACCCGAACGGCGTCGTCGGCGACGCCAGCATCGCGACGGCGGAGAAGGGCCGGCTGACGGCAGAATATCAGGCCGACGGCTTCATCAGCCTGCTGCAAGATGTGCGCAAGGCGAAGCTCGCGGAGTGGTTGACGTAGCCTCCAAACCAGTGGCAAGCGCTGTCATCGCTATTCCAGATCCTCTTGAACAAACGAGGCGATGGAGGAGGCGGATCAGACGAACAACGATATGGGGGCAAAGCTAGCTGTCGATCCTCAGCGCAAAGGGCGTGCCTTCAAAGGCGTCCGCGCCGCGCCCGATCGATTCGATCGCCTCGACCATGCGGCCGTTGCGCTCAAGCAACGCATCGGCCACGGCGATCAGTCGCGGATTGGGCGTTGCCGAAGGCGACAGCGCCCGCAGCGTCCGCGCCAATTCGGCCTCGTCACGCTTCGGCGCCAGTGCTGCCGCGATGATATAGGCCGAAGCCGTCGAGCGGCTGATGCCGGCATAGCAATGCACGAGCATCGGCCTTGCCCGGTCCCACCGGCGCGCGAAATCGAGCAGATTGCGGACATGATCTTCGCCCGGCATGGTCATGCCGTCCTGCGCCACCGCGATGTCGTGCATGACCAGATGCAGGTGGTTTTCCCTCGAGATCGAGGCCGGCCGCACCACCTCCGTTCCGGCGGCGAGCAGCGAAAGCATGCGGTCGGCGCCGGTCCTGGCCACCGTTTCCTCGATCTTTGCCAGCGAGCAGACATGGATCATTGTTTTGAACCCTTCGATTGATGCTCGCGCCGCGACGCCCATTCGGCAAGTGCGGATTCGAGCCGCTGCCATTCCTCCTCACTGCCCGGCAGGCCGGCGCGCAGAACGTCAGGCCGGTCGGCAAAATGGCGAAGCAGGATGCCGCGCTCGCCCAGCGCTGCAAACAAATCGGCGGCATTGGTCAGACTGAGGAAACGATACAGTGTGGTTCCGCCCGCAACAGGAACGCCGAAGCGGCTGAAAAGCGCATCGAGACGCGCCGATTCACCGGCCAACGACGCCCGCATCACGTCCTGCCACCCGATGTCGGCAAGCGCGCGGATGCCATATTCCAGCGCCGGGCCGGCGACGGCCCATGGTCCGAACTGCGTATCCAGCCGGTCGACCGTCGCAGTATCGGAAAGTGCAAAGCCGAGCCGCAGCCCGGCCAGGCCAAAGAACTTGCCGAACGAGCGCAGCACGACGAGGCCGCCCCGACCGACATCGCCCGCGACGCTGTGCTGACGCGGGCCGACATCCATGAACGCCTCGTCGACGACCAGCAGTCCGCCCTTGGCGCGCAATCCGGCGGCCAGAGCCAGCAACCGGTCGCGCTCTATGACACGTCCATCCGGATTGTTCGGATTGACGATGATGACGAGGTCGGCGTCCGCCAACGCTTCGAAATTATCGACCTCCGCCACCTGGTGCCCGGCGATCGCGGCAGCGCGGGCATGTTCGGCGTAGGTCGGACCCAGCACCAACGCCTTGCCAGGCGAAATGAGCGACGCAACGCGCGGCAACAGGATCTGCGTGCCCGGCGCCGCCACGACGTTGGCTGGCGACGGCGCGCCGTAGGTGCTGGCCGCGATCTCTGTCAGGTCGCGCGTGCGCGCGGCTTCCGGCAACCGCGACAGCGAGGTGGCGGGCAGGTCGAAAAGCGGGTAGGAGTGCGGATTGATACCGGTCGAGAGGTCGACGAAAGGCAGCAGGGCGTTGGGGAAAAGCACCCTCGCGCGGCCAAGACTTCCACCATGGTCCACAACCGCCCCATTAAGAAGCTTCATGTCAGTCCTGATCGCTTTCCTGTCATTGGTCGTCGAATTCGCCCTCGGTTATCCCGACTGGCTGTTTCGCGCCATCGGCCATCCGGTGACGTGGTTCGGCAGGCTGATATCCTTTCTCGACCGCAGGCTCAACCGCGCCACTGATCCCGACGCGCTGCGTCGCAAGCGCGGTGTCCAGGCGCTGCTGGTCATCGTGCTGGTGCCGGCGGTGATCGGCCTCAGCGTACAGATCCTGTTCTGGTTCGTTCCCATGGGCCTGGTCATCACAGCCCTTCTGGCAACGTCGCTGCTGTCGCAGAGGAGCCTCTATGAGCATGTCGAGGCGGTGGCTGACGCCCTCGACACCGGCGGCCTTGCTTTGGCCCGCCTTGCCGTTTCGCGGATCGTCGGTCGCGACCCTGAAACGCTCGACAGGGCCGGTGTCTGCCGCGCGGCGATCGAGAGCCTGGCCGAGAACTTTTCCGACGGCATCGTCGCCCCTGCCTTCTGGACCGGCGTCGGCGGCCTGGCCGGCGGCGCCGCCTACAAGGCCGCCAACACCGCCGATTCGATGATCGGCCACCGCACCCCGCGCCACGAGGCGTTCGGCTGGGCGGCGGCGCGCTTCGACGACTGGATCAACCTGCCGGCGTCGCGGCTGACGGCGCTTCTGATCGTGCTGGCGGCATTCTTCGTCAAAGGCGCTGATGCGAAAAAAGCCTGGCATGCGGTGCGGCGCGACGCGAAAAAACATCGCTCGCCCAATGCCGGCTGGCCGGAAGCGGCGATGGCCGGTGCGCTCGGCCTGGCGCTCGCCGGGCCGCGCTTCTATGGCGGCGTGCTGGTCGACGACGTCTTCATGGGCGAAGGTGGGCGGCGTGAAGCCGACAGCCTCGACATCAGGCAGGCGCTGAAACTCTATCGCGTCGCCGACTATCTGCTGATCGCTCTGTTCGGGTTGGTTTCGGTCGTTGTCATCGTTGTGACCTAACCTCACCCTCACCCTCCCCCGTCTGGGGAGGTTGAGGAACACTCAGAACTCGATCCCCTGCTGCGCTTTCACGCCGGCGGAAAAATGATGCTTGGTCACGCTCATTTCGGTGACGAGGTCTGCGGCCTCGACCAGCGCCGGCTTGGCGTTGCGGCCGGTGACAACGACATGCAGGCCCTCGCGCCGCGCTTTTAGCGCGCCAACCACTCTGTCGAGATCGAGATAGTCGTAGCGCAGCGCAATGTTCAATTCGTCGAGCACCAGCAGGCTGATCGACGGATCGGCCATCAGTTCGAGCACCTTGGCCCAGGCGGCTTCGGCGGCAGCGATGTCGCGCTTCAGATCCTGGGTTTCCCAGGTGAACCCCTCGCCCATCGCGTGCCACACGACACGGTCGCCGAAGGCGGCGAAGGCGTCCTTCTCGCCGGTGTGCCACTTGCCCTTGATGAACTGGACGACACCGACGCGCTTGCCGTAGCCGAGCATCCGCAGCGCCAGCCCGAAGGCGGCCGTGGTCTTGCCTTTGCCCGGGCCGGTGTTGACGATCAGCAACCCCTTCTCGACCGTCTTGCTCGCCACCTCGGCATCCTGCACCGCCTTGCGCTTGGCCATCTTGGCGCGGTGGCGCTCTTCGTCCTTATTGTCGATATCGGTCATATCATTTCACCTTGAGCGGCAGCCCCGCCACCATCAGCAGCACCGTATCGGCAATCGCCGCGACCTGCTGGTTGAGCCGGCCGGCGGCATCGCGAAAGCGGCGCGCCAGTGCATTGTCCGGCACGATGCCTTGTCCGACTTCATTGGACACCACGAACCAGGGGCCGCGCGGCCGCGACAACACCTCCGCCAATCGCCGGCATTCAAGGTCCAGATCGTGTTCGGCCAGCATATGGTTGGTCAGCCACAGCGTCAGGCAGTCGACAAGCACCGGCCGATCGTCCGGCAAGGCGGCAAGCGCGCCGGCGAGATCGAGCGGTGCGTCGATGGTCGTCCAGCCTTCGCCGCGCCGCGACCGGTGCAACGCGATGCGCTCACGCATCTCGTCATCATAGGCTTGCGCCGTGGCGATATAGGTCCAGGGCGGCGGCAAGGCGGTCGCCAAAATTTCGGCGTGGGGGGGGGGGGGGGGGGGGGGGGCGG